>NZ_LFHY01000005.1:0-556310 GCF_001660175.1 Escherichia sp. B1147
TAGCGCCGATGGTAGTGTGGGGTCTCCCCATGCGAGAGTAGGGAACTGCCAGGCATCAAATTAGCGAAAGGCCATCCGTCAGGATGGCCTTTTTGCGTTGGTGCAGAAAAAATACCGGATGCGACGCTGGCACGTCTTATTGTTTTATCTGTGCCCGTCCTGAATAGCGTAGGCAGTAAAAACCACCGAATGGTCTGGCTAAGAAATAAAGACCCTACACATTTCCTTGTATACGCCAGATGTTCGCCCATTTCCATACGACAACCTCACCTGAAATCCTTCCTGCCATCCTGAATAATCATTCTCTTGCTAACCAAATTCGCAATTATGGTTGCACAAGCATATGTAACAAATGTATAACATTCGACTTACTAAATAATAAACAACATCGACCGACAAAAGCATCGGATTATGGCAGGAGAAATATTGGCATGGCAGAAAGCACTGTAACGGCAGACAGCAAACTGACAAGTAGTGATACTCGTCGCCGCATCTGGGCAATAGTAGGGGCCTCTTCAGGTAACCTGGTCGAATGGTTCGATTTCTATGTCTACTCATTCTGTTCCCTCTACTTCGCCCACATCTTTTTCCCTTCAGGTAATACGACCACTCAACTACTGCAAACAGCAGGCGTTTTTGCTGCGGGCTTTCTGATGCGTCCAATAGGTGGCTGGCTATTTGGACGTATAGCCGATAAACATGGCCGTAAAAAATCAATGTTGTTATCGGTGTGTATGATGTGTTTCGGATCACTGGTTATCGCCTGTCTGCCAGGTTATGAAACTATCGGTACCAGGGCTCCAGCATTATTGCTTCTCGCGCGTTTATTCCAGGGATTATCCGTTGGCGGAGAATATGGCACCAGCGCCACTTATATGAGTGAAGTTGCTGTTGAAGGGCGCAAAGGGTTCTATGCTTCGTTCCAGTATGTCACGCTAATTGGCGGTCAGTTGCTGGCCTTACTGGTTGTGGTGGTTTTACAACATACTATGGAAGATTCTGCTCTCAGAGAGTGGGGATGGCGCATTCCTTTTGCGTTAGGAGCGGTGTTAGCCGTTGTAGCGTTGTGGTTACGCCGTCAATTAGATGAAACTTCGCAACAAGAAACGCGCGCTTTAAAAGAAGCGGGCTCAATGAAGGGATTATGGCGCAATCGCCGTGCATTCATTATGGTTCTCGGCTTCACTGCTGCGGGTTCCCTTTGTTTCTATACCTTTACCACCTATATGCAGAAATATCTGGTGAATACTGCGGGAATGCACGCCAACGTAGCAAGCGGCATTATGACTGCGGCATTGTTTGTATTTATGCTCATTCAACCGCTCATTGGCGCGCTGTCAGATAAGATTGGTCGCCGAACCTCAATGTTATGTTTTGGCTCTTTGGCTGCTATTTTTACCGTCCCCATACTGTCAGCATTGCAGAACGTCTCCTCTCCTTATGCCGCTTTTGGTCTGGTGATGTGCGCCTTGCTGATTGTGAGTTTTTATACATCAATCAGCGGGATACTGAAGGCTGAGATGTTTCCGGCACAGGTTCGCGCATTAGGCGTTGGTCTGTCATATGCGGTCGCCAATGCTATATTTGGTGGTTCGGCGGAGTATGTAGCGTTGTCGCTGAAATCGATAGGAATGGAAACGGCATTCTTCTGGTATGTGACATTGATGGCCGTGGTGGCGTTTCTGGTTTCTTTGATGCTGCACCGCAAAGGGAAGGGGATGCGTCTTTAGTGATGCGCTATTTGCCAGACGGTATAGCCGGTGGTTGCACCGGCTACATCCCATGTAAAATCTTTCCAGCTCCAGCCGCTTCCTTCGGGGCGGCTATCCCAAAGTTCTTTTGACGTTCCCAACCCTACAGAGAACATCAGCCCGAACATTGCGCTGCGGTCGCGACTCATCCCCTGATGCTGTGCGTATTCATTTCCTGCAGCGGAAAGCATCGCCGAGGCGATAAAGTGTTGAGCTTTATCCTGCCCGTGCCAGCTATCGTAAGCCATGTGGCTGCAACCAGAAAGTAACAATAGTGAACAGACAAAAAGAATACGCAACGCGGCCTCCAAAAAACAAACCCCGTACGGGACGGGGTTCAGATTACAGGATACGGCTAATTAATCGGTCGATGCGGATGCGGCGCAAACGGCGGATAAGTTTGCGAACTTTCACCGGATAATCGGCAATACTTTGCAGATCGCGGTAGTGCTTAACAATGGTGGTATGCTCGCGGATCAGATCCAGTTCTTTTTCACGCTGCGGCGCAAGCTCCAGTTGCGGATCGTGGATCAAAATGGCGTTTTCCAGATCCAGACGCCAGGCGCGTGGATTCAGGTTATTGCCGGTTACCAGCATCCACTTATCATCAACCCACATTCCTTTCAGGTGATAAGTATTATCGTCATCTTTCCACAAACGGACCACTAACTGGTCTGTATTGACGTAATACTGCAAACGACTCAGGAAGCGACGCAGATTGATCTCATAAAGATAAGGCAACGCGCCAATTATCTTGAATGGTTCATCTTCCGGGATATAGAAGTCATTCGCGGTTTTATCACCAACGATAATTTCGACCTTTTTCCCTTCACGGAGCAACTGGATGATATTGCGCACCAGGATTGCCGGGAGGTTGAAGTATGGCGTGCAGATAGTCAGTTTCTGTTCTGCACAAGGCATCAGATGGAAAATGGTCTTGTTCAACAGACTCGATTTCCCCAGACCCACCAACGGCGTGACGGAAAGTTGATCGTTATCAGCATCTCCCTGGAAATGATAAGCGGCATCACGCAACTCCTGGCGGAACAGGCGAATGTCGTTCTTGATTTCCGGACTTTTTGGGCGATGTTCATCATCCAGACGGTTAACACCGCGACCATTCATAATATTCTGCGTAACCCATTCAAACATAATGTCTGACATCTTACGGTTACGAATCAGATGATAACGGTCGTAGCGGTATTTGTCGTGCTGATGCAGATAAACATCGTTCAGACTGGCACCGCTGTAAAGTACGCTATCGTCGATGATAAAGCCTTTAAAATGCAGAACACCCAGGGCTTCACGGGTATTGATGGGAACGCCATAAACCGGAACATCTACGCCCGGATTTTCCTGCGCCATGCGGCAGTACCAGTCAGCGTTAGTATTAGATGCCGCAGCGCCAATGCGTCCACGTTGCGCACGATGCCAGTCGACCAGCACCCGCACATCCAGTTCCGGACGCTGCCGTTTAGCCTCATAGAGCGCGCTCAGAATGCCTTTGCCACCATCATCCTGTTCGAGATACAGGGCAACAATGCAAATGCGCTGCTTCGCGCTGGCTATTTTTTCCAGCAGCGTCTCCCGGAAGTCGGCGGGAGCGTAAAAGAAATCGACATCATCAACTGATTGAGAAATCTTGGGTAGTTGGGCAAGGTGTTGTTGATGTTTATTACGCTTAAATTTTGACAACATCACAGTGCATTTCTTCTCTGTTCATTGAAGGGTCCTCTGTGCAATGCAGACGACATAAGCGGGCAATAATAACACCAGACCCGATTAAGTGGTCAACATTTCCAGTACCTTACTCATGATTCCTCGCGCTGGGCAAGATTTAGCGTAAGCCCAACGATCCCCTCTTCGAGCTGGATATCAACGTTAAACCCAAGCTTGCGGGCCAGCGCCACCATGCCACGATTGTTTGGCATCGTAATACCATTCAGACGTTGCAGTCCGTGATCTCGCGTATAGGTGATCAACTTTTCCATCAGTCGCCGACCTAACCCTAACCCTTTGAGATCCGAGCGAACCAGTACGGCAAATTCAGCATCAATGTTATCAGGGTCGGAGATCGCGCGTGTGACGCCGAGGATCTCTTCCGTTTGATCAATACGTCGCACCGCCACAAACGCCATTTCCCGATCGTAGTCGATCTGTGTCATGTTAGCTAAATCTTCATGGGTAAATTCGTTGATCTCGCTAAAGTAGCGATAATAAAGATCTTCTTTGGTGACTCGTGAAATGAATTGCTGAAGCTGTGGCTCATCCTCTGGCAAAATCGGGCGGAACAAGCAGCGTTCGCCGTTTTTCAATTCCACCCATTCTTCCAGCTGATGCGGGTACGGGCGCACTGCCAGCCGACTCTCGTTATCGCCTGCAAACGGTGCAATATCGAGCGTGACATCCAGCGCGGTAAATTCACTGCCAGAAGCCAGCAAAGGATGAATATCCAGACGCTGAATTTCCGGGCAATCGACAATCAAGTTGGAAGCCTGCACCAGAAGCTGGCTCAAGCCTGCAACATCCAATGGACGTAGCGCACTGCGCGCACGAATCTTTTTACTTTTGATTCCCTGAATGACCAGATAGCGGGCCAGGTTCATGTTTAGCGGCGGTAGCGCGACGACGGCTTGATCTTCAGGGCGCCACTCCACACCGCCTTCACCCAGCATGATCAGCGGTCCGAAAACCGGATCCTGCTCAACCACTACCCGCAACTCTTGAGCGCCCGCACGGTTAGCCATACTTTGCACCAGCAAACCGTGGATCCGCGCCTGCGGCCAGGCCATTTTTACGCGATCGAAAATAGCGTTCGCGGCTTGCTGTACTTCATTGGCTGTACGCAAGTAAAGCATTACGCCCTGAACTTCCGATTTATGTGGAATATCTGGCGAGCGCAATTTCAGCGCCACCGGATAACCAATCTGTTCAGCAATATGCACCGCTTCGGTACTATCGCTGGCAATCCAGGTGGGAAGCGTGTTCATACCATACGCTTGCAGGATTGGCTGTACCTCATGGGTATCGAGCGACGTTGCCCCTTCGGCAATAGCCTGTTGCAACAGAAGATGCGCTTCTGCGGTATTAGAGGTCAGATTGCTGGGCAGCGCCGGCGTTTCGCGTAGTTGCTTCTGATTACGCCGATACTCAACCATGTGCATAAAAGCGGTGATGGTACCTTCTGGCGTGCGATAGGTTGGCAGCCCGGCTTCACTGAATAAACGTCGCGCCTCTTGCGAGGAATGTTCGCCGCACCAGTTCGTCAGCAGAGAGACATACTTGCTGCGAGGGTGATGTTTTACCGCTTCAATTAATGCTTGCGCGCTTTCTGTTGCGGGCGCTGCGGCACTGGGCGAATGAATAACCATCAGCGCATCAAAATCCTGACTGTGGAGCAGAATATCCAGCGTTTTAATATAGTGCTCACTGCTGGCGTCATCGCGCAGATCAAGCGGGTTAGAGATTACTACATGTTCTGGCAACGCATCGCGTAGTTTCTGGCAGGTTTCTTCGCTTAGTGTTGCCAGCTTGCCATTGCGTGACCATAAGGCATCCAGCGCCAGCGCAGCTGGCGCTGCACCGTTGCTGATAATCATCAGTCGGTCGCCACGCAATGGGCGCATATGGCTAAGGGTTTCCACTGCCGAAAATAGTTCGTGAGTGTCCTGTACTCGTAATAAACCGGCACGCTGAATAGCCGCATCCCATGCCGGGTCCATTCCTGCCGTCGTATTCAGCAGTCGCTGTGCTGCCGGGCTACGTCCGCTTTTAATTACCAGGATCGGTTTATTACGCGAGGCGCTACGGGCAGCCGAAACAAAGCGCCGCGCGTCGCTTAATTGTTCGAGGTAGAGCAGGATGGCGCTGGTTTTACTGTCGCGCGCCAGATAATCGAGCAATTCATCAACGTCGATATCCAGGCTATCGCCGAGCGCAATAAAATACGAAAAACCCATTTCACGCTGTTGCGCCCAGTCGAGAATGGTGTTGGAAACAGCAGCCGATTGCGAAATAAACGCCAGTTTGCCGCGTTTGATTGGTACGGGCGAAAAGCTGGCATTCAGACCTTGCCACGGCGCCAGTAATCCCAGACTGTTTGGCCCAAGCAAGCGCATGTTATGGCGCTGGGCGCAGGCACGGAGATCTTCATGTTGCGATGCCGGGGCAGAAAGAATAATGCAGGTTTTACAGCCTTTCTCGCCGAGTTCTTCCAGAAGCGCCAGATTGCGGCTGGCATTGGTACACAGCACTGCAAGGTCGGGCGTAAATGGCAGACTGGCGATGTCCGGCCAGGCCAGTACACCTTGTACCGCTTTCCAGGCAGGCGTCACCGGTAACACCGGTCCGTTAAAGCCTCCCGCCAGCAGGTTACGCATCATCAGGTAACCTGCGCGATTAGGTTTCATCGATGCGCCAATTACCGCTATCGATTTTGGTCGCAGTAGTGCTTCCAGTCCTCGCTGACTCATACCAGTCTCCCGCAGAAGTGACTGAATGATTCTAAACGCTTTCTAACTGTTCTGCTGTGATGCTACCCAGATGTTGCGTTTTTCCTGCCAGATAGCGTGTTTTAAAGCGAGTGAAATGCTCGCCTAAGCTGACCGCAGCCCCGGTATCGCCCGCCATATCTAAAAGTGCGATAGCCACTTCAGCGGTACAATATTGGCCTTCAGCCTGGGCTTCACGCAGGCGATAAGCAGAAAGCCGGGAAAGATCGACGGAAATGACGGGAAGATTATCCAGATACGGACTTTTACGAAACATCTTGCGAGCTTCCGGCCAGGTGCCATCGAGCATGATAAACAGCGGTGGCTTACCGGAAGGCGGAGTGAAAATGACTTCCCGTTGTTCATCGGCATATGAGGCGGGAAAAACCACCATTGGCTGATATTCCGGATTCTGTACCAGATCCAGCAGTTCTTGCGATGGTTCGGTGCGCGACCATTGAAACGCGATGGTATCCGGCAAGATATCGGCAATCAAACGTCCCGTATTGCTGGGCTTCATCGGCTCGGTGTCGAACATCAGCAAACAAAAGCGGCTTTTTGCTTCCGCTGGCGTGATCGTTGAACAGAGACATAATTTCTCTGGTAAAAGACAACGTTGGCAACGACGAACGCGATTACCACGGGCAAGAAAAGGGCGCGTTGCGCGCGCAATACGCTCGGCGCGTAACTGGAGAACAGCGTTTTCGGTCATAAGAGAGCGTCGAAAAAACGCCATTGTCGCAGAGGAGAAAACGGGGCACAAGATGCGCCCCGACAAGATTAAAGCGATTCGTTCAGCCAGCTATCGAAAGGTGCTTTCGGTACTGCGCCATTAAGCATGTCGACAACCTGACCGTTTTTGAAAATCATGATCGTCGGAATACTGCGAATACCAAAGCGACTGCTTAATTCACGTTCAGCTTCGGTATTCACTTTCACAAAGCGCACTTTACCGCTACGCTCTTGCGCAACATCTTCAAAAATTGGCGCGAAATTACGGCAAGGGCCGCACCACGGCGCCCAGAAGTCGATCACCACAGGCAGATCGTCTTTCAGTAATTTGTCGAGCGTTTCACTGGTCGCATTAATCACCTCTCCGTCAAACAGGTTGTGACCGCAGCGTCCACATTTTGCCGCATCTTCGATCCGATCGTCGGGAATGCGATTGATGGCCTGACAATGGGTACAAACGGTATTCATATCTAACCTCGGGATGAGTAAGGAGACTTATCGGTAACGACAGAGGTATGTTTCTAATATGTTACATATTATCGAGGGCATTGTTCCAGACAACAATCTGTTTTATTCAATGGGTATGATAGTCACAGGCTTTGGAACGAAATCATGGCGAACCGCGCGCACTTCGGGTAATCTGCGCGCTTCGCGCAGCGCTGGTGGAGAAAAGCATGAACGATGAAATGAAAAGCAAAAGCGGCAAGGTCAAAGTGATGTATGTCCGCAGTGATGATGATTCTGATAAACGTACTCATAACCCGCGTACCGGGAAAGGGGGCGGGCGTCCAGGAAAATCTCGTGCCGACGGTGGCCGTCGCCCCGCCCGCGATGACAAACAGAGTCAGCCTCGTGACCGCAAGTGGGAAGAGTCGCCGTGGCGCACGGTTTCCCGCGCGCCGGGTGATGAGACGCCGGAAAAGGCCGATCACGGTGGCATCAGTGGTAAAAGTTTTATTGATCCGGAAGTGTTGCGTCGTCAGCGTGCGGAAGAAACTCGCGTCTACGGCGAAAATGCATGTCAGGCACTGTTCCAGAGCCGCTCGGAAGCAATTGTTCGCGCCTGGTTTATCCAGAGCGTAACGCCGCGTTTTAAAGAGGCATTGCGCTGGATGGCGGCAAACCGCAAAGCGTACCATGTGGTGGATGAAGCCGAACTGACAAAAGCGTCAGGCACGGAACATCACGGTGGCGTTTGCTTTCTGATCAAAAAACGTAACGGCACAACCGTGCAGCAGTGGGTAAGTCAGGCCGGTGCGCAGGATTGTGTACTGGCGCTGGAAAACGAATCTAACCCGCATAACCTGGGCGGCATGATGCGTAGCTGTGCGCACTTTGGCGTGAAAGGCGTTGTGGTGCAGGATGCTGCGTTGCTGGAATCGGGGGCGGCTATCCGTACCGCAGAAGGCGGCGCAGAACATGTTCAGCCGATTACTGGCGACAACATTGTTAACGTACTGGATGATTTCCGTCAGGCGGGCTACACCGTGGTGACCACTTCCAGCGAGCAAGGTAAACCGCTGTTCAAAACCAGTCTGCCAGAAAAAATGGTGCTGGTGCTGGGTCAGGAATATGAAGGGTTACCGGATGCCGCACGCGATCCGAACGATTTGCGCGTGAAGATTGACGGTACTGGCAACGTTGCTGGACTGAATATCTCTGTTGCAACCGGCGTTCTTCTTGGCGAATGGTGGCGTCAGAATAAAGCCTGATAAATCAGCCGGGTGGCAGTTCTGCCATCCGGCATTTTCCCGTTAATTTACTCACTCTCTGCCGGTAATACTGGCATCCAGTCAATCGGCGTCTCGCCACGTTGTTCCAGCCACTGATTTGCCAGCACAAAATGGTTACAGCCAAAGAATCCACGATGCGCAGAAAGCGGTGACGGATGCGGTGCTTTCAGCACGTGATGGCGTTGCTTATCTATAATCGCCCCTTTCTTTTGTGCATGCGATCCCCACAACAAAAATACCACGCCTTCGCGGTGCTGATTAATCAGACTGATGACTTTATCAGTAAATGTCTCCCAACCGAGGCTGGCGTGGGAATGCGCCTGGCCTGCACGTACAGTCAATACGGTATTGAGCAGCAGGACACCCTGACGCGCCCAGCTTTCAAGATAGCCATGAGTAGGGCGAGTAAAGCCTGGGATAGTATTTTCCAGCTCTTTATACATATTCAGCAGTGACGGTGGTGTCGGAATGCCGGGGCGAACGGAAAATGCCAGACCATGCGCCTGTCCTGGTCCGTGATAAGGATCCTGGCCGAGAATCACCACTTTCACGTCACCCAACTCTGTGAAGCGGAACGCGTTAAAGACATCTTTTTGTGGCGGATAGATAGTGATACCGGACTGCCGCTCGTTGGCGACGGTCTGAAGGGTGTTAAGAAAATAGGGTTGCTGCTTCTCTTCAGCCAGCACGTCATGCCAGGTTAATTCGTTAGCCATCTCGCTCTCCTGCGAATCTTCAATCCGCCTAGCTTAACTGCTTCTTTCTACAGAACAAAACCAAGCACACTTTTTAGCCAAAAATACGTGAAAAAAAATGTAAATTGGTAAAATTCCACACCTGCATAAGTTGATGTAAAACAATAAAATCCATTTGCGGCCACACTTGATGTGTGGTTTTTATTGATTTAAATCAAAGAATCAAGGGTCTTTGAGGAGTATATATACACTCAAGCAACAATGGTTTTACCAATTAGCCGCGACAGGCTGATCAAATCAAATAAATTTTGCCGGGGAGGCATCACATGATTACAGGTATCCAGATTACTAAAGCCGCTAACGACGATCTGCTGAACTCTTTCTGGCTGCTGGACAGCGAAAAAGGCGAAGCGCGTTGCATCGTTGCGAAAGCAGGTTTTGCAGAAGACGAAGTGGTTGCAGTAAGCAAACTGGGTGACATTGAGTACCGTGAAGTTCCAGTAGAAGTTAAACCAGAAGTACGCGTAGAAGGTGGTCAGCACCTGAACGTAAACGTTCTGCGTCGTGAAACTCTGGAAGATGCAGTTAAGCATCCGGAAAAATATCCGCAGCTGACCATCCGTGTATCCGGTTATGCAGTTCGCTTTAACTCTCTGACTCCGGAACAGCAGCGCGACGTTATCGCTCGTACCTTTACTGAAAGCCTGTAAGGCTTAAGTCAGATATATCAGAAGCGGAAGAGGGCAACCTCTTCCGTTTTTTTGTTTATTAATAGAAAATACGAACCGCGCAATAGACCAGAAGCAGCGCCAGCACGATATTTAACAGATGACCATACTGGCGAAACAATCGCTGAAACAGATGCCCCGCCAACGCCCAGCATACATTGCCAAACGTCCCAATCATTGCCAGCAAAACGCTGACGCCAACTACCCAGCTTAACGCCTGCGTTTGCGGCAGGACAAATGTCGATAGTGCCGTAATGCCGTACAAAATGATTTTGACGTTCACAAACTGTAGCGCAAAGCTTGCCCAAAAGCTGATCGGTTTTGCCTGTAGCCCGTCTTCCTTTGTTGGGCTGGTAGCGATTTTCCACGCCAGCCAGACAATATATGCCGCCCCCGCCCAACTTAACAGATGCACTGCTGCCGGGTCGATAACAGCCAGTGAAAACGAAATTCCCGCACACAGCAGCATGACGATTAAAAATCCCAGACTCATCCCTGCCAGTACGCGGGTACTCTGACGAAACCCATGCGACGTGGCAGAACTAAGGGCGAGAATATTGTTTGGTCCTGGTGTAAGGGCAGTAATCAGTGTGTAGGTCCAAAAAGCACTTAAAAGGGTCGGTGTCACTTGTTATCTCCTCTGTTTTAGTAGACAGTACCCGACACAAAACATTTAAAAAAATGAATGTTTTCACATTCTAAATTCGATATTTTCGATAGGTTTGGGATTATGGATCTGCGCCGTTTTATTACCCTAAAAACCGTGGTGGAAGAGGGTTCCTTTTTGCGTGCTTCGCAAAAATTGTGCTGCACACAGTCGACGGTTACCTTTCATATTCAGCAGCTTGAACAGGAGTTTTCGGTCCAGTTGTTTGAGAAAATTGGTCGACGGATGTGCCTCACTCGCGAAGGAAAAAAGCTGCTGCCGCACATTTATGAACTCACCAGAGTGATGGAAACGCTTCGCGAAGCTGCCAAAAAAGAGTCTGATCCGGACGGAGAACTGCGCGTTGTTTCGGGGGAAACGTTACTCTCTTACCGTATGCCGCAAGTGTTGCAGTGTTTTCGACAACGAGCGCCAAAAGTGCGTTTATCATTGCAGTCGCTGAACTGTTATGTGATCCGTGATGCACTACTGAATGATGAGGCAGACGTCGGCGTCTTTTATCGCGTAGGGAATGATGATGCACTGAACCGACGTGAGTTGGGTGAACAATCGCTGGTGCTGGTGGCTTCACCGCAAGTTGCAGATGTTGATTTTACTGAGCTGGGAAGGCATAACGTCTGTAGCTTTATTATCAACGAACCGCAATGTGTCTTCCGGCAGATCTTTGAAAGCACGCTGCGCCAGCGGCGCATCACGGTGGAAAACACCATTGAGCTTATAAGTATCGAAAGCATCAAGCGTTGTGTTGCGGCAAATATCGGTGTCAGCTACTTGCCACGCTTTGCGGTGGCAAAAGAGCTTGAAAGCGGTGAATTAATTGAATTGCCCTTCGGCGAACCGTCGCAGACCATTACAGCAATGTGCGCACACCATGCCGGAAAAGCGGTTAGCCCGGCGATGCACACTTTTATTCAGTGTGTTGAAGAGTGTTTTTTGCCGGGATAAAAATAATGCCGGGCTTAAACCCGGCATTAAGATTACTCTTCTGTCGTTTGCGGCGGCACGCCCGTTCCGCTTGGTTTGCGGCGCTTACCAATATTTTTGGTATCGCGATGGCGTTTTTTCACCCGCGGCTTCTCTTTCTCTTTAGCCTTTTTCTTCTCGGCACGTTTCGCCAGCACTTTCTTAGATGGCTTGCCCGTCTGTTTCTCGCTTGGCGCACGTGTTTTCGGGCGTAACTCATCAATTACGCGAGCTTTAATCGGCTCTTCAATGTAACGGCCAACTTTGCCCAGCAGCAGATGGTCATGAGCTTCAACCAGCGAAATCGCAGTGCCTTTACGGCCAGCGCGAGCGGTACGCCCGATACGGTGCAAATAAGTATCGCCACTGCGCGGCATATCGAAGTTAAAGACGTGGCTGACATCCGGAATGTCGATACCGCGTGCAGCAACGTCGGTAGCAACCAGCACGTTAACGCGACCTTCGGTCAGACGTTTAATCGCTTCATTACGCTTGCCTTGTACCATCTCACCTTCGAGATAGCAGTTGTTGATGCCCGCTTCGCGCAGCCAGTTTGCCAGTTCATGCACACGCTCACGCTTACGCACAAATACGATTGAGCGAGTCGCTTCAGGCTGTTTTAACAGGTGCACCAGCAACGCGGTTTTATGCTCAAGATCATCGGCGCGGTAATACCACTGATGGATCTTTTTGCGCTCACGAGTGGAAGGATTAGCAGAAACTTCCACCGGATCTTCCAGCAGACGCTCGGCAAAATCCTGAATCGCATCGCCTTCCAGCGTTGCGGAGAAGAGCAGGGTCTGTTTACGCCAGCGCGTTTCGCCAGCAATATGTTCGATATCCTGAGCGAAGCCCATATCCAGCATACGGTCCGCTTCGTCGAGGATCAGCGTTTCAACCGCGCGGCAATCGAAATTCTCTTCTTTTATGTATTGCAGCAGACGTCCGGTCGTGGCGACCACGATGTCCTGGTTTTCGCTGAACACTTCTGCGTGGTTCATATAGGCCACGCCGCCGGTGATAGTGGCGATATCGAGATGCGTATGTTTCGCCAGTTCGCGGGCATGATCGGCCACCTGCATCGCCAGTTCGCGAGTTGGGGTGAGGATCAAAATACGCGGTGGACCGGATTTCTTACGTGGGAAATCGAGCAGGTGCTGCAACGCTGGCAGCAGATACGCCGCCGTTTTACCGGTGCCTGTCGGCGCAGAACCGAGTACATCACGGCCATCGAGCGCAGGCGGAATGGCGGCAGCCTGAATGGCGGTCGGGCGAGTGAAACCTTTATCCTGGAGGGCTTCCAGCAGGCTTTCGTCGAGTTCAAGTTCGGAAAAAGTCGTTACAGTCATGTTCTACCTCTGTGTGGGGCGCTGATTATAGACGTTACGGCTGCAATCTTCATCTGTTTGTATGGATATCACTTCTCAGGTATTGTTCTTACCCGGTGCTATCGCCGTTTTTTCAGCAAGGTTTTATTTTCATGTCACAGTCTACATCCGTGCTTCGTCGTAATGGATTTACTTTTAAACAGTTTTTTGTCGCACATGATCGCTGTGCAATGAAAGTGGGAACGGATGGTATTTTGCTTGGCGCATGGGCTCCTGTGGCTGGGGTAAAACGCTGCCTTGATATCGGCAGCGGTAGCGGCTTATTGGCTTTGATGCTGGCGCAGCGCACCGATGACAGCGTGATAATCGATGCGGTTGAAATTGAAAACGAAGCGGCTGCCCAGGCGCGGGAAAATTTCGCTCAGTCCCCGTGGGCAGAGCGGATTAACGTCCATACGGCGGATATTCAGCAGTGGATAACACAGCAGACAACGCGCTTTGATTTAATCATCAGCAACCCGCCCTATTATGAGCAGGGAGTGGAGTGTGCGACACCGCAGCGGGAACAGGCGCGCTATACCACCACGCTGGATCATCAATCCTTGCTGACCTGCGCGGCAGAATGCATTACCGAAGAGGGATTTTTCTGCGTGGTGCTGCCAGAGCAAATCGGTAATAGTTTTACTGAGCTGGCATTAAGTATGGGGTGGCATTTACGTTTGCGAACGGATGTGGCAGAAAACGAAGCACGATTGCCGCACCGGGTGCTGCTGGCATTCTCCCCACTGGCGGGGGAGTGCTTTTGCGATCGCTTAGTCATTCGTGGGCCAGACCAGAACTATTCTGAAGCGTATACGGCGCTGACCCAGGCCTTTTATCTATTTATGTAATGATTGACGGGGGTGAGAATCGACGGACCGGAATGCGTGAGTAGCTCCGGGTAATCCAGCGTGAAATGCAACCCCCGACTCTCCTTGCGCATCATTGAACAGCGAACAATCAACTCGGCAACCTGCACCAGATTACGCAGTTCCAGCAAATTATTCGACACGCGGAAGTGGGCGTAATATTCGTCTATTTCCTGTTGCAACATATTGATACGCCGCAGGGCGCGCTCAAGACGTTTTGTTGTGCGCACAATGCCTACGTAATCCCACATAAACAAGCGTAACTCGTGCCAGTTATGTTGAATCACCACCAGTTCATCAGGATTCTCAACGCGGCTTTCATCCCAGGGTGGCAGGCTGCTGACGCCGCGCGCATAAGGCATACGTTTTGTGATATCTTCCGCCGCCGACCAGCCATAGACCAGACACTCCAGCAAGGAGTTAGAGGCCATGCGGTTAGCACCATGTAATCCTGTATAACTCACTTCTCCAATGGCATACAGGCCATCAACATCCGTGCGTCCATGATTATCAACCATTACACCGCCGCAGGTATAGTGCGCAGCAGGCACAATCGGCACCGGTTCTTTCGTGAGATCAATACCCAGCCCCAACAACTTTTCATAGATCATCGGGAAATGCTGGCGAATAAATTCGGCGGGCTTATGGCTGATATCAAGGAACATACAATCCGCGCCGAGGCGTTTCATCTCATGGTCAATGGCGCGGGCGACAATATCGCGCGGGGCCAGTTCGCCGCGATCATCAAAATCAGGCATAAAACGTGTGCCGTCCGGGCGTTTCAAATAAGCTCCTTCGCCGCGTAAGGCTTCCGTTAACAGGAAATTCCGTGCCTGTGGATGGTACAGCGCGGTAGGGTGAAACTGATTAAATTCGAGATTGGCGACCCGGCAACCAGCACGCCAGGCCATGGCAATACCATCACCAGAGGAAATATCCGGATTGGTGGTGTACTGATAAACCTTCGACGCGCCGCCAGTTGCCAGCACCACTGCTTTGGCGTGGCAAGTTTCCACTGTTTCTTTATTACGGTTCCAAACCCACGCGCCGACAACCCTTCGCGTTCCAGGCAAACCAATCTTGTCAGAAACAATCAGATCAACCGCATTGCTGCGTTCCAGCACATGAATATTCGGATGGTTCTGCGCCTTGCTCACCAGCGTGGTTTCTACTTCTCTACCGGTGGCGTCGGCAGCATGAAGAATACGACGGTGACTATGCCCACCTTCACGGGTCAGATGATAGCTCTCTTCGCCATTTGGCTGGACGTGGGTATCAAACAACACTCCCTGATCAATTAGCCATTGCACGCAGGAACGCGCGTTGCTGGCGACAAACTCAACCGCATGGCGATCGCAAATTCCGGCGCCAGCAATCAATGTGTCTTCCACATGCGAGTCAATGCTGTCAGTTTCATCAAACACGGCGGCGATTCCGCCCTGGGCATAAAATGTTGAGCCTTCCGTTACCGGGCCTTTGCTAAGAACGATGATCCGATGCTGGTCAGCCAGACGTAGTGCCAGTGAAAGCCCGGCTGCGCCGCTACCGATAATCAACACATCGCAAGAATGTTCAGGAAGAGTATTCATTTTGTTTGTTTAATTTACTAAACACGATTTGGTCATCATAGCAGCACATTGTGTAATTAAACACCTGTTATTTTAATATTTGTTACAATGGCTAAACAGGAAGATCCTGGGCGGTGGAAAAAAGAGAAGTTGCTTGCTGGCGGAGGATTAGGTGGTGAAATAAAAAGGCCGTTGGGGTACTCTTCAGGCAGTTAAATGGGCATTTCTACACAGATAATGCGATGTTCAGATTCTGTAGACTTATAATGATAGATAATGATCCGTCTACAGCATGACAAACAAAAACAGATGCGTTACGGAACTTTACAAAAACGAGACACTCTAACCTTTTGCTTGCTCAAATTGCAGCTAATGGAGTGGCGTTTCGATAGCGCGTGGAAATTTGGTTTGGGGAGACTTTACCTCGGATGAGCGAGCAGTTAACGGACCAGGTCCTGGTTGAACGGGTCCAGAAGGGAGATCAGAAAGCTTTTAACTTACTGGTAGTGCGCTATCAGCATAAAGTGGCGAGTCTGGTTTCCCGCTATGTGCCGTCGGGTGATGTTCCCGATGTGGTACAAGAAGCTTTTATTAAAGCCTATCGTGCGCTGGATTCGTTCCGGGGAGATAGTGCTTTTTATACATGGCTGTATCGGATAGCTGTCAATACAGCGAAAAATTACCTGGTTGCTCAGGGGCGTCGTCCACCTTCCAGTGATGTGGATGCCATTGAAGCAGAAAACTTCGAAAGTGGCGGCGCGCTGAAAGAAATTTCGAACCCTGAGAACTTAATGTTGTCAGAAGAACTGAGACAGATAGTTTTCCGAACTATTGAGTCCCTCCCGGAAGATTTACGCATGGCAATAACCTTGCGGGAGTTGGATGGCCTGAGCTATGAAGAGATAGCCGCTATCATGGATTGTCCGGTAGGTACGGTGCGTTCACGTATCTTCCGAGCGAGGGAAGCTATTGATAATAAAGTTCAACCGCTTATCAGGCGTTGACGATAGCGGGATACTGGATAAGGGTATTAGGCATGCAGAAAGAACAACTTTCCGCTTTAATGGATGGCGAAACGCTGGATAGTGAGCTGCTTAACGAACTGGCTCACAACCCGGAAATGCAGAAAACCTGGGAAAGCTATCACTTAATCCGTGACTCTATGCGGGGTGATACTCCTGAGTTGCTTCATTTCGATATCTCATCACGCGTGATGGCCGCCATTGAAGAAGAGCCAGTTCGTCAACCGACGATATTGATCCCAGAGGCCCAGCCTGCACCGCATCAATGGCAGAAAATGCCATTCTGGCAGAAAGTACGTCCGTGGGCGGCACAGCTTACCCAAATGGGCGTAGCGGCATGTGTATCGCTTGCAGTTATCGTTGGCGTCCAGCACTATAATGGACAATCTGAAACGTCCCAGCAGCCCGAAACACCGGTATTTAATACTCTGCCGATGATGGGTAAAGCCAGCCCGGTAAGCCTGGGGGTACCTTCTGAAGCGACGACCGCGAGCAATGGTCAGCAGCAACAGGTACAGGAGCAGCGTCGTCGCATTAATGCCATGTTGCAGGATTACGAACTGCAACGTCGACTCCACTCCGAACAGCTTCAGTTTGAGCAGGCCCAGACACAGCAAGCCGCTGTACAGGTGCCAGGAATTCAAACTTTAGGAACGCAATCGCAGTAATGAAGCAACTTTGGTTTGCCATGTCATTAGTGACAGGTAGCCTGTTATTCTCTGCTAACGCCTCGGCCACTCCCGCGTCCGGGGCGTTATTACAGCAGATGAACTTGGCTAGTCAGTCACTGAATTACGAGCTGTCATTCATCAGCATCAATAAACAAGGTGTTGAGTCTCTGCGTTATCGACATGCACGCCTCGATAACCGTCCGCTTGCACAGTTGTTGCAAATGGATGGCCCGCGCCGGGAAGTGGTACAGCGCGGCAATGAAATCAGCTACTTTGAGCCGGGCCTTGAACCGTTTACTCTTAATGGCGATTACATTGTTGATTCTCTGCCATCGCTCATCTATACCGATTTCAAACGCCTTTCTCCTTACTACGACTTTATCTCCGTGGGACGCACTCGTATTGCTGATCGTCTTTGCGAAGTCATTCGCGTAGTCGCCCGTGATGGTACACGCTACAGCTACATTGTGTGGATGGACACCGAATCGAAATTACCGATGCGGGTTGATCTCCTTGATCGCGATGGCGAAACGCTGGAACAATTTCGCGTGATTGCTTTTAACGTCAATCAGGATATCAGCAGCAGTATGCAGACGCTGGCGAAGGCGAACTTGCCGCCACTGCTTTCTGTTCCTGTAGGTGAAAAAGCCAAATTCAACTGGACTCCAACCTGGTTACCGCAGGGGTTTAGCGAAGTCTCCAGTAGCCGACGCCCGTTGCCCACGATGGACAATATGCCCATCGAATCACGTCTCTATTCTGACGGGTTGTTCAGCTTCTCGGTAAACGTTAACCGCGCGACGCCGTCGAGCACCGATCAGATGTTGCGAACCGGACGCCGAACAGTCAGCACCAGCATACGTGACAACGCGGAAATCACTATTGTTGGTGAACTACCGCCGCAAACGGCGAAACGCATCGCCGAGAACATTAAGTTCGGGGCCGCGCAATGATCAAAGAGTGGGCTACTGTCGTCTCCTGGCAAAACGGGCAGGCGCTGGTCAGTTGTGATGTCAAAGCCTCATGCAGCAGCTGCGCTTCCCGTGCTGGCTGCGGCAGCCGCGTGTTGAATAAACTTGGTCCGCAAACCACACATACCATCGTCGTACCCTGTGATGAACCGTTAGTGCCGGGGCAAAAAGTGGAATTAGGAATCGCTGAAGGTAGCCTGCTTAGTTCCGCATTGCTGGTTTATATGTCGCCGCTGGTGGGATTGTTCCTTGTTGCTTCGTTATTTCAGCTACTCTTTGCTTCAGACATTGCGGCGTTATGCGGCGCAATTCTTGGTGGCGTTGGTGGATTCCTGATTGCGCGCGGCTACTCGCGAAAGTTTGCTGCCCGGGCTGAATGGCAACCGATCATTTTAAGCGTGGCATTGCCGCCAGGCCTTGTGCGGTTTGAAACATCTTCGGAAGACGCGAGCCAGTGATTTCACTGGCTTTGTCGCATTTTGCATAACAAATGCGAGGACGTTTCCAGATACTACAATCCATACGGTATGAACATTTCCTCGCCTCAATGTTGTAGTGTAGAATGCGGCCTTTCTATTAATACAGACGTTAAGCTCAGAACAGCGACTTCTAAAAGCCTGGTTAACCGGGCATTAAGGCACAATAATCATACTTTATGAAGAATATACGTAACTTTTCGATCATTGCTCACATTGACCACGGTAAATCGACGCTGTCTGACCGTATTATCCAGATCTGCGGTGGCCTGTCTGACCGTGAAATGGAGGCGCAGGTTCTCGATTCCATGGATCTTGAGCGTGAGCGTGGCATCACCATCAAAGCGCAGAGCGTGACGCTGGACTACAAAGCGTCTGACGGCGAAACCTATCAGCTTAACTTTATCGACACTCCAGGCCACGTTGACTTCTCCTATGAAGTTTCCCGTTCTCTGGCCGCCTGCGAAGGCGCATTGCTGGTGGTCGACGCCGGGCAGGGCGTAGAAGCGCAAACTCTGGCGAACTGCTACACCGCGATGGAGATGGATCTCGAAGTGGTGCCGGTACTGAACAAGATTGACTTACCGGCAGCCGATCCTGAACGCGTGGCGGAAGAAATTGAAGATATTGTTGGCATCGATGCCACCGACGCGGTGCGCTGTTCAGCGAAAACCGGCGTTGGCGTGCAGGACGTTCTCGAACGTCTGGTGCGCGACATTCCACCGCCGGAAGGCGATCCAGAAGGTCCGTTACAGGCGCTGATTATCGACTCCTGGTTCGATAACTACTTGGGCGTGGTTTCACTTATCCGTATTAAAAACGGCACCCTGCGTAAGGGCGACAAAGTGAAAGTTATGAGCACCGGGCAGACCTATAACGCCGACCGCCTGGGGATCTTCACGCCGAAACAGGTTGATCGTACTGAACTGAAATGCGGCGAAGTAGGTTGGCTGGTGTGTGCGATCAAAGACATCCACGGCGCACCGGTAGGCGATACCTTAACGCTGGCGCGTAATCCGGCAGAAAAAGCGTTGCCTGGGTTTAAGAAAGTTAAACCGCAGGTTTATGCGGGCTTGTTCCCGGTAAGTTCCGACGACTATGAAGCCTTCCGTGACGCGTTGGGCAAACTCAGCCTGAACGACGCCTCACTGTTCTATGAGCCAGAAAGCTCTACGGCGCTGGGCTTTGGTTTCCGCTGCGGCTTCCTCGGCCTGCTGCACATGGAGATCATTCAGGAACGTCTGGAACGTGAATACGATCTGGACCTGATTACCACAGCACCGACAGTAGTGTATGAAGTTGAAACTACGGCAAAAGAAGTTATCTACGTCGACAGCCCATCCAAGCTGCCAGCGGTAAATAACATCTACGAACTGCGCGAGCCGATTGCAGAGTGTCATATGCTGCTGCCGCAAGCGTATCTCGGTAACGTCATTACCCTGTGCGTGGAAAAACGCGGTGTACAGACCAACATGGTCTATCACGGAAACCAGGTAGCGCTGACGTACGAGATCCCGATGGCGGAAGTGGTGCTTGATTTCTTCGACCGACTGAAATCAACCTCGCGTGGCTATGCGTCTTTGGATTACAACTTCAAACGCTTCCAGGCTTCTGACATGGTGCGTGTTGACGTCTTAATCAACGGTGAGCGTGTTGATGCGCTGGCATTGATCACCCACCGTGATAATTCGCAAAATCGTGGTCGCGAGCTGGTGGAGAAGATGAAAGATCTGATCCCACGCCAGCAGTTTGATATCGCTATTCAGGCAGCGATTGGTACGCACATCATTGCGCGTTCCACCGTGAAGCAGCTGCGTAAAAACGTACTGGCTAAATGCTATGGTGGTGATATCAGCCGTAAGAAAAAGCTGCTGCAGAAGCAGAAAGAAGGTAAGAAACGTATGAAGCAGATCGGTAACGTCGAGCTGCCGCAAGAAGCGTTCCTTGCCATTCTGCACGTCGGCAAAGACAACAAATAACCCTTAGGAGTTGGCATGGCGAATATGTTTGCCCTGATTCTGGTGATTGCCACACTGGTGACGGGCATTTTATGGTGCGTGGATAAATTCTTTTTCGCACCTAAACGACGGGAACGTCAGGCAGCGGCGCAAGCGGCTGCCGGGGATTCACTGGATAAAGCAACCCTGAAAAAGGTTGCGCCGAAGCCAGGCTGGCTGGAAACCGGGGCTTCTGTATTTCCGGTGCTGGCTATCGTATTGATTGTGCGTTCATTTATTTATGAACCGTTCCAGATCCCGTCAGGTTCGATGATGCCGACTCTATTAATCGGTGACTTCATTCTGGTAGAGAAATTTGCTTACGGCATTAAAGATCCTATTTACCAGAAAACATTGATCGAAACCGGTCATCCGAAACGTGGCGATATCGTGGTCTTCAAATACCCGGAAGATCCGAAGCTTGATTATATCAAGCGAGCGGTAGGTTTACCGGGCGATAAAGTCACTTATGATCCGGTGGCGAAAGAAGTGACCATTCAACCAGGATGCAGTTCCGGTCAGGCGTGTGAAAACGCGCTACCAGTAACTTATTCCAACGTTGAACCGAGCGATTTCGTACAGACCTTCTCGCGTCGTAACGGCGGAGAAGCGACCAGTGGCTTCTTTGAAGTGCCGAAAAACGAAACTAAAGAAAATGGTATTCGTCTTTCCGAACGTAAAGAGACGCTGGGCGATGTAACGCATCGCATCCTGACTGTACCCATCGCCCAGGATCAGGTAGGGATGTATTACCAGCAGCCAGGGCAGCAACTGGCAACCTGGATTGTTCCGCCGGGCCAATACTTCATGATGGGTGACAACCGCGATAACAGCGCGGACAGCCGTTACTGGGGCTTTGTGCCGGAAGCGAATCTGGTCGGTCGGGCAACGGCTATCTGGATGAGTTTCGATAAGCAAGAAGGTGAATGGCCGACAGGTGTGCGCTTAAGTCGCATTGGTGGCATCCATTAATTGCTGTTTCTCGTTCACGTTGTCGTCATTCTGGCGGCAACGTGAATTATTTATGAGATAAATCTCCCCAGGCTAACGACATCCCTTATCGTTGTGTATAGAATATTCCCCCGAAGTTTAAGGTTGGCGCCTTCTGGTTGCCACGGCACACGAAACAGCGTTGGTTTCCACATATGGCGTAATGAATCCGCAACAAAGCGGTTAACAGAGCCTATGTGTATCAGGTCTGTTTCGTGTGCTGAATTGTTGACGCATTTATTTATTGGTATCGCATGAACCCCATCGTAATTAATCGGCTTCAACGGAAGCTGGGCTACACTTTTAATCATCAGGAACTGCTGCAGCAGGCATTAACTCACCGCAGCGCCAGCAGCAAACATAACGAGCGTTTAGAATTTTTAGGCGACTCAATCTTGAGCTACGTTATCGCCAATGCGCTGTATCACCGTTTCCCTCGTGTGGATGAAGGCGATATGAGCCGGATGCGTGCCACGCTGGTCCGTGGCAATACGCTGGCAGAACTGGCACGCGAATTTGAGTTAGGCGAGTGCTTGCGTTTAGGGCCGGGTGAACTTAAAAGCGGTGGATTTCGTCGCGAGTCAATTCTCGCCGACACCGTCGAAGCATTAATTGGCGGCGTATTCCTCGACAGTGATATTCAAACCGTCGAGAAGTTAATCCTTAACTGGTATCAAACCCGTCTGGACGAAATTAGCCCAGGCGATAAACAAAAAGATCCGAAAACGCGCTTGCAAGAATATTTGCAGGGTCGCCATCTGCCGCTGCCAACCTATCTGGTAGTTCAGGTCCGTGGCGAAGCGCACGATCAGGAATTTACAATCCACTGCCAGGTCAGCGGCCTGAGTGAACCGGTGGTTGGCACAGGTTCAAGCCGTCGTAAGGCTGAGCAGGCTGCCGCCGAACAGGCGTTGAAAAAACTGGAGCTGGAATGAGCATCGATAAAAGTTACTGCGGATTTATTGCCATCGTTGGACGTCCGAACGTTGGTAAATCCACGCTGCTGAACAAACTGTTGGGGCAGAAAATCTCCATCACTTCCCGCAAAGCGCAGACAACTCGTCACCGCATTGTGGGTATCCATACTGAAGGCGCGTATCAGGCGATCTACGTCGATACCCCGGGCCTGCATATGGAAGAGAAGCGTGCTATTAACCGCCTGATGAACAAAGCGGCGAGCAGCTCCATTGGCGATGTCGAGCTGGTGATTTTTGTCGTTGAAGGCACCCGTTGGACGCCGGACGATGAAATGGTGCTCAACAAGTTGCGTGACGGTAAAGCGCCGGTGATCCTCGCGGTGAACAAAGTGGATAACGTGCAGGAAAAAGCCGACCTGCTGCCGCATCTGCAGTTCCTGGCAAGTCAGATGAATTTCCTTGATATCGTGCCAATCTCCGCCGAAACCGGACTTAACGTTGACACTATCGCGTCAATCGTGCGCAAACACCTGCCGGAAGCGACGCATCACTTCCCGGAAGATTACATCACCGACCGTTCACAGCGGTTTATGGCCTCTGAAATCATCCGTGAAAAACTGATGCGTTTCCTCGGAGCAGAACTGCCGTACTCCGTGACCGTGGAGATCGAACGTTTTGTCACCAATGAACGTGGTGGCTACGACATCAACGGTTTGATTCTCGTTGAGCGCGAAGGGCAGAAGAAGATGGTCATCGGCAACAAAGGGGCCAAGATTAAAACCATCGGTATTGAAGCGCGTAAAGACATGCAAGAAATGTTCGAAGCGCCTGTCCACCTTGAGCTGTGGGTGAAAGTGAAATCTGG
Source organism: Escherichia sp. B1147 (assembly GCF_001660175.1). NCBI lineage: Bacteria > Pseudomonadati > Pseudomonadota > Gammaproteobacteria > Enterobacterales > Enterobacteriaceae > Escherichia > Escherichia sp. B1147. The sequence goes on from NZ_LFHY01000005.1 coordinate 23,473, forward strand.
TTGGGCCGACGACGAACGCGCGTTGCGCAGTCTCGGTTACGTTGACGATCTTTAATTAGCATACTCTATGACTTTCGAGGTGCAGGAAGGCGGCAAGACCGTGAATCCCTGGGAGCTTACTAAAGTAAGTGACCAGGGTGAACGGGTGCAGCCAGGGCACCTGCAACTTGAAAGGCGACGAGTATAATGGAAGGCTGGCAGCGCGCATTCGTCCTGCATAGTCGTCCCTGGAGCGAAACCAGCCTGATGCTGGACGTCTTCACGGAGGAATCGGGTCGCGTGCGTCTGGTTGCTAAAGGCGCACGCTCTAAACGCTCAACTCTGAAAGGTGCATTACAGCCTTTCACCCCTCTCTTGCTACGCTTCGGTGGGCGCGGTGAAGTCAAAACGCTGCGCAGTGCTGAAGCTGTCTCATTGGCGCTACCATTAAGCGGTATCACGCTTTACAGCGGTCTGTACATCAACGAACTTCTCTCCCGCGTGCTGGAATACGAGACGCGCTTCTCGGAACTCTTTTTCGATTACTTGAACTGCATCCAGTCTCTGGCTGGAGCCACAGGCACACCGGAACCGGCCTTGCGCCGCTTTGAGCTGGCATTGCTCGGGCATCTGGGTTATGGCGTTAATTTTACCCATTGCGCAGGTAGCGGCGAACCGGTGGATGACACCATGACGTATCGTTATCGCGAAGAAAAAGGCTTTATCGCCAGTGTAGTTATCGACAACAAAACCTTCACCGGAAGGCAGTTGAAAGCGTTACACGCGCGGGAATTTCCTGATGCAGACACATTGCGTGCCGCGAAACGCTTTACCCGCATGGCGCTTAAGCCGTATCTTGGCGGTAAACCATTAAAGAGCAGGGAACTGTTCCGGCAGTTTATACCTAAGCGAACAGTGCAAACACATAATGACTGATGAGGATTGTCATGGCTGAATTACTGTTGGGCGTCAACATTGACCATATCGCAACACTGCGGAATGCACGTGGTACTGCCTACCCCGACCCGGTGCAGGCCGCGTTTATTGCCGAGCAGGCTGGCGCGGATGGCATTACCGTGCATTTGCGTGAAGATCGTCGCCACATTACTGACCGCGACGTGCGCATCCTGCGTCAGACGCTGGATACCCGCATGAATCTGGAGATGGCGGTGACTGAAGAGATGTTGGCGATTGCCGTTGAGACTAAGCCTCATTTTTGCTGCCTGGTACCAGAAAAGCGCCAGGAAGTGACAACCGAAGGTGGCCTGGACGTAGCCGGTCAGCGTGACAAAATGCGCGATGCCTGTAAACGTCTGGCGGATGCCGGGATTCAGGTTTCTCTTTTCATTGATGCCGACGAAGAGCAAATCAAAGCTGCAGCAGACGTAGGCGCCCCGTTTATCGAGATCCACACCGGTTGTTATGCCGATGCCAAAACTGAAGCTGAACAGGCGCAAGAGTTGGCACGCATTGCCAAAGCAGCAACCTTTGCTGCAAGTCTCGGTCTGAAAGTTAACGCCGGTCACGGTCTGACCTATCACAACGTGAAAGCCATTGCCGCCATCCCTGAGATGCATGAACTGAATATCGGTCATGCCATTATCGGACGAGCGGTGATGACCGGGCTGAAAGATGCGGTGGCAGAAATGAAGCGTCTGATGCTGGAAGCGCGTGGCTAATGGCAATATTAGGTTTAGGCACCGATATCGTGGAGATCGCTCGCATTGAAGCGGTGATCGCCCGATCTGGTGAGCGCCTGGCACGCCGCGTATTAAGCGATAACGAATGGGAAATCTGGAAAACGCACCAACAGCCAGTGCGTTTTCTGGCGAAGCGTTTTGCTGTGAAAGAAGCGGCAGCAAAAGCGTTTGGCACCGGGATCCGCAATGGTCTGGCGTTTAATCAGTTTGAAGTGTTTAACGATGAGCTCGGCAAGCCAAGACTACGGTTGTGGGGCGAGGCGTTAAAACTGGCAGAAAAGTTGGGCGTCGCGCATATGCATGTGACGCTGGCAGATGAGCGCCACTATGCTTGTGCCACGGTAATTATTGAAAGTTAAAAATAATACCGTTCTCTTTAAAAAATAAAACCCCCGAACTGGTAAGGAACGGGGGTTTTACTTTACAACTTTAATTTTGTGCAGCACGCACCCTCAATGAGAGCGATTATGGATCAGTGTGGTTATCTTTTACAAGCAACTTGCAATCTTTAGTATAAAAACTCGAGCCTTGACGAATAAATCGATATTGATGGCAAGATTAACGTGACCGCCAATTTGTAAGTACATTAAAATTAGCTTCGTTATTGGAAATTTTGCTGTGCTTTACACCATGCCACTGAATTCCCCCATTGAAACGAGTGGTGTCGTCAAAGCTCTGGTGTGGAGTGCAGCATGCACCCTCAATAACTCGCACGTTCAGCTTTGGGGAGATGTAAGGGCTAATCTGAGCGGCTGCATTCCTTGTTTAAGGAAAAACGAATGACTGATTGTCGATACCTGATTAAACGGGTCATTAAAGTCGTCATTGCTGTTTTACAGCTGATCCTTCTGTTCTTGTAACACCAGGAAACGTACTTAAGGCGCGTCAGGTTAACCAGCCAGGCGCGCCTTTAATAATTAGAAGTAAATGTCTGCGTAGATATTATAGAAATTCATTTAATGAATATATTTATTAATGACGTCATGGAAATAAATATAACACTTTCGGTTTTATTCGGGTAAATAAGCAATACCCTGCTCCTGAAGCAGGATATTAAATTTTATCCGCGTGATGCATCAGCACAAATTTATCCCACAACTGCTCTTCTGTCTCGACATGCGCCGGATCTTTCACAATGGTATTAGGGATCGGGCACACCTTCTGGCAGGTTGGCGTTTCGTAGTGACCTACGCATTCAGTACACTTATCGCTGTTAATCTCGTAAATATGATCACCCATCGAAATCGCCTCATTCGGGCATTCAGGTTCACACATATCACAATTGATGCATTTTTTAGTGATTAACAGCGCCATAAGGAAACTCTCAAAACAACACAAACCGGGCGGGCATTATACGCGCATTCTTTACTCAAACCAGTTTTTTCACCAGTGCCTCGCTGTGGCGAATGCGCTCAGGCGCCAGTTCGAGATCCTGCTGGATTAGCGCAATGAACAGCAAATCTGTAAGCATTCCCTGGGCGTGACAAGCGGAGATCGACGCACTATTCGTCGCCTGTTCTTCGGCAATAGTATACAGGCAATGGGATGCACGTTGTTGCAGAGCATTTGGCGTGAAACCGGTAATTGCCAGCACCTTTCCTCCCACACGTAGCATCTCATCCGCCGCGAGATTTAACTCACGTCGTACACCAGTGTAAGAGATAGCTAATAACAGGTCGTCCGGTGAAGATGCCTGTACAGTTGAGAGCAACGCATGCATATCGCGTTCTGCGGCAGCATTGAAACCAATCTTCATCAGTTTCCAGGCAAAGTTTTGCGCTACCAGACCCGAAGCGCCAATGCCAGTCAAAATAATCCGCCGCGCAGAACGCAACATCACCACGCATTCATGCAATTTCTCTTCACTGTTAACGTTCAGCGTCGCATACATGGCAGCCGTGTTTTCTTTTATGAGCTTTTCGCCCACCAGTCGCAACGGATCATCACCGCGAATTTGGTTATGAATGGGGACAGAAGGGGATTCCGGCTGGCTCGCCAGAGCTTCGCTTAACGCCAGTTTTAAGGCTGGAAAACCTTTATAGCCGAGTTTTTGTGCGAATTTCACTACGCTGGATTGACTGACTCCGGCTTCGTTGGCCAATTGCTGCGAACTTAAATGGCGCGCCGAATCAGGTTGTAGCAGGAGATAGTCCGCCAGTTTTTTATCACTCTGGGCAAGCTGCTGGTAACGCTGACGAATACGAAGTAAGCCGTTCATATCTTTCCTCGCGATGAAATAATGGCGACAACAGGCAATATGAGACACAAGCGAGTGAATATTATATTCCATAGTTTGTAAGATCTATGAATTAAAAATTCCATTCAGCATTATACGGTAGATTGTTGCCGGAAAAGTGATGATCTATCTGTTAGGCTATGTAGTAGCGATGATTAATCAGGATGTTTCAGTCCAGAGGAGTATGGTTTGGCAACTCACGAGCGTCGTGTGGTGTTTTTTGACTTAGATGGAACATTGCATCAACAGGATATGTTCGGTAGTTTTCTGCGCTACATACTGCGTCGCCAACCACTGAATACACTGCTTGTCCTGCCGCTATTACCGGTTATTGCCATGGCATTATTGATAAAAGGTCGTGCCGCGCGCTGGCCGATGAGTCTGCTATTGTGGGGATGTACTTTTGGTCACCGCGAAGCGCGTTTACAGGCGTTGCAAGCCGATTTTGTGCACTGGTTTCGCGACAATGTTACTGCTTTCCCGCTGGTGCAAGAGCGCCTGACTACCTATCTGCTAAGTTCCGATGCCGATATCTGGTTGATAACTGGTTCTCCGCAGCCATTGGTTGAGGCTGTCTATTTTGATACATCGTGGCTACCACGGGTTAATCTTATCGCCAGCCAAATCCAGCGAGGCTATGGCGGCTGGGTGTTGACCATGCGTTGTCTCGGGCATGAGAAGGTCGCGCAACTGGAGCGCAAAATCGGTACGCCACTGCGGTTGTACAGTGGTTACAGCGACAGTAATCAGGACAACCCGCTACTCTATTTTTGTCAGCACCGTTGGCGCGTAACTCCGCGCGGCGAACTCCAGCAACTGGAATAGAGTAAAGCATAGCGTACGTGTATAATGCGCCGCGCTTTTATAACCGGAGTTTTCTTTTTGTCTGAAGTCGAATTTAGTCACGAATACTGGATGCGTCATGCCATGACGCTGGCAAAGCGTGCCTGGGACGAGCGGGAAGTACCGGTCGGCGCAGTATTAGTGCATAACAACCGGGTAATCGGCGAAGGCTGGAATCGTCCGATTGGTCGGCATGATCCAACCGCGCACGCTGAAATCATGGCCCTGCGTCAGGGCGGTCTGGTGATGCAAAATTATCGCCTGATCGACGCAACATTATATGTCACGCTGGAGCCGTGTGTAATGTGCGCCGGAGCGATGATTCACAGCCGCATTGGTCGTGTTGTTTTTGGTGCACGAGATGCGAAAACGGGCGCTGCCGGATCATTAATGGATGTGTTGCACCATCCGGGGATGAATCACCGGGTGGAAATCACAGAAGGGATACTGGCGGAAGAGTGTGCAGCGCTACTCAGCGACTTCTTTCGCATGCGTCGTCAGGAAATTAAAGCGCAGAAAAAAGCACAATCTTCTGCGGATTAATTTTGTTTCTTTTCACTTCCCTTCCTGGAAAACAGCAGCGAAGGGGAGTGTGTCAGATAATTAGATGACGATTGTGAAAAAAACGAGAGAAAAGGAAATTTTCCTTTACTCAATTCTGTTGGTGACACCGCCGGATAATCCTGAGCCAACTGCATCGCCGCTTCTGTAGCCTGCTTTTCTTTCTCTTGCAGATACCCCACCAGACTAATCTGATACTTACGGATATTTTCGACATAGGCGTAAGCTTCATGTCCCCGCGCATAACCGTAAGTCAGCTTGCTGTAATAGGGTTTCTGGCTAAGTAAAGGCAGACGTTGTTTAACATCGGTCCAACTGTCAGGATTACCTTTGGTTTTTGCCGTCAGGGCGCGAGCATCCAGCATATGCGCATAACCCATATTGTAAGCGGCGAGCGCAAACCAAATCCGTTCATTTTCTGGCACGCTTTCCGGCACTTTACTCATCATATCCTGCAAATAACGCGCGCCGCCGCTGATGCTTTGTTCGGCATCGGTACGATCGGTAATGCCCAGGCTTTGCGCGGTATTTTTGGTCAACATCATCATTCCACGCACACCGGTCGGTGAGGTGGCTTGCGCGTCCCAATGTGATTCCTGATAAGCAATAGCCGCCAGCAAACGCCAGTCAATTTCCTCGGCGTATTTTTCAAACAAAGGTTTTAATTGTGGCAGAACCGCATCGACGGCGCGTAAAAATGTGCGCGTATCGACGTAATCAAAATCATCGCCATGCCCCAGGTATTTCTCTTCAATGCGTGCCAGCGTACCGTCCTCATTCATTTTGTTGAAGAAGTCGAGCAGAGCTGCGGAAAGGGTATTATCGTCATCTAACTGGCTAAACCAGGTCACGGGTTGTTCATCGGTGATATCGAGCGCCACGGCGAGTTCCGGGTGAACTCGCTGAAACAGGCTGATGGCGACAGAATCAGCAATGGTGTAATCCAGCTTACCTCCGATGACATCTTCCAGTAATTCTGCAGAGCCTTTTTTGTCGTCCACCTTCCAGCTTAAATCCGGGAACTTAGTTTCTTTCAGTCTTTGCAGATCGTTAACGACGACGTGTCCTGGTGCGATGGAGAGCTGTTCCGCCGTCAAATTGCCCAGCGTGCGTGGGCGATATTGACCCACTTTGTAAACCAGTTGTTGTGAAACGGAATAATAGGTTGGACCAGGCTGATAATTTTTTACCCGCTCACTGTTATAAACCAGACCGGCTGCCAGAAGGTCGGCGTCGCCGTTGTCGAGATCGTCAAACAACTGGCTGATATTCTGCCGTACGGTCACTTTCAGTTTCACGCCGAGGTAGTCGGCAAATTGTTTGGCCAACTCATAATCCAGCCCGGAAGATTTACCGTTAATCTCATTCCAGGTGAGGGGAGTATGAATGGTGCTCACGCGCAATTCTCCCCGCGCTTGAATGGCGGCGATACGGTTGTCGGCTTTACCAAACCACGGAATAGATGGCCAGAGAGCTACCGCGAGAAGCAGTGCCAGAATGCCAATGAACAGATAATTAATCTTTAATTTTTTCAATTAGTTAATTCTCTGTGTCGTTCGTGTCCTGGCTTGAAAAAACGATATGCTAAACAAAGGTATAATCATCAATGAGCGGCATTTTGCGTAAACCTGTGCCAGTTGGCAACTTATTACAGCCGTTGGCGGCACGCGTTGCTAATCCACGATGGTGATTTTATTTCCACGCAAACGGTTTCGTCAGCGCGTCAGATTCTTTATAATGACGCCCGTTTCCCCCCTTGGGTACACCGAAAGCTTAGAAGACGAGAGACTTATGATGGAAATTCTGCGTGGTTCGCCTGCACTGTCGGCATTCCGAATCAATAAACTGCTGGCGCGTTTTCAGGCTGCCAGGCTCCCGGTTCACAACATTTACGCCGAGTATGTCCATTTTGCTGACCTCAATGCGCCGTTAAACGAAGAAGCGTACGCGCAACTTGAACGCCTGCTGAAATATGGCCCGGCACTCGCCAGCCATGCCCCGGAAGGCAAATTACTGCTGGTGACCCCGCGTCCAGGTACCATCTCTCCCTGGTCTTCAAAAGCGACCGATATCGCTCATAACTGCGGGCTGCAACAGGTAAACCGCCTTGAGCGCGGCGTTGCTTACTATGTAGAAGCCGGTACGCTGAACAATGAACAATGGCAGCAGGTTACCGCTGAACTGCACGACCGCATGATGGAAACGGTCTTTTTCGCTTTAGATGATGCAGAGCAGCTGTTTGCCCATCATCAACCGACTCCGGTCACCAGCGTTGATTTACTGGGGCAGGGACGTCAGGCGCTGATCGACGCAAACCTGCGTCTCGGCCTGGCACTGGCGGACGATGAAATTGACTATCTGCAAGATGCTTTCACAAAGCTTGGTCGTAACCCGAACGACATCGAGCTTTATATGTTTGCCCAGGCGAACTCTGAGCACTGCCGTCATAAGATTTTTAACGCCGACTGGATTATCGATGGTAAACAACAGCCGAAATCGCTGTTTAAGATGATCAAAAACACCTTCGAAACCACGCCGGATCACGTTCTCTCTGCTTATAAAGATAACGCCGCAGTGATGGAGGGCTCTGAAGTGGGCCGCTATTTTGCCGACCACGAGACGGGCCGCTACGATTTCCATCAGGAACCGGCGCATATCCTGATGAAAGTGGAAACCCACAACCATCCGACAGCGATTTCTCCGTGGCCGGGGGCGGCGACCGGTTCTGGCGGTGAAATACGTGATGAGGGCGCCACCGGGCGCGGTGCGAAGCCGAAAGCCGGTCTGGTCGGTTTCTCCGTTTCTAACCTGCGTATTCCGGGCTTCGAACAGCCGTGGGAAGAAGATTTCGGTAAGCCGGAGCGCATTGTCACCGCGCTGGACATCATGACTGAAGGCCCATTAGGCGGCGCGGCATTTAACAACGAATTTGGTCGTCCGGCACTGAACGGCTACTTCCGTACCTATGAAGAAAAAGTAAACAGTCACAACGGCGAAGAGCTGCGCGGCTATCACAAACCGATCATGCTGGCGGGTGGGATCGGCAACATTCGTGCCGATCACGTACAAAAAGGCGAGATCAACGTTGGTGCGAAGCTGGTCGTTCTCGGCGGCCCGGCGATGAACATCGGTCTTGGCGGCGGTGCGGCGTCTTCCATGGCGTCTGGTCAGTCTGATGCGGATCTCGACTTTGCTTCCGTCCAGCGCGACAACCCGGAGATGGAACGTCGCTGCCAGGAAGTTATCGACCGTTGCTGGCAGTTGGGCGATGCCAACCCAATCCTGTTTATCCACGACGTTGGCGCAGGCGGTCTTTCTAACGCCATGCCGGAACTGGTGAGCGACGGCGGACGCGGCGGTAAATTTGAACTGCGCGATATCCTGAGCGACGAACCGGGCATGAGCCCGCTGGAAATCTGGTGTAACGAATCCCAGGAACGCTACGTGCTGGCGGTTGCTGCCGATCAGTTACCGCTGTTTGACGAACTGTGTAAGCGTGAACGCGCGCCATACGCGGTGATTGGTGAAGCGACCGAAGAACTGCATCTTTCTCTGCACGATCGCCATTTTGATAATCAGCCAATCGATCTGCCGCTGGACGTGCTGCTTGGCAAAACGCCGAAGATGACCCGCGACGTACAAACGCTGAAAGCGAAAGGCGACGCCCTGGCCCGTGAAGGGATCACCATTGCTGATGCGGTGAAACGCGTGCTGCATCTGCCGACCGTGGCGGAGAAAACTTTCCTGGTGACCATTGGCGACCGTACCGTAACCGGTATGGTGGCGCGCGATCAGATGGTGGGTCCGTGGCAGGTGCCGGTCGCTAACTGCGCGGTCACTACCGCCAGCCTCGACAGCTACTACGGTGAAGCGATGGCGATTGGCGAACGTGCGCCGGTTGCGCTGCTGGATTTCGCCGCTTCTGCCCGTCTGGCGGTCGGTGAAGCGTTAACTAACATCGCCGCTACGCAGATTGGCGATATCAAACGCATTAAACTTTCCGCCAACTGGATGGCGGCAGCAGGTCATCCTGGTGAAGATGCTGGCCTGTATGAAGCCGTTAAAGCCGTGGGCGAAGAGCTTTGTCCGGCGCTGGGCCTGACTATCCCGGTGGGTAAAGACTCCATGTCGATGAAAACCCGCTGGCAGGAAGGTAGCGAAGAGCGCGAAATGACGTCGCCGCTGTCGCTGGTAATTTCTGCATTTGCCCGCGTAGAAGATGTACGTCACACCATTACGCCGCAGCTTTCTAACGAAGATAACGCACTGCTGCTCATTGATCTGGGCCTTGGCAATAACGCGCTGGGCGCAACGGCGCTGGCGCAGGTTTACCGTCAGCTTGGCGACAAACCCGCTGATGTGCGCGACGTCGCGCAACTGAAAGGTTTCTATGACGCGATTCAGGCACTGGTTGCGCAGCGTAAGCTGCTCGCGTACCACGACCGCTCTGACGGTGGCCTGCTGGTGACGCTGGCGGAAATGGCGTTTGCCGGTCATTGCGGCATTGAAGCGGATATCGCCTCTCTGGGCGACGATCGCCTGGCTGCGTTGTTTAACGAAGAACTGGGGGCGGTGATTCAGGTGCGCGCCGCTGACCGTGAAGCGGTCGAAGCCGTACTGGCACAGCATGGCCTTGCTGATTGCGTTCATTATGTCGGTCAGGCGGTATCTGGTGACCGTTTTGTGATTACCGCTAACGGACAGGCTGTATTCAGCGAAAGCCGTACTACGCTGCGTGTCTGGTGGGCAGAAACCACCTGGCAGATGCAGCGCCTGCGTGACAACCCGGAGTGCGCCGATCAGGAACATCAGGCGAAATCCAACGACGCCGATCCGGGTCTGAATGTGAAACTGTCGTTCGATATCAACGAAGATGTAGCAGCACCGTTTATTGCCACTGGCGCGCGCCCCAGAGTTGCCGTGCTGCGTGAGCAGGGCGTGAACTCGCATGTTGAGATGGCGGCAGCTTTCCATCGTGCAGGCTTCGATGCTATCGACGTGCATATGAGCGACCTGCTGGCTGGACGAACTGGTCTGGAGGATTTCCACGCCCTGGTAGCGTGTGGCGGTTTCTCCTACGGTGACGTGCTGGGCGCAGGTGAAGGCTGGGCGAAGTCTATTCTGTTCAACAACCGTGTACGCGATGAGTTTGCAACTTTCTTCCATCGTCCGCAAACGCTGGCGCTGGGGGTATGTAACGGATGCCAGATGATGTCCAACCTGCGCGAACTGATCCCTGGTAGTGACCTGTGGCCACGTTTTGTGCGTAACACATCCGATCGCTTTGAAGCGCGTTTCAGCCTGGTTGAAGTGACCCAAAGCCCGTCGTTGCTGCTGCAGGGGATGGTTGGTTCGCAGATGCCGATAGCCGTTTCTCACGGTGAAGGGCGCGTTGAAGTGCGCGATGCGGCGCATCTGGCGGCACTGGAAAGCAAAGGGCTGGTGGCGCTGCGCTATGTCGATAACTTCGGCAAAGTCACTGAAACCTACCCGGCCAACCCGAATGGTTCCCCGAACGGTATCACTGCGGTCACTACCGAAAGCGGTCGTGTCACCATTATGATGCCGCACCCGGAACGTGTTTTCCGGACTGTCAGCAACTCCTGGCATCCGGAAAACTGGGGGGAAGATGGTCCGTGGATGCGCATTTTCCGCAATGCACGTAAGCAGTTGGGGTAAGGCTGCGAGTATTTTTCGCAACGCATTGATTTTGTTGGCCGGATAAGGCGTTAACGCCGCATCCGGCATTAAACGTCAACCACTATTATCAGCTCCCAAATCCGGGAGCTTTTTTTGTGTCTGTAAATCACGACAACGGGTGGTTTGCCGTGTCGCTTATAGGTGACATTTAACTTGTTGATTTAATTTAAAACTAATACTTTTATCTTTAATTGTCTCTTATGAGCGACACAGTGGCTGATTTATAGACAAATCGTCAAGCAGCCATAAATCCATCAAACCAACGTAGAATCAGTACGTTATCAAACTATTTTATTTATTGGCACAGTTACTGCATAATAGTAACCAGTGGCTCATTCACCTACTTATGTCAGCCCCTTCGGGACGTGCTACATAAAATTCGAATGACGCACAACAAGGTGCCTGCCGTCCAACTTCTGATATCAGCGTAGCTATATCAACCATCGGGCGAAACGTCGAGTTAGGCACCGCCTTATTCCACAACAAAGCCGGGTAATTCCCGGCTTTGTTGTATCTGAACTCCCCCTCGGTTAGCATCAGGCTATTCGCGTCTGACGAGAGTAACACCTTGAAACGCTGGCCCGTTTTTCCCCGTTCATTACGACAATTAGTCATGCTGGCATTCTTGCTGATTCTGCTGCCTCTGCTGGTACTGGCATGGCAAGCCTGGCAAAGCCTTAATGCACTTAGCGATCAGGCGGCGCTGGTCAATCGCACAACGCTTATTGACGCCCGGCGCAGTGAGGCAATGACTAATGCGGCGCTGGAGATGGAGCGTAGCTACCGTCAGTATTGCGTGCTGGATGATCCCACCCTGGCAAAGGTCTATCAAAGCCAGCGTAAACGTTACAGCGAAATGCTCGATGCCCACGCAGGCGTGCTGCCAGACGATAAACTCTACCAGGCATTACGTCAGGACTTGAACAATCTGGCCCAACTCCAGTGTAACAACAGTGGGCCGGATGCGGCGGCTGCCGCGCGTCTGGAAGCCTTTGCCAATGCCAATGCCGAAATGGTACAGGCCACGCGCACCGTGGTGTTCTCACGCGGGCAGCAACTTCAGCGAGAGATAGCCGAACGCGGACAGTATTTCGGCTGGCAGTCACTGGTGTTGTTCCTGGTGAGTCTGGTAATGGTGCTGCTTTTCACCCGAATGATTATCGGCCCGGTGAAAAATATCGAACGGATGATCAACCGTCTGGGGGAAGGGCGTTCTCTGGGGAATAGCATCTCGTTCAGCGGCCCGAGTGAGTTACGTTCGGTCGGGCAGCGTATTCTCTGGTTAAGCGAACGCCTGTCATGGCTTGAATCCCAACGCCATCAGTTTTTAAGACATTTATCTCATGAATTAAAAACGCCGTTGGCGAGTATGCGTGAGGGTACTGAATTATTGGCTGACCAGGTCGTCGGGACGCTCACGCCGGAACAAAAAGAGGTGGTGAGCATTCTTGATAGCAGCAGCCGCAATTTGCAAAAGCTGATCGAACAACTGCTTGATTACAACCGCAAACAGGCGGACAGTGCGGTGGAACTGGAGAATGTTGAGTTAGCACCGCTGGTGGAGACAGTAGTTTCTGCTCATAGCCTGCCCGCACGGGCTAAAATGATGCATACCGACGTTGATCTCAAAGCAACAGCTTGCCTGGCGGAGCCAATGCTGCTGATGAGCGTACTGGATAATCTTTACTCCAATGCGGTGCACTACGGGGCTGAATCCGGTAACATTTGCCTTCGCAGCAGTTTACATGGTGCGCGGGTTTATATTGATGTCATCAATACAGGCACGCCCATTCCGCAAGAGGAACGCGCCATGATCTTCGAACCCTTTTTTCAGGGAAGCCACCAGCGAAAAGGGGCGGTGAAGGGCAGCGGTCTGGGATTAAGCATTGCCAGGGATTGTATTCGCCGTATGCAAGGGGAACTGTATCTGGTCGACGAGAGCGGGCAAGATGTTTGTTTCCGCATTGAATTACCGTCGTCGAAAAACACGAAATAATGCTAACAGCCTATCCCATCAGGCTATTTTATTTGCCAGTTTGGCCCCGGGCAGTGCTCGAAATCTTCACGTACGACATGTACGCTCCGGTTTCTCCGCGCTGTCCATGTCCAAACTGCCTGCAACAATTACGCCCACTGGGATAGGCTTTAAGTCTGGTGAATATGCGACACATTTTTCAACGATTTTTACCCCGACGGCTGTGGCTGGCGGGGTTGCCTTGTCTGGCGCTGCTGGGCTGCGTGCAGAATCACAATAAGCCAGCTATTAATGCGCCAGTAGAAGAAAAAATTCCGGTTTATCAACTGGCTGATTATCTTCCTACTGAATGTAGCGACATCTGGACGCTGCAAGGTAAATCAACCGAAACTAACCCGCTTTACTGGCTACGGGCGATGGATTGCGCCAACCGCTTAATGCCAGCGCAGTCGCGTCAGGAAGCGCGTAAGTATGGTGATGGCAGCTGGCAAAATACCTTTAAGCAGGGGATTTTGCTCGCCGATGCCAAAATCACGCCTTTTGAGCGCCGCCAACTGGTCGCGCGCATTGATGCGTTAAGTACTGAGATCCCGGCGCAGGTTCGCCCTTTGTATCAACTCTGGCGCGACGGACAGGCGCTGCAACTGCAACTGGCGGAAGAACGCCAACGTTACAGCAAACTCCAGCAGTCCAGCGACAGCGAACTGGACGCCTTGCGCCAGCAACATCACGTTCTACAGCAACAGCTGGAACTCACCACCCGCAAGCTGGAGAACCTGACGGATATTGAGCGCCAACTCTCGACCCGCAAACCGGCCGGAAATTTCCCACCGGACACGCCGCACGAGAGTGAAAAAAACGCGCCATCCACCAATGAGGTCACCCCTGATGAGCCATAAACCTGCGCATTTATTATTGGTCGATGACGATCCGGGATTGCTGAAATTGCTTGGTCTGCGCCTGACCAGTGAAGGTTATAGCGTGGTTACAGCAGAAAGTGGTGCCGAGGGATTACGGATACTGAATCGTGAAAAAGTGGATTTAGTCATCAGCGACCTGCGGATGGATGAAATGGATGGTATGCAACTGTTTGCTGAAATCCAGAAAGTGCAGCCAGGTATGCCGGTAATCATCCTCACCGCGCATGGTTCTATTCCCGATGCCGTAGCAGCGACACAGCAGGGCGTGTTTAGTTTCCTCACCAAGCCCGTCGATAAAGACGCGCTATATCAGGCAATTGATGATGCGCTGGAGCAATCCGCCCCAGCCACTGACGAACGTTGGCGCGAGGCGATTGTCACTCGTAGTCCGCTGATGCTGCGCTTGCTGGAACAGGCGCGGCTGGTGGCGCAATCAGATGTTAGTGTTTTGATTAACGGTCAGAGCGGCACCGGGAAAGAGATTTTCGCCCAGGCAATTCACAACGCCAGCCCGCGCAACAGCAAGCCGTTTATTGCTATTAACTGTGGCGCATTGCCTGAACAGTTGCTGGAGTCGGAGTTGTTTGGTCATGCACGCGGCGCGTTTACTGGTGCCGTCAGCAATCGCGAGGGCTTATTTCAGGCGGCGGAAGGCGGTACGCTGTTTCTCGATGAGATTGGCGATATGCCCGCACCTTTGCAGGTCAAACTGCTTCGCGTATTGCAGGAGCGCAAAGTACGTCCGTTGGGCAGCAACCGCGATATTGATATCGACGTGCGGATTATTTCAGCGACTCACCGCGACCTGCCAAAAGCGATGGCGCGCGGGGAGTTTCGCGAAGATCTTTATTATCGCCTCAACGTTGTCAGCCTGAAAATTCCGGCGCTGGCGGAGCGCACGGAAGACATTCCGCTGCTGGCAAATCACTTGTTGCGCCAGGCGGCAGAGCGACATAAACCATTTGTCCGCGCGTTTTCTACCGATGCGATGAAACGCCTGATGACCGCCAGCTGGCCAGGCAATGTGCGCCAGTTGGTGAACGTGATTGAACAGTGTGTGGCGCTGACCTCATCGCCGGTGATTAGTGATGCGTTAGTAGAGCAGGCGCTGGAGGGCGAAAACACGGCGCTGCCCACCTTTGTTGAGGCACGTAACCAGTTTGAACTCAACTACTTACGCAAGTTGTTGCAAATCACCAAAGGTAATGTCACTCATGCGGCGAGAATGGCGGGGCGCAACCGGACAGAATTTTATAAACTGCTTTCCCGACACGAGCTGGATGCAAACGATTTCAAGGAATGAATCGGCGTAATGTGTTACGTTTAGCAGATCAAAAGACAGGCGACCTTTTCAAGGAATAGCATGAAAAAGATTGATGCGATTATTAAACCCTTCAAGCTGGACGATGTCCGCGAAGCACTGGCCGAAGTCGGTATTACCGGCATGACCGTGACCGAAGTGAAAGGCTTTGGTCGCCAGAAAGGCCACACTGAGCTGTACCGCGGTGCGGAATATATGGTGGATTTTCTGCCGAAGGTGAAAATTGAGATCGTCGTACCGGACGACATTGTGGATACCTGTGTAGACACGATTATTCGCACGGCGCAAACCGGCAAAATTGGTGATGGTAAAATTTTCGTCTTTGACGTGGCACGGGTCGTTCGTATCCGTACCGGTGAAGAGGACGACGCGGCAATTTAAACCGCGTTATGGTTGCCGGATGTCTCCATCCGGCAACATCAAATCACAGCACTTTATGCGGGCCAAAGCATTCGTAATGAATGTTTTCCTGCTTCACACCCAGGTCCACTAACTGTTTCGCGGCAAACTGCATGAAGCCGACCGGACCGCAGAGATAGAACTGCATTGCCGGATTGCTGAACGCACCTTCCTGTTTGCTCAAATCCATCAGACCTTCACTGTCAAACTGACCTTTCGCGCGATCGGCTTCGCTCGGCTGGCGATACCAGGTGTGCGCGGTAAAGCGCGGCAGTGCTTGCCCCAGTTCCTTAACTTCATCAGCAAAGGCGTGAACATCGCCATTTTCTGCCGCATGGAACCAGTTCACCTGGGCGCTATGGCCTGCTTTTGCCAACGTGTCGAGCATCGCCAGCATTGGCGTTTGCCCTACGCCCGCAGAGATCAGTGTTACCGGCGTGTCATCTGTCACATCCATAAAGAAATCACCCGCCGGAGCCACCAGTTTCACAACATCGCCAACGTTGGCGTGGTTGTGCAGCCAGTTGGATACCTGGCCGCCATCTTCGCGTTTCACCGCAATACGATAGCCTTTGCCATCAGGTTTACGGGTCAAAGAGTACTGACGAATTTCCTGATGCGGGAAACCTTCCGGTTTCAGCCAGACGCCGAGATATTGCCCCGGACGGTATTCTGCCACTGCGCCACCGTCGACCGGTTCCAGTTCGAAGCTGGTGATCAATGCGCTGCGCGGTGTTTTAGCCACAATGCGGAAATCGCGTGTACCTTCCCAGCCACCGGCTTTGCTGGCGTTTTCGTTATAGATTTCTGCCTCGCGATTGATAAATACATTAGCCAGTACGCCATAGGCTTTACCCCACGCGTCCAGCACTTCCTGGCCCGGGCTGAACATTTCGTCCAGGGTCGCTAACAGGTGTTCGCCGACGATGTTGTACTGTTCCGGTTTGATCTGGAAACTGGTGTGCTTCTGGGCGATTTTTTCTACCGCAGGCAGCAGCGCAGGCAGGTTTTCGATATTGCTGGCGTAGGCGGCAATAGCGTTAAACAAGGCTTCACGTTGATCGCCATTACGCTGGTTACTCATATTAAAAATTTCTTTGAGTTCTGGGTTATGAGTAAACATACGGTCGTAGAAATGGGCGGTTAATTTCGGCCCTGTTTCCACCAGCAAAGGGATGGTGGCTTTTACTGTAGCGATGGTTTGAGCGTCAAGCATATGGTCTTCCTTTTTTTGCATCTTAATTGATGTATCTCAAATGCATCTTATAAAAAATAGCCCTGCAATGTAAATGGTTCTTTGGGGGTTTTTCATTAAGAATGTGATGAAGTGAAAAATTTGCATCACAAACCTGAAAAGAAATCCGTTTCTGGTTGCAGGCCCTTTATTCTCAAAAGCCTTGCACAGCCTGAAGGTAATCGTTTGCGTAAATTCCTTTGTCAAGACCTGTTATCACACAATGATTCGGTTATACTGTTCGCCGTTGTCCATCAGGACCGCCAAAATCAGGCGAAAAATTTTATTGTTAGCTGAGTCAGGAGATGCGGATGTTAAAGCGTGAAATGAACATTGCCGATTATGATGCCGAACTGTGGCAGGCTATGGAGCAGGAAAAAGTACGTCAGGAAGAGCACATCGAACTGATCGCCTCCGAAAACTACACCAGCCCGCGCGTAATGCAGGCGCAGGGTTCTCAGCTGACCAACAAATATGCTGAAGGTTATCCGGGCAAGCGCTACTACGGCGGTTGCGAGTATGTTGATATCGTCGAACAACTGGCGATCGATCGCGCGAAAGAACTGTTCGGCGCTGACTACGCTAACGTTCAGCCGCACTCCGGTTCCCAGGCTAACTTTGCGGTCTACACCGCGCTGCTGGAACCCGGTGATACCGTTCTGGGTATGAACCTGGCGCATGGTGGTCACCTGACTCACGGTTCTCCGGTTAACTTCTCCGGTAAACTGTACAACATTGTTCCTTACGGTATCGATGCAACTGGCCACATCGACTACGCAGATCTGGAAAAACAAGCCAAAGAACACAAACCGAAAATGATTATCGGCGGCTTCTCCGCATACTCCGGCGTGGTTGACTGGGCGAAAATGCGTGAAATTGCTGACAGCATCGGTGCTTACCTGTTCGTTGATATGGCGCACGTTGCAGGTCTGGTTGCCGCTGGCGTCTACCCGAACCCGGTTCCTCATGCTCACGTAGTGACTACCACCACTCACAAAACCCTGGCGGGTCCGCGCGGCGGCCTGATCCTGGCGAAAGGCGGTAGCGAAGAGCTGTACAAAAAACTGAACTCTGCTGTCTTCCCTGGCGGTCAGGGCGGCCCGTTGATGCACGTAATCGCCGGTAAAGCAGTAGCGCTGAAAGAAGCGATGGAGCCGGAGTTCAAAACTTACCAGCAGCAGGTCGCGAAAAACGCTAAAGCGATGGTAGAAGTGTTCCTCGAGCGCGGCTACAAAGTGGTTTCTGGCGGTACTGATAACCACCTGTTCCTGGTTGATCTGGTTGATAAAAACCTGACCGGTAAAGAAGCTGACGCCGCTCTGGGCCGTGCTAACATCACCGTCAACAAAAACAGCGTACCGAACGATCCGAAGAGCCCGTTTGTAACTTCTGGTATTCGCGTAGGTACTCCGGCGATTACGCGTCGCGGCTTCAAAGAAGCAGAAGCGAAAGAACTGGCTGGCTGGATGTGTGACGTGCTGGACAGCATCAATGATGAAGCGGTTATCGAGCGCATCAAAGGTAAAGTTCTCGACATCTGCGCACGCTACCCGGTTTACGCATAAGCGAAACGGTGATTTGCTGACAATGTGCTCGTTTTTTATGCCAGATTCGGCGTGAACGCCTTATCTGGTCTACAAATTCTCTGTGTAGGCCTGATAAGCGTAGCGCATCAGGCAATCTTACGTTTGTGATCATCAAGGCTTCCTTCGGGAAGCCTTTTTACCTTATCGCGCCATCAAATCTGTCGTAACTGCGCCTCAACATACAAATAGCCAATCCCCAGCACCTGTTGTGCGCGGCTTAATTGCCCAAAGCCAATTTGCGTCGCTTTCACGCTCGGTCCTTCGTCGCGGTCGAACGGATTAAATCCCGTCTGGCGAATAATGGTATTAAGCCAGTTCTCGCCAAAAGCACAGCTGCGACCATATAACCAAATCTGATTAATATTGAGGATGTTGAGGAAGTTATACAGACTCAAACCAATGGCGTTGGCACTGCGGTCAACCCAGCTGGTGACCCACGGTTCTCCGCTCTGCCAGGCCGCAATCAATTGCGCGGTAGTCAGTTTTTCGGGATCAAGCTGAGTATTGCCTGGTTGTGATTTTAGCCATACCCGCGCCTGCTTTTTTAATGCGCTTAACGAGGCAACGGTTTCCAGACAGCCGTAACGTCCGCAGTCGCAGGCGACGCCATCCAGGTTAACGATGGTGTGACCAATCTGCCCGCTGCCATACAAACTGCCGCGATAAATTTGCTCGTTAATCACGAACGACGAGCCAATGCCGTAATCAACGTTGATCACACAGAAATCACGCCCCTGTGAATTATTTTGCCATTTCTCCGCCAGTGCCAGCATCACACAGTCATTATCGACCATCACCCGAATACCGAGCTTCTCTTCCAGCAGGTACTTCACCTCGACTGGCGTTGTCCACGGCGCCTGCGGCATGGTTTGCGACACACCGGTGACCGGATCCACCTGGCCGTGGATTGCCAGCGCCAGATTGATGGTGCGGCCTGGCCACAGTTTGCGATGGCGATGCCAGCATTTTTCGATTTCGGAAAGCAGTGCCTGTGGTGTTGGTGCCTCTATCTGTAAATACTCAAATTCACCTTTCGGACTTAAACAAGCATTAGCAACCTGACACTCAATGCTGGTGGGCGTCACGTTCAGGCACAGCGTCCAGTCGCCATCCGGCGCAATCAGCCATGTGCCGCTGCTATGCCCGCGTGTCTGGCTTTCATCGTCGATATTCACCACCCGCTTTTCGTTTTCCAGCTCCTGCAAAATATTACTGACCGCCGGAATCGAAATTTGCGCCAGCCGCGCCAGCGTCGACTTATTGGCGCGTTTTTGTCGGTATAGCAGTTCCAGAATCACGCATTTGTTATGGTGGCGGATCTGTTGATTGTTAATACAGGCTCTCATCTTCACTAAACCTTGTTTAGTTAATTGCGTGATTATTCCGCGAAAACATTGCCAGATTGTTCAATACACTGCCACAAATCTTTTAATTCAGTATGTCTTGTTAATATTGAGGACACCATGACTCCAGTAAAAGTGTGGCAAGAGCGCGTTGAGATCCCGACCTATGAAACCGGGCCGCAGGATATACATCCCATGTTCCTGGAAAATCGCGTTTATCAGGGCTCGTCCGGCGCGGTTTATCCCTACGGCGTGACCGATACGCTGAACGAACAGAAAACCCTGAAATCCTGGCAGGCGGTGTGGCTGGAAAACGAGTACATCAAAGTGATGATCCTGCCGGAGCTGGGCGGTCGTGTGCATCGCGCGTGGGATAAAGTGAAACAGCGCGATTTTGTCTATCACAATGAAGTCATTAAACCGGCGCTGGTGGGGCTGCTGGGGCCGTGGATTTCCGGCGGGATTGAGTTTAACTGGCCACAACACCATCGCCCGACCACCTTTATGCCCGTTGATTTCACCATCGAAGCCCATGAAGACGGTGCACAGACGGTGTGGGTCGGCGAAACGGAACCGATGCATGGTTTACAGGTGATGACCGGTTTTACGTTGCACCCTGACCGTGCCGCACTGGAGATTGCCAGCCGCGTCTATAACGGCAATGCCACGCCGCGTCATTTCTTGTGGTGGGCCAACCCGGCGGTGAAAGGTGGCGAAGGGCATCAGAGCGTTTTCCCACCGGATGTGACTGCGGTGTTTGATCACGGCAAACGCGCAGTGTCTGCCTTCCCAATCGCCACTGGCACCTATTACAAAGTGGATTACTCCGCTGGAGTGGACATTTCTCGCTATAAAAATGTGCCAGTGCCGACTTCGTATATGGCCGAAAAATCGCAGTACGATTTTGTTGGCGCATGGTGTCACGATGAAGATGGCGGTTTGCTGCACGTTGCCAACCACCATATTGCGCCAGGTAAAAAACAGTGGAGCTGGGGACACAGTGAATTTGGCCAGGCGTGGGATAAGAGTCTGACCGACAATAACGGCCCGTATATCGAGCTGATGACCGGCATTTTTGCCGATAACCAACCCGATTTTACCTGGCTTGATGCTTACGAAGAGAAGCGTTTCGAGCAGTATTTCCTGCCTTATCATTCTCTGGGTATGGTGCAAAACGCCTCCCGCGATGCAGTGATTAAACTCCAGCGTAGCGAGCGGGGGATTGAGTGGGGGCTGTATGCCATCTCCCCGTTGAATGGATATCGCCTGGCGATCCGCGAAATCGACAAATGCAACGCGTTACTCGACGACGCCGTGGCCCTGACACCAGCGACCGCCATTCAGGGCGTGTTGCACGGTATCAATCCAGACAGACTGACCATTGAACTCTCCGATGCCGACGGCAATATCGTACTGAGTTATCAAGAACATCAGCCGCAAGAATTGCCGTTGCCGGACGTCGCCAAAGCGCCACTGGCAGCGCAAGACATTACCAGTACAGATGAGGCCTGGTTTATCGGTCAGCATCTGGAGCAATACCATCATGCCAGCCGTTCACCGTTCGATTACTACCTGCGCGGCGTGGCGCTGGACCCGTTGGATTATCGCTGTAACCTGGCGCTGGCGATGCTGGAATATAACCGTGCAGATTTCCCGCAAGCGGTGGCGTATGCCAGTCAGGCGTTGAAACGCGCACATGCGCTGAACAAAAACCCACAGTGCGGACAGGCAAGTTTAATTCGCGCCAGTGCTTACGAACGTCAGGGACAATATCAACAAGCCGAAGAGGACTTCTGGCGTGCGGTCTGGAGCGGCAACAGTAAAGCGGGCGGCTATTATGGTCTGGCACGTCTGGCGGCGCGTAATGGTAACTTCGACGCTGGTCTGGATTTTTGCCAACAAAGTCTTCGCGCCTGCCCAACCAATCAGGAAGTACTTTGCCTGCATAACCTGCTGCTGGTGTTAAGCGGTCGTCAGGACAACGCGCGTTTACAGCGCGAGAAACTGCTGCGTGATTATCCGCTG
This sequence comes from Escherichia sp. B1147, assembly GCF_001660175.1. NCBI lineage: Bacteria > Pseudomonadati > Pseudomonadota > Gammaproteobacteria > Enterobacterales > Enterobacteriaceae > Escherichia > Escherichia sp. B1147. The sequence continues at coordinate 45,295 of NZ_LFHY01000005.1, forward strand.
AACGCCACCCTGTGGTGGCTGAACTGGTTCGATGGTCGTAGCGAATCAGCCCTCGCGCAGTGGCGCGGTCTGTGTCAGGGACGCGACGTTAATGCCCTGATGACCGCCGGGCAACTGATTAACTGGGGAATGCCTGCTCTGGCGGCAGAGATGCTGAACGCACTGGACTGCCAGCGTACGCTGCCGCTTTACCTGCAAGCCAGCTTGCTGTCGAAAGCTGAACGCGGCGAACTGGTCGCAAAAGCGATTGATGTCTTCCCGCAGTTTGTCCGTTTCCCTAATACACTGGAAGAAGTAGCGGCGCTGGAGAGCATCGAAGAGTGCTGGTTTGCACGGCATTTACTGGCCTGTTTCTACTACAACAAGCGCAGCTACGGCAAAGCCATTGCCTTATGGCAACGTTGCGTAGAGATGTCGCCGGAGTTTGCCGACGGCTGGCGCGGGCTGGCGATCCATGCGTGGAATAAGCAGCATGATTCTGAACTGGCCGCGCGTTATCTTGATAGTGCTTATCAGCTTGCGCCGCAGGATGCACGTCTACTTTTTGAACGGGATTTGCTGGATAAGTTAATCGGCGCGGCACCAGAAAAACGACTGGCGCGTCTGGAAAATAATCTGGAAATTGCGCTGAAACGCGACGACATGACCGCAGAATTGCTCAATTTGTGGCATCTCACTGGTCAGGCAAACAAAGCGGCGGATATTCTCGCCACGCGCAAATTCCACCCGTGGGAAGGCGGGGAAGGGAAGGTCACCAGTCAGTTTATCCTCAACCAGTTATTACGTGCCTGGCAGCATCTTGATGCCAGACAGCCGCAGCAGGCCAGCGAACTGCTTCATGCCGCGCTGCATTATCCGGAGAATTTAAGCGAAGGCCGTTTACCGGGGCAAACTGACAACGACATCTGGTTCTGGCAGGCGATATGCGCAAAAGCCCTGGGCGATGAAACTGAAGCGACGCGTTGTTTACGTTTGGCGGCGACCGGCGATCGCACCATTAACATCCACAGTTATTACAACGATCAGCCGGTTGATTATCTCTTCTGGCAAGGAATGGCACTGCGACTGCTGGGCGAACAACAAACCGCACAGCAACTGTTTAGTGAAATGAAACAGTGGGCGCAAGAGATGGCGAAAACCAGTATCGAAGCGGATTTCTTTGCCGTCTCGCAACCTGACTTGTTGTCGCTGTATGGCGATTTACAACAGCAGCATAAAGAAAAATGCCTGATGGTGGCGATGCTGGCGGCCGCGGGATTAGGGGATATTGCGCAATATGAATCTGCTCGCGCTGAATTGACTGCGATTAATCCAGCCTGGCCGAAAGCGGCATTATTCACCACCGTGATGCCTTTTATTTTTAACCGCGTTCACTAAACCCTATTAACTGTAATATTTGAGCGGCACGCGCTGCCGCTCATCACTAAATAATTAGAATAAGCCGTCGTAAATAAAAACCCTACAGGAGGCACTATGCCTACAAAAATCAGAATAACCCGTAATCTATTATTAATGGCTACGCTATTGAGTAGCGCACTATTTGCCAGAGCAGCGGAAAAAGAAATGACCATTGGCGCAATATACCTTGATACCCAGGGATATTACGCTGGAGTGCGTCAGGGTGTTCAGGATGCGGCAAAAGATTCTTCAGTACAGGTACAGTTAATAGAAACCAATGCTCAGGGCGATATTTCAAAAGAAAGTACCTTTGTTGATACCCTCGTGGCGCGTAATGTCGATGCCATTATTTTGTCGGCAGTTTCTGAAAATGGCAGTAGCCGCACCGTTCGTCGCGCCAGTGAAGCGGGTATTCCGGTAATTTGCTACAACACCTGTATTAATCAAAAGGGTGTCGATAAATATGTTTCGGCATATCTGGTTGGTGATCCGCTGGAATTTGGTAAAAAACTGGGTAACGCTGCCGCCGATTATTTTATTGCCAACAAAATTGACCAGCCGAAAATTGCCGTCATCAATTGCGAAGCCTTTGAAGTTTGTGTGCAACGACGTAAAGGGTTTGAAGAAGTATTAAAAGCCCGCGTTCCCGGTGCGCAAATTGTCGCTAATCAGGAAGGGACTGTTTTAGATAAAGCGATTTCTGTCGGTGAAAAACTGATTATCTCCACGCCGGATCTCAACGCCATTATGGGGGAATCGGGCGGTGCGACACTCGGCGCAGTTAAAGCGGTACGCAATCAAAATCAGGCCGGAAAAATTGCTGTTTTCGGTTCGGATATGACCACTGAAATTGCTCAGGAGCTGGAAAACAACCAGGTGCTAAAAGCGGTAGTGGATATTTCTGGTAAGAAAATGGGCAATGCTGTTTTCGCGCAAACATTGAAGGTTATCAATAAACAAGCCGACGGTGAAAAAGTGATTCAGGTGCCAATCGATCTCTATACCAAAACTGAAGACGGTAAACAGTGGCTGGCAACGCACGTTGATGGTCTGCCCTAATAGCTGATACGCAGAGGTCCCTATGTTCACGGCAACAGAGGCAGTCCCGGTAGCAAAAGTGGTGGCAGGAAATAAGCGTTATCCCGGCGTCGTTGCGCTGGATAACGTTAACTTCACGCTCAATAAAGGCGAAGTTCGCGCGCTGCTAGGCAAAAACGGTGCGGGAAAATCGACCCTCATTCGAATGCTTACCGGTAGCGAACGTCCGGATAGCGGTGATATCTGGATTGGCGAGACGCGACTGGAAGGTGACGAAGCTACGCTGACTCGCCGTGCCGCTGAACTGGGGGTACGCGCGGTTTACCAGGAGTTAAGTCTGGTGGAGGGGCTGACGGTGGCGGAAAACCTCTGCCTTGGTCAATGGCCACGCCGCAACAGCATGATTGATTACCCGCAAATGGCGCAGGATGCCCAACGTTGCTTACAGGCGCTGGGTGTTGACGTTAGCCCTGAACAACTTGTTTCGACATTGAGTCCGGCGCAAAAGCAACTGGTGGAAATTGCGCGGGTGATGAAGGGCGAGCCGCGCGTGGTCATTCTCGATGAACCCACCAGCTCGCTTGCCAGTGCGGAAGTTGAACTGGTGATAAGCGCCGTGAAAAAGATGTCAGCACTGGGCGTGGCGGTGATTTACGTCAGCCACCGGATGGAAGAAATCCGCCGCATTGCCTCCTGTGCCACCGTTATGCGCGATGGTCAGGTGGCGGGCGATGTGATGCTCGAAAACACCTCAACCCGCCATATTGTGTCGCTGATGCTCGGACGCGATCACGTTGATATTGCACCGGTTGCTGCTCAGGAGATTGCGGACCAGGCCGTACTGGAAGTTCGCGCGTTACGCCACAGACCAAAGCTTACGGAGATCAGTTTCTCCCTGCGTCGTGGCGAAGTGCTCGGCATTGCTGGCCTGCTGGGGGCAGGACGCAGTGAATTGCTGAAAGCGATTGTTGGGCTGGAGACGTATGAACAGGGCGAAATTATTGTCAACGGCGAGAAAGTCACGCGCCCCGATTACGGCGACATGCTGAAACGCGGCATTGGTTATACGCCAGAAAACCGCAAAGAAGCAGGGATCATTCCCTGGCTGGGCGTTGACGAAAATACGGTACTGACCAATCGGCAAAAAATCAGCGCCAACGGCGTACTGCAATGGCCCACCATCCGCCGCCTGACCGAAGAGGTGATGCAGCGGATGACGGTCAAGGCTGCCAGTAGCGAAACGCCCATCGGCACGCTTTCTGGCGGCAATCAGCAAAAAGTGGTGATCGGTCGTTGGGTCTATGCCGCCAGCCAGATTTTGTTGCTCGACGAGCCAACGCGCGGCGTCGATATCGAAGCCAAGCAGCAGATCTATCGTATTGTCCGCGAGCTGGCCGCAGAAGGAAAAAGCGTGGTGTTTATCTCCAGTGAAGTGGAGGAGTTGCCGCTGGTGTGCGACCGCATCCTGTTGTTACAGCACGGCACGTTCTCGCAGGAGTTTCACTCGCCGGTCAATGTGGATGAGCTGATGTCCGCCATTCTGTCTGTGCACTGATGAATTTTACCGAGGAACCTGAAGATGTCTGCTTCGTCATTACCATTGCCGCAGGGCAAGAGCGTCTCGCTCAAACAATTTGTCAGTCGCCATATTAATGAGATTGGTTTGCTGGTGGTGATTGCCATTTTGTATCTGGTCTTCTCCCTGAACGCGCCTGGCTTTATCTCATTGAATAACCAGATGAACGTGCTGCGCGATGCCGCCACCATCGGGATCGCCGCCTGGGCGATGACGCTGATTATTATCTCCGGTGAAATTGATGTCAGCGTTGGGCCGATGGTGGCTTTTGTCTCAGTGTGCCTGGCGTTTTTGCTGCAATTTGACGTTCCGCTGGCGATTGCTTGCTTGCTGGTGTTGCTGTTAGGGGCGCTGATGGGAACGCTCGCCGGGGTGCTGCGCGGCGTGTTTAACGTGCCAAGTTTCGTTGCCACACTGGGGTTGTGGAGCGCCCTGCGCGGAATGGGGCTGTTTATGACTAACGCCCTGCCAGTGCCGATTGACGAAAACGAGGTCCTGGACTGGCTGGGGGGACAATTTCTCGGTGTGCCAGTATCCGCGCTGATCATGATGGTGTTGTTTACGCTGTTTGTGTTCATCAGCCGCAAAACCGCTTTCGGGCGCTCGGTTTTTGCCGTTGGCGGTAATGCTACGGCAGCGCAGTTGTGCGGTATTAACGTTCGTCGGGTGCGCATTCTCATCTTTACCCTTTCGGGATTATTAGCGGCGGTGACGGGCATTTTGCTGGCGGCGCGCCTTGGTTCTGGTAACGCAGGTGCGGCCAACGGTCTGGAGTTTGATGTTATTGCCGCTGTCGTGGTCGGCGGTACGGCGCTTTCCGGTGGTCGCGGCTCGTTGTTCGGTACGCTGCTTGGCGTACTGGTGATTACGCTAATCGGTAACGGTCTGGTGTTGCTTGGGATTAACTCCTTTTTCCAGCAGGTGGTGCGCGGCGTCATCATCGTGGTGGCGGTCCTGGCGAATATCTTGCTGACCCAGCGAAGCAGTAAAGCGAAACGCTAAACCTTAACGCCCCTGGCGCGGGTGCGGCAGGGATGAAAATTAATCGTATTGTTAATGAGGGATTTATGAAAACGATGCTGGCAGCTTATTTACCAGGAAATTCGACCGTCGATCTGCGGGAAGTTGCGGTGCCGACGCCGGGGATTAACCAGGTGCTGATCAAAATGAAATCCTCCGGGATTTGCGGAAGCGATGTCCACTACATTTATCATCAGCACCGCGCCACGGCGGCCGCGCCCGATAAACCGTTATACCAGGGATTTATCAACGGTCATGAACCGTGCGGGCAAATTGTGGCAATGGGGCAAGGCTGTCGCCATTTCAAAGAGGACGATCGCGTGCTGGTGTATCACATTTCTGGCTGTGGTTTTTGCCCGAACTGCCGCCGCGGTTTTCCTATCTCTTGTACCGGCGAAGGAAAAGCGGCTTACGGCTGGCAGCGTGACGGCGGTCATGCCGAATACCTGCTGGCGGAAGAAAAAGATCTGATCCTCCTGCCGGATGCGTTGAGCTACGAAGATGGTGCGTTTATCAGTTGTGGCGTTGGCACGGCCTATGAAGGGATTTTGCGCGGTGAAGTTTCCGGCAGCGATAACGTGCTGGTGGTTGGTCTGGGACCGGTCGGCATGATGGCGATGATGCTGGCGAAAGGTCGCGGTGCAAAACGGATCATCGGCGTTGATATGTTGCCGGAACGTCTGGCAATGGCGAAACAGTTAGGCGTGATGGATCACGGTTATTTAGCAACCACTGAAGATTTGCCGCAGATAATCGCCGAACTCACTCACGGCGGCGCGGATGTTGCGCTCGATTGCTCCGGTAATGCCGCAGGTCGCTTACTGGCACTGCAATCCACCGCTGACTGGGGACGCGTGGTTTACATTGGTGAAACCGGAAAAGTGGAGTTCGAGGTTAGCGCTGACCTGATGCACCACCAACGGCGAATTATTGGTTCCTGGGTGACCAGTTTGTTCCATATGGAGAAATGCGCCCACGATCTGACTGACTGGAAACTGTGGCCGCGTAACGCCATTACTCATCGCTTCACGCTGGAACAGGCGGGAGATGCTTATGCGCTGATGGCAAGCGGCAAATGCGGCAAAGTCGTGATTAATTTCCCGGATTAAGGAGTTAGCGGATGACCATCTATACCTTATCTCACGGGCCGCTAAAGCTGGATGTCTCTGATCAGGGGGGCGTAATCGAAGGTTTCTGGCGTGACACGACGCCGCTCTTACGTCCCGGTAAAAAAAACGGTGTGGCAACCGATGCCTCTTGTTTTCCGCTGGTGCCATTTGCAAACCGGGTGAGCGGTAACCGTTTTGTCTGGCAGGAGCGAGAGTATCAACTGCAACCGAATGTTGAATGGGATGCGCACTATCTGCACGGTGACGGCTGGCTGGGCGAGTGGCAATGTATAACGCGCAGCGATGATAGCTTGTGTCTGGTGTATGAACATCGCACGGGTGTTTATCACTATCGGGTAAGTCAGGCGTTTCATTTAACGGCAGATACGCTGACGGTCACGCTCTCTGTCACCAATCAAGGGGTAGAGACGCTGCCATTTGGTACCGGCTGGCATCCTTATTTTCCGTTGTCGCCGCAAACGCGGATTCAGGCACAGGCGAGCGGTTACTGGCTGGAGCGGGAGCAGTGGCTGGCGGGTGAGTTTTGCGAGCAGTTACCGCAGGAACTGGATTTCAACCAGCTCGCGTCGTTGCCGCGCCAGTGGGTAAACAATGGTTTTGCTGGCTGGAATGGTCAGGCCCGCATCGAGCAGCCGCAGGAAGGTTACGCCATCACTATGGAGACGACGCCGCACGCGCCGTGCTATTTCATCTTTGTCTCCGACCCGGTGTTTGATAAAGGGTATGCGTTTGATTTCTTCTGTCTGGAGCCGATGAGTCATGCGCCGGATGACCATCATCGCTCTGAAGGGGGGGACCTCATTGCGCTTGCGCCGGGGGAATCAACAACCTCAGAGATGTCGTTGCGGGTTGAGTTGCTGTAATTTATAAAATACCGGATGCACAGGCCTACAGGGTAATTTCGACTTGGTAGCAATCGGCGCACCATGCCTGATGCGACGCTTATCGCGTCTTATCAGGCCTACAATCGGTGTTGGATCGGTAGGCCGGATAAGGCGTTCACGCCGAATCCGGCATGTTTTTAACGTCGATCCAGAGAAATAGCCCCCGGCCCGGTAATTGCCAGCAGCAGGAATGCGCCAGCAATGCTGATATTCTTCCAGAAATTAATCATATTTGGCCCGACCGCATCGCCGGTCATATCCCAGTAATGGTGGCCAATCACCGCCGTACCCAACGTGTAGAAAATAAACAGTATCGCCAGCGGGCGGGTGAAAAAGCCAAGTACGATTAATATCGCGGCGGGGACTTCCATAATCACCGCAATACCTGCCGCCAGCATCGGCATCGGTGCGCCCAGCGAGGCCATATATTGTACCGTACCGTCAAAGCCCATCATTTTGGGAAAACCAAAAATAATGAAAATTAAGATGACGGCGATACGGGCAATTAATAACAACACGGGGCGGGCGGCACCAAAATCAAAATAACGTAGTGAGTTCATAACCAATCCCTTTGCAAGATAATGTGATTTAAACGTAATACACACACTCGCACCTCGCCACGCCTCAGCAGATGAGAAATTTGGTAATTATCCAGGTCAGCATCCAGCGCATTTTCTGTAGGTGATATTTTGTTAGCGGTATTAACGATAATTTTTTCCAGAATGGTGTACTGGAAGTGGCCCTGATTTTCTTATTTTTCAACTTGCAACAACATTCGATTAACCTCAGACTAACGCCTCCTGACGGGAGGGACTCATGGTTTTGCAATCCACGCGCTGGTTGGCGCTCGGTTATTTCACTTACTTTTTTAGCTACGGTATTTTTCTACCTTTCTGGAGCGTCTGGCTTAAGGGAATTGGCTTAACGCCAGAAACCATCGGCCTGTTGTTGGGAGCCGGGTTGGTGGCCCGTTTTCTCGGTAGTTTGATAATTGCGCCTCGCGTTAGCGATCCTTCTCGCCTGATTTCTGCGCTGCGTGTACTGGCGTTGCTGACGCTACTTTTTGCTATCGCCTTCTGGGCGGGTGCGCACGTAGCGTGGCTGATGGTGGTGATGGTTGGTTTTAACCTCTTTTTCTCTCCGCTGGTGCCGTTGACCGATGCATTGGCGAATACCTGGCAAAAGCAGTTCCCGCTTGATTATGGCAAAGTGCGACTTTGGGGCTCGGTGGCGTTTGTCATTGGCTCGGCGCTAACGGGAAAACTGGTCAGCGTATTCGATTATCGGGTGATTCTGGCAATGCTGACGTTGGGCGTAGCATCTATGCTGCTCGGTTTTCTGATTCGCCCGACCATTCAGCCACAAGGAGCAAGCCGCCAACAGGAAAGCACCGGTTGGCCAGCGTGGTTGGCGCTGGTTCGCCAGAACTGGCGTTTTCTGGCCTGCGTGTGTTTGTTGCAGGGGGCGCATGCGGCTTATTATGGGTTTAGCGCCATTTACTGGCAGGCGGCTGGCTACTCGGCCTCGGCAGTAGGCTATTTGTGGTCGCTGGGCGTGGTGGCGGAAGTCATTATCTTTGCGCTGAGTAATAAGCTTTTCCGCCGTTGTAGCGCCCGTGATATGTTGCTGATCTCGGCGGTATGCGGGGTAGTGCGTTGGGGAATTATGGGGGCAACCACTGAGCTGCCGTGGTTGATTATGGTGCAAATTCTGCATTGCGGCACCTTCACCGTGTGCCACCTGGCGGCCATGCGCTACATTGCCGCTCGTCAGGGGGGCGAGGTGATCCGCTTACAGGCAGTTTATTCTGCCGTCGCGATGGGCGGCAGTATTGCTATCATGACCGTCTTCGCCGGTTTCCTGTATCAATATCTGGGGCATGGCGTGTTCTGGGTGATGGCATTGGTGGCGTTGCCGGCAATGTTTTTGCGCCCGAAAGTCGTTCCCTCATGCTGATTCAAGTATTTTGCGGATCTGCTCCTGTTGATGTGCCGTCAGGGTCAGATCCGTATAAATCAGCGGTGGTGAAAAAAGCGGCAGCGGTATGGTATAAGGCGCAATAATAAGCGCGGCGTTGCGCGGTGCGCCAATCTGCAAAAATGTCTTCACAGACATGTGCTTAATATTGAGTGGCAGTATCGTTAGCTCACGCAATTGCAGCTCAATATTCGCTTCTCGTTCGCTGTCATTGCCCGTCAGCAAAATAATCTGTTTTTCGTGAATTTCATTTGCCGGCATCAGCCATGCACCGAAAATCACAGCCACCAGACAATTTTCTTCATCGGAAAGACTGACATTGTATTCATTTTCAAACCCAACCAGCGCTTCGCGGGTGGTGTGCACGAGCCGTGGATAAAGTCGACGGAACTCTTCCGGTAAAGTGTTATCAATGCCGATAGAAAACAAACAGCGGTTTAACGCCTGGGCGAGGTGAGTATAAAGCTGATAGCATAACCCCTGTTCATCATAGAAACGGACGTTACTCAACTGACGAAAATGCTGTACCAGACGGTTAATTGACAGACGCAACTGCTTGCCACGCTGATGGGTGTCTCGCAGTGGATCAGGAACCCGCAACATGGAAAAAAGTAATGCCATAAATAGCGGTTCATCTGGGGGGACAGGTTGACGCGCCCGCCGTTGCCAGTGCCGGCCAATTTCCTGTGCAACCTGAAACTCAATGCAAGATTCCAGCCAGTGGCGTTGCAGCGGGTTAAAAAGGGGCGAGATTCCGGCATGGTGTTGCAATAAGCAATATTGCAGATACAAACACAGGAAATGAATATCTCGCGCGTCAAAGCGTTTTTGTAGCCTTCGCGAGCAGAGATTAACTAACGCCAGTAGATTGGTGTCGTCGTAAAAATTACGAGCAATCCCCCGACGTTTTAGCTCCCTCTTTAACGCGGGCGTAAAATGGTTGCTGATAAATGACGGGCAAAGGCGAAAAGCGCGTCGTAGCCAATGAAATAAACATAAGCGTTTGTTAAGTATTGTACCTTCAATCCGGTAGCTCCCGTCATATCCAGTTGTAATGATGAGTTGATGATAACGCTGGATCTCCCGTCCTGTTTCGCTGATATCGCGACCCACAATTTCATCATCCACACCATTAAGCTCGCTGAAAGTTGCCGCTGTGGCACTCAACCCCGGCTGGAACAGCGTCAGTAATACTTGGCAACGGCGCTGGGGAGCTGAAAGTACAGATGGTGGGGCAAGTGTAGGTATCATCTGTAGATCTCCCATAAGCATAATTTATAAGAATAGCTAAAGTTTGCTTAGGGAAACGGTGATTGGAATGCTATTCATCAGAAATGATGACAAACATCACAGAATTTTTATCGATATAAACACTTCCAGGCAGTTTAATGCCATCAATTAAAGTGATTTCTTGCTGTTTTATCTGGTTTCGACCATAAAGTTAATTCTGTGGATTCAACGCGCTAAGGATAAAATCCACCATCTGCTCGCGATAAACGTCTCCGTGACGATCGGAAAAGGCATCAATATGTTCGCCATCGGGGATCAAAATCAGGCGTTTTGGCTCTTTCGCCAGGGCAAATAATTTCTCGCTATGCTGCCATGGAATAACATGATCAGCTTTGCCGTGAATCAGTAAAAGCGGAATGGGGCTGACACTGGCGATGTAGTTTTCGCTGCTGTAACTCTCATCAAGTAAGTAGCCACTGCCGGGGATCATTTGGTTGGCGATGGTCGAATAAGAGGCAAATGTGGAGTCGAGGATCACCGCGCGTATGCCCTCGCGATCTCCCAGTCCAATAACGTCAAGAATATTCGCGCCGCCAATACTCTGCCCGAACAACACCAACCGCTTTGGGTTTACATCGCTGCGATGGCGCACCACATTGATGGCACTTTGCGTATCGTCCAGTAACCCGGCTTGTGATGGCGTGCCTTTAGATTTACCAAAACCGCGATAATCGAACATAAAAACATTGAAATTGCGTTCTGGTAACCAACTGACCAGTGGCCAGTGGGCGGACATATTCCCGGCATTGCCGTGAGCATGAATTACGGTAGCAATAGCGTTTTCGGCGGGACCAGTGGAAGAAGGGATAAACCAGCCTTGCAGTCGTGTGCCGTCTTTAGCCGTAAATTCAACAGATTCCGCAGACCAGGGATCAGGGCCGTAAATTTTGTCATCGGGATAATAAAAGAAGTTGATGGCGATGCGCGGCACTAAATAAACGCAGAAAGCAGCAATAAAAAGAATAAACAGTATCTTGAGAACGCGTTTGTTCGCTGGCAGAACCATGACCTTTCCTTACGACTTCTTTGTAATCCATTAATCGGGGAAAGATGGTGGGAGAGTGGCAAAGGAAAGTAAAGCGGTGAGAAAGTATTTCAGAATAGCGCCTGAAAGGCGAGGGCGGGTGAGGAAAGTCACCCGCCCGAGAAATTAACGCTTCAGGGCGTCGCTTAACTCGTCACGCATATTTGACAGCATGGCTTTCACTACGCGTGGGTTACCGGCAACGATGTTACCAGTCAGCATGTAGTTATGACCGCCAGTGAAGTCGCTGACGATACCGCCTGCCTCACGAACCAGCAACTCGCCTGCGGCGAAGTCCCACGGACGCAGACCGATTTCAAAGAAACCGTCAACACGACCAGCGGCGACGTAAGCCAGGTCCAGCGCTGCAGAACCGGTACGACGGAAGTCAGCGCACTCGTTGAACAGTTTGCCGACGATGTTGATGTAGGTGGTGGCGTACTGTTTTGCTTTGAACGGGAAGCCGGTCGCCAGAATAGTACCGTCGAGATCGCGAGCGGTGCTGCCGCGCAGACGATAACCGTTCAGCTGTGCGCCCTGACCGCGAGTCGCAGTGAACAGTTCGTTACGCATAGGATCGTAAACCACAGCAACTTCAGTGCGGCCTTTGATACGTACGGCGATAGATACCGCGAAGTGCGGCAGACGTTTGATAAAGTTGGTAGTGCCATCCAGTGGATCGATAACCCATTGAACATCCTGATCAGTACCTTCAAGTTCACCGCTTTCTTCGGTGATGATGGTGTGCTGTGGGTAAGATTTACGAATCGTGTCGATAATCACCGCTTCGGCAGCTTTATCTACGTTGGTCACGAAATCGTTACTGCCTTTCTGGCTCGCTTCTACAGCGTCCGGGGTTTCATAGTTTTTGGCAATTAAATTACCCGCCTTGCGCGCTGCGCGCACGGCGATGTTCAGCATCGGATGCATCGGTTTCTCTCACTGGATGTTAAAGAACGGGAAAACGGCGCAGAGTATAGCAGCGAGATCGGCATCTGTCTTCGTTTTATGTTAAGATGCACGAATAATCTTTAGACGAAGAAAGACAATGCTGCAAAATATTCGAATTGTGCTGGTGGAGACGTCACACACCGGCAATATGGGGTCTGTTGCTCGTGCCATGAAAACAATGGGGTTAACCAACCTGTGGCTGGTTAATCCACTGGTGAAACCTGACTCGCAGGCGATTGCCCTGGCGGCAGGCGCCAGCGATGTCATTGGTAACGCTCACATCGTCGATACCCTCGACGAAGCGTTAGCCGGTTGTAGCCTGGTGGTTGGCACCAGTGCACGTTCGCGCACGTTACCGTGGCCGATGCTCGACCCGCGCGAGTGTGGTCTGAAAAGCGTCGCTGAAGCGGCAAATACCCCGGTGGCGCTGGTCTTTGGTCGCGAGCGCGTGGGCTTGACCAATGAAGAGTTGCAGAAGTGCCATTATCATGTCGCGATTGCCGCTAACCCGGAATACAGCTCGCTGAACCTGGCGATGGCGGTGCAGGTTATTGCGTATGAAGTGCGCATGGCCTGGCTGGCGACTCAGGAAAACGGCGAGCAGGTCGAGCATGAAGAGACGCCGTATCCGCTGGTCGATGATCTGGAGCGTTTTTACGGTCATCTGGAACAAACGTTGCTGGCAACCGGTTTTATTCGTGAAAACCATCCGGGGCAGGTGATGAATAAATTGCGCCGTCTGTTTACTCGTGCACGTCCGGAAAGCCAGGAGTTGAATATCCTGCGCGGGATTCTGGCTTCTATTGAGCAGCAGAATAAAGGTAACAAGGCCGAATAACAGTCGTTGCCTGATGCGACGCTTAACGCGTCTTATCAGGCCTACAAGTGCACGGAATCGTAGGTCGGATAAGGCGTTCACGCCGCATCCGACAGTGGTTGCCTGATGCGATGCTTAACGCGTCTTATCAGGCCTACAGTGTACAAAGTCGTAGGTCGGATAAGGCGTTTACGCCGCATCCGACAACAGGTATAAACGCCACGATAAAAAATGGCACTGAAGGTTAAATACCCGACTAAATCAGTCAAGTAAATAGTTGACCAATTTACTCGGGAATGTCAGACTTGACCCTGCTATGCAATACCCCCACTTTTACAATAAAAAACCCCGGGCAGGGGCGAGTTTGAGGTGAAGTAAGACATGAGACTGACATCTAAAGGGCGCTATGCCGTGACCGCAATGCTTGACGTTGCGCTCAACTCCGAAGCAGGCCCGGTACCGTTGGCTGATATTTCCGAACGTCAGGGAATTTCCCTTTCTTATCTGGAACAACTGTTTTCCCGTCTGCGTAAAAATGGTCTGGTTTCCAGCGTACGTGGACCAGGCGGTGGTTATCTGTTAGGCAAAGATGCCAGCAGCATCGCCGTTGGCGAAGTGATTAGCGCCGTTGATGAATCTGTAGATGCTACCCGTTGTCAGGGTAAAGGCGGCTGCCAGGGCGGTGATAAATGCCTGACCCACGCGCTGTGGCGTGATTTGAGCGACCGTCTCACCGGTTTCCTCAATAACATTACTTTAGGCGAACTGGTCAATAACCAGGAAGTGCTGGATGTATCTGGTCGTCAGCATACTCACGACGCGCCACGCAGCAATCGTAACGATGCAATTGATGTTAAGTTGCGCGCATAAAAGATAAAAAGTATTCAGAATCAGGCCGGGGCGTATCGCGCTCCGTAAACACGGTCGTACATCCAGCCGGTAGCCTGGTTCCTTGCATTGAGTGATGTACGGAGTTTATAGAGCAATGAAATTACCGATTTATCTCGACTACTCCGCAACCACGCCGGTGGACCCGCGTGTTGCCGAGAAAATGATGCAGTTTATGACGATGGACGGAACCTTTGGTAACCCGGCCTCTCGTTCTCACCGTTTCGGCTGGCAGGCTGAAGAAGCAGTAGATATCGCCCGTAATCAGATTGCCGATCTGGTCGGCGCTGACCCGCGTGAAATCGTCTTTACCTCTGGTGCAACCGAATCCGACAACCTGGCAATCAAAGGTGCAGCCAACTTTTATCAGAAAAAAGGCAAGCACATCATCACCAGCAAAACCGAGCACAAAGCGGTACTGGACACCTGCCGTCAGCTGGAGCGCGAAGGTTTTGAAGTCACCTACCTGGCGCCGCAGCGTAACGGCATTATCGACCTGAAAGAACTCGAAGCGGCGATGCGTGACGACACCATCCTCGTTTCCATCATGCACGTGAATAACGAAATCGGCGTGGTGCAGGATATCGCGGCTATCGGCGAAATGTGCCGTGCTCGTGGCATTATCTATCACGTTGATGCAACCCAGAGCGTGGGCAAACTGCCTATCGACCTGAGCCAGTTGAAAGTTGACCTGATGTCTTTCTCCGGCCACAAAATCTATGGCCCGAAAGGTATTGGTGCGCTGTATGTGCGTCGTAAACCGCGCGTACGTATCGAAGCACAAATGCACGGCGGCGGTCACGAGCGCGGTATGCGTTCCGGCACACTGCCTGTTCACCAGATCGTCGGTATGGGCGAAGCCTATCGCATCGCGAAAGAAGAGATGGCGACCGAGATGGAACGTCTGCGCGGCCTGCGTAACCGTCTGTGGAACGGCATCAAAGATATCGAAGAAGTTTACCTGAACGGTGACCTGGAACACGGTGCGCCGAACATTCTCAACGTCAGCTTTAACTACGTTGAAGGTGAGTCGCTAATTATGGCTCTGAAAGACCTCGCGGTTTCTTCAGGTTCTGCCTGTACGTCGGCAAGTCTTGAACCGTCCTACGTGCTGCGCGCGCTGGGGCTGAACGACGAGCTGGCACATAGCTCTATCCGTTTCTCTTTAGGTCGTTTTACTACTGAAGAAGAGATCGATTACACCATCGAGTTAGTTCGTAAATCCATCGGTCGTCTGCGTGACCTTTCTCCGCTGTGGGAAATGTACAAGCAGGGCGTGGATCTGAACAGCATCGAATGGGCTCATCATTAATCGGTATCGGAATCAGGAGAATTTATAATGGCTTACAGCGAAAAAGTTATCGACCACTACGAGAATCCGCGTAATGTAGGTTCTTTCGACAACAACGACGAGAACGTGGGCAGCGGCATGGTGGGTGCACCGGCCTGTGGCGACGTGATGAAGTTGCAGATTAAAGTCAACGATGAAGGTATCATTGAAGACGCGCGTTTTAAAACTTACGGCTGCGGTTCCGCTATCGCTTCCAGCTCCCTGGTAACCGAATGGGTGAAAGGGAAGTCTCTCGACGAAGCACAGGCGATCAAAAACACCGATATTGCTGAAGAACTTGAACTGCCACCGGTGAAAATTCACTGTTCTATTCTGGCAGAAGACGCGATCAAAGCCGCCATTGCGGACTATAAAAGCAAACGTGAAGCAAAATAAGAGTTGAGGTTTGGTTATGTCGATTACACTGAGCGACAGTGCAGCAGCGCGAGTAAATACCTTTCTGGCTAACCGCGGCAAAGGGTTTGGCCTGCGTCTGGGTGTGAGAACCTCCGGATGTTCAGGTATGGCTTATGTACTGGAATTTGTTGACGAACCGACGCCGGAAGACATCGTGTTTGAAGACAAAGGCGTGAAAGTCGTGGTCGATGGCAAAAGCCTGCAATTTCTGGACGGTACGCAGCTGGACTTTGTAAAAGAAGGCCTGAACGAAGGGTTTAAATTCACCAACCCGAACGTCAAAGATGAGTGTGGTTGCGGCGAAAGCTTCCACGTCTGATGCGCATACCGATAACCCCACCGTGGTCTGCTGCGCGTGGGGTTTGTTTTACCTGATTCGCCGTTATCGCGGTGGATCGCAGCCCTGAGAATGTTATGGATTACTTCACCCTCTTTGGCTTGCCTGCCCGTTATCAACTCGATACCCAGGCACTGAGCCTGCGTTTTCAGGATCTACAACGTCAGTATCATCCTGATAAATTCGCCAGCGGAAGCCAGGCGGAACAACTCGCCGCCGTACAACAATCCGCGACCATTAACCAGGCTTGGCTTACGCTGCGTCATCCGTTAATGCGCGCGGAATACCTGCTTTCGCTGCACGGTTTTGATCTCGCCAGCGAGCAGCATACTGTGCGCGACACCGCGTTCCTGATGGAACAGCTGGAACTGCGCGAAGAACTGGACGAGATCGAACAGGCGAAAGACGAAGCGCGGCTGGAAAGCTTTATCAAACGTGTGAAAAAGATGTTTGATACCCGCCATCAGTTGATGGTTGAACAGTTAGACAACGAGACGTGGGACGCGGCGGCAGATACCGTGCGTAAGCTGCGTTTTCTCGATAAACTGCGAAGCAGTGCCGAACAACTCGAAGAAAAACTGCTCGATTTTTAATTTCTGGAAGCTAAACATGGCCTTATTACAAATTAGTGAACCTGGTTTGAGTGCTGCGCCGCATCAGCGTCGTCTGGCGGCCGGTATTGACCTGGGCACAACCAACTCGCTGGTGGCGACAGTACGCAGCGGTCAGGCCGAAACGTTAGCCGACCATGAAGGCCGTCACCTGCTGCCGTCTGTTGTTCACTATCAACAGCAAGGGCATTCGGTGGGTTATGACGCGCGTACTAACGCAGCGCGTGACACCGCCAACACCATTAGTTCTGTTAAACGCCTGATGGGGCGCTCGCTGGCTGATATCCAGCAACGCTATCCGCATCTGCCTTATCAATTCCAGGCCAGCGAAAACGGCCTGCCGATGATTGAAACGGCGGCGGGGCTGCTGAACCCGGTGCGCGTTTCTGCGGACATCCTCAAAGCACTGGCGGCGCGGGCGACTGAAGCTCTGGCAGGCGAGCTGGATGGTGTGGTTATCACCGTTCCGGCGTACTTTGACGATGCCCAGCGTCAGGGTACCAAAGACGCCGCGCGTCTGGCGGGCCTTCATGTCCTGCGCTTACTTAATGAACCGACTGCCGCGGCTATTGCTTACGGGCTGGATTCCGGTCAGGAAGGCGTGATCGCCGTTTATGACCTTGGCGGCGGGACTTTTGATATTTCTATTCTGCGCTTAAGTCGCGGCGTGTTTGAAGTGCTGGCGACCGGCGGTGATTCTGCGCTTGGCGGCGATGATTTCGACCATCTGCTGGCGGATTACATTCGCGAGCAGGCGGGCATTCCTGACCGTAGCGATAATCGCGTTCAACGTGAACTGCTGGATGCCGCCATCGCGGCCAAAATTGCTCTGAGCGATGCAGACTCTGCGACCGTTAACGTTGCGGGCTGGCAGGGCGCAATCAGCCGTGACCAATTCAACGAACTGATCGCTCCACTGGTTAAACGGACCTTACTGGCCTGTCGTCGCGCGCTGAAAGACGCGGGCGTTGAGGCTGATGAAGTACTGGAAGTGGTGATGGTGGGCGGTTCTACCCGTGTGCCGCTGGTGCGTGAACGGGTGGGCGAATTTTTCGGTCGTCCGCCGCTGACTTCCATCGACCCGGATAAAGTCGTCGCTATTGGCGCGGCGATTCAGGCGGATATTCTGGTGGGTAACAAGCCGGATAGCGAAATGCTGCTGCTCGATGTGATCCCGCTGTCGCTGGGCCTCGAAACGATGGGTGGCCTGGTGGAGAAAGTCATCCCGCGTAATACCACGATTCCGGTGGCCCGCGCCCAGGATTTCACCACCTTTAAAGATGGACAGACGGCAATGTCTATCCATGTTATGCAGGGTGAACGTGAACTGGTGCAGGACTGCCGCTCGCTGGCGCGTTTTGCGCTGCGTGGTATCCCGGCGCTACCGGCTGGCGGCGCGCATATTCGTGTAACGTTCCAGGTCGATGCTGACGGTCTTTTGAGCGTGACGGCGATGGAGAAATCCACCGGCGTTGAGGCGTCTATTCAGGTCAAACCGTCTTATGGTCTGACCGACAGCGAAATCGCCTCGATGATCAAAGATTCAATGAGCTATGCCGAGCAGGACGTAAAAGCCCGTATGCTGGCAGAACAAAAAGTAGAAGCGGCGCGCGTGCTGGAAAGTCTGCACGGCGCGTTGGCTGCTGATGCCGCGCTGTTAAGCGCCGCAGAGCGTCAGGTCATTGACGATGCTGCCGCTCACCTGAGTGAAGTGGCGCAGGGCGATGATGTTGACGCCATCGAACAAGCGATTAAAAACGTAGACAAACAAACCCAGGATTTCGCCGCTCGCCGCATGGACCAGTCGGTTCGTCGTGCGCTGAAAGGCCATTCCGTGGACGAGGTTTAATATGCCAAAGATTGTTATTTTGCCTCATCAGGATCTCTGCCCTGATGGCGCTGTTCTGGAAGCGAATAGTGGTGAAACCATTCTCGACGTTGCGCTGCGTAATGGTATCGAGATTGAACACGCCTGTGAAAAATCCTGTGCTTGCACCACCTGCCACTGCATCGTTCGTGAAGGTTTTGACTCGCTGCCAGAAAGTTCTGAGCAAGAAGACGACATGCTGGACAAAGCCTGGGGGCTGGAGCCGGAAAGCCGTTTAAGCTGCCAGGCGCGTGTCACCGACGAAGATTTAGTGGTCGAAATTCCGCGTTACACTATCAACCATGCGCGTGAGCATTAACAGAGGTTAGTATGGGACTTAAGTGGACCGATAGCCGCGAAATTGGCGAAGCACTGTACGATGCGTATCCCGATCTTGATCCGAAAACGGTTCGATTCACCGATATGCATCAGTGGATTTGCGATCTTGAAGATTTCGACGACGACCCGCAGGCATCTAACGAGAAAATCCTCGAAGCGATTTTGTTAGTCTGGCTGGACGAAGCTGAGTGATTTCCGCGTCATGCTTCACGCCGCAGATGCGTTGGCCGCGCTCGTTCACCCCTGTCACATAGTTATCTATGCTCCTGGGGCTTCACTCACTTGCCGCGTGATTCGGCACCCCTCCGGGGCCAGCGCAAGCGCTGTTCAAAACGCAATGCGTTTTGTCCTACAACGCGAATCATTTAGCGGAAAAATCCTGGGGCTGCCAACTGGCGGCCCTTTTACAAATAAGGATAACTAAAATGACAGAAGCGATGAAAATTACCCTCTCTACCCAACCTGCCGACGCGCGCTGGGGAGAAAAAGCGACTTACAGCATTAATAATGATGGCATTACCCTGCATTTGAACGGGGCGGACGAGCTGGGGCTGATCCAGCGTGCGGCGCGCAAGATTGACGGTCTGGGCATCAAGCATGTTCAGTTAAGTGGTGAAGGCTGGGATGTGGATCGCTGCTGGGCATTCTGGCAAGGTTACAAAGCCCCGAAAGGGACGCGTAAAGTGGAGTGGCCGGATCTGGACGATGCCCAACGTCAGGAACTGGATAACCGCCTGATGATCATCGACTGGGTGCGTGACACCATCAACGCACCGGCTGAAGAACT
Organism: Escherichia sp. B1147; assembly: GCF_001660175.1. Classification (NCBI taxonomy): domain Bacteria; kingdom Pseudomonadati; phylum Pseudomonadota; class Gammaproteobacteria; order Enterobacterales; family Enterobacteriaceae; genus Escherichia; species Escherichia sp. B1147. The sequence goes on from NZ_LFHY01000005.1 coordinate 64,976, forward strand.
GGGGCCATCGCAACTGGCACAGCGTGCTGTTGATCTGATTAGCAACGTTGCAGGCGATCGTGTGGCTTATCGGATCACCAAAGGTGAAGATCTGCGTGAGCAAGGTTATATGGGGCTGCACACCGTCGGGCGCGGTTCGGAACGTTCTCCGGTATTGCTGGCGCTGGATTACAACCCAACTGGCGATAAAGAAGCGCCGGTATACGCGTGCCTGGTAGGTAAAGGTATCACCTTTGATTCCGGTGGCTACAGCATCAAACAGACCGCGTTTATGGACTCAATGAAGTCCGATATGGGCGGCGCGGCAACGGTTACCGGGGCGCTGGCGTTTGCTATTACTCGCGGTCTGAATAAACGCGTGAAACTGTTCCTCTGCTGTGCGGATAACCTGATCAGCGGTAACGCGTTCAAACTGGGCGATATCATCACCTATCGCAACGGTAAAAAAGTCGAAGTGATGAATACCGATGCGGAAGGGCGTCTGGTGCTGGCTGATGGCCTGATTGATGCCAGTGCGCAGAAACCAGAACTGATTATTGATGCAGCGACCCTGACCGGGGCGGCGAAAACCGCGTTGGGTAATGATTATCACGCGTTGTTCAGTTTTGACGATGCGCTGGCTGGTCGCCTGCTGGCGAGTGCCGCACAAGAGAACGAACCGTTCTGGCGTCTGCCGTTGGCGGAGTTCCACCGCAGTCAGTTGCCGTCTAACTTTGCCGAACTGAACAATACCGGAAGCGCGGCGTACCCAGCGGGTGCAAGTACGGCGGCTGGCTTCCTGTCGCATTTTGTTGAGAACTACCAGCAAGGTTGGCTGCATATCGACTGCTCGGCGACGTACCGTAAAGCGCCGGTTGAACAGTGGTCTGCGGGGGCAACGGGACTTGGTGTGCGCACGATTGCTAATCTGTTAACGGCGTAAACTAATATGCCGGATGCGGCGTAAACGCCTTATCCGGCCTACAAAATATTGCAAATTCAACAAATTGCGGCTCCCTTGTAGGCCTGATAAGCGTAGCGCATCAGGCACTTCCGCTCCGAACGTTGAATGAATTGTGGTTCTTATGTCCGAAACAAAAAACGAACTTGAAGACCTGCTGGAAAAAGCAGCAACCGAACCGGCGCACCGACCAGCCTTTTTCCGTACTTTACTGGAATCCACCGTCTGGGTGCCTGGTACGGCGGCGCAGGGCGAGGCTGTTGTTGAAGATAGTGCGCTCGATTTACAGCACTGGGAAAAAGAAGACGGCACCAGCGTTATTCCTTTTTTCACCTCATTAGAAGCGCTTCAACAGGCGGTTGACGGCGAACAGGCATTTGTCGTGATGCCTGTTCGCACGCTGTTTGAGATGACTCTTGGTGAAACGCTCTTCCTTAATGCCAAACTGCCAACGGGTAAAGAATTTATGCCGCGTGAAATCAGTTTGTTGATTGGTGAAGAAGGGAATCCGCTGAGTAGCCAGGAAGTACTGGAAGGTGGCGAATCGCTGATATTATCGGAAGTCGCAGAGCCGCCAGCGCAGATGATTGATTCACTCACCACCTTATTTAAAACTATTAAGCCGGTGAAGCGCGCTTTTATTTGTTCAATTAAAGAGAGCGAAGAGGCACAGCCTAATTTGCTTATTGGTATTGAAGCCGATGGCGATATCGAAGAAATTATTCAGGCGGCGGGAAGTGTAGCGACCGATACATTACCTGGCGATGAACCTATTGATATTTGCCTGGTGAAAAAAGGGGAAAAAGGAATTAGCCACTTTATTACCGAACATATTGCGCCATTTTATGAACGTCGCTGGGGGGGATTCCTGCGTGACTTTAAACAGAATCGGATAATTTAATCTAAATAATTCGAGTTGCAGGAAGGCGGCAAGCGAGTGAATCCCCGGGAGCTTACATAAGTAAGTGACGGGGGTGAGCGACAAATCCGCATGGAGCGGATTTGAACGCTGCTTACAGCGGCCCCGTAAGGGGTGAGGCCCATGGATGGGCCGAGTAACCCGCAGACGCAGCACATGCAACTTGAAGTATGACGAGTATTTAAAATATGCCGCCCTGACGGGCGGCATTCGGGCTTACTTGCTGTTCTGAAGGTTGTTAATCACCAGTAAATTGTTGCCGGAGAGATTCCGGTTATTATTTACTTCGGAAAACAGCGCACCAGAAACAATAAGTACGATACAAAAGCACCGTATCTTCATTGTGCGGTCCATGCGAAGACCGCATCACGACAGCACCACTGGCGATATTGCCGCGATAGTAAGCACTGAGACGCGCTTGCCCTAAGGGTCGCGGAACATCCTTTCCTTAAGCCAGCGCCCGCTTGCGAGACGGCGGAAAGGGCCGTAGTGAATAATACACTAACTGAACAATAATTACTCTCTTATGCTTGACAAAAAGGGAGTTACTAGCGAGTATTGTTATCGCTGAGACGCGCTTGCATTACTACGGTAATACAACCAGCTGGAAAGGCCGCGAACCAGACCAGCAATAAAAAAACCGCCAAATTCGGCGGTTTTTTTATTGCCTGTAAAAAGCTTATTTCACGGGCTCAACCGGTAAATCTACCCGTGCTCCCCATTCACTCCATGCGCCGTCGTACAGTTTTACGTTTGGCACATCCAGTGTAGCGAGTGCCAGCAACACCACGGCTGCCGTTACACCGGAACCACAGCTGACAATAATTGGTTTGTCATAGCTGACGCCGCGGCCAAAAAATATCGCATCCAGTTCATCGGTTGTTTTCAGTTCGCCATCACGCACCAGTTCCGTCCACGGAACATTCAGCGCACCGGGAATATGCCCGCGACGTAAACCCGGGCGAGGTTCATCGACTTCTGCATTAAAACGTGCAGCCGGCCGGGCATCAATAATTTGCGCCGTTTTTTCATGGCTTGCCAATAACACATCGGTCACTTTTACCACAGCTTCCTGGTTAAACGCGGTGTTAAACTCTCCTTCCGGCAGTTCTACTGCGCCTTCTTCTAACAGCAGATCATCGCGCTGCCAGCCCGCTAATCCACCGCCGAGAATAGACACTTTCTCCACACCAAAAGTGCGCAGCATCCACCACGCGCGCGGTGCAGAAAATAGGTTTCCTTCATCATAGACAATCAGATGCTTGTCCTGATTAACGCCCAGTTCACGCATTGCGACGGCGAACGTTTCCGGGCGAGGCAGCATGTGCGGAAGTGGGGATGTATGATCAGAAAGCGCTTCGATATCGAAAAATACTGCACCGGGGATATGACCGCTCAGGTACTCCTGGGCAACGTTACGATCTTCCTGTCCGGGCGGTGCCATACGGGCATCAATAATCTGAATTTCCGGGTCATCAATATGTTCGGCGAGCCAGTCGGCTCCTACAAACCATGTCGTGGACATAGGCATCTCCATTTTTGCCGGGGTTAAGCTAAATTGTCGGATGTTTGCCGGAAAGCGACAAGCAAAAGAGGTTGATTTGGCTGTCTGAGCCACATTTCTCACTAAAATTCGGATTCTGTAGATGTGATAGTGAATTACATAACGTCATTTCTCACGCATAATAATCATTCGACGTTGCTAACGGGCCATTGTGGCAGGGATGAGAGATGAAAAAGTTACGCTTAGTCGCCTGTATATTAATGCTGGCGCTGGCAGGGTGCGACAACAACGATAACGCGCCAACAGCAGTGAAAAAAGATACATCTTCTGAAGTTGCTAAAGAGTCATCTTCGACAGATGCGACTTCTGCGAAACTCTCCGCGCCGGAGCGACAAAAACTGGCACAACAGAGCGCGGGTAAGGCACTGACATTGCTCGATCTCTCTGAAGTACAGCTTGATGGCGCAGCCACGCTGGTACTGACTTTCTCCGTCCCCCTCGACCCGGATCAGGACTTCTCGCGTGTTATTCATGTCGTCGATAAAAAGAGCGGCAAAGTGGATGGTGCCTGGGAGTTGTCAGATAATCTCAAAGAACTGCGTTTACGCCACCTCGAACCGAAACGTGATTTGATCGTCACTATTGGCAAGGAAGTTAAGGCACTCAATAACGTAACCTTCAGTAAAGATTACGAAAAAACTATCACCACCCGCGATATCCAACCCAGCGTCGGCTTTGCCAGCCGTGGTTCGCTGCTGCCTGGAAAAGTCGTGGAAGGACTGCCGGTAATGGCGCTCAACGTTAACAATGTCGATGTTAACTTCTTCCGTGTGAAGCCAGAATCGCTGCCTGCTTTCATTAGCCAGTGGGAATACCGTAACTCGCTGGCGAACTGGCAATCAGACAAACTGTTGCAGATGGCAGACCTGGTCTATACCGGGCGGTTTGATCTCAATCCTGCGCGTAACACCCGTGAAAAATTATTGCTGCCGCTGGGCGATATCAAGCCGCTTCAGCAGGCGGGCGTGTATCTGGCTGTAATGAATCAGGCCGGACATTACGATTACAGTAATCCAGCCACGCTATTTACGTTAAGTGATATCGGCGTATCGGCCCACCGTTATCACAATCGTCTGGATATCTTTACTCAAAGCCTGGAAAACGGCGCGGCCCAGCAAGGAATTGAAGTCTCGCTATTAAATGAAAAAGGGCAGACCCTGGCTCAGGCGACCAGTGATTCACAGGGCCATGTACAGCTGGAAAATGATAAAAACGCGGCGCTACTGCTGGCGCGTAAAGACGGTCAGACAACGCTGCTCGATTTAAAACTACCGGCACTGGACTTAGCGGAATTTAACATTGCTGGTGCGCCAGGGTACAGCAAACAGTTCTTTATGTTTGGCCCGCGCGATCTTTATCGCCCGGGCGAAACGGTAATCCTCAACGGCTTACTGCGTGATGCAGACGGTAAAGCTCTGCCGGATCAACCCATCAAACTGGACGTGATTAAACCCGACGGGCAGGTACTGCGTAGTGTTGTTAGCCAGCCGGAAAATGGCCTCTACCATTTTACCTGGCCGCTGGATAGTACTGCGGCAACCGGCATGTGGCATATCCGAGCCAACACTGGCGATAACCAGTATCGGATGTGGGATTTCCACGTCGAAGATTTTATGCCGGAGCGTATGGCGTTGAATCTGACCGGCGAGAAAATGCCATTAACGCCAAAAGATGAAGTGAAATTCTCCGTGGTGGGGTACTACCTGTACGGTGCGCCTGCTAATGGCAATACCTTGCAGGGACAGCTTTTCCTGCGGCCACTGCGTGAAGCGGTTTCTGCATTGCCTGGTTTCGAATTTGGCGATATTGCTGCCGAAAACCTTTCCCGCTCGCTGGATGAAGTCCAGCTGACGCTGGATGATAAAGGACGCGGCGAAGTTTCCACTGAAAGCCAGTGGAAGGAAGTACATTCCCCATTGCAGGTTATTTTCCAGGGCAGTTTGCTGGAGTCGGGCGGTCGACCGGTGACGCGCCGCGCTGAACAGGCTATCTGGCCTGCCGATGCGCTGCCAGGGATCCGTCCGCAGTTCACCTCGAAATCGGTTTATGATTACCGCACTGACAGTATGGTAAAACAGCCCATTGTTGATGAAGGCAGTAATGCCGCTTTTGACATCGTTTACAGCGATGCGCATGGCGTGAAAAAAGCTGTGTCAGGCTTGCAGGTACGCCTGATTCGCGAACGTCGCGATTACTACTGGAACTGGTCGGAAGATGAAGGCTGGAAGTCACAGTTCGATCAAAAAGATCTGATCGAAAATGAGCAAACGCTGGATCTGAAAGCAGATGAAACCGGTAAGGTGAGCTTTCCGGTAGAGTGGGGCGCTTATCGTCTTGAAGTCAAAGCGCCGAATGAAGCGGTCAGTAGCGTGCGTTTTTGGGCCGGATATAGCTGGCAGGATAATAGCGACGGTAGCGGCGCAGTGCGTCCGGACCGCGTTACGCTGAAACTGGATAAAGCCAGTTATCGCCCTGGCGATACTATTAAGTTGCATATTGCCGCGCCAACGGCGGGTAAAGGCTACGCGATGGTGGAGTCCAGTGAAGGGCCACTCTGGTGGCAAGAGATTGATGTCCCGGCACAAGGGTTGGATCTGACTATTCCGGTCGATAAAACCTGGAATCGTCATGATCTTTATTTGAGTACGCTGGTGGTGCGTCCTGGTGATAAATCTCGCTCCGCGACGCCAAAACGCGCGGTTGGTGTGTTGCATTTGCCGCTTGGTGATGAAAACCGTCGCCTCGATCTGGCGCTGGAAACACCAGCAAAAATGCGTCCCAATCAACCATTAACCGTGAAAATTAAAGCCAGCACTAAAAATGGTGAGAAGCCAAAACAGGTGAATGTGCTGGTGTCTGCCGTTGATAGTGGTGTGCTGAATATTACTGACTACGTCACGCCAGATCCGTGGCAGGCGTTCTTTGGTCAGAAACGCTATGGCGCAGACATTTACGATATTTACGGTCAGGTTATTGAAGGTCAGGGGCGTCTGGCTGCACTGCGCTTTGGTGGCGATGGTGATGAACTGAAACGCGGTGGCAAACCGCCAGTAAATCACGTCAATATTGTCGCGCAACAGGCGCTGCCGGTAACGCTCAACGAACAGGGCGAAGGCACAGTTACATTGCCGATTGGCGATTTTAACGGTGAATTGCGCGTCATGGCGCAAGCATGGACGGCAAATGACTTCGGCAGCAGCGAAAGCAAAGTGATTGTTGCTGCACCGGTGATAGCCGAACTGAACATGCCGCGCTTTATGGCGAGTGGCGACACCTCACGTCTGACGCTGGATATCACTAATCTTACTGATAAACCGCAAAAACTGAACGTTGCCCTGACCACCAGCGGCTTAGTTGAACTGGTAAGCGATTCACCTGCACCTGTTGAATTAGCGCCAGGGGTGCGAACCACGCTGTTTATCCCGGTGCGCGCTCTGACGGGCTATGGCGATGGTGAAATACAGGCCACCATCAGTGGGTTAGCGTTACCAGGTGAAACCGTTGCCGATCAGCATAAGCAGTGGAAAATCGGCGTCCGTCCGGCATTCCCGGCACAAACAGTCAATTATGGTACGGCGTTACAGCCTGGTGAAGCATGGGCGCTCCCGGCTGATGGGTTGCAAAACTTCTCTCCTGTTACGCTGGAAGGGCAGTTGTTGTTGAGTGGCAAACCACCGCTGAACATTGCACGTTATATCAAAGAGTTAAAGGCATACCCATACGGTTGTCTCGAGCAAACCGCCAGCGGTCTGTTCCCGTCGCTCTATACCAATGCAGCCCAACTACAGGCGTTGGGCATAAAAGGTGACAGTGATGATAAACGCCGTGCGGCAGTCGATATTGGTGTTTCTCGTTTGCTGCAAATGCAACGGGATAACGGCGGCTTTGCGCTGTGGGATAAAAACGGTGACGAAGAGTACTGGCTGACGGCCTACGTGATGGATTTCCTGGTCCGCGCAGGTGAGCAGGGTTACAGCGTGCCGACAGAAGCCATTAACCGGGGAAATGAGCGTCTGCTGCGCTATTTACAAGATCCGGGCATGATGTCGATTCCGTACGCTGATAATCTTAAAGCCAGTAAGTTTGCTGTTCAGTCTTACGCTGCGCTGGTGCTGGCTCGGCAGCAAAAAGCGCCACTGGGTGCGCTGCGTGAAATCTGGGAACGTCGTGCAGATGCTGCGTCTGGATTGCCACTGCTGCAACTTGGCGTTGCGCTGAAAACCATGGGTGATGCGACGCGGAGTGTAGACGCAATTGCGCTGGCGCTGAAAACGCCGCGTAATAATGATGAGCGGATATGGCTTGGCGATTACGGTAGCCCACTGCGCGACAACGCGTTGATGCTCTCCTTACTGGAAGAGAACAAACTGCTGCCAGATGAGCAGAACACCTTGCTGAATACACTTTCGCAGCAGGCGTTTGGTGAACGTTGGCTATCAACTCAGGAAAGTAACGCGCTGTTCCTGGCTGCCCGTACGATTCAGGATTTACCGGGCAAATGGCAAGCACAAACCTCTTTCTCTGCCGAGCCGCTGACAGGCGAGAAAGCGCAAACCAGCAGTCTGAATAGCGATCAACTTGCCGCCTTGCAGGTGACCAACAGTGGCGACCAGCCGTTATGGCTGCGTGTGGATGCCAGCGGTTATCCGCAATCCGCACCTTTGCCTGCGAGCAATGTGCTGCAAATAGAACGTCATATCTTGGGTACTGACGGTAAGAGCAAATCGCTGGACTCGTTACGTAGCGGCGATTTGGTACTGGTCTGGTTGCAGGTAAAAGCCAGTAACAGCGTGCCGGATGCGTTGGTGGTTGATTTGCTGCCAGCGGGTCTGGAGCTGGAAAACCAGAACCTGGCTAACGGTAGCGCCAGTCTGGAGCAAAGTGGCAGCGAAGTGCAAAACCTGCTTAATCAAATGCAACAAGCGAACATTAAGCATATTGAGTTTCGTGACGATCGCTTTGTGGCGGCGGTTGCCGTTGATGAATATCAGCCGGTAACGCTGGTGTATCTGGCGCGGGCGGTAACGCCGGGAACGTATCAGGTTCCGCAACCGATGGTGGAATCAATGTATGTTCCCCAATGGCGGGCAACAGGCGCGACTGAAGAGTTGCTGATTGTCAGACCGTAAATGCCTCGTCTGTTAACCAAACGTGGCTGCTGGATAACGCTGGCAGTCACGCCCTTTATTATCATTCTTGCAGCGTGGGGAGCAGACAAACTCTGGCCTCTGCCGCTACATGAAGTCAATCCCGCACGCGTGGTTGTGGCGCAGGATGGGACGCCGCTCTGGCGTTTCGCCGATGCTGAGGGTATCTGGCGTTATCCAGTGACTATCGAAGATGTTTCTCCGCGCTACCTTGAAGCACTGATCAATTACGAAGATCGCTGGTTCTGGAAGCATCCGGGCGTAAACCCGTTCTCGGTGGCGCGCGCTGCCTGGCAGGATCTGACTTCTGGTCGGGTTATCTCCGGCGGCAGCACGCTCACTATGCAGGTTGCTCGTCTGCTTGATCCTCATCCCAAAACATTTGGCGGTAAAATTCGCCAACTCTGGCGTGCATTTCAACTGGAATGGCACCTGTCTAAACGTGACATTCTGACCTTGTATCTTAACCGTGCCCCGTTTGGCGGTACCTTACAGGGGATCGGTGCGGCAAGCTGGGCTTATCTCGGGAAATCGCCTGCTAATTTGAGCTATTCCGAGGCAGCAATGCTGGCAGTGTTACCGCAAGCGCCCAGCCGACTGCGCCCGGATCGCTGGCCGGAACGTGCCGAGGCCGCACGTAATAAAGTGCTCAAACGGATGGCTGCGCAAGGTGTGTGGTCCCGTGAGCAGGTAAAAGAATCTAGTGAAGAGCCCATCTGGCTGGCTCCCAGACAAATGCCGCAACTGGCACCACTGTTTTCGCGCATGATGCTCGGTAAAAGTAAAAGCGACAAAATCGTTACTACGCTGGATGCAGGTCTTCAGCGACGTCTGGAAGAATTGGCGCAAAACTGGAAAGGTCGATTGCCGCCGCGCAGCTCACTGGCGATGATCGTGGTTGATCATACCGATATGCGTGTTCGCGGCTGGGTGGGATCTGTTGATCTCAATGATGATTCACGTTTTGGCCATGTTGATATGGTTAATGCGATCCGATCGCCGGGATCGGTACTCAAACCATTTGTTTATGGTCTGGCACTGGATGAAGGCTTGATTCACCCGGCATCGCTGTTGCAAGACGTTCCCCGGCGCACCGGTGATTATCGACCTGGCAACTTTGATAGCGGATTTCATGGCCCGATCAGCATGAGCGAGGCGCTGGTGCGCTCGCTGAACTTACCTGCTGTGCAGGTGCTGGAAGCTTATGGGCCGAAACGGTTTGCGGCAAAGTTACGTAACGTTGGTTTGCCGTTATATTTGCCCAACGGTGCTGCGCCGAATCTTTCGCTCATTCTCGGCGGCGCAGGTGCAAAACTGGAAGATATGGCAGCAGCGTATACCGCGTTTGCTCGCCACGGTAAGGCGGGTAAGTTACGCTTACAGCCGGGCGATCCATTACTCGAGCGACCGTTAATGTCGCCGGGGGCCGCGTGGATTATCCGCCGTATTATGGCTGATGAAGCACAGCCGCTACCGGATGGCGCTTTGCCGCGCGTCGTACCACTGGCGTGGAAAACAGGAACCAGCTATGGCTATCGCGATGCATGGGCTATAGGAGTAAACGCTCGCTATGTGATTGGGATCTGGACTGGCAGGCCGGACGGCACGCCGGTAGTCGGCCAGTTTGGCTTTGCCAGCGCCGTACCGCTGTTGAATCAGGTGAATAATATCTTACTGTCGCGCAGTGCGAATCTGCCGGAAGACCCGCGTCCTGACTCTGTAAGCCGTGGCGTTATCTGCTGGCCGGGCGGGCAGTCGTTGCCGGAAGGTGACGGTAACTGTCGCCGCCGTCTGGCAACCTGGCTGCTGGACGGGAGCCAGCCGCCAACGCTGTTACTGCCTGAGCAAGAAGGGATTAATGGCATTCGTTTCCCCATCTGGCTGGATGAAAACGGCAAACGTGTTGCTGCTGATTGCCCGCAGGCGCGACAAGAAATGATAAATGTCTGGCCGCTACCGCTGGAACCCTGGCTGCCTGCATCGGAACGTCGCGCCGCACGCCTGCCATTGGCATCAACACGTTGCCCGCCGTACGGTCATGATGCCCAGCTCCCGCTGCAGCTGACAGGCGTTCGCGATGGCGCGATTATTAAACGTTTACCGGGCGCAGTCGAAGCGACTTTGCCGGTGCAAACAAGTGGAGGGGCAGGCGAACGCTGGTGGTTTCTTAATGGCGAACCGTTAACTGAGCGCGGGCGCAACGTGACTCTGCATTTAACGGAAAAAGGCGATTATCAATTGCTGGTGATGGATGAAGTGGGGCAAATAGCGACAGTGAAATTTGTCATGCAATAGTCTGTTTCCTCCATGTTTGTTGCTTAAACTGGGTTTATTTTAAAAAAATGTTACCTTCATCAATAGTCAACGGCTCTGTTGCTCATTATAATCCGCGCCATCTCGTACGCTGGTACAGACAACAACAGAATAATTTACAGAGGTAAAAATGGCTATTGAACGTACTTTTTCCATCATAAAACCGAATGCGGTAGCAAAAAACGTCATTGGTAATATCTTTGCGCGCTTTGAAGCTGCAGGGTTCAAAATTGTCGGCACCAAAATGCTGCACCTGACCGTTGAACAGGCTCGTGGCTTTTATGCTGAACACGATGGAAAACCGTTCTTTGATGGTCTGGTTGAATTCATGACCTCTGGCCCGATCGTGGTTTCCGTGCTGGAAGGTGAAAACGCCGTTCAGCGTCACCGCGATCTGCTGGGCGCGACCAATCCGGCAAATGCACTGGCCGGTACTCTGCGTGCTGATTACGCTGACAGCCTGACCGAAAACGGTACCCACGGTTCTGATTCCGTTGAATCTGCCGCTCGCGAAATCGCCTACTTCTTTGGTGAAGGCGAAGTGTGCCCGCGCACGCGTTAATATTTTCGTAAATGCCGCGTGCAAACGTGGCATCCATGCGCCAGAATTTGTACAATGCAGCGCCCCCGGACGAGCAGTCGCTCACCGGGGCGTTTCTTTTTTCAACCCTCCAGGGGCCATAACGTGTAATAACGAGGCCGGAATAGCATATGTCTGAACAATTAGTCACACCTGAAAACGTCACCACGAAAGATGGAAAAATCAACCTGCTGGATCTCAACCGTCAGCAGATGCGGGAGTTTTTTAAAGAATTAGGTGAAAAACCCTTCCGCGCCGATCAGGTGATGAAGTGGATGTATCATTATTGCTGCGACAACTTTGATGAGATGACCGACATCAACAAAGTGTTGCGTGGCAAGCTGAAAGAGGTGGCGGAAATCCGCGCACCGGAAGTGGTTGAAGAACAGCGTTCATCTGACGGCACCATTAAATGGGCAATTGCCGTGGGCGATCAGCGCGTTGAAACGGTATATATCCCGGAAGACGACCGCGCCACGCTTTGCGTCTCCTCGCAGGTTGGCTGTGCGCTGGAGTGTAAATTCTGTTCCACTGCCCAGCAAGGTTTCAACCGTAACCTGCGGGTGTCGGAAATTATTGGCCAGGTGTGGCGTGCGGCGAAAATCGTCGGCGCAGCAAAAGTCACCGGTCAACGTCCGATCACTAACGTAGTGATGATGGGTATGGGCGAGCCGCTGCTCAACCTGAACAACGTCGTTCCGGCGATGGAAATCATGCTCGACGACTTTGGCTTTGGCTTGTCTAAACGTCGCGTGACGCTCTCTACATCGGGTGTTGTTCCGGCTCTGGATAAACTGGGCGATATGATTGACGTTGCGCTGGCAATTTCTCTGCACGCGCCGAACGACGAAATTCGTGACGAAATTGTACCGATCAACAAAAAGTACAATATCGAAACTTTCCTCGCTGCAGTACGCCGCTATCTGGAAAAGTCCAATGCCAATCAGGGGCGCGTCACCATTGAATACGTGATGCTTGACCACGTTAACGACGGTACAGAGCATGCGCATCAACTGGCGGAATTGCTGAAAGATACGCCGTGTAAGATCAACCTGATTCCGTGGAACCCGTTCCCGGGCGCGCCGTATGGCCGCAGTTCGAACAGTCGTATCGATCGCTTCTCAAAAGTGTTGATGAGTTATGGTTTCACAACCATCGTGCGTAAAACGCGTGGGGATGATATCGATGCAGCCTGCGGGCAATTAGCGGGTGAGGTTATCGACCGTACTAAACGGACCCTGCGCAAACGGATGCAGGGTGAAGCCATCGACGTGAAAACGGTTTGATGTCTTTTACGCCACGGTTATTTTTTGTACCGTGGCGTAATCTTTTATGAATATAGCATTCAGTTGCAATTGTCTGATCAATATTAACGGTGCGTTTTTGCTGACTTTAAGGCAGTATGTAACGATGCAACAGTAAGTTAGCTTTGATTCATGTGGGCTTTGTCATGAGCACACAGACAGTCTTATACTGTATGATAAGCGTTAACTTAATGGATGTCTCGCGGTGTGGGTGAGCATGATGACTCATCGGCATCTCAATTCTCATTTAAACGTACCTGCAGCGAATGAATACTGAAGCCACGCACGACCAAAATGAAGCACTTACTACCGGCACTCGCTTGCGTAATGCCCGCGAACAACTTGGACTTAGCCAGCAAGCCGTTGCCGAACGACTTTGTCTGAAGGTTTCCACGGTACGCGATATTGAAGAAGATAAGGCGCCAGCCGACCTTGCATCAACATTCCTGCGCGGGTATATCCGGTCTTATGCACGTCTGGTGCATATTCCGGAAGAAGAACTGCTGCCGGGGCTGGAAAAACAGGCTCCGCTACGGGCCGCAAAAGTTGCGCCTATGCAGAGTTTCTCTCTCGGCAAGCGGCGTAAAAAACATGATGGCTGGCTGATGACCTTCACCTGGCTGGTGTTATTTGTGGTGATTGGACTGAGCGGTGCCTGGTGGTGGCAAGATCACAAAGCCCAGCAGGAAGAGATCACGACTATGGCCGATCAGACCACAGCGGAACTGAACGGTAATAGCGGCCAGGCGCAGAGCGTGCCGTTAGATACCTCATCAAACGCCAGCCAGAGTGACTCCACTACGACGTCAGCACCTGCAGATACTACTGCTGCAAACACGCAAACGTCAGACGTGACCACGCCAGCACCTGCCGTTGAACCACAGCAGAACGCGGTTGTTCCGCCTTCGCAGGCGAATGTGGATACCGCTGCTACGACCGCGCCAACTGCAACGACGCCAGATGACGCGGCACCACTGCCAACCGATCAGGCTGGTGTGACCACGCCGGCGGCTGACCCGAATGCACTGGTGATGAACTTTACTGCCGATTGCTGGCTGGAAGTTACTGATGCTACCGGTAAAAAACTGTTCAGCGGGATGCAGCGTAAAGACGGTAATTTGAATTTAACCGGCCAAGCACCGTATAAACTGAAAATTGGTGCGCCGGCCGCAGTACAGATCCAGTATCAAGGGAAACCTGTCGATCTGAGTCGTTTTATCAGAACTAACCAGGTTGCGCGTCTGACCCTAAATGCCGAACAATCACCGGCGCAGTAACAGACGGGTAACGCGGGAGATTTTGCATGCATAACCAGGCTCCAATTCAACGTAGAAAATCAACACGTATTTACGTTGGGAATGTGCCGATTGGCGATGGGGCTCCCATCGCCGTACAGTCCATGACTAATACGCGTACGACGGATGTCGAAGCGACGGTCAATCAAATCAAGGCGCTGGAACGTGTTGGTGCCGATATCGTCCGTGTTTCAGTACCGACGATGGACGCGGCAGAAGCGTTCAAACTCATCAAACAGCAGGTTAACGTACCGCTGGTTGCCGATATCCACTTTGACTATCGCATTGCGCTAAAAGTGGCGGAATACGGCGTCGATTGCCTGCGCATTAACCCAGGAAATATCGGTAATGAAGAGCGCATTCGTATGGTGGTTGACTGTGCGCGCGATAAAAACATTCCGATCCGTATTGGTGTTAACGCGGGATCGCTGGAAAAAGATCTGCAAGAAAAGTATGGCGAACCGACGCCGCAGGCGTTGCTTGAGTCCGCCATGCGCCATGTTGATCATCTTGATCGTCTGAACTTCGATCAGTTTAAAGTCAGTGTCAAAGCGTCAGACGTTTTCCTGGCAGTAGAATCTTATCGTCTGCTGGCAAAACAGATCGATCAGCCGCTGCATCTTGGGATCACCGAAGCCGGCGGGGCGCGCAGCGGGGCGGTGAAATCGGCCATCGGTTTAGGTCTGTTGCTGTCTGAAGGCATTGGCGACACGCTGCGCGTTTCGCTGGCTGCCGATCCGGTTGAAGAGATCAAAGTCGGTTTCGATATCCTGAAATCGCTGCGGATCCGTTCGCGCGGGATCAACTTCATCGCCTGCCCGACCTGTTCTCGTCAGGAGTTTGATGTCATTGGTACGGTTAATGCACTTGAGCAGCGTCTGGAAGATATCATTACTCCGATGGACGTATCGATCATTGGTTGCGTGGTGAATGGCCCTGGCGAGGCACTGGTTTCTACACTCGGCGTCACGGGCGGCAACAAGAAAAGCGGCCTTTATGAAGACGGCGTTCGTAAAGACCGTCTGGACAACAATGACATGATCGACCAGCTGGAAGCGCGCATTCGTGCGAAAGCCAGTCAACTGGACGAAGCGCGTCGAATTGACGTTCAGCAGGTTGAAAAATAATAACGTGATGGGAAGCGCCTCGCTTCCCGTGTATGATTGAACCCGCATAGCTCCCGAAACATTTACGGAAGCGCTGAGGGTTCATTTTTATATTCAGAAAGAGAATAAACGTGGCAAAAAACATTCAAGCCATTCGCGGCATGAACGATTACCTGCCTGGCGAAACGGCCATCTGGCAGCGCATTGAAGGCACACTGAAAAACGTGCTCGGCAGCTACGGTTACAGTGAAATCCGCTTGCCGATTGTAGAGCAGACCCCGCTATTCAAACGTGCGATTGGTGAAGTCACCGACGTGGTTGAAAAAGAGATGTATACCTTTGAGGATCGTAATGGCGACAGCCTGACTCTGCGACCTGAAGGGACGGCGGGCTGTGTACGCGCCGGCATCGAGCATGGTCTTCTGTACAATCAGGAACAGCGTCTGTGGTATATCGGGCCGATGTTCCGTCACGAGCGTCCGCAGAAAGGGCGTTATCGTCAGTTCCATCAATTGGGCTGCGAAGTTTTCGGTCTGCAAGGTCCGGATATTGACGCTGAACTTATCATGCTTACTGCTCGCTGGTGGCGTGCGCTGGGTATCTCTGAACACGTTACCCTCGAACTGAACTCAATCGGTTCACTGGAAGCGCGAGCGAACTACCGCGATGCTTTAGTTGCGTTCCTCGAACAGCATAAAGAAAAACTGGACGAAGACTGCAAACGCCGCATGTACACCAACCCGCTGCGCGTGCTGGATTCCAAAAATCCGGAAGTGCAGGCGTTACTCAACGACGCTCCGGCGTTAGGCGATTATCTTGATGAGGAGTCGCGCGAGCATTTTGCTGGTCTGTGCAAACTGCTCCAGAGTGCAGGTATTGCCTACACCGTCAACCAGCGTCTGGTGCGTGGTCTGGATTACTACAATCGTACCGTTTTCGAATGGGTGACTAACAGCCTCGGTTCCCAGGGGACTGTGTGCGCAGGTGGTCGTTATGACGGTCTGGTGGAACAACTGGGTGGCCGTGCAACGCCGGCAGTAGGTTTTGCGATGGGCCTTGAACGTCTTGTGTTGTTAGTTCAGGCAGTTAATCCGGAATTTAAAGCCGATCCCGTTGTCGATATATACCTGGTGGCTTCAGGCACCGATACACAATCTGCGGCGCTGGCATTAGCTGAACGTCTGCGTGATGAATTACCGGGCGTGAAATTGATGACCAACCACGGCGGCGGCAACTTTAAGAAACAGTTCGCCCGTGCTGATAAATGGGGCGCACGCGTTGCTGTGGTGCTGGGTGAGTCCGAAGTGGCCAACGGCACGGCAGTAGTGAAGGATTTGCGCTCTGGTGAGCAAACGGCAGTTGCGCAGGATAGCGTAGCCGCGCATTTGCGCACGTTACTGGGTTAAGGAAGGAGAAGGACAGCGTGGAAATTTACGAGAACGAAAACGACCAGGTTGAAGCGGTTAAACGCTTTTTTGCTGAGAATGGTAAAGCACTGGCTGTTGGGGTGATTTTGGGCGTTGGCGCACTGATTGGCTGGCGCTACTGGAACAACCATCAGGTTGATTCCGCACGCTCCGCTTCTCTTGCCTATCATAATGCGGTTACCGCAGTGAGCGAAGGCAAACCAGACAGCATTCCGGCGGCGGAAAAATTCGCCGCTGAAAATAAAAATACTTATGGCGCGCTGGCTTCTTTGGAACTTGCGCAGCAATTTGTTGACAAAAATGAACTAGAGAAAGCTGCCGCCCAATTGCAACAAGGGTTGGCGGACACGAGCGATGAAAATCTCAAAGCCGTGATAAATCTGCGTCTTGCCCGAGTTCAGGTGCAGCTCAAGCAGGCTGATGCCGCGCTGAAAACCCTTGAAACCATTAAAGGTGAAGGGTGGGCTGCCATTGTTGCCGACCTGCGTGGTGAAGCATTGTTGAGCAAAGGTGATAAGCAAGGTGCGCGTAGTGCATGGGAAGCAGGCGTGAAAAGCGATGCTACCCCGGCACTGAGCGAAATGATGCAGATGAAAATTAATAATTTGTCCATCTGAGAGGGACCCGATGCAATTGCGTAAATTACTGCTGCCAGGACTGCTTTCCGTTACTCTTTTAAGCGGCTGTTCGCTGTTTAACAGCGAAGAAGATGTGGTAAAGATGTCCCCATTGCCGACCGTTGAAAACCAGTTTACGCCGACAACGGCGTGGAGCACCTCTGTTGGTAGCGGCATTGGCAACTTCTATTCTAATCTTCATCCGGCACTGGCGGACAACGTTGTCTATGCAGCGGACCGCGCTGGTTTAGTAAAAGCGATGAATGCGGATGACGGCAAAGAAATCTGGTCTGTCAGTCTGGCCGAGAAAGATGGCTGGTTATCTAAAGAGCCGGCATTGCTTTCTGGCGGCGTGACCGTAGCAGGTGGTCACGTTTACATTGGCAGCGAAAAGGCGCAGGTTTACGCGCTGAATACCAGCGATGGTACAGTAGCATGGCAAACTAAAGTTGCGGGTGAAGCACTTTCTCGCCCGGTGGTTAGCGATGGTCTGGTGCTTATCCACACCAGTAACGGTCAGTTGCAAGCGCTGAATGAAGCAGACGGTGCGGTTAAATGGACTGTTAACCTCGATATGCCTTCGCTCTCTTTGCGTGGCGAATCTGCGCCAGCAACCGCATTTGGTGCGGCAGTCGTTGGTGGTGATAATGGCCGCGTCAGTGCAGTGCTGATGCAACAGGGCCAGATGATTTGGCAACAGCGTATCTCCCAGGCGACCGGTTCAACCGAAATCGACCGTTTGAGCGATGTTGATACTACGCCAGTAGTTGTGAACGGTGTTGTTTTCGCGCTGGCCTATAATGGTAACCTGACGGCGCTTGATTTGCGCAGTGGTCAGATTATGTGGAAACGCGAACTGGGTTCGGTGAATGATTTCATCGTCGACGGTAACCGTATCTATCTGGTTGATCAAAATGACCGGGTAATGGCGTTGACCATCGATGGTGGCGTGACGCTGTGGACACAAAGCGATCTGCTGCACCGCCTGCTGACTTCTCCGGTGCTGTATAATGGCAACCTGGTGGTGGGTGACAGTGAAGGTTATCTGCACTGGATTAACGTCGAAGATGGTCGTTTTGTTGCCCAGCAAAAAGTTGATAGCTCCGGCTTCCAGACCGAACCGGTTGCCGCTGATGGCAAACTGCTGATCCAGGCAAAAGACGGGACTGTGTACTCCATTACACGTTAATCGTCTCTGTCGTTCACTTTGAAAACGGCTCCTGGACAGGGGCCGTTTTCCTGTTTTTAACAACGACGCAAAAAGAGCGCTCGTTGTCTGATGATTTATAAAAATGAGGCTTTAAACATGGTACCTGTGGTCGCGCTTGTCGGGCGCCCTAACGTAGGAAAATCCACGTTATTTAACCGTCTAACTCGCACCCGAGATGCGCTGGTTGCGGATTTCCCGGGTCTGACTCGTGACCGTAAGTACGGTCGTGCAGAAATTGAAGGCCGCGAGTTTATCTGTATTGATACCGGCGGTATTGACGGTACAGAAGACGGTGTTGAAACCCGCATGGCGGAACAGTCGCTGCTGGCGATTGAAGAAGCAGACGTTGTACTGTTTATGGTTGATGCGCGTGCGGGTCTGATGCCGGCGGATGAAGCCATTGCCAAACATCTGCGTTCCCGCGAAAAGCCAACTTTTCTGGTGGCGAACAAAACCGATGGACTGGACCCGGATCAAGCAATCGTTGATTTTTATTCACTCGGTTTAGGTGAAATCTACCCAATTGCCGCTTCGCATGGTCGTGGCGTATTAAGTCTGCTGGAGCACGTGCTGCTGCCGTGGATGGAAGATATCGCGCCGCAAGAAGAAGTGGATGAAGACGCCGAATACTGGGCGCAATTTGAAGCGCAAGAGAACGGCGAGGAAGAAGAAGAGGAAGACGACTTCGACCCGCAAAGTCTGCCAATCAAACTGGCGATTGTTGGTCGCCCGAACGTCGGTAAGTCTACGCTCACTAACCGTATTCTCGGTGAAGAGCGTGTTGTGGTTTACGACATGCCAGGCACTACGCGTGACAGTATTTACATTCCAATGGAACGCGATGGACGTGAGTATGTACTTATTGACACCGCAGGCGTACGTAAACGCGGAAAAATCACCGATGCGGTAGAAAAATTCTCCGTAATCAAAACGTTGCAGGCGATTGAAGATGCCAACGTGGTAATGCTGGTGATTGATGCGCGCGAAGGTATTTCCGATCAGGATCTCTCCCTGCTGGGCTTTATTCTCAATAGTGGGCGCTCACTTGTGATTGTGGTGAACAAGTGGGATGGCCTGAGTCAGGAAGTGAAAGAGCAGGTGAAAGAGACGCTGGACTTCCGTCTGGGTTTTATCGATTTTGCTCGCGTGCATTTTATCTCTGCATTGCACGGCAGCGGTGTTGGAAACCTGTTTGAATCGGTGCGTGAAGCTTATGACAGTTCCACCCGTCGTGTGGGAACGTCTATGCTGACACGAATTATGACCATGGCTGTTGAAGATCATCAACCGCCGCTGGTACGTGGTCGTCGTGTGAAGCTGAAGTATGCTCACGCCGGTGGTTATAACCCGCCGATTGTGGTGATTCACGGTAACCAGGTGAAAGACCTGCCAGATTCCTACAAGCGTTATCTGATGAATTATTTCCGTAAGTCTCTGGACGTGATGGGTACGCCGATTCGTATTCAGTTCAAGGAAGGGGAAAACCCGTATGCGAACAAGCGTAACACTCTGACACCGACCCAGATGCGTAAACGTAAACGCCTGATGAAGCATATTAAGAAAAGTAAGTAATTACTTATGTGGTTTCCCTTTCCGTATGGAAAGGGAAAACCATGAAAATATGAGGATCATTTATGGAACTTAGCTGCCCAATCTGCCAAAACCCTCTCGAACGTAATGGCGAGGCTGCTCACTGCGCAACGTGCAACAAAGATTTCATAGTCCAGGCTCTTTGTCCTGACTGCCACCAACCATTGCAGGTATTAAAAGCGTGTGGTGCGGTGGATTATTTCTGCCAGCATGGTCACGGTTTAATTTCTAAAACCCGTATTGAATTTATCATTGCTTAATATCACGGGAATATATGATTTTGCATTATATATTCCTAATTTAAATATTATAATCTCTTTCCTATTAAATTAACGACAAAATAAAAATGTATAAAATCACATTATTATAACTTTAATATTATATTTAGCACTTATGACGTGCAGTTTCTGCGTTATCTGGCATACAATGTCAGACATTATTTCAGAATTGAATTTCCACAGGGAAAAACATGCTGCGATGGATCCGCTATATAACGCTAATATTTATCTCTGGTGCTGCTTATGCGGCACCAGAGATAAATAGTAAGCAAAGCGAATCATCATTGCCCGATCTGGCAAGCGAGGCTGCTCAACTAGAAGAACAAAGTAACAAAGGTAAATCCTTCAAGGAACGTGGTGCCAACTACGTTACCGAGTCCGCCCAACAGGGCTTTGAGAACCTGACTCCAGAAGCTCTTGAATCCCAGGCGAGAAGCTATCTGCAAGGCCAAATCACCTCATCCGCACAGTCTTATATCGAAGGTGCACTTTCTCCTTATGGTAAAGTTCGCTCTAACCTTTCCATCGGTCAGGATGGCTCGCTGGACGGCAGTTCAATCGACTATTTTGTCCCCTGGTATGATAATCAGAGCACCGTCTATTTCAGTCAGTTTTCTGCGCAACGAAAAGAAGATCGCACGATAGGTAATATAGGTTTAGGCGTAAGACATAATTTTGATAAATGGTTATTGGGTGGAAATATATTTTATGATTATGATTTCACCCGCGGACATCGCCGTTTAGGTTTAGGAACAGAAGCCTGGACGGATTATTTAAAATTTTCTGGTAACTATTATCATCCGCTTTCAGACTGGAAAGATTCAAAAGATTTTGATTTCTATTTAGAACGACCCGCACGTGGCTGGGATGTCCGGGCGGAAGCCTGGCTACCATCTTATCCGCAGCTGGGGGGCAAAATTGTTTTCGAGCAATATTATGGTGACGAAGTGGCGCTCTTCGGCACCGATAATTTAGAAAAAGATCCCTATGCAGTGACGCTTGGCGTGAACTATCAACCCGTTCCGTTACTGACGGTTGGGACGGACTATAAAGCAGGAACCGGAGATAACAGCGATCTTAGTGTTAACGCCACGATTAACTATCAGTTCGGTGTTCCGCTAAAAGATCAACTGAATAGCGATAACGTTAAAGTCGCTCACTCGCTGATGGGCAGTCGCCATGACTTCGTTGAGCGTAATAATTTTATTGTTCTGGAATATAAAGAAAAAGATCCTCTCGACGTTACGTTATGGCTGAAGGCTGACGCCACCAATGAACACCCGGATTGTGTCATTAAGGACACACCCGAAGCTGCGGTGGGGCTGGAAAAATGTAAGTGGACCATTAACGCGCTAATCAACCATCACTATAAAATTGTCGTCGCCTCGTGGCAGGCGAAAAACAATGCTGCCCGTACGCTGGTAATGCCTGTTGTAAAAGCGAATACCATCACGGAAGGTAACAACAACCACTGGAATCTGGTGCTGCCAGCCTGGCAGTACAGCTCAGATCCTGCCGAACAGGAAAAACTCAATACCTGGCGCGTGCGTCTGGCGCTGGAAGATGAAAAGGGCAATCGGCAAAACTCAGGCGTGGTGGAAATTACCGTTCAGCAGGACCGCAAAATTGAGCTGATCGTCAATAATATCGCAGATGTGCCGGATGAGAACAATCATAGCCACGAAGCCAGCGCTCAGGCGGATGGCGTCGATGGCGTGGTGATGGATCTCGACGTTACCGATAGCTTTGGTGATGACACGGACCGTAACGGCGATGCGCTACCTGAAGATGGCCTGAGTCCGCAGCTTTACGATGCTCAGGATAAAAAGGTAACCCTCACCAATAAACCCTGTTCAACCGAGAATCCCTGCGTCTTTATCGCCAAACAGGATAAAGAAAAAGGTACCGTTACGCTCTCCAGTACGCTTCCCGGTACTTTCCGCTGGAAAGCGAAAGCTGCTCCGTATGATGACAGTAACTATGTCGATGTAACTTTCCTCGGCGCGGGGGGCAATGATGTTAATGCCTTTATCTACCGTGTATCCGCGACTAACCCTGTCAATCTTATCGGTAATGAGAAAGAGCATTTGCCTGTTGATAATTCCTATCGCTTTGTCTTGTGGCGCGATGCTAACAAAGATGGCGTTTTCCAGCAGTCGGAAAAACTGACGGAAGAGGAAATGGCGCAATACGACTACCAATGGGAATTTACCGGACACAGCGTCAATGGCTACACCGGTGCCCAAACGAATACCAGTAATGAAGATATTGTCATCCCTGCCACTAACGAGGAAGCCGTACAAAAATTTGGCGCCCAAAAAGAAGATGGCGTGCAGGGATATGGATTACGTGTGGTTTACAGCAAGCACTAGATCGGCGTAATGGCCGATCGGCCAGTCGCTGGATATTAATCAAGGAGAGAATTGAATGAACAATAATTTAACGCGGCCATTGACGAAAGTCGCGCTGGCGCTGGCTTTAGCGGGGTACTGTGTGGTGCCTGCTGCAATGGCTGAAGGGCAGGGTAATCTTAGAGCTGGTCAGTGGCAATCAGAATCACAGACTACCGGTACCATTCAGGGGACCGTGCCGTGGATCACCCGTAGCGCGTCAGAAACGAGCGATGCTGATAAATCTCATGTCACTATTACTATTGATCGCGGTGGACGTTCTGCTTCAACCGATGGCGAGAAGCAATTTCATGTTGGCGACAAGCTAACTGCAAACTGGGCCATTGGCGATACCCAGGGGGACCTTGACGACAACAACACAGCAACCAAAGCGACACTTCAGTGGATGAGCTTTAGCGACCAGGCGGGGGGCGATCCAAAACCGATAGGTACAGTTGGCAGTGACACTTACACCATCGCTGCAGCAGATGCCGATCGATACATAGGCTTGAAGATCACGCCAACCACTACTACCGGTGATCCAAACGTGGCGGTGGAAGTGGTCATGTTAGACCTCTCTACAAACGCTGGTGGTGGTTCTGACAGCGATGATATTCCTGAAGGTCCGGTGTTTGATGATGCAGTTCATGTGGTCATCCATGAGCAAGGTGTCAATACCAACCTGCTGGGCAAAGATACCAAACTCAAAACCAATACCACCTATCAGGTCATGCTGTGGAAAGATAAAAACAGCAACGGATCCTACGATACGGGCGAAGAAGTTACTAATCAGTACAACTACCGCTGGCGCTTTACTGGCACCAGTCTGCAGTTGGGGACGACGGGTGGGCTTGTCAACCCGAGCTACAACAACAGCGACCTGGTTATTCCGGTTACCAACGCCGAAGCGAAAACCGCGTTCGACTACAGCGAAGGCGGACTCACACTTGGCGCCGATGGTGTCCAGGGCTACGGTTTGTCCATCGACTACCAGAGAAAATAATTTTTACCAGCACCATTCCCCTTGGGGAATGGTGCTTTTCCGCGCACTTTGCTTAACCTGCGTTAAGCAAAGTG
Source organism: Escherichia sp. B1147 (assembly GCF_001660175.1). Lineage (NCBI taxonomy): Bacteria > Pseudomonadati > Pseudomonadota > Gammaproteobacteria > Enterobacterales > Enterobacteriaceae > Escherichia > Escherichia sp. B1147. The sequence goes on from NZ_LFHY01000005.1 coordinate 88,733, forward strand.
GGTTGAGGTAAGAAAGTAACGTTAACGGGCAGGTTTCACTCATGGGCGGGAAATTGAAACGCGTAAAAATGGTGATGGCTTTTTTAATGCTTACTCTGGCTACGCCAGCAGTAGCAGCATTGAAAGGAGGCCAATGGCAACATGTTGACGTTTCAACGGATGCCATAAACGGCACCCCTCCCATAGCAGACAGCGCCAGCGTACCCGTTTATCAGGGCAGCATCCAGTTAGATCCCAGCAAAGAACACGATGTTGCATTTAGCTCCACACCGGGTAATTTCAGCGTGGATGCTACCGCAACCAGTATGTTGCTCATTAACCAGCACGATACCGAAGGCGATCTTTTTGCCAACCCGCCACTGTTGCGCTGGGAAAACCAGACGTTACCTGCTGTCTCGTTGGTTTGGGCTGAAGCTGCGACGCCGGATGCGCCGCTTAGTCCGCAACCTCGCCCGGATCGCTCCTTCTGCGCGCAAAACCTTGCCGGACATAAGCTGGTGGTGATCCCTCAGTTTGACCCGAAAGAAACTCTGCCCACGCTGGATCTGTTCACCCTGACCGGTATACCTAACCGGGGCTCGGTATTATTGAGTGAACAGCAGGTGACGTTAAATATTGCGCCTGCTCAGGGCGATTTGGTGACCGTTGCTGCCGCGGGTTATGACGATACGCTGAAGGCGTCAAGAGCCAAAGTTGGCGAAACCATCACGTTAACCGTGACCACTAAGGACTGTCAGGGCAATCCGGCGGGTAATATCCCATTTACCATCAAGCGCGGCGATGCGATAAATCGTCAGACAATGGTGAACAATACCGGTCCGGTAAAGCTGGACAGCACAGAACTGACCACTACGGCGACAGAGTACCGTGGTACTACGGATGCCAATGGTTCCGCCACGGTACAGGTGACGCAGTCAAATGGCCCCGGTGTAAAAACGCCGCTGATCGTCGGTTTGCCCGGTATTTCGCAGACCAGCGAAACGGCAGTCATTTTTACTGTGCTCACCAGCCCGGACGTACCGCAAGCCAATATGTGGGGCCATATGCCCAACACACTGAAGGCGCAGCAGTACACCTTTACCCGGCCGAAACTGGCGGCGGAAGTCTCTAATGAAGACGGCACGGTTGACGATCATAACGAAACCTGGTCCACCTTTATCTGGAGTGGCGCGGATAACCACTGCGATATTTTGCCCGGTATGCGCCAGTTTGGCGCGCTGGCAACCGTGATTCCAACGACCATCCAGAATGTTGCAGGTTGGCCAATAGCGAACAACTATTACTGGTCTTCTCTGGCGGGGACCACCGGGCAGCACCATGCTGCGGATGTCTCCAACCGCAGCGAAGCGCAGAAACCGGATGATACCCGGTTCATCGTGAGCTGCGTCGACAAAGAAGCGCCTGATGTTGAGCCTGAACTGATTCTCACGTCAGATGATTATGACGACACTTTACAGGCGGTGAGAGTAGCTGTCGGCGACGAAACGAATATGCGCCTGACCATTACCGATAAGAAAAATAATAACCAGCCGCTGGCGTACTACTATTTCTCACTGCATCTGGATGACGGCGTTAACCGCAAAGGGGAAAGTAATGCGGCCTGGGAAGCAAACCCGGTACAGATAGACACAGGGGGCGATCTGCAAAAAGTGGACGCTCATAATTATGAGGGCATGACGGATGTTAACGGTCAGGCAACGTTAACTCTGCGTCAGCCCGGCGGTGTAGGGGTGAAAACGCACCTCACAGCGCAAATGCGCAGCAACTTTACTGCGTCAGACACCAAAGATGTGATTTTTGCCGTTATCACCAGCCCGGATGTGCCGCAGGCGCGCATGTGGGGATATATGGGTAACGGCATCATTGAAAAGGGTAACCTGTTCAAACGTCCTCGCCTGGCAGATGAAACAACCAATGAACTTGGCTCAATTCGTGAAAATAACGAAGACTGGGCGTTATTCGACCAGAACACCAGTATGCAAGCAGAGTGCGGTGTCGGGCATATACCGAGTCAGCGTTCACTAACTGCGTTATTCAATGGTCACCCTGGAAATGCAATTGGCACGGAGTACGGCTGGCCAACGGTAAAACAAGATTACCTGACAGCGGCGGAGCAGGTCGACTCGCATTCCTCCGTTGATCTGGGAAATGGTGATATCGATAGCTATTCTGGCTTTAAACAAAACTATCTCACCTGTTCTGCCAATGAACTGATTGCTCAGGTGGTGGTGGATACCGACAAAGACACGACGCCTGATTCCAGGATAGCCAAAGCTAAGGTAGGCGAGAAAATCACCATGACGGTTCATACCGTCAATGCTCAGAATGGTGCGCCTGTGCCGTTTACTGCTTTTACCATCACTAAAGATATGGGCTTAAGTCGTGCCGGTAAAACAACTGATTTTACCGACCCCACCAGCGGCGCATTAACCATGAATGGCGTACAGTACGGTACTTCGCAGCCTTCAACCGTTTATTCTGGTACTACGGATGCACAGGGCGCGGCCACCGTTGTGATCGAACAACCGCAAGGCGTGGGGCTAAGAACGCCGCTGAACATCACGCCGACCAATTCGGTGCTTCCTAATACCGTTAACTACTCCGTGGTATTTACCACGGTTACCAGCCCGGATGTAACTGGTGCGCGGATGTGGGGGCATATGGATGACACCATAAAAGTCGACTCCCTGATCTTTGAGCGCCCTAAACTGGCTGCGGAAGTTAACGAGAAGAATTTTATTACCGAGAATAATGAAGACTGGGCGCGTGTTGCACAGGAAGATATTGCCAATACCGATTTCGGAGGCTGTGGTGTAAACAAAGTCCCTCTGAAAACACAGCTTACCTCGTTATATGACGCCAACAATAACAACGCTATTCAGACCGTTCACGGCTGGCCGACTCAGCGTGAGGAATACTGGACCAGCACGCCAGCCGATAAAACACCCGTCCTGTATTCTCAGTGGCTGAATAATGGCTCGCTGGTGGCTAACAATACGGATCCCATTTATGTCAGTTGCCTGGCAACGGCGAACGCCCCGGCAAGCCAGATTACGCTGGAAGTCGTCAACCAGGCGCAGTGGAATGGCACATTGAAGGCTGCGAAGCTGAAAAAAGGCGAAACCTTACAGGTTAAGGTTACGGTAAAAGATGCGGCAGGCAATCCGATGCCGGATATGCCATTTACCTTTAACCGTGGTGATGGCTATACCCGTAATCCCGTTGAAAAACATATTGCAGGCAGCGATGACGGTATTGTTGCCCCGGTGGTGGTAGATGGCGAGTCGCTGAACGATACGGCAACTGTCCACGCCGCTATAACTGGCAGCGACGGCACGAAAATTCTTAATATCACTCGCCCGGATGCGCACGGCACCAAAACGGCCATTACCGTCGGGCTTTATTCCGATCCGACGATCAAGGCGACCATGGACACCATTTTCACCGTGGTCACCAGCCCGGATACCGGCAAAGCGAAAATGTGGGGCCATATGCCGGAAACGCTGTCGGCAGGCGGGCTGACGTTTAAACGCCCGATTCTGTTTACAGAACTAACCGGCAGCCCAGGCAATAAACGCAAAGGCCCGGAAGAGGATAATGAGATTTGGGCGTTGTTTACGGAGGCTCAGGCGGCCAAGGTCAATAATGGTGGCTGTGGCGCGGATTACATTCCGACGCAGGACGCACTGATCTCGCTCTCTGGCGGTTGGGGGGGCCATGCGGTTGATGGCTGGCCTGTTCTGATAAATTACGATTCCAGCACGCCGGATCAGGCCAGTACTGGCGATCGTAAATATAAAAGCGTGAAGCTGAGTGATGGCACCAGTGGCAGCCTGGCAACCGCTGATTTTGGCTATCTGACCTGCCAGACCACGGCGAATCCTGTGGTGAAAACGATTGAACTTAGCTCTGCTCAGACCGCGAAATATGATGGAATTGACGCGGTAAAAGTCAGAACTAACTACAGTGTTTTCGGGGATCAGTTAACCATGACGGTGACAACTCGTGATGCACAGGGGAACCCGCTGGGTTATGCACCGTTTACCTTAATTCATGGTACTACCGTGCCCCGCACGATGAATTCGATAACTATCGATAATTATTCACGACTGATATACGTTCAGGACAGTTATAATAATGCATCTACCTATCTTGATGATGGTAGACGTTACTACAGTATGACAGGGGCTGACGGTACATTAACCTTTACGATGCATCAGCCCAATCAAGGCATGGGAACGCGCATTCCGTTGACGGCGCAACTGGATAGCGGAGCGACATCGAATGTTCTAAGCGCGATTTTCACCACCATTACCAGCCCGGATACGCCGAAAGCGAACTTCTGGGGATACATGCCGGAAACCCTGTCCGCCCAAAATGGTAAGGTTTTCAATCGCCCATTGTTGAAAAAAGAGGCAGGATCTTCGGCCTCGTTAACCATTAATAACGAAGACTGGCAGCAGGTCACCATTACTCAGGCGCAGGATGGTACACAGGGGGGCTGTAAAGATGCATTGCCGCTGATGAACGATCTGCAATCACTGTATCAAGCGTATCCTTCCGGGACGCTGGAGTCCGCGCAGGGCTGGCCGCTGGATGCGACAAGACCGTTCTTCTGGTCGCGTAATGTGGCTTCAGGGAGTGATGTCACATCGCCAAACTGGCAATATATGAATCTCCAGACCGGAACCTCAGGGCAAACAAGCGCTACATCGGTGGCCTATTCCCAGGTGTGCCTTGCGAACGCTGAGCCGATTGGCAATATCGCCCTTACCTCTGCGCCAGCAAACTGGAACAGCACGTTGTCTGCGGGCAAAGTGAAGAAAGGGGACGCACTGCCGGTCACCGTGACGGTCACTCGCCCTGACGGCTCGCCGGCGGCGTATGAGTCGGTGAGTATCCAGCGCGGCGTCAGTATGCTGCGAGCTAACGACACTGTCGACGGCTCAGTTTCGTCTGACAATCTCACGGTGAATGCCTTCAATCCAGCGCAAACATTCTCAAGTGCGGTTTTAACCGGGCAGAATAATCAAAATTATCTGTTTATCCAGACCGATGCACAGGGACAGGTGACGTTTAACCTGCGCCAGGATGACACCACCGGGTTGAGAACACCAATGAGCGCCACAGCATTTGGTAGCAGCGCCAGACTAAACGCGCCGATGGATGCTATTTTCACGGTGATTACCAGCCCTGACAGCGATAAAGCCAATATGTGGGGTCATATGCCGGAGACGGCGACGGCGGCAGACGGTACGGTATTTGTGCGCCCGAAACTGAAGGCAGAATTACCGAATCCAATAACCGGGGCCAATAGCAAGGTGGTCGCTAGCGAAACCTGGCTTGTGCCAACTCCGGATGAGAGGGAGGATAGCGGTACTCGGGAATGTGAGGTCGCGCGGTACCCTTCAGCGGATGAGTTACGTTCTCTGAATGCTCGCTACCCTAACGGCACGATACAATCTGCAATCGGTTGGCCAGTTGTCGCAGCAGAGGATTATGGCTGGTGGACATCAGATCCAACCTGTAATACCACCGCACATGCTCGCGTGTGCCAGACGGTGAACTTGTACACCGGGGCTGTGGATACAACAAAGAGCCGTTCGCATCAGGCTTGTCTGTTGAATCCGCATAGTACCGTCTCTGCCGTGACGTTGACTTCGACGGCATTTGATAGCAGTACACAGGCGGCGAAGGTGAAAAAAGGCGAATCCATGCCAGTGACCGTCACGGTCAAAGACAGCGCCGGGAAACCGGTGCCGAACGTGGCCTTTACCCTGAAACGCGGTGATGCGGAACCGCGCAACTCTGGGGCGACTTTGTATGGCGACGTGGCGGCGATGGATGACCTGACCGTTCAGCCGCCCACTGGTGCTACGGTCATGTTATCCGACAGCGGTAATACAATACAGGGAACCACCGGCGCTGACGGTACGGCGACGTTTACTGTAAAACAGGACAATACGCCGGGCTATAAAACGCCGCTGACGGTGACGTTGAACGATAACGTCAGCATCACCGCGACGATGGACGCTATTTTCACCGTGGCGACTAGTCCGAATGTAACGAGCGCATACTTCTGGGGGCATATGAGCGATACCGCGACGGTAAATGGTAAGACATTACATCGCCCGTTGTTGAAATCAGAGATACCTTCGAACAGTACCGCAGCCGCCGCGCCGAACGTCAACAACGAAACCTGGGCGTTGGCGCATACTGTTGATGCGACAAAATGGGATCTTGCAGATCAGTGCGGACATTTGAGTAATGCGCCGGAATACGATGATTTACAGGCGCTTCACACCAGCTTTAGCTCGTTGGGCTGGCCCTCGTCTCCCAGCTTCCCTTACTTATCGCAAAGTCGAGGAGGCGGTAATTTTTACTGCGGTATGATTGAAGCGACCGGTGCGCAGAATTGTGGTATTTCCCCCGCTAGCACGGCAGGATTTGCTACATGTTTCCCGTAATACCTTACTGACGTATTTTTCTTGTGCGCTTCACGGAGTGCACTTCGCTAATTATCAGCCCGTCTTTTAGACGGGTAGTTAACATATCACCGGCTTTCACTTGTTTGGTCTGCTTCAGCACTTCGCCATCCGTTGCGCTGGTGACGCTGTATCCGCGCGCCAGCGTGGAGAGTGGGCTCACGGCTTCAAGATGCGTCACTGCATTACCAAAGCGTTCGCGCGTGACACTGAGTTGGTTACGAAGCGTTTCCGCCAGGCGATATTCTAATTGCTGAATGCGCGTTTGCGCGCGATGGATCCGCGGTTGCGGGTTTTGATTATTCAGGCGCTGGCTAAGGTGTTGCTGTTGCTGACCTGCCCGCTTCAACCTGTTTTCCAGCGCAAAACTCATCCGTTTTTGCAGACGTTCCAGAGTGGTTTGTTGGCGTGCCAGGCGTAGCTGCGGATGCTGCTGCTGTAACCGATGATGAATTTGCGTAAAGCGTCGCGTGCGGTTGGCGAGATAATAATCCATCGCCATTTCCAGCCGCTGCTGCGCAGATTGCACCTGGCGCAACAATTCTTGCTGATTACGGCTTACGACTTCAGCAGCGGCTGACGGCGTTGGCGCGCGCAGGTCAGCGACGAAGTCAGCGATGGTTACATCAGTTTCATGGCCGACGGCACTCACCACCGGGATCCGGCTGGCAAAAATCGCCCGCGCCACGCGTTCGTCGTTAAAACTCCATAAATCTTCCAGCGAACCACCGCCGCGCCCGACGATCAAAACGTCGCATTCGTTGCGTTGATTCGCCAGTTCAATGGCACGAACGATTTGCCCCGGCGCATCATCACCCTGAACGGCAGTAGGGTAGATAATTACCGGCAAAGAAGGATCTCGACGCTTTAACACATGCAAAATATCGTGCAGTGCCGCACCGGTTTTTGATGTGATCACACCAACGCAATGCGCAGGGGAGGGGAGTGGTTTTTTTAGTTGCTGATCGAACAAACCTTCCGCCTGCAACTTCGCTTTGAGTTGTTCGTACTTCTGTTGCAGCAAGCCTTCACCGGCAGGCTGCATACTTTCGACGATTATCTGATAGTCGCCGCGCGGCTCGTAGAGCGTAATATTGGCGCGAACTAAAACCTGTTGCCCATGCTGTGGGCGGAAGGTGACCCGTCGGTTGCTGTTGCGGAACATCGCACAGCGCACCTGGGCGGTATCGTCTTTGAGCGTAAAGTACCAGTGCCCGGAAGAGGGCTGGCTAAAGTTAGAGATTTCGCCGCTGATCCACACTTGCCCCATCTCCTGCTCAAGCAGCAAACGGACGGTCTGATTCAGGCGACTAACCGTAAAAATTGCGGGGGATTGAGATGGTAACATGTGAGCGAGATCAAATTCTAAATCAGCAGGTTATTCAATCGATAGTAACGTGCTGACCGGGGATCGCAAGTATTATTTGCAAAAAGGGGTAGATGCAATCGGTTACGCTCTGTATAATGCCGCGGCAATATTTATTAACCACTCTGGTCGAGATATTGCCCATGCTACGTATCGCTAAAGAAGCTCTGACGTTTGACGACGTTCTCCTCGTTCCTGCTCATTCTACCGTTCTGCCGAATACTGCTGACCTCAGCACTCAGCTGACGAAAACTATTCGTCTGAATATTCCTATGCTTTCCGCAGCAATGGATACCGTAACGGAAGCGCGCCTGGCTATTGCTCTGGCTCAGGAAGGCGGTATCGGCTTTATCCACAAAAACATGTCTATTGAGCGCCAGGCTGAAGAAGTTCGCCGTGTGAAAAAACACGAATCTGGCGTGGTAACCGATCCGCAGACCGTACTGCCGACAACCACCCTGCGTGAAGTGAAAGAGCTGACCGAGCGTAACGGTTTTGCTGGCTACCCGGTTGTTACCGAAGAAAACGAACTGGTCGGCATCATTACCGGTCGTGACGTGCGTTTTGTGACCGACCTGAGCCAGCCGGTTAGTGTTTACATGACGCCGAAAGAGCGTCTGGTAACTGTGCGTGAAGGCGAAGCCCGTGAAGTTGTGCTGGCAAAAATGCACGAAAAACGCGTTGAAAAGGCGCTGGTTGTTGATGATGAATTCCACCTGATCGGCATGATCACCGTGAAAGACTTCCAGAAAGCGGAACGTAAACCGAACGCCTGTAAAGATGAACAAGGTCGCCTGCGTGTTGGTGCGGCCGTTGGCGCGGGTGCGGGTAACGAAGAGCGTGTTGATGCGCTGGTTGCCGCAGGTGTTGACGTTCTGCTGATCGACTCCTCGCACGGTCATTCTGAAGGCGTTCTGCAACGTATCCGTGAAACTCGTGCCAAATATCCGGATCTGCAAATCATCGGCGGCAACGTTGCAACAGCTGCAGGCGCACGCGCCCTGGCAGAAGCTGGTTGCAGCGCGGTTAAAGTGGGTATCGGCCCAGGCTCCATCTGTACTACCCGTATCGTTACTGGTGTAGGTGTTCCGCAGATCACCGCTGTTGCTGACGCAGTTGAAGCGCTGGAAGGCACTGGTATTCCGGTTATCGCTGATGGTGGTATTCGCTTCTCTGGCGATATCGCCAAAGCTATCGCCGCTGGCGCAAGCGCGGTGATGGTAGGTTCCATGCTGGCAGGTACTGAAGAATCTCCGGGTGAAATCGAACTCTACCAGGGCCGTTCTTACAAATCTTACCGTGGGATGGGCTCTCTGGGCGCGATGTCCAAAGGTTCTTCTGACCGTTACTTCCAGAGCGACAACGCTGCCGACAAACTGGTGCCAGAAGGTATCGAAGGCCGCGTAGCCTACAAAGGTCGCCTGAAAGAGATCATTCACCAGCAGATGGGTGGCCTGCGCTCCTGTATGGGGCTGACCGGCTGTGCTACTATCGACGAACTGCGTACTAAAGCGGAGTTTGTACGTATCAGCGGTGCGGGTATTCAGGAAAGCCACGTTCATGACGTGACCATCACCAAAGAGTCCCCGAACTACCGTCTGGGCTCCTGATTTTCTTCGCCCGACTTCATGTCGGGCGATTTATATTATCTGTTTCACTTGCCTCGGAATAAGCGTCAATGACGGAAAACATTCATAAGCATCGCATCCTCATTCTGGACTTCGGTTCTCAGTACACTCAACTGGTTGCGCGCCGCGTGCGTGAGTTGGGCGTCTACTGTGAACTGTGGGCGTGGGATGTGACAGAAGCACAAATTCGTGACTTCAATCCAAGCGGCATTATTCTTTCCGGTGGCCCGGAAAGCACCACCGAAGAAAACAGCCCGCGCGCGCCGCAATATGTCTTTGAAGCAGGCGTACCGGTATTCGGCGTTTGCTATGGTATGCAGACCATGGCGATGCAGTTGGGCGGTCACGTTGAAGCCTCTAACGAACGTGAATTTGGCTACGCGCAGGTTGAAGTCGTTAACGACAGCGCACTGGTTCGCGGTATCGAAGATGCTCTGACCGCAGACGGTAAACCGCTGCTGGATGTCTGGATGAGCCACGGCGATAAAGTTACCGCTATCCCCTCCGACTTCATCACCGTTGCCAGCACCGAAAACTGCCCGTTTGCCATTATGGCCAACGAAGAAAAACGTTTTTACGGCGTACAGTTCCATCCGGAAGTGACTCACACTCGCCAGGGTATGCGCATGCTGGAGCGTTTTGTACTGGATATCTGCCAGTGTGAAGCCCTGTGGACGCCGGCAAAAATTATCGACGACGCCGTAGCCCGCATTCGCGAGCAGGTGGGCGACGATAAAGTGATCCTCGGCCTCTCTGGTGGCGTGGATTCCTCCGTGACCGCTATGCTGCTGCACCGCGCTATCGGCAAAAACCTGACCTGCGTATTCGTGGACAACGGCCTGCTGCGTCTCAACGAAGCAGAGCAGGTTCTGGATATGTTTGGCGATCACTTTGGCCTGAACATTGTTCACGTTCCGGCAGAAGATCGCTTCCTGTCAGCACTGGCTGGTGAAAACGATCCGGAAGCAAAACGTAAAATCATCGGTCGCGTTTTCGTTGAAGTATTCGATGAAGAAGCGCTGAAACTGGAAGATGTGAAGTGGCTGGCACAGGGGACTATCTACCCTGACGTTATCGAATCTGCCGCTTCTGCAACGGGTAAAGCACACGTAATCAAATCTCACCACAACGTTGGCGGCCTGCCGAAAGAGATGAAGATGGGCCTGGTTGAACCGCTGAAAGAGCTGTTCAAAGACGAAGTGCGTAAGATTGGTCTGGAGCTGGGTCTGCCATACGACATGCTCTACCGTCACCCGTTCCCGGGACCGGGCCTCGGCGTTCGTGTACTGGGCGAAGTGAAGAAAGAGTACTGTGACCTGCTGCGCCGTGCTGATGCCATCTTTATTGAAGAACTGCGTAAAGCGGACCTGTACGACAAAGTCAGCCAGGCGTTCACCGTGTTCCTGCCGGTACGTTCTGTTGGCGTAATGGGCGATGGGCGTAAATACGACTGGGTTGTCTCTCTGCGCGCTGTCGAAACCATCGACTTCATGACCGCACACTGGGCGCATCTGCCGTACGACTTCCTCGGCCGCGTTTCCAACCGTATTATCAATGAAGTGAACGGTATTTCCCGCGTGGTGTATGACATCAGCGGCAAACCGCCAGCGACTATTGAGTGGGAATGATTTCCCTATAATTGATTAATGATCATGGCACAAGGATAAGTGCCATTATTAAATATTCTTCACATCTGAATTAAGATACTACTCTGGCTTAATACATCCATTTTTCCACCAACGCATCACCTAATTTCTCGCGTAACATTTCTTCATTATCTTCCTCACCATGCACTGTGAGTAGACATTTAAACATGACCAGGTCGAGATACTGACCAACATCACTGAACATTTGTGTCAGCATCGGCGGACAGTCGTGATCAAAATACCAGACTTCGCCTGTTACCCGGTGAAAACACCACAAATTTCCATTCCCCAAATAGTCGCCAAAAGCGATAAGTTGATCGACAAGATTCCTCAGTCCATTACTATCAGGTAGCTCTTCCAGAAGATCTGTGATCCCAGGGTACGCGTCGGTTAATGGTTCAATTGCCGCGTAAGGTGCAGGTTGCACACTGCAAAGCGTTTCCGCCAGATTAAGGGTGCCAATGTGTTCATGATACGAGCGAAGTAATGGAGGAATTGTACAATCCAACCTTTGTTCAAGTGCTTCAATTTCACTGGCGGGAACAGGGGAAATGGGCGAGCGTCGGTTCCACTCTTCACTCCAGGCAAGGACACAGGTGCGCCACCAGTCTACACGTGCGTTAAGATCAACAAATTCGGGCCAAACCAGAGGAGGTATATCATTGTCGAGTTTTGGCGTTTTGGCATTTGTATCCATGTCATATCCTGTTCTAAATGAAGGAGAGTTAGAAACGTATATTGCAATATAAGAAAGCCTATAATCCTCACGGATCATAGGCTTGAAGCTACTGACATCGCTTAGTTAAACCAGCTGTCCGATTTATTCTCTTCTGCTTTACCCACGCTTTTCATCAAATCGCGACCACCTTCTGTCACATTTCTGTTAGCGTCAGCTTCAGATTGCACGACATCTGTTTGCGCGGCTTTGTGCTTCAGCTCCTGATCGATAAATTCGTTCTCGCGCTTAACGCGGGCTTCTTCTTTTGCCAGCGCCAGTTTTTGTTTCTGAATCTCTAAGCTGCGCAACTCATCTTCATAACTTTGATCGCGTTTTTTGTCCGCAGTGGCTTCGGCGTCCAGTTTATCCTGACGAGCTTTCTTATTCGCCGCTGCCGTTGCCGCTCTTTTGTTAGCGGCTGCCTGAGCGTTTGCGCGACGCTGTTTCTCTTGCTGAATTTCCCTGTTGCGCTCCGCGACCCATTCGTCATGCTGCTTTTGCTCTTCATTTTTACCTTGCTGTTCAGCTTCTGCGACAGCTGAAAGTTGATCCTGTAATGAAGAGGCGAAAGCCGAGCTACTAACAGCGGCTAAAATGGCGCAAAGAAAAACTTTCTTCATGAGTCCTCCTGATAGTTAGCTCTTTTCAGGACATTTGGTATTTGGCTGAATACGCGTTTCGTTATACGTCGTGGTAATAACAACGGCTAAACCCGTCGTAAACTGGCATTCTTTACCTACCTGGGTGGAGGTATACACTTTGGTGCCTTCCTTATAAGTTAAAGAAACACCTTCCACTAAGGTTTTATCATTCACCATAGAACCCGCTGCCGCACCTACAGCTCCGCCGCCAACTGCGCCTGCCGTCGTTCCGGAATTACTGCCAGACCCGACATTGTGGCCGATAACACCACCAGCGACTGCGCCAATAAGCGCACCGAAAGCTTGTGCGTTCCGTTTATTTTGGGAGTTGTCTACGGCAACTTTTGCGGGAAGAATGGAAATAATATTAACGGTTTTAGTTTCTTGCTTGGTATTCAGTTGATCGGTTTGATAAACATCGGCGGCATGATCGTCAGCATTTGACTGGCATCCTGCCAGGGTGAATGACGCTAACATTGCCATAGGCAGAAGACATTTTTTAAATTTCATCACTATTCCTTGTTATAGACTTTACGAAAAACAAGATATTTAAGATCATCGAAAGAGGAAAGTAAATGTATAGACTATGGAGGAATAGATTAAATTTATTTAAATTCATCAAACAAATAAATGCGCACAAACGCATAATACAAACAGATATATTATATCTAATATATATTGCGTCTTATTGCAGAATGATTCGAAATCAGGACAAAGAGGTAAAAATTTAGATAAATAAATGCCTGCCGCTTTGATAACAACAAAGAGCAACCGTATCTGACAGCATTGAGTCGTCTTGTTCAGTAAAGGTGACGAAGGTAATCGCTAACGTTGTACCGAGGATTCGATAGAGAGTGTGGATTGCTGAGCTTCTTTTTTGCTCTGATGATGCTGCCAGGCGCCAACGGAAGAGTAGATAAAGCGGCCAAAGAAGAAGAGAAAGCTGATAAGCAGTACGATACGGGTCATGCGACTGTTAAATCGGTGTCGTTTTCGCATACTGGTTGCCTGACTCACAAAAGGTTCCTTGAAGTATGTCCCACACTGTGGACGGTACTTACATTAAGGCACACCAGGACAAAATGGTCAATTCTTCGTTATGTAAAAAAGCGTCAGCTGATACATATTTTAATGTTATGGAAGTTGATTTAATTATTTACAACGATGATGTAATAATGATGAGCTAACATGATAAACGTAATAATTCATTAATCAGGGTTATTTTGTTTGATATATATCAATTGGAACTTTCATATGACACTTAGAATCAATGCTCTCTATAGTGATGAATAATCATCATACGAAGTCAGGTGGGATGCCTGTCTGAATACACCCCCTTCAGGATGTGGGGGATTCTGTTGAGCATCTATGAAACTGAACGCAACTTATATAAATATACGTGATAAATGGTGGGGGCTTCCGCTGATCCTGCCGTCTATAATCTTGCCTGTTTTCGCCCATATAAATACTTACGCACATATTTCTTCTGGTGAAGTTTTTCTCTTTTATCTGCCGCTAGCGCTGATGATCAGCATGATGATGTTTTTTAGCTGGGCAGCATTACCAGGTATTGCTTTAGGGATTTTTGTTCGCAAGTATGCCGATCTTGGTTTTTATGAAACGATCTCGTTAACGGTTAATTTTATTATCATTATCATTCTCTGTTGGGGCGGTTACAGGGTCTTTACTCCCCGGCGCAACAACGTTTCACATGGTGATACCCGCTTAATTTCCCAGCGTATTTTTTGGCAGATTGTTTTCCCTGCAACGTTGTTTCTGGTGCTCTTCCAGTTTGCGGCGTTTGTAGGTTTACTGGCAAGCAGAACAAATCTGGTTGGTGTCATGCCCTTTAATTTGGGAACCTTAATCAATTACCAGGCCTTGCTGGTGGGTAATCTGATAGGCGTCCCGCTTTGCTATTTCATCATTCGTTCTGTACGAAATCCATTTTATTTTCGAAGCTATTATTCTCAATTAAAACAACAGATTGACAGTAAAGTTACAAAAAAAGAGTTCGCGCTGTGGTTGCTTGCTCTGGGCGCATTGTTATTGCTGCTATGTATGCCTTTAAATGAAAAAAGCACAATTTTCAGCACCAACTATACTTTGTCGTTATTGCTGCCGCTGATGATGTGGGGAGCGATGCGTTATGGCTACAAGCTGATCTCGTTGCTCTGGGCAATAGTGCTGATGATCAGTATCCATAGCTACCAGAATTACATTCCCTTTTATCATGGGTATACCACTCAATTAACCATAACCTCCTCCAGCTATCTGGTATTTTCTTTTATCGTCAATTACATGGCTGTTCTGGCAACGCGTCAACGAGCCGTGACCAGACGCATTCAGCGACTGGCTTACGTGGATCCGGTTGTTCATCTGCCGAATGTTCGCGCCTTGAATCGCGCACTGCGTGATGCGCCCTGGTCCGCGCTATGTTATTTACGCATTCCTGGTATGGAAATGTTGGTAAAGAACTATGGCATCATGCTGCGTATCCAATACAAACAAAAGCTTTCACATTGGCTGGCACCTTTACTGGAACCCGGAGAGGATGTTTATCAGCTTTCTGGCAATGATCTCGCGCTGCGACTGAATACAGAGTCTCACCAGGAGCGCATTATCGCATTGGATAACCATCTTAAGCAGTTTCGTTTCTTTTGGGATGATATGCCATTGCAACCACAGATTGGCGTCAGCTATTGCTATGTCCGTTCGCCAGTGAATCATATTTATTTGCTGTTGGGTGAGCTAAGTACGGTTGCTGAACTCTCTATCGTGACTAATGCCCCTGAAAATATGCAGCGTCGCGGAGCAATGTATCTGCAACGAGAATTAAAAGACAAAGTGGCAATGATGAATCGGCTACAGCAGGCGCTTGAGCACGACGATTTTTGCCTGATGGCCCAGCCAATTACTGGAGTGCGCGGCGATGTCTATCATGAAATTTTGCTGCGTATGCGAGGGGAGAATGATGAACTCATCAATCCTGATAATTTCTTGCCGGTTGCGCATGAATTTGGCTTATCGTCCAGTATCGACATGTGGGTCATCGAACATACATTGCAATTTATGGCGGAAAATAAAGAGAAAATGCCCGCCCAACGATTTGCGATTAATTTGTCACCAACGTCAGTTTGTCAGGCTCGCTTTCCTGTTAAAATTAGTAAGTTATTGGCGAAATACCAAATAGAAGCGTGGCAGCTTATCTTTGAAGTCACTGAAAGTAATGCCCTTATCAATGTTAAGCAGGCACAGAACACGTTACAACATCTTCAGGAGTTAGGATGCCAGATTGCTATTGATGATTTCGGCACCGGATACGCAAGCTATGCGCGGCTAAAAAATGTGAATGCCAATTTATTAAAAATTGATGGCAGCTTCATCCGTAATATTGCCTCAAATAGCCTGGATTACCAGATAGTGGCATCGATTTGTCATCTGGCACGAATGAAGAAAATGCAAGTAGTTGCGGAGTATGTTGAAAATGAAGAGATTCGCAAAGCCGTACACTCTTTGGGTATTGATTACCTGCAAGGCTTTTTGATTGGTGAACCGCAGCCGTTAATTGCGATTGTGGCCGAAAGAGAACCTGCTCGAGAAAGCGCGTAATTCATTTGGGCCAACACAACTGGTTGGCCCGTTTTCATTTCATATTAAGCCGAGATTTCTGGCGTGCTTTCTTCTTCAATTTTTAACCGCCAGCCACTCACGCCTTCCCAGTATTCTTGCTCCTTTTCCAGATCAAGCAATACCAACGCGTTCTGGCTAAACCAGTCATGTGGAAAACGCAGCGTCCAGTGGCTGTCATCAGTAATCAGAGTTAATGTCGGCGGTGTCGTGGTTGCCTGACGTTGATTGTTAAGTAATACGCCAAGGCGCAATAGCTGAATTAACGGCAGGAATTGTTTTTTCTTAAATAGCGTAAAGCGCGGCAGATCGTCGAGCTTAATCGCTTTACGATGATAACGCACCAGCGTTGCCATCATCAGTTGTTGCTCCTGATTAAATCCAGGCAAGTCGCTGTTTTGCAGGATATACGCCGAATGGCGATGAAGGCCGCTATGATTAATGCTTAATCCAACTTCATGCAGCATGGCAGCCCAGCGCAGTAATGCTTCCAGTTGTGGATGAGCCAGCTTCGGTTGCTGTTCCCGCCATTGTTCGTACATTTGCATGGTTGTGTCGAGCACCCGTCGGGCCTGTTCACTGTCAATGTGATACTGGTTGGCGAGGCTGCTGGCGGTGCGGCTACGCACATCCTGATGGCGGAAACGTCCTTCCATTTCATACAAAACGCCTTCACGCAGCGCCCCGTCAGAAAGCCGCAGTTCACGAATGGCTAAGGCATCAAATACACCACACAAAATAGCCAGGCCAGGAACAAAAACCGTTTTCCGTTCTTCCGACAGACCCGGCAAACTTAACGCCGAGAAGTTACGATGACGTAAAACTTCTTTCACCAGTTTATCGAGGCGCTCTGGTGTTATGATGCCGTCTTTCTCGCCCATTTCCAGCAACACTTCATGGGCGGCTTTAATGGTGCCGGAAGCCCCCATCGCAACGTTCCAGCCCTGAATACGGAATTGCCAGGTTAATGTTTCCAGTTTTTGTGCAGCCGCCATGCGTGCGCGCTGAAAATTCTCTTTATTGATGACCCCGCCCGGAAAATAAAGCTGGGCAAAGCTGACGCAACCCATCCGGCGGCTTTCGACGAGAATCGGTTCGAAATTTTCTCCAATTACCAACTCCGTTGAGCCGCCGCCAATATCAATAACCAGTTTGCGACCTTTTTCTGGCTGGGTATGTTCCACACCCATAAAAATCAGACGAGCTTCTTCGTTGCCGGAAATAATTTCAATTGGATAGGGGATAACCTTTTCTGCGCGTTTCAGAAAATCAGTAGCGTTCAGCGCCTGACGCAGTGTATGTGTCCCGACAATGCAGACACTAGAGGGAGAGAAACCTTGCAAGCGTTCGGCAAACAGCGACAGACAGCTTAAACCGCGCGTCATCGCCTCCTCACTCAACATATTATCTGGCCCCAGACCATCTGCCAGGTGTACCCGTTGTTTCAGGCGGCCAATAATCTGCATGGCGCCATCCACCACACGGGCAATAACCATGTGGAAACTGTTTGAACCAAGATCGACCGCAGCAAACTCCTGCGGACGAGGGGATTTGTCGTGTATTGGCATAGGTTATTCTGGTTGTTCGAGTGATTTTATGTAGTCGTAGATCGCCAACTGCGCCCGAACTTTCCGGCGATTACCGCGGGGAACGTAGCGATTACTGAGTTCTTTATCGATATAACGCGCTTTCACCGTATCGCTGAACAAAATTTCTACGATATCCAGCACCCGCTGCTTCAGGCGCGGGTCGAGCAGCGGCGTAGCCACTTCAATACGATAATCAATGTTGCGTGTCATCCAGTCGGCGGAAGAAAGGTAAACCTTTTTATCGCCACCGTTTTCAAAAATATATACCCGGTCATGTTCAAGGTAACGGTCAACAATGCTAATAGCACGAATATTGTCGCTAATGCCTTCCAGATTGGGGATCAGCGAACACATCCCGCGTACCAGTAGATTCACCGGTACGCCGGAACTGGATGCCGCATACAGACGATCGACCAGCCCTTTATCGACCAGGTTATTCAGTTTCAGAGTAATACCGCTGGGCAGCCCTTGTTGTGCGTTGGCAATTTCGCGATCCACCATTTCATACAACAGACGGCGGGAGTTTTGCGGCGACACCATTAAATAATCAAATGTCACCGGACGGTATGGGTTTTCAATAAAGTTGAACACCCGTCGCACTTCGTTGGTGATGCGCGCATCGGCGGTCAGCAGCGAATAGTCGGTATAAAGGCGCGCGGTTTTTTCGTTAAAGTTCCCGGTCCCGATATGCGCGTAACGCACGACTTCACCGTTTTCCTTACGTGAAATCAGGAACAGTTTGGCGTGAATTTTCAGCCCCGGCGCAGAGAAGATAACGTGCACGCCAGCTTCGGTTAGTCGCTTCGCCCAATGAATGTTAGCTTCTTCGTCAAAACGTGCCTGTAGCTCAACCACCACGGTCACTTTCTTGCCGTTGTGCGCTGCGTGGATCATCGAGTCGATGATGCGTGAATCTTTTGCCACACGGTAAATATTGATTTTTATCGCCAGTACACTCGGGTCGAATGAGGCCTGACGCAGCAGTTCCAGTACGTGCTCAAAGGTGTGATAAGGATAATAGAGCAGAACATCGCGTTCGCGAATGGCATCAAAACCGTTGCGGAACTGGGCTTTATCAAACCAGATATGGCGTAAACGCGGCAGTGGTTTGTTAACCAGATTTGCTTTGCCGACATTAGGGAAATTAATAAAGTCTTTAAAATTGTGGTAACGGCCGCCGGGGACAATAGAGTCGTAACGAGAAATAGTCAGTTTCTCACGCAACACTTCAACCAGCGCGTTAGGCATATCACGCTGATAAACGAAACGTACTGGTTCTGCGGTTAAACGCTGCTTCAGACTGGAGGACATCAGCTCCATCAGGCTGGCTTCCATCTCGTGTACTAAATCGTATTCGGCGTCGCGGGTCATCTTCATCGAATAGGCATTTAGCGCGTCGTAATCAAAGAAGCCTTTGAAGATATCATCAAGGCAGTAACGCAGAATGTTATCCAACAAAATCATTGGTTTGCGTCGACGCGGTGCTTCCGGCGGCAAGTTCACAAAGCGCGGAACTTTATCCGACGGGATCTCCAGCAGCGCGTAACGGATGGTATCGCCACGAATAATCTCCACCGCCAGATAGGTATAATCGTCTTTCAGAAACTGCACTAAGTCAGTGTCAGGATTGATTAAAATCGGCGTAATGTGCTGACGCAGATACTGCTTAAAATAATGACGCAGCCAGTTTTGTTGATTAACGGAGAGCTGGCGTTCATTAATCAGGAAAATCTGGTTACGCGCCATCTCCAGCAGCAGCTCGTTGTAAAGACCGTCAAATTCCTGATCGGCTTTTAGCACGCGGGATTGAATTTTGCCCAGCAAATGGCGGGAGTGAGAGTTAGAACCTTGTTCTTCGCTAATAATGATACGTCGCTTCAGTTCAGCGAAGCGAACTTTATAGAACTCATCAAGGTTATTGGAATAGATCCCAAGAAAACGCATCCTTTCAATCAGCGGGTTAGATTTGTCCGCCGCTTCCTGAAGCACGCGTTCATTGAACGATAACCAACTGAGCTCTTTCTCGATGTATAGCTTTTCCTGACCCATTACCACTTTTACTCCGTTTTATTCACGGGACACTGCCTGGCTATTATGGCGAGCAATGTTGGCAGATGTCCAACTATGCCAGAAAAGGGGGAAAAAAACTGCTGAAGCCTGCGATTTACAGGAGAAACGAGAAGCGCCAGCAGTAGCGCTGGCGCTTTAAAATGCGGAAGATTACTCGTCGTCGGCGGCATAGCCCTGCGGTGGAAGACGTTGATCATCCAGCCACGCGGCGTTTTCATGCATCTTCAGACGACCATCAACAAACCAGCTAATGACCAGCGGGTAAATAGCATGCTCCTGGGTTTGCACGCGAGCGGTGATTTCATCTTCTGTATCACCGGCAAAAACCGGAATTTTAGCCTGCAAAATTACCGGGCCGCCGTCCAGCTCATCGGTCACGAAATGCACCGATGTACCATGTTCTTCATCGCCATTTTCCAGAGCCTGACGATGGGTATGCAAACCGGGATATTTCGGCAGCAGGGAAGGGTGAATGTTCAGCAAACGCCCGGCGTAGTGGGAAACAAACGCTGGGCTGAGAATGCGCATAAAACCGGCCAGAACGACCACATCGGGTGCGTACACGTCGATTTCGTGCATCAATTCCCGATCATAGTCTTCCCGACTGTCAAATTGACTGGCAATAAGCGTATGCGTTGCGATACCTGCTTTGCGGGCGCGCTCAAGGCCGAACGCGTCGGCCTTATTGCTGAAAACTGCCCGTAGGGTGCCTTTAATTTTGTTGGTTTTGCAGGCATCTATAATTGCCTGCAAATTACTTCCGTTGCCGGAAATAAGCACCACAATATTCATTATTCGATAACCACGCGTTGTTCGGAATCAGAAGCTTTGATGATACCGATTTTCCACGCGTTTTCACCGTTGGCATTGAGCAGGGCGAGAGCTTTGTCCACTTCCGGAGCAGGCAGGGCGATAACCATCCCGACGCCGCAGTTGAAGGTACGATACATTTCATGGCGGCTGACGTTACCTGCCGTTTGCAGCCAGTTGAACACTTCCGGCCACTGCCAGGAGGATTCATCAATCACTGCCTGAGTGTTTTCTGGTAATACGCGAGGAATGTTTTCCCAGAAACCGCCGCCGGTCAGGTGCGCAATGGCGTGAACATCAACCTTTTCAATCAATTCCAGCACGGACTTCACATAAATACGGGTTGGTGCCAGCAGATGATCGGCCAGGGGTTTGCCGTCCAGCTCTGTAGTTTGCGGATCGCAACCGCTGACTTCGAGAATTTTGCGTACCAGCGAGTAACCGTTAGAGTGCGGGCCGCTGGAGCCGAGTGCAATGAGCACATCGCCGTCGCTAACTTTAGAACCGTCGATGATTTCTGATTTTTCTACCACCCCAACACAGAAACCAGCAACATCATAATCTTCGCCGTGATACATCCCCGGCATTTCCGCTGTTTCGCCGCCCACCAGCGAACAGCCGGATTGCAGACAGCCTTCGGCGATGCCACTGATCACCGCTGAAGCGGTATCAACATCCAGTTTTCCGGTTGCGTAATAATCGAGGAAAAACAGTGGTTCAGCGCCTTGTACCACCAGGTCATTAACGCACATGGCGACCAGATCGATACCAATGGTATCGTGGCGTTTTAAATCCATGGCCAGACGCAGCTTGGTGCCTACACCGTCAGTGCCGGAAACCAGCACAGGTTCGCGATATTTTTGCGGCAACGCACACAGCGCACCGAAGCCGCCCAGACCGCCCATCACTTCCGGGCGACGCGTTTTCTTCACTACGCCTTTGATTCTGCCAACCAGAGCATTACCTGCGTCAATATCAACACCGGCATCTTTGTAGCTAAGAGAGGTTTTATCGGTCACTGCTTGGGTCCCCACGCGTTACTTGCGGTAGAAAAATAAAATTCGGCGCAATTCTAACAGGGAAAGCAAACGTTTGCGAGACTGCTTTACATAACCTTTTTCAGCCTCTTTTCGCCTACCAAACAGCGAAGTAGCGCATAAATAAACGTAATGAATGAATGTATTGTGAGATAATGACAATAAATAACTATTTGAATGTGAAATGATTTTTTATCAAACCGTTGTTAGTTTGTCTAAAGTCAACGAAAATAATATTGCCGCCTTAAAAAAAGGCGGTATAATCCGTCGATTTTTTTTGTGGCTGCCCTCAAAGGAGAAAGAGTATGAAGATCGTGGAAGTCAAACACCCACTCGTCAAACACAAGCTGGGACTGATGCGTGAGCAAGATATCAGCACCAAGCGCTTTCGCGAACTCGCTTCTGAAGTGGGTAGCCTGCTGACTTATGAGGCGACCGCCGACCTCGAAACTGAAAAAGTTACTATCGAAGGCTGGAACGGTCCGGTAGAAATCGACCAGATCAAAGGTAAGAAAATTACCGTGGTGCCGATCCTGCGTGCGGGCCTGGGGATGATGGACGGCGTGCTGGAAAACGTTCCGAGTGCGCGCATCAGCGTGGTCGGTATGTACCGTAATGAAGAAACGCTGGAGCCAGTACCGTACTTCCAGAAACTGGTTTCTAACATTGATGAGCGTATGGCGCTGATCGTCGACCCAATGCTGGCAACCGGTGGTTCCGTTATCGCGACCATCGACCTGCTGAAAAAAGCGGGCTGCAGCAGCATTAAAGTGCTGGTGCTGGTGGCTGCGCCAGAAGGTATCGCTGCGCTGGAAAAAGCGCACCCGGACGTCGAGCTGTATACCGCATCGATTGACCAGGGGCTGAATGAGCACGGATACATTATCCCGGGCCTCGGCGATGCCGGTGATAAAATCTTTGGTACGAAATAACGAATAAAAAATAATTAAAGCCGACTTTAAGAGTCGGCTTTTTTTTGAGTAAAGCGCCTATAACACATAATATACAGAGGATAATACTATGACGCGCCGTGCTATCGGGGTGAGTGAAAGACCGCCACTTTTACAGACAATCCCGCTTAGTTTACAACATTTGTTCGCCATGTTTGGTGCAACCGTCCTGGTGCCCGTCTTATTTCATATCAACCCAGCAACCGTACTGTTATTTAACGGTATCGGAACGCTGCTGTATCTCTTCATCTGTAAAGGGAAAATCCCTGCTTATCTTGGTTCGAGCTTTGCCTTTATTTCCCCGGTGTTATTGCTGTTGCCGTTGGGTTATGAAGTTGCGCTGGGCGGCTTTATTATGTGCGGCGTGCTGTTCTGTCTGGTTTCTTTTATTGTGAAGAAAGCAGGAACTGGCTGGCTGGATGTGCTTTTTCCTCCAGCGGCAATGGGGGCAATCGTTGCTGTCATCGGTCTGGAACTGGCGGGCGTGGCTGCTGGCATGGCGGGCTTACTCCCGGCTGAAGGGCAAACGCCAGATTCCAAAACCATCATTATCTCCATTACTACCCTGGCGGTTACGGTTTTAGGTTCCGTACTGTTCCGCGGTTTCCTGGCAATTATCCCGATTTTGATTGGCGTGTTGGTGGGGTACGCGCTCTCCTTCGCAATGGGAATTGTCGATACCACGCCGATTATCAACGCTCACTGGTTTGCTCTGCCGACTCTTTACACGCCGCGCTTTGAGTGGTTTGCCATTTTGACCATTCTGCCTGCGGCGCTGGTGGTTATTGCTGAACACGTAGGGCATCTGGTGGTAACGGCTAACATCGTGAAAAAAGATCTGTTGCGCGATCCGGGCCTGCACCGTTCCATGTTCGCTAATGGTCTGTCGACCGTTATCTCCGGGTTCTTTGGTTCCACGCCAAACACCACCTACGGGGAAAACATCGGCGTTATGGCGATCACCCGCGTTTACAGTACCTGGGTAATCGGTGGTGCGGCGATCTTCGCCATCCTGCTCTCCTGTGTTGGTAAACTGGCTGCTGCTATCCAGATGATCCCACTGCCGGTGATGGGCGGCGTTTCGCTGCTGCTTTACGGTGTCATCGGCGCTTCTGGTATTCGTGTGCTTATTGAATCGAAAGTGGATTACAATAAAGCACAGAACCTGATCCTGACCTCCGTGATCCTGATCATCGGCGTCAGTGGCGCGAAGGTAAACATTGGTGCGGCAGAGCTGAAAGGTATGGCGTTGGCGACCATCGTCGGCATTGGCTTAAGCCTGATCTTTAAATTGATTAGTGTGCTCCGCCCGGAAGAAGTGGTGTTGGATGCAGAAGACGCCGATATAACAGAAAAATAATGTAGCGGCCGGGCAGTAATGCTGCCCGGTTCAAACATGATGGAATTCTGTGGTAAACTTCTCGCGATTTTGTGAAATCCCTGGTTGAGGTATCTCTGAACACACCGGCACAGCTCTCTTTGCCACTTTATCTTCCTGACGACGAAACCTTTGCAAGTTTCTGGCCGGGGGATAACTCCTCTTTACTGGCCGCGATGAAAAACGTGCTGCGTCAGGAACATAGCGGTTACATCTATCTCTGGGCACGCGAAGGCGCGGGGCGCAGCCATCTGCTGCACGCGGCTTGCGCGGAATTGTCGCAGCGTGGCGATGCGGTAGGGTATGTCCCGCTGGATAAACGCACCTGGTTTGTTCCGGAAGTGCTCGATGGTATGGAACAACTGTCGCTCGTTTGCATCGACAATATTGAGTGTATTGCTGGCGATGAGTTGTGGGAGATGGCGATTTTCGATCTCTACAATCGGATTCTGGAGTCGGGCAAAACACGGTTGCTGATCACTGGCGATCGTCCACCACGTCAGTTGAATCTGGGGTTACCGGATCTCGCGTCACGTCTCGACTGGGGGCAGATCTACAAGCTGCAGCCACTTTCAGATGAAGACAAATTGCAGGCTTTACAGTTACGCGCCCGTTTGCGTGGTTTTGAACTGCCGGAAGATGTGGGACGTTTCTTGCTGAAGCGGCTCGACAGAGAGATGCGCACGCTATTTATGACGTTGGATCAGCTGGATCGCGCATCAATTACCGCACAACGTAAGTTGACCATTCCGTTTGTGAAAGAAATTCTGAAGCTGTAGACAAGGTTTTTATTGTCGGATGTGGTACGAAGACCTGCGCGAAGTGAGTCCATTGTATTCGTAGGCCGGATAAGACGCGGCAAGCGTCGCATCCGGCAATGTGCCTTAACTAGCGATGAGGCGCATCTTAACCCACGATTTCCAGCACCTGCTCCGGTGGACGACCAATCCGCGCTTTGCCATTCGCGACCACAATCGGGCGCTCCATCAGCTTCGGATTATCCACCATTGCCTGAATCAGCACTTCTTCGCTAAGTGAACTGTCAGCCAGGTTCAGTTCTTTATAAAGCTCCTCTTTCTGGCGCATCAGTTCACGGGCGCTATTCATACCCAACATTTTCAGCAAATTACGTAGCGTTGCTGCATCGGCGGGTGTCTCAAGATAGAGCACCACTTCCGGCTCCACACCATTTTCTTTCAGCAGGTTCAGCGTTTCACGGCTCTTTGAACAGCGTGGGTTGTGGTAGATTTTTACCTGTTTGGTCATTGTTCTTCCTTTAATGCGAATTACATTTTCGTATAAGGCTTAAAGCGTTCCTGCAACTGGCGCAACTGGTCGATACGTGCATCGTAACGCGCTTGTTGCAGGCTGCCTAATTTCACCTGCGAACTTGCGCTACTTAACAGAGAAATGGCTTGGTCGAGTCGCCCGGCCAGCGCATAACCTTCTGCTCGCGCAGCCAGTTCCTGATCGCGGTTATTTAGCGCGGCTTCTGCCTGTGCCAGCAAATCCCAGCCATTGCTGTCATCTTTATTATTAAAAGTGTAGCGATTCAGAATATTGGCCGCTTCCTGCGGTTGACCGCCTTGCAGATAAGCGTTTGCCAGGTTGAGTTGCAACACCGGATTGGTGCGCAAATCGCGGGCATTTTTCAGCCGATTGATAGCGTCATTGGCTTTGTGTTGCCCAAGGTCAATATCGGTTGCCAGATCGAGAAACCATGCATTAGTCGGTTCTGCCGCCAGTAATGGCTGTAGCGTCTTCCGTGCTTCATCGAATTTATTGGCTCCCATCGCCTGTAAAGCACGGCCATACTGTGCCGCCCGTTGCTGACGAACGTTACCTTTCGCCCATTCATCCAGCAAATCACTGGTGAGCTGGTTACGTCCGGAATTGTACATCCCCAGAGTACGCGCTTTCGCCAGATAGAAGTCTTCTGACGATTGCACCACCAGCGGGCGCATCTGATTAGCACGGTTACGAGCATCAGCCAGACGGCTTTCCGGCAACGGGTGAGTCAGCAAAATTTCCGGCGGACGCGAAGAGTAGCGCGCCTGATCGAGCAATTTTTCGAGGAAGGTCGGCATCGCCTGCGGATCGAACCCCGAGCGTTGCAGCACCTGAATCCCAATGCGGTCTGCTTCCTGTTCGTTTTGCTGGGTGAAGCTGATCATCCCCTGGCGCGTTCCCGCAAGCGTACCGGTCAGCGCCGCCATTCCCGCCTGCGGGCTGGCCATTGCCAGTAAAATAGAACCTAACGCCCCGACCCAGGTGAGTGGTGCGCTACGTTGCTGATCTTCCATCGCTCGCGCCAGGTGACGCTGGGTGACGTGGGAGATTTCATGCGCCATAACCGAAGCCAGTTGGCTTTCGTTATCGGAATAACGGAACAGGGCAGAGTGCAGTACCACGTTGCCGCCAAAGAAAGCAAAGGCGTTAATTTCGTCGTTATTGATCAGAAAGAAATGGAACGGCGTCTTTACTGAATTGGCATGCGAAACCAGACGCATCCCCAGCGAGTTAATGTATTGCGTTAATAGCGGATCATTAATTAACGGCGCGCTGCCGCGTAATTGGCGAACGTAATAGTCGCCCATTTGCATTTCCTGACCAATGGAAAGCGTGCTTCCTGCGGAGGTTCCCATATCCGGCAAGGTGTCTGCGCTATCGGCAAACGCCGGGGCCACCTGACCGAGGGTCACAGCAGCAATGAGGGTAGCAACAAGGTTTTTTTTCAACTGCCTGAACATAACCTCTGTCCTGTATTTTTGGAGATAGTCATTTGACCGATACTGTGAAATATCGTTCCCACCGCGCCGCCTTTGAGTGTAACGGTGAAGATTAGCCCACTCAAATGACTTTTCAGTTTCCTGAATCCGTCATAAAAAGCGAAGTCTTTTTTGTGACATTTCGATACAATTGCGGATCGCAATCCCCCTCTTGAGGTTCAGGGAAGGTCTTTATGCTCGAAATGTTGATGCAATGGTATCGCCGCCGTTTTAGCGACCCGGAAGCGATTGCCTTGCTGGTTATTTTAGTTGCCGGTTTTGGCATTATCTTTTTCTTTAGTGGCCTGCTCGCGCCGTTGCTGGTGGCTATTGTGCTGGCCTATTTGCTGGAATGGCCCACTGTGCGCCTGCAATCTATTGGCTGTTCCCGCCGTTGGGCAACGTCGATTGTATTGGTGGTTTTTGTCGGTATTTTGCTGCTGATGGCGTTCGTGGTACTGCCTATCGCCTGGCAACAGGGCATTTATTTAATCCGCGATATGCCGGGCATGCTCAATAAGCTTTCAGATTTTGCTGCCACGTTGCCGCGCCGTTATCCGGCGTTGATGGACGCGGGCATTATTGATGCGATGGCTGACAATATGCGTAGCCGGATGCTTACCATGGGCGATTCAGTGGTAAAAATTTCTCTCGCCTCGCTGGTTGGTTTGCTGACCATTGCCGTCTATCTGGTGCTGGTGCCATTGATGGTCTTCTTCCTGCTGAAAGACAAAGAGCAAATGCTGAATGCCGTTCGTCGGGTGCTGCCGCGCAACCGTGGGCTGGCAGGGCAGGTGTGGAAGGAGATGAACCAGCAAATCACCAACTACATCCGTGGCAAGGTACTGGAGATGATCGTGGTGGGGATCGCCACCTGGCTGGGATTCTTACTCTTTGGGCTGAACTATTCGCTGCTGCTGGCGGTGCTGGTCGGTTTCTCGGTGCTTATTCCGTACATTGGCGCATTTGTGGTGACCATTCCGGTGGTTGGCGTGGCGCTATTCCAGTTTGGCGCCGGCACTGAGTTCTGGAGTTGCTTCGCGGTGTATCTGATTATCCAGGCGTTGGACGGTAACTTACTCGTACCGGTGTTGTTCTCTGAAGCAGTTAACCTGCATCCGCTGGTGATTATTTTATCGGTGGTGATTTTCGGCGGGCTGTGGGGATTCTGGGGCGTATTCTTCGCTATTCCACTGGCGACGCTAATCAAAGCGGTAATCCATGCCTGGCCGGATGGTCAAATCGCGCAAGAGTAATCTTCATTCCAATATATCACCGGATATGAAGTGTGCTGGCCGCAAGCGCAGCCAGCACGGAATGGAGCAAAGTAATCAGGCGTGTTCTTTTAGCCAGTTAAGCACTACGTCGTGGTGATTGCTGGTTTTGAAATCGTCAAATACGTGTTCGATTTTGCCGTTGGCATCGATCAGGAAGCTGATGCGGTGAATACCATCGTAGGTTTTACCCATGAAAGACTTCTTGCCCCAGACGCCGAATTGTTCGCATACCTGGTGGTCCTCATCGGACAGAAGCGTAAAGTTAAGCAGTTCTTTATCTGCGAAACGGGAGAGTTTTTCGGGTTTATCGGTACTGATACCCAGCACATCAACGCCCACTTTTTTTAACTCTTCCATGTTATCGCGTAAGCCGCAGGCCTGTACGGTACAGCCGGGGGTCATGGCTTTCGGGTAGAAATAAACCAGAACACGCTGTCCCTGGAAGTCGGTCAAATTAACTTGTTCTCCGTCTTGATCCGGCAAGCTAAATTTCGGTGCGATGTCACCGGCTTTCAGTGGATTCATTACTTAACTCCATCCTGTTCATCATGTTGGGAATAATTGACGACGCTAATACTGCCTTGCGCATTGAGTTCTGTACATAGTGCTTTGAAGGCTTGTTCAATATTTGCTGAATCCGCAGACGCCGGGCTGTGGGCGGTTATCTGAATATGCAGTTGTGCAGCTCGTTCATTTTCAGCAGGTTGCGTGCGAGACACCAGCTCCGCAATGTTCATATGGTGCGCGTCGAAAAGTGCTGTGAAGCGCTCAATTAAATGCGGTGAATCTGCCACATCGATCTGAACCCAGACAGATGCGGGCATCGGCGGACGCGGACGAGCCGTCGTGCGCTTCATCACGATTAAAAGATCCAGTTCGGCACCTTTCAACGGTAACGTTGATTCGATCAAGGTGATGGCGTTCCATGAACCGGAAAGCAGCATGATAAAGGTGAACTCTTCTCCCAGCATCGCCAGGCGACTGTCTTCTATATTACAGCCGCAACTACTGACATGACGGGTGATAGTGTTCACAATTCCTGGGCGATCGGCACCCAGCGCAGTGATCACCAAATAATGTTGCGATGACAGTGTCAAACCGGTTATTCCTTCAAGGGGGAGAGTAGCTCTTAAGGAAAGCATAAAAAAAACATGCATACAACAATCAGAACGGTTCTGTCTGCTTGCTTTTAATGCCATACCAAACGTACCATTGAGGCACTTGTTTGCACAGAGGATGGCCCATGTTCACGGGAAGTATTGTCGCGATTGTTACTCCGATGGATGAAAAAGGTAATGTCTGTCGGGCTAGCTTAAAAAAACTGATTGATTATCATGTCGCCAGCGGTACTTCGGCGATTGTTTCTGTAGGCACCACTGGTGAGTCCGCTACCCTGAATCATGACGAACATGTTGATGTGGTAATGATGACGCTGGAGCTCGCTGACGGGCGTATTCCGGTAATTGCCGGAACTGGTGCTAACGCTACTGCGGAAGCCATTAGCTTGACACAGCGTTTCAATGACAGTGGCATTGTTGGCTGCCTGACGGTGACCCCTTATTACAACCGCCCGTCGCAGGAAGGTCTGTATCAGCATTTCAAAGCCATCGCTGAACATACTGACCTGCCGCAAATCCTGTATAATGTGCCGTCCCGTACTGGCTGCGATCTGCTACCAGAAACGGTGGGCCGTCTGGCGAAAGTAAAAAATATTATCGGAATCAAAGAGGCAACAGGGAACTTAACGCGTGTTAATCAGATCAAAGAGCTGGTTTCAGACGATTTTGTTCTGCTGAGCGGCGATGATGCGAGCACGTTGGACTTCATGCAGTTAGGTGGTCATGGCGTTATTTCCGTTACGGCTAACGTCGCAGCGCGTGATATGGCCCAGATGTGCAAACTGGCGGCAGAAGGGCATTTTGCCGAGGCACGCGTTATTAATCAGCGTCTGATGCCATTACACAACAAACTATTTGTCGAACCCAATCCAATCCCGGTGAAATGGGCATGTAAGGAACTGGGTCTTGTGGCGACCGATACGCTGCGCCTGCCAATGACGCCAATCACCGACAGTGGTCGTGAGACGGTCAGAGCGGCGCTTAAGCATGCCGGTTTGCTGTAAAGTTTAGGGAGATTTGATGGCTTACTCTGTTCAAAAGTCGCGCCTGGCAAAGGTTGCGGGTGTATCGCTTGTTTTATTACTCGCAGCCTGTAGTTCTGACTCACGCTATAAGCGTCAGGTGAGTGGTGATGAAGCCTATCTGGAAGCGGCACCGCTTGCGGAGCTTCATGCCCCGGCAGGAATGATTTTGCCGGTGACCTCTGGTGATTATGCAATCCCGGTGACCAACGGTAGTGGTGCTGTCGGTAAGGCGCTGGACATTCGTCCACCAGCCCAGCCGCTGGCACTGGTTTCTGGCGCGCGTACCCAGTTCACGGGCGATACCGCTTCACTGCTGGTGGAAAATGGTCGTGGCAATACTCTGTGGCCGCAGGTGGTTAGCGTGCTGCAGGCGAAAAACTATACCATTACCCAACGCGATGATGCCGGTCAGACGCTGACCACCGATTGGGTACAATGGAACCGTCTGGACGAAGACGAGCAGTATCGTGGTCGTTATCAAATCTCTGTTAAACCGCAGGGTTATCAGCAGGCGGTAACGGTGAAATTGCTGAACCTGGAACAGGCTGGCAAGCCGGTTGCAGATGCGGCGTCTATGCAGCGTTACAGCGCTGAGATGATGAACGTCATTTCCGCTGGCCTGGATAAATCCGTCACTGATGCGGCTAATGCAGCGCAAAATCGTGCTTCCACAACAATGGATGTACAAAGCGCCGCTGACGACACTGGTTTACCGATGTTGGTCGTGCGTGGTCCGTTCAACGTAGTATGGCAACGTCTGCCTGCTGCGTTGGAAAAAGTGGGCATGAAAGTGACCGACAGCACTCGTTCACAAGGCAGCATGGCCGTAACTTACAAGCCACTGTCTGACAGCGACTGGCAGGAACTGGGCGCGAGCGATCCAGGCCTGGCATCGGGCGACTACAAACTGCAGGTCGGTGATTTAGATAACCGCAGCAGCCTACAGTTCATCGATCCGAAAGGTCATACGCTGACACAAAGCCAAAACGACGCACTGGTATCTGTCTTCCAGGCTGCGTTTAGCAAGTAAAAATACAGGGCTGGAGTCTTCCGGCCCTTTTTTCTGATATGATACGCAAACGTGTGCGTCGGCAGAAAAACGCGATTTTAGCGGTAATTCGCACGAAATTTGTTTGTCGGACGTAGGTCGGGTAAGGCGTTTACGGCGCAACCGACAAAACATCCGGCACACCAGACAGCAAAAGATTTTAAAACGTTAATTCACACCCAGGAGTGATAAAGATGCAAAAGCAAGCTGAGTTGTATCGTGGTAAAGCGAAAACCGTATACAGCACGGAAAACCCGGACCTGTTGGTGCTCGAATTCCGCAATGATACGTCAGCAGGGGATGGCGCGCGCATTGAGCAGTTTGATCGCAAAGGTATGGTGAACAACAAGTTCAACTACTTCATTATGAGCAAACTGGCTGAAGCGGGTATCCCGACTCAAATGGAGCGTCTGCTCTCTGATA
This sequence comes from Escherichia sp. B1147, assembly GCF_001660175.1. NCBI lineage: Bacteria > Pseudomonadati > Pseudomonadota > Gammaproteobacteria > Enterobacterales > Enterobacteriaceae > Escherichia > Escherichia sp. B1147. The sequence goes on from NZ_LFHY01000005.1 coordinate 120,340, forward strand.
CCGAATGTCTGGTGAAAAAACTGGATATGGTGCCGGTTGAGTGTGTCGTGCGTAACCGTGCTGCTGGCTCTCTGGTGAAACGTCTTGGAATCGAAGAAGGTATTGAGCTGAACCCACCGCTGTTCGATCTGTTCCTGAAAAACGACGCTATGCACGACCCAATGGTCAACGAATCTTACTGCGAAACCTTTGGCTGGGTAAGCAAAGAGAATCTGGCGCGTATGAAAGAGCTGACCTACAAAGCGAACGACGTACTGAAAAAACTGTTCGACGATGCAGGTCTGATTCTGGTCGACTTCAAGCTGGAATTTGGCCTGTACAAAGGCGAAGTGGTGCTGGGCGATGAGTTCTCCCCGGACGGTAGCCGCCTGTGGGACAAAGAAACGCTGGAGAAAATGGACAAAGACCGTTTCCGCCAGAGCCTCGGTGGCCTGATCGAAGCCTATGAAGCCGTCGCCCGCCGCCTGGGTGTACAGCTGGACTGATTTTTCTGTTCATCATCTTGCCGTGCTGCTGGCACGGCAAGATGACCGCTCTTGTAAGACGTGAATTGAACGCTCATTCCTCCATCATTTCCTCCCGCTTTCCTGTGGTAATCTTCCTCTGAACGACCTACGATCATTCCTATAATGAATATATTGTTGAGGTATCTATGCGCTGGCAAGGGCGTCGTGAAAGTGACAATGTTGAAGACAGGCGAAACAGCTCCGGTGGTCCGTCAATGGGTGGTCCCGGTTTTCGCCTACCAACCGGTAAAGGTGGGTTAATTTTATTGGTGGTTGTTTTGGTTGCTGGCTACTATGGTGTTGATTTAACTGGATTGATGACCGGACAGCCAGTTTCACAACAGCAATCAACGCGTTCAATTAGCCCAAATGAAGACGAAGCGGCAAAATTCACCTCGGTGATTCTGGCAACCACGGAAGATACCTGGGGACAGCAATTCGAGAAGATGGGTAAGGCCTATCAGCAACCGAAGCTGGTAATGTACCGTGGAATGACTCGCACCGGTTGCGGGGCGGGGCAATCCATTATGGGACCGTTTTATTGCCCGGCGGATGGCACAGTCTATATCGATCTCTCCTTCTATGATGACATGAAAGACAAACTGGGCGCGGATGGTGATTTTGCTCAAGGGTACGTTATCGCCCATGAAGTCGGTCATCACGTGCAGAAACTGTTAGGCATCGAGCCGAAAGTCCGTCAGCTGCAACAAAACGCGACGCAAGCGGAAGCCAACCGCTTATCTGTGCGTATGGAACTCCAGGCCGACTGCTTTGCCGGTGTCTGGGGGCATAGCATGCAGCAGCAAGGTGTTCTGGAAACCGGCGATCTGGAAGAGGCGCTGAACGCGGCGCAGGCCATCGGCGATGACCGTTTACAACAGCAAAGTCAGGGGCAGGTTGTGCCAGATAGCTTTACTCATGGCACATCTCAGCAACGCTACAGCTGGTTTAAACGTGGCTTCGACAGCGGCGATCCGGCACAATGCAATACTTTCGGTAAAAGCATTTAACTTCCGGGGCAGGGATGGCTGAACTGACTGCGCTTCATACATTAACAGCGCAAATGAAACGCGAAGGGATTCGCCGCTTGTTGGTGTTGAGCGGCGAAGGAAGTTGGTGCGGTGAGCATGCGCTTAAGTTGCGTGAAGCATTACCGGGCGACTGGCTGTGGGTTTCGCCACAGCCAGCTTCTGAAAACCACTGTACGCCATCTGCGCTGCAAACTTTACTTGGGCGCGAGTTTCAGCATGCGGTATTCGATGCCCGCCAGGGCTTTGATGCCGCCGCTTTTGCGGCCCTTAGCGGAACGCTGAAAGCGGGAAGCTGGCTGGTGTTGTTGCTCCCCGTGTGGGAAGAATGGGAAAACCATCCTGATGTCGATTCGCTGCGCTGGAGTGATTGCCCTGGTCCTGTTGCGGCTCCGCATTTTGTCCAACATCTCAAACGCGTACTTGCGGCGGATAACAACGCTATCCTCTGGCGGCAAAATCAGCCGTTCACGTTGGTGCATTTTGCTCCCCGTACTGACTGGCAACCTGCTACCGGCGCACCACAACCAGAACAACAGCACATATTACAGCAACTGCTGACCATACCGCCGGGCGTGGCAGTGGTAACCGCTGCGCGCGGGCGCGGTAAGTCGGCGTTGGCGGGGCAGCTCATTTCCCGTATCTCTGGCAGTGCGATTGTTACAGCACCTGCGAAGGCTGCAACGGATGTGCTGGCGCAGTTTGCGGGCGAGAAGTATCGCTTTGTGGCGCCAGATGCCTTATTAGCCAGTGATGAAAAAGCTGACTGGCTGGTGGTTGACGAAGCTGCAGCCATTCCTGCGCCACTGTTGCATCAGCTGGTATCGCGTTTCTCACGCACCTTGTTAACTACCACGGTACAGGGTTATGAAGGTACCGGACGAGGATTTTTGCTGAAGTTTTGCGCTCGCTTTCCGCGCCTTCAGCGCTTTGAATTGCAACAGCCGATCCGCTGGGCGCAGGGCTGTCCACTGGAAAAAATAGTCGGTGAGGCACTGGTTTTTGACGACGAAAACTTCACTCACGAACCAGAAGGTGACATCGTCATTTCCGCTTTTGAACAGACGCTATGGCAAAGCCATCCGGATACACCGTTAAAGGTGTATCAGCTATTGTCTGGTGCGCATTACCGGACATCCCCCCTGGATTTACGCCGGATGATGGATGCACCTGGGCAACATTTTTTACAGGCGGCTTGCGAAAACGAGATTGCCGGGGCGCTGTGGCTGGTGGATGAGGGCGGATTATCGGAAGAACTCAGTCAGGCGGTATGGGCGGGTTATCGTCGTCCACGGGGCAATCTGGTGGCTCAGTCGCTGGCGGCACACGGCAGCAATCCACTGGCGGCGACGTTGTGCGGTAGACGTGTCAGCCGGATTGCCGTCCACCCGGCACGTCAGCGCGAAGGTGTTGGGCAACAGCTTATTGCCAGCGCTTTGCAATATACGCATGGCCTCGACTACCTTTCGGTAAGCTTTGGCTACACCGAGGAATTATGGCGTTTCTGGCAACGATGCGGTTTTGTGTTGGTGCGGATGGGCAATCATCGCGAAGCCAGCAGCGGCTGTTATACGGCGATGGCGTTGTTACCGATTAGCGAAGCGGGTAAACAACTGGCAGAACGTGAGCATTTTCGTTTACGCCGCGATGCGCAAATTCTCTCGCAGTGGAATGGCGAAACTATTCCAGTCGATCCGCTTAACGATATCGTGATTACTGACGGCGACTGGCTGGAACTAGCTGGTTTTGCTTTCGCTCATCGTCCGCTTTTAACGTCGTTAGGCTGTTTAATGCGTCTACTGAAAATCAGCGAACTGACATTACCAGCGCTTCGTGGGCGTTTGCAGAAAAACGTCAGCGGCGCGCAGTTATGTACCACACTTAAACTTTCGGGGCGTAAGGCGTTGTTGGCCCATCAGCGTGAAGAGGCGGCACAGGCGCTATTTGCACTTGATGATGCCCGCACTGAACGCCTGCGCGATCGCATAACGCAATGGCAATTTTTTCACTGACTCCTTCAATTTTATCCCATGGTCATTGTGAGTCAGCGGCGTAAAATTAATGACATCAGTTAAGGAGTTCGCCATGAAACATGACCATTTTGTTGTTCAAAGCCCGGATAAACCTGCGCAACAGTTGTTGCTGCTTTTTCACGGCGTCGGCGATAACCCAGTAGCGATGGGGGAGATCGGCAGTTGGTTTGCACCGTTGTTCCCGGATGCGCTGGTGGTGAGTGTCGGTGGCTCCCAGCCGAGCGGTAATCCGGCTGGACGTCAGTGGTTTTCGGTGCAGGGCATAACGGAAGAAAACCGCCAGGCGCGCGTGGATGCCATCATGCCGACCTTTATTGAGACGGTGCGCTACTGGCAGAAACAGAGCGGAGTAGCGGCTAACGCTACGGCGCTAATCGGTTTCTCACAAGGCGCGATTATGGCTCTGGAGAGTATTAAAGCCGAACCGGGCCTTGCCTCACGCGTCATTGCTTTTAATGGACGCTATGCCAGCCTGCCGGAAACGGCTTCTACGGCCACGACAATTCACTTGATCCATGGTGGTGAAGATCCGGTTATCGATCTGGCGCATGCGGTTGCGGCACAAGAAGCGTTAATTAATGCGGGTGGTGATGTGACGCTGGATATTGTGGAAGATTTGGGCCATGCGATCGACAATCGTAGTATGCAGTTTGCCCTTGATCACTTGCGTTATACCATACCGAAACATTACTTCGATGAAGCGTTAAGCGGGGGCAAGCCCGGCGATGATGATGTGATTGAAATGATGTAATAATAGACGAGTAGGCCTGATAAGACGCGTGAGCGTCGCATCAGGCATCGTTCACCATTGCCGGATGCGGCGTGAACGCCTTATCCGGCCTACGGTTGAGCGCCCAGCTTACTTCTTCGGTTGATCCTTCTTCGGCCAGTCGTCGTCATCGTCCCACTTATCGTTGAAATCACGATGCGGGGGAAGCTCCGGCTTGTTGGCGAGAAATTTCTTATGGTCGATGCGCTTGAGATCTTTAATCACGTTCAGCAGGACGCCGACCAAAAAGACAATCACCAGAATCCACCAATATTTAGCCAGCCAGTCCATGCTTATTTCCTCTTACAGAACGACTCATCAGGCGACGAGCTGTTCCATGATACGTTGATACATACGGGCAAGTAGCTGCAGGTCGGCAGCATTTACACATTCATTAATTTTATGAATGGTAGCATTGACCGGCCCGAGTTCCACCACCTGCGCCCCCATGCGAGCAATAAAGCGCCCGTCGGACGTTCCGCCTGTGGTCAGTAGCTGCGGTTTAATTTCATTATAGTGCTCAACGGCGTTCACCACCGCATCTACCAGTTTACCGCGTGCTGTCAAAAATGGCTGACCAGAAAGCCACCAGTCGACGGTGTAGCGCAGCTGATATTTATCCAGTAAGGCAAGCACCTGCGCTTTGATCATTTCGTCGGTCAGTTCGGTACTAAAACGGAAGTTAAACTGCACAAACAGTTCGCCCGGAATAACATTGTTACTGCCGGTTCCCGCCTGAATATTGGCAATCTGCATACTGGTTGCCGGGAAGAATTCATTACCCTGATCCCACTCAATGGCCACTAATTCATTAAGGAAAGGCGCTGCGCGATGTACCGGGTTGTCAGCCAGGTGCGGATAGGCCACATGCCCCTGCACGCCATGAATAGTGAGGTTGCAGGTTAACGATCCGCGCCGGCCATTTTTCACTACATCGCCAACCACTTCGATACTCGACGGCTCACCGACCAGGCAGTAATCCAGCCGTTCATTACGCGCCATTAACGCTTCGACGACTTTGACCGTGCCATTGTGGGCGCTGGCCTCTTCGTCTGAGGTGATCAGAAACGCCAGTCGGCCTTTATGGTTTGGATGTTGCGCGACAAAACGTTCTGCTGCCACCACCATCGCCGCCAGCGAGCCTTTCATATCAGCCGCGCCACGCCCGAACAACATGCCATCGCGAATGGTTGGCTCAAATGGTGGGTTGATCCAACGGTCGGCATCGCCAGGGGGGACTACGTCAGTATGTCCGGCAAAGGCCAATGTTTCTCCTTGCCCACGCCACGCCCAAAAATTCTGCGTATCCGCAAAATCCATGCGTTCAATGGTAAAACCGATTGCCTGCAGACGGTCGATCATGATTGCCTGACATCCTGCATCATCAGGACTTAAGGATGGGCGGCGAATAAGCTGCTGTGTCAGCTCAATAACCGGACACGACATAGACTACACCTCATGGAAAAATTGCTGATAACTGGATTCACTGAAACCCAGCAGCATAGGCTTCCCTGGCGCACAGAGCAATGGGCGTTTGATGATTGCAGGCATTTCAGTCATTAATGCTATAGCGGAGGCCGCATCGGTGATGTTGTGGCGGGTGGCTTCGTCCAGTTTTCGCCAGGTTGTACCACGGGTGTTGAGTAACGCTTCCCAGCCTAATTCGTTGATAAAACCGTTCAATAATTCGCTGTCCAGCCCATCAACGCGGTAATCGTGAAAGCGATAGTCGATGTTATTGGTTTCCAGCCAACGGCGAGCCTTTTTAATGGTGTCACAATTTTTGATGCCGTAAAGTGTAAGCATAATGAATCCTTTTTCGATTTATAAGAATAAATACTCATTTAACGGGCAATACATTTCCCCTGCAAATGAATACCAGAAAATATAACATTATTAAGGTGTTTCACTTAACAATTATTAAATGATTGTGAGCGTTTTGAATGCAATATATTAAGAATATTCCCCTAGGTATCTGTCTGTATTTCAAACAGAATTAAACAAGTATTAGAATCTGTATGAATATGTCGAAATGTTGCTGTTCATCACATAAAAATCCCTGTCACAGGGCCATAGTATTTACATAGGCTTTGCCCCGGAGGTAGTAATCACAGCAATCGAATAAATTAGCTTCACCACGGTATATTGTTTCCGTAGAATACCCATAATTATAAGAGAGGTTGTTATGATTGAACGTGAACTGGGGAACTGGAAAGACTTTATCGAAGTTATGCTTCGTAAGTAATTTCCAGAACAGGAAATGAAAGAACCTGACGTCAGGTTCTTTATCAGAGAGTTGAAAAAGGCGACACATATGTATGTCGCCTTTTTTATTGCTTATTCTGGTCGAGGCTTCAGTGGGAAGCGACGACGCACCAGTACAAAGAATAGCGGTACGAAGTAAATCGCCAGAATGGTGGCAGAAATCATCCCACCCATTACGCCAGTACCGACTGCGTGTTGGCCACCGGAACCGGCACCACTGCTGATAGCCATTGGCAGTACGCCGAAGATAAACGCCAGTGAGGTCATCAGAATCGGGCGTAAACGCTGACGGCAGGCGTAGAGCGTCGCTTCAAACAGGTCGTGGCCTTTTTGATTCATCTCGTTGGCAAACTCAACAATCAGAATGGCGTTTTTCGCCGACAAACCAATGACTGTTAGCAGGCCAACCTGAAAGTAAACATCGTTTTCCAGCCCACGCATCCAGGTTGCCAGCAGCGCGCCGATAACCCCCAGCGGTACAACCAGCATTACCGAGAACGGTACAGACCAACTTTCATAAAGTGCAGCCAGACACAGGAATACCACCAGCAATGAAATGGCATACAGCGCCGGAGCTTGCGCACCGGAAAGTCGTTCCTGGTACGACATCGCTGTCCACTCCAGTCCAAAGCCGTTCGGCAACTGCTTCACCAGCGATTCCATAATATCCATCGCTGTACCCGTACTAACGCCCGGAGCGGCTTCCCCGACAATTTCTACCGCAGAATAGCCGTTATAGCGTTCCAGACGCGGCGAGCCTGTCTCCCAGCGAGAGGTTGCGAAGGCGGAGAAAGGCACCATGCCGCCGTCTTTGTTACGCACATACCACAGGTTAATGTCATCTGGCAGCATGCGATACGGCGCGGCAGCCTGCACATAGACTTTCTTCACGCGACCGCGATCCATAAAGTCATTCACATAGCTCGAGCCCCACGCGGTTTGCAGCGTGTCGTTAATATCGTCAATGGCAACGCCCAGCGCCTGCGCTTTGCGCTGGTCGATATCAATCTGCAATTGCGGGCTGTCGTCCAGACCGTTATGGCGCACACGGGTAAGTTCTGGGTTTTCCGCCGCGAGCGCCAGCAGCTGATTACGCGCGGCCATCAGCGCATCGTGACCAGCCCCGGCGTGGTCCTGCAACTCCATATCAAATCCAGCGGAACTGCCAAGACCGCTGATAGCTGGCGGGCTACTGGCGATAACGCGAGCTTCTTTGATTTTATTAAATTCTTTTGTTGCACGTTCGATAATGGCAAACGAGGTGCCTGTTTTACTGTCGCGTTCGCTCCAGTCTTTCAGGCGGACAAACATTCGTGCCACGTTCTGCCCGTTCCCCCCAGGGCCAGAACCGACAGTGGCAAACACCGACATGATGTTGTCTTTCTCATGGGTGAAGTAATACTTCTCGATCTGTTCCACCACTTTCAGGGTCTGTTGTTGAGTCGAACCGCTGGGTAACTGTACCGAGGTGGTAAACATGCCACGGTCTTCCAGAGGCAGGAACGACGTCGGCAGACGCAGAAACAGGAACACCATGCCGCCTAACAGCAGGACGTAAATCAAAATCCAGCGCAGGCTGCGATGGAGAATTTTTGCCACCCCTTTTTCGTAGCGTTCGGCGTTACGGTTGAACATCTGGTTGAACCAGGCAAAAAAACCTTTTTGCCCGTGATGCTCACCTTTTTTCAGTGGCTTAAGTAGTGTGGCGCACAATGCCGGAGTCAGGATCATCGCCACCAGCACCGACAGCACCATTGCTGCAACAATGGTTATAGAGAACTGGCGATAGATAGCCCCGGTGGTGCCGCCAAAGAAGGCCATTGGCACAAATACGGCAGAAAGCACCATTGCAATCCCGACCAGAGCGCCCTGGATCTGCCCCATCGATTTACGTGTGGCTTCGCGAGGAGTGAGTCCTTCCTCACTCATAATGCGTTCGACGTTTTCCACCACCACGATGGCGTCATCCACCAGCAGGCCGATCGCCAGCACCATCGCGAACATGGTTAAGGTGTTGACGCTATAGCCGAAGGCATAAAGCACCGAAAAGGTTCCCATCAACACTACCGGCACGGCAATAGTTGGGATCAGCGTAGCGCGGAAGTTTTGCAGGAACAGATACATTACGAGGAAAACCAGCGCGATAGCTTCTAACAGGGTTTTCACTACGTCTTCAATGGAGGCCTTAACAAACGAGGTGGTTTCATACGCCACCTTGTACTCCAGTCCGGGCGGGAAATACTGCGCCAGTTCATCCAGACGGTTGATCACCAGTTCTGCCGTCGCCATTTCGTTCGCGCCGGAGGCCAGTTTTACCCCTAGCCCCGAGGCTGGTTTACCGTTGAAGCGGCTAAGATAGTCGTATTTCTCCGCTCCCATTTCGACGGTGGCGACATCACCCAGTTTCACTTCCGAACCGTCCTGATTCACCCGCAGAGTGATATCACGGAACTGTTCTGGCGTTTGTAACAGTGACTGGGCGTTAATGGTGGCGTTGAGTGCCTGGTTATCGACAGACGGCGTACCGCCAAGCTGCCCAACCGCAATTTGTGCGTTCTGCGACTCGATGGCGTCGGTCACATCTTTAGCCGTCATCTGGAAACTGTTCAGTTTTGCCGGATCCAGCCAGATACGCATCGAATACTGTGAACCGTAAGCGTCGATATCACCAACGCCGTTCACGCGGCTTAACGGGTCCTGAATATTACTGGCAACGTAATCGGCAATATCCTGTTTATCCATCGAACCATCGGTTGAGACAAAGGCAATGGTCAGAATGTTGGTATCCCCGGTTTTACGCACCGTTACACCCTGATTTTGCACCGCCTGCGGTAGTTTACGCATGGCCGACTGCAACTGGTTCTGCACTTGTTGCACTGCTTCATCCGGATCTGTGCCAGCTTTAAAACTGAGCGTTACCGACGCCTGCCCAGTACCGCTGCTTTGTGATGACATATACATCAGGTTATCGAGGCCAGTCATATTCTGCTCGATAACCTGGGTCACGGTGTTTTCCAGTGTCTGGGCTGACGCGCCAGGATAGTTAGCGGTCACTCGCACATTCGGTGGAGCGAGATCCGGGTACTGTTCAACGGGCAATGAGAAAATGGCCAGGGTTCCTGTCAGACACAACAGAATTGCCAACACCCAGGCAAAAATGGGGCGATCAATAAAGAAATTCGCCATTAAAAGAGGACCTCGTATTTCTGCGTATCGTTATGGGCATGCCTTGCTTCACTGTAGCGGCAAGGTACGAGCCAATCGTGGAGAAAAAAAGGAGATAATGTAAATTATCATACCCTTTTATACTGAACTTAAAGTGCCAGTATTTATTGAACAGTAGGCGGCATTATAACTACTGGCTTTCCTCGCTCTCCGCAGAGCGAAAGCTAATACTCACTAACGTGCCGCCGCCGGAAGGTTGCGAAAAAGTCAGCGTCCCACCCAATCTTTCCGCGCGCTCGCGCATGATATTCAGACCATAATGGCCTTCGGGTTCCTTCGGTTCACCGATGCCAATACCGTTGTCACGAATATAAACTGTGTGATTGCCATCTGGCGCGGTGACGCAGCTAACGGCAATTTCGCTGGCGTCGGCGTGCTTCATTGCGTTCAGCACCGCTTCGCGAATAATTTGCAACAAATGCACCTGCATCTGCGCATCCAGCGCCAGGGTTGGCAGACGGCAGTCGAGCGTCAATTTTGCACTGGTCTGGTTTTGTAATGTATCCAGCATTTCACGTAGTGCAGAGGGGAGATCCGCCTGCTGTAGCGTCAGTCGGAAAGTGGTTAATAGCTCGCGTAACTGCCGATAAGCATCATTCAGCGCCTGGGAGAAATCGGCCATGATACTTTGTGCTGTGGCGTTATCTTCTGGTATCGAACGCTTCAGTAACGTCAACTGGATACGTAAGTAAGAAAGCACCTGTGCCAGCGAGTCGTGCAACTCGCGGGCGATGGTTGCGCGTTCTTCCATCAACAGCAACTGCTGAAAATGCTTCTGCGCCTGGTTAAAGTACAAACCGCGGCCCAGCATCGACGAAACGCTGTTAAGCAGCGGTTCTGACGCCGACAGGTTGCTATTTTGCCAGTGCAGCTCGCCGTAAACCGTCTCTTGCATGGTAACTGGCAAAATCTGCATTGGCAGCTCAGGGGTTGGCTTTCCTTCGCTAATACGCCAGTTATCCCCAACGTTCAGCTCCAGATATTCAGCCGCTTCATTGTCGCGAACAATCTGCAAAATATGGCGGAAACAATGCACATCAATCTGGCTGGTGTTCAGCGCCTGTGAACACTGATAAAGAACTTCCAGACGTCGCTTGGCCTCGTGGAGATCGCGAGTCTTTTCTTCTACTGACGCTTCCAGCGAGCGGTACAACTTATGCAGCTCGCTCGACATCTGGTTAAAGGTTTTTGCAAGCAGGCCCAGTTCATTGGGGAGGCTGGTATCCAGCGGCGGCGAGTCGAACTGCCCGTGTTCAATACGCTGACTGGCGGTAACCAGTTGATTCAGCGGAGCAACCACCTGATGGCGTATGCGGCGCAGAGTAAAAAAGACCAGCGTGAAAATACCAATACCGCCAGCCAGCGAAATCGCCACTACCAGCAGCATTTTACGTTCGGCGTAGTGTTGCAAAGCCAGTACGAACAGGTCTATCTGATTGACATAATTATTGATATTGGCCTGATACCACGGCAAATCGCCCTGAATGAGCCGGTTATTCATCTCCAGCCAGTTGGCATTCAGATGCGCATAGCGAGTTTTCACCGCCTCTGGTACATACCAGACGTTAAGATTGGTTAAGACTGGTGAGTGTAGCGCCTGCTGGAACAACTGGCGATGTACATTTAGCTGTGGACTTGCGCTTTGCAGATCGTAACCCAGACGGTAACTCTGCATACGCAGCGATCCGGCAATATTGATGGCTTCCGCATCACGCAAACTGCTCGCCAGAGTTAGCAGGGCAATACCAGTGGAAAGAATCGACAGCAGCACAATGTAAAAAAAGGCCCGGGCCAGACTGGCCGAGACGGGTCGTTTGACAATCACACGCGTCTTCTCCACATAAAATAACTAATGTTCCAGAACGCTGAAACTCAATTTGATAAGTAATGGGATTATTTGATCTGCCACAGTTTATAGCGAAATAGTTACTTATTCCGGGCAAATGAACATTGCCGATTCCCCTGTAAGTCGGGTAATAACAACACTCATATAAAGAATAAGGTTTTTACAACCAAAAAAGAAGGTCGTTATGAATCGTTTTATTATGGCCAACAGTCAGCAATGTCTGGGGTGCCATGCTTGTGAAGTGGCCTGTGTGATGGCTCATAATGATGAGCAACACGTGTTGAGTCAGCACCATTTCCACCCCCGAATTACGGTTATCAAACATCAGCAGCAACGTAGCGCAGTAACCTGTCACCATTGTGAAGATGCGCCCTGCGCTCGTAGTTGCCCCAATGGCGCGATCAGCCACGTTGATGACAGCGTTCAGGTCAATCAGCAAAAGTGTATTGGCTGTAAATCCTGCGTGGTGGCCTGTCCGTTTGGCACGATGCAAATTGTTCTGACGCCCGTCTCGGTGGGTAAAGTGAAAGCCACTGCGCATAAATGTGACCTGTGTGCAGGGCGAGAAAACGGCCCTGCCTGTGTCGAGAATTGCCCGGCGGATGCGCTGCAACTGGTGACCGACTCCGCACTCTCCGGCATGGCGAAATCCCGCCGCCTGCGCACTGCGCGTCAGGAACATCAACCGTGGCATGCGAGCGTCCCGGCACAAGAAAGGCCAGTCATCAGTAAAGTAGAACAAATGCAGGCAACCCCCGCGCGCGGCGAACCGGATAAACTGGCGATTGAGGCACGCAAAACTGGCTTTGATGAAATTTATCTGCCGTTTCGTGCCGACCAGGCACAACGAGAAGCCTCGCGCTGCCTGAAGTGCGGCGAGCATAGCGTTTGTGAATGGACCTGCCCGCTGCATAACCATATTCCGCAGTGGATTGAACTGGTGAAAGCCGGAAACATCGACGCAGCCGTCGAGCTTTCTCACCAGACTAACACGCTGCCGGAAATTACCGGGCGTGTTTGCCCGCAAGACCGTCTGTGCGAAGGTGCCTGTACTATTCGCGATGAGCACGGTGCGGTGACTATCGGCAATATTGAACGTTACATTTCGGATCAGGCGCTGGCGAAAGGCTGGCGTCCCGACTTAAGCCATGTCACCAAAGTCGACAAGCGAGTGGCGATTATCGGCGCAGGTCCGGCAGGGCTGGCATGTGCTGATGTCCTGACCCGCAATGGCGTCGACGTAACGGTCTACGATCGCCATCCGGAAATCGGCGGTTTGCTTACCTTTGGCATTCCCTCCTTTAAGCTCGATAAATCACTGCTGGCGCGCCGTCGGGAAATCTTCAGCGCGATGGGGATTCATTTCGAACTCAATTGTGAAGTGGGTAAAGATGTCTCTTTGGATTCGCTGCTGGAACAGTACGACGCGGTCTTCGTTGGCGTCGGCACTTACCGTTCCATGAAAGCAGGCTTACCCAATGAAGAGGCGCCGGGCGTTTATGACGCGCTGCCGTTCCTCATAGCCAACACCAAACAGGTGATGGGACTTGAAGAGTTACCGGAAGAGCCATTTATTAATACCGCCGGGATGAATGTGGTAGTACTGGGCGGTGGGGATACCGCGATGGATTGTGTACGTACTGCGCTGCGCCACGGCGCGAGCAACGTCACCTGTGCCTACCGTCGTGATGAAGCCAACATGCCTGGTTCGAAAAAAGAGGTGAAGAACGCCCGTGAAGAAGGGGCGAACTTCGAGTTTAATGTTCAGCCAGTGGCGATTGAGCTGAATGAACAAGGTCACGTCTGCGGGATCCGTTTCCTGCGCACGCGTCTTGGCGAAGCGGATGCACAAGGGCGTCGGCGACCTGTACGGATTGAGGGCAGTGAATTTGTGATGCCGGCAGATGCAGTGATCATGGCATTTGGCTTTAATCCACATGGTATGCCGTGGCTTGAGTCGCACGGTGTAACGGTGGATAAATGGGGCCGCATTGTGGCGGACGTTGAAAGCCAGTACCGTTACCAGACCACCAATCCGAAAATCTTCGCAGGTGGCGATGCCGTACGTGGTGCGGATCTGGTGGTTACCGCAATGGCCGAAGGCCGCCATGCGGCGCAGGGGATTATTGACTGGTTAGGGGTAAAATCAGTCAAATCTCACTGATAGCCTGCGCAGACAAACCCGACTTCACAGCGTAAGATAATTGTTCATTTCGCGCTGTGGAGTCGGTATGACGCAACAAATTACCCTCATTAAAGACAAAATTCTCTCCGATAACTATTTCACCCTGCACAACATTACCTACGATCTCACCCGCAAAGATGGCGAAGTTATCCGCCATAAACGTGAAGTTTACGATCGCGGCAATGGCGCGACGATCCTCCTGTACAACGCGAAGAAAAAGACCGTAGTTCTGATTCGCCAGTTCCGCGTCGCTACCTGGGTTAATGGCAATGAAAGTGGGCAGCTGATTGAAACCTGCGCCGGGCTGCTGGATAACGACGAACCGGAAGTGTGTATTCGCAAAGAAGCGATTGAAGAAACGGGGTATGAAGTTGGCGAAGTACGCAAATTATTTGAACTGTATATGTCGCCTGGCGGTGTGACCGAGCTAATCCACTTTTTTATCGCCGAATACAGTGACAATCAGCGCGCTAACGCCGGTGGTGGCGTCGAAGATGAAGATATTGAAGTGCTTGAGCTGCCGTTCAGCCAGGCACTGGAGATGATCAAAACCGGCGAGATACGAGACGGTAAGACGGTGTTATTGCTCAACTATTTGCAAGCGTCGCATTTAATGGACTGAAAAATAACAATAATATTTCGTTGTTTATTATTGGCTCAATCCGATAAATCCGATTGAGCCGCGCTACCTGCGCAACGAAGATACGACTTGTGCTGTTTGTTTGAACTTCTGGGGTCGTACCGTCCATGCGCTATCGCATTTTTCTTCTCTTTTTTTTCGCCTGGTTGCCGACGTCTTTGGCGTGGGCGGCACCAGCGCAACGGGCGTTTTCCGACTGGCAGGTCACCTGTAATAACCAAAACTTCTGCGTGGCGCGCAATACTGGCGATCATAATGGACTGGTGATGACCCTGAGTCGAAGCGCCGGGGCGCATACCGACGCTGTTTTACGTATTGAGCGCGGTGGATTGAAATCCCCGGATGTGTCGGAAGGGGAGATAGCGCCACGACTGCTGTTAGATGGCGAGCCGCTGACGTTAAGCGGGGACAAATGGCGGATTTCGCCGTGGTTATTAGTGACCGATGATACGGCGACCATCACCGCATTTTTAAAGATGATTCAGGAAGGGAAAGCCGTCACTTTACGCGACGGCGATCAGACTATTTCTCTGGCCGGATTGAAAGCAGCGTTGCTGTTTATTGATGCCCAGCAAAAGCGCGTTGGTAGTGAAACCGCATGGATTAAGAAAGGGGACGAGCCGCCGCTGAGTGTACCGCCAGCGCCTGCGCTAAAAGAGGTCGCTGTGGTAAACCCAACGCCGACGCCACTCTCACTCGAAGAGCGTAACGATTTGCTGGATTACGGTAACTGGCGGATGAATGGCCTGCGCTGTTCGCTTGATCCGTTGCGTCGCGAAGTCAATGTCACTGCGCTGACTGACGACAAAGCGTTAATGATGATTAGCTGTGAAGCAGGCGCGTATAACACCATTGATCTGGCGTGGATTGTGTCGCGTAAAAAGCCGCTGGCCTCGCGCCCGGTACGGTTACGTTTACCATTCAACAACGGTCAGGAAACGAATGAACTGGAGTTGATGAATGCGACATTTGATGAAAAAACGCGTGAACTGGTGACCTTAGCGAAAGGCCGCGGATTAAGCGATTGTGGTATTCAGGCGCGCTGGCGTTTTGACGGCCAGCGTTTTCGCCTGGTGCGTTACGCTGCCGAACCGACCTGCGATAACTGGCATGGGCCAGACGCCTGGCCTACGCTTTGGATCACGCGTTGAGTGCCATCTGGCGGATGCGGCGTAAACGCCTTATCCGCCCTACGGTCCGGCGCGGCTTGTAGGCCTGATAAGACGCGTTAGCGTCGCATCAGGCAAACCGGCATCAGGCACCTTTCACCCCCAGCACCTTATGCGCTTTTGCCACAATATTCTCGGCGGTAAAGCCAAAGAACGGGAACAGCTTATCCGCTGGGGCCGATTCCCCGTAGCCGGTCATCCCGACAATCGCCCCTTTCAGGCCGACGTATTTGTACCAGTAATCGGCGATGCCTGCTTCCACCGCTACGCGGGCCGCAACGTTAGAAGGCAATACCGATTCCCGATATTCCTCATCCTGGGCGTCGAAAATATCGGTCGAGGGCAGGGAAACCACCCGCACATTACGCCCTTCGCCCGCTAATTTCTCCGCCGCTTGCAGGGTAATTTCCATCTCTGACCCCGTGGCAATCAAAATAATATCCGGCTTACCGCCGCTGTCTTTCAGCACATAGCCACCACGGGCAATTTCTTTAACCTGATCCGGCGTACGTTCCACCTGCGCCAGATTCTGCCTTGAGAGGATCAGCGCCGTCGGTCCGTTGTGGCGCTCAACCGCCAGCTTCCAGCCCACTGCTGCTTCCACCTGATCGCTCGGTCGCCAGGTGCTGAAATTCGGCGTTAAGCGCAAACTGGCCAGTTGCTCAACCGCCTGGTGCGTTGGACCATCTTCCCCCAGGCCAATCGAGTCGTGGGTATAAACCATAATCTGCCGCGCTTTCATCAGCGCCGCCATCCGCGCGGCGTTACGGGCGTATTCAACAAACATCAGGAACGTTGCGGTATACGGTACAAATCCACCGTGGTGTGCAATGCCGTTGGCAATAGCAGTCATACCAAATTCACGTACCCCGTAGTGAATATAATTCCCCGCCGGATCTTCCTTCAGCGACAGAGAACCTTTCCAGATGGTGAGATTACTTGGGGCCAGATCCGCCGAACCGCCAAGCAGTTCCGGCAGCATAGGGCCGTAGGCGTTAAGCGTATTTTGCGACGCTTTACGGGTAGCGATTTTCGCCGGATTCGCCTGCAACTCATTGATATATTTCTGAGTCGTTTTCTCCCAGTCCTTCGGCAAACCACCACTCATCCGGCGAGTAAACTCTTCTGCCAGTTGCGGATGAGCCTTTTTATACGCGGCAAACTTCTCATTCCAGCTCTGCTGGGCTTTTTCGCCTTTTTCGCGGGCATCCCAGGCGTGATAAATCTCTTTGGGGATCTCAAATGGCGGATGATGCCAGCCTAGTTTTTGTCGTGCCAGTGCCACTTCTTCTTCACCCAGCGGTGCACCGTGGGCCTCTTCCTTACCCGCTTTATTAGGCGAACCAAAGCCAATCACTGTACGGCAGATAATCAACGACGGCTTATCTTTCACGCTTTGTGCTTCGAGGATCGCGTCCTTAACCGCCTGTGGATCGTGGCCGTCGATCTCGTGGATCACATGCCAGTGGTAGGCTTCAAATCGTTTTGCCGTATCGTCGGTAAACCAGCCTTCGGTTTCACCATCAATCGAAATACCGTTGTGATCGTAAAAGCCAATCAGCTTGCCGAGTCCCAGCGTACCCGCCAGCGAACAGACTTCGTGAGAGATTCCTTCCATCAGACAGCCGTCGCCCATAAACACGTAGGTGAAGTGATCGACAATCTCATGGTCCGGCTGGTTAAACTGCGCCGCCAGTGTACGTTCAGCTATCGCCATCCCGACCGCGTTCGCCAAACCTTGCCCAAGTGGACCTGTGGTGGTTTCAACACCTGGCGTATAGCCAATCTCCGGATGGCCTGGGGTTTTCGAATGCAGTTGACGGAAATTTTTCAGTTCTTCGAGCGGTAGGTCATAACCAGTCAGATGTAGCAAACTGTAGAGCAGCATCGAGGCGTGACCGTTGGAGAGAATAAAGCGGTCACGATCATACCAGGTCGGATCGGTGGGGTTATGTTTAAGAAAGTCGTTCCACAGCACTTCGGCAATATCGGCCATACCCATTGGCGCGCCGGGATGACCAGAATTGGCTTTTTGCACCGCATCCATACTGAGCGCGCGAATCGCATTGGCAAGGTCTTTTCGGGACATAAAACACTCCGTGGCTGGTTTTAGAATTTGGCGGCAAGAAGATCTTCCAGTTTGCGTTGATCGACGGCGAACAGGCGGATGCCTTCAGACAGTTTTTCTACCGCCATCACATCCTGATTATGCTCCCAACGGAACTCCGCTTCGCTCATGGGGGCAGGGCGTGGGAATGTCTGAGAAGGCGGGATTAATTTGCGGACGACTGGTGAGACTTTTTCCTGCAACTCTTTCAGCAAGTTCGGCGCGATGGTCAGACGATCGCAGCCGGTTAACGCGAGGATTTGCTCGGTACGGCGGAAACTTGCGCCCATCACAATGGTTTCATAGCGGTGCTGCTTATAGTAGTCGTAGATATTACGCACTGACTTAACGCCTGGATCTTCTTCTACCACATACGGGTCCAGCGGCTTGCGCGCCTGATACCAGTCATAAATACGACCGACAAACGGCGAAATCAGAAAAACGCCCGCTTCTGCACAGGCGCGTGCCTGAGCAAAGGAAAACAGCAGCGTCAGGTTGCAGTTAATGCCTTCTTTTTCCAGCTCTTCTGCTGCGCGAATTCCTTCCCAGGTCGAAGCCAGTTTGATCAGAATGCGTGATTTCTCAACGCCCTGTTGCTGGTACAAATCCACCAGATGGCGTGCTTTTTCAATACTCTTTTCTTTGTCAAAAGAGAGGCGTGCATCAACTTCTGTCGACACGCGACCGGGTACGATTTTGAGAATTTCTGTACCGAAATTGACCGCCAGCTTATCGCAGGCAGCTACCACTTGTTGTTCCTGCGTTTGGCCATTTTTTTTACCCCAGGCGATAGCATCGTCTATTAAATGCTCATATTGTGATAATCCGGCAGCCTTGAGTAATAGCGAAGGATTGGTGGTGGCATCCTGGGGGTGATAATGGCGAATGGACTCAATATCACCGCTGTCAGCCACTACAGTGGTGAACTGTTTGATGCCGTCTAACTCGTTCATAGGAAATACTCCTTGAAAAGTAAAGTGTTAGATGAGTGCGTTAATTCACACTTCTGAGAAATTTCGTTAAACGCATCAAAAAAGCATAGCAGAGAGGCATGGTATTGCTGGATTAAGCAGGTAACATCAGTGTTATGGGATTATTACCAAAACATTATTTGATGGGGGAGGGGTTGGGCTTGCTCAGAGTCCCGAAGCTCCGGCAAGGTAATAATGTGCGCCACGTTGTGGGCTGAGGCAGTTGCCCACACCTATTTTTGTGAACGTTACGTGAAAGGAACAACCAAATGGATGAGCAGTTAAAACAAAGTGCACTTGATTTCCATGAATTTCCTGTACCAGGAAAAATCCAGGTTTCTCCGACCAAACCTCTGGCAACGCAGCGCGATCTGGCGCTGGCCTATTCACCTGGTGTCGCCGCGCCTTGTCTTGAAATCGAAAAAGATCCGTTAAAAGCCTATAAATATACTGCGCGCGGTAACCTGGTGGCGGTGATCTCCAACGGTACGGCGGTGCTGGGATTAGGCAACATTGGCGCGCTGGCTGGCAAACCGGTGATGGAAGGCAAGGGCGTTCTGTTTAAGAAATTCGCCGGAATTGATGTGTTTGACATCGAAGTTGACGAGCTGGACCCGGATAAATTTATTGAAGTGGTCGCCGCACTCGAACCGACCTTCGGCGGCATCAACCTCGAAGACATTAAAGCGCCGGAATGTTTCTATATTGAGCAGAAACTGCGCGAGCGGATGAACATTCCTGTATTCCACGACGACCAGCACGGGACGGCAATCATCAGTACCGCCGCCATTCTCAACGGCTTACGCGTCGTTGAGAAAAATATCTCCGACGTACGGATGGTGGTTTCTGGTGCGGGCGCAGCAGCAATTGCCTGTATGAACCTGCTGGTGGCGCTGGGTCTGCAAAAACATAACATCGTTGTATGTGACTCAAAAGGCGTTATTTATCAGGGCCGTGAGCCGAACATGGCGGAAACCAAAGCGGCTTACGCGGTGGTGGATGACGGCAAACGTACTCTCGACGATGTGATTGAAGGTGCGGATATTTTCCTTGGCTGTTCCGGCCCGAAAGTGCTGACTCAGGAGATGGTGAAGAAAATGGCCCGCGCGCCGATGATCCTTGCGTTGGCAAACCCGGAGCCGGAAATTCTGCCACCGCTGGCGAAAGAAGTGCGTCCGGATGCCATCATCTGTACCGGTCGTTCTGACTATCCAAACCAGGTCAACAACGTGCTTTGCTTCCCGTTCATCTTCCGTGGCGCGCTGGACGTTGGCGCAACCGCTATTAATGAAGAGATGAAACTGGCGGCGGTACGTGCGATTGCTGAACTGGCGCATGCGGAACAGAGCGAAGTGGTGGCTTCTGCCTATGGCGATCAGGATCTGAGTTTTGGCCCGGAATACATCATTCCTAAACCGTTCGATCCACGTCTGATCGTTAAGATCGCCCCTGCGGTCGCTAAAGCGGCGATGGAGTCCGGCGTGGCGACGCGTCCGATTGCTGATTTTGACGTCTACATCGACAAACTGACTGAGTTCGTTTACAAAACCAACCTGTTTATGAAGCCGATATTCTCCCAGGCTCGCAAAGCGCCGAAACGCGTTGTTCTGCCGGAAGGGGAAGAGGCGCGCGTTCTGCACGCCACTCAGGAACTGGTTACCCTGGGGCTGGCAAAACCGATTCTCATTGGCCGTCCGAACGTTATCGAAATGCGCATTCAGAAACTGGGCTTGCAGATCAAAGCGGGCGTTGATTTTGAGATCGTCAATAACGAATCCGATCCGCGTTTTAAAGAGTACTGGAGTGAATACTTCCAGATCATGAAGCGTCGTGGTGTAACTCAGGAACAGGCGCAACGTGCGCTGATCAGCAACCCGACGGTGATCGGTGCGATCATGGTTCAGCGTGGTGAAGCCGATGCGATGATCTGCGGAACGGTGGGCGATTATCACGAACACTTTAGCGTAGTGAAAAATGTCTTCGGTTATCGCGATGGCGTTCACACCGCAGGTGCAATGAACGCGCTGTTGCTGCCGAGTGGTAACACCTTTATTGCTGACACCTATGTTAATGATGACCCAGACGCAGAAGAGCTGGCGGAGATCACGCTGATGGCGGCAGAAACTGTCCGTCGTTTCGGTATTGAGCCGCGCGTTGCCTTACTGTCGCACTCTAACTTCGGTTCTTCTAACTGCCCGTCGTCGAGCAAAATGCGTCAAGCGCTGGAACTGGTCCGGGAACGTGCGCCTGAGCTGATGATTGATGGCGAAATGCACGGTGATGCGGCGCTGGTGGAATCGATTCGCAACGACCGTATGCCGGACAGCACCCTGAAAGGTTCCGCTAATATTCTGGTGATGCCGAACATGGAAGCTGCCCGTATTAGTTACAACTTACTGCGCGTTTCCAGCTCAGAAGGTGTTACCGTCGGCCCGGTGCTGATGGGCGTGGCGAAACCGGTTCACGTGTTAACGCCGATCGCGTCAGTGCGTCGTATTGTCAACATGGTGGCGCTCGCCGTGGTTGAAGCGCAAACCCAGCCGCTGTAATTCTTCTTTAACTATCACGCTTACCCTGAGTAATTCGGGGTAAGCGATTTTTATATTATCAATACGTCTTACTGCTTTTACTAATAGCAAGTAAATTACCCGACATAAAAATAAAGTAATATCTTTATATTTATTCATGCGCTGCATATGAAAGTTTATACACCACGGTAAATATCTCTCCATTCTTAGTGATCTACCTCACCTTTTAAACTCGCTTGCCGAATTTTGTTATTTACTCTGACGAAAAATTGTCACGATACACGCAAGTTTTTTACAGGCGGCGACTTATGGACAAAGAACGCATCATTCAGGAATTTGTACCCGGGAAACAGGTCACGCTGGCGCATCTTATCGCGCATCCGGGCGAAGAGCTGGCGAAAAAAATCGGCGTTCCGGATGCTGGCGCAATTGGCATTATGACGCTAACGCCAGGCGAAACAGCAATGATCGCCGGTGATTTAGCACTGAAAGCCGCCGATGTGCATATCGGTTTTCTCGACCGCTTCAGCGGCGCATTGGTGATTTATGGCTCGGTGGGCGCAGTCGAAGAGGCTTTATCACAAACCGTCAGCGGTTTAGGGCGTTTATTAAATTATACGCTGTGTGAAATGACCAAAAGTTAATACGAGGCATTCATGAAGCGAATTGCGTTTGTGGGTAGCGTCGGGGCAGGAAAAACAACGTTATTTAATGCGTTGCAGGGAGATTATACCCTCGCCAGAAAAACACAGGCCGTGGAATTTAATGATAATGGCGATATTGATACTCCGGGTGAATATTTTAGCCATCCCCGCTGGTATCACGCCTTAATTACCACACTACAGGATGTGGACATGCTGATATATGTCCACGGCGCAAATGACCCGGAAAGCCGATTACCTGCCGGGTTGCTGGATATTGGCGTCACTAAACGGCAAATCGCCGTCATCAGTAAAACGGACATGCCGGATGCTGACGTCGCCGCAACGCGAAAGTTATTGCTTGAGACTGGCTTTGAAGAGCCGATTTTCGAGCTAAACAGCCACGACCCGCAAAGCGTGCAGCAACTGGTGGATTATCTGGCATCTCTCACCGAACAGGAGGAAGCAGGTGAAAAAACTCATCACAGCGAATGATATTCGTGAAGCACATGCGCGCGGCGAACAGGCAATGTCTGTGGTTTTGCGCGCCAGCATTATTACCCCGGAAGCCCGCGAAGTAGCAGACTTGCTGGGAGTTACCATCACTGAATGCGATGAATCGACGCCAGTAACGGCATCCGTTCCCGCCAGCGAGCCAGCCGATAAAACCGAAAGCCAGCGCATTCGCGAAACCATCCTCGCCCAGCTGCCAGAAGGCCAGTTTACCGAAAGCCTGGTTGCGCAGCTGATGGAAAAAGTGATGAAGGAAAAACAGTCGCTGGAGCAGGGCGCAATGCAGTCGAGCTTTAGATCGGTAACTGGCAAAGGCGGCATCAAAGTTATTGATGGCGGCAGCGTTAAGTTTGGTCGCTTTGATGGCGCACAGCCACACTGCGTCGGTTTAACGGATCTGGTGACCGGAGACGATGGCAGCAGCATGGCTGCGGGTTTTATGCAGTGGGATAACGCCTTCTTCCCGTGGACTCTGAACTACGACGAAATCGACATGGTACTGGAAGGTGAACTGCACGTTCGCCATGAAGGAGAAACCATGATCGCCAAAGCAGGCGACGTGATGTTTATCCCGAAAGGTTCCAGCATTGAATTTGGTACGACATCCAGCGTGAAATTCCTGTATGTCGCCTGGCCGGCTAACTGGCAATCCCTATGAAAGATTTCATCACCGAAGCATGGCTAAGAGCGAACCATACGCTCAGTGAAGGCGCAGAGATCCATCTCCCTGTGGACAGTCGCCTGACGCCCTCTGCCCGGGAGTTACTGGAAAGCCGCCATCTGCGCATCAAGTTTATTGACGAGCAGGGCAGCCTGTTTGTGGACGATGAACAGCAGCAGCCGCAGCCCGTTCACGGGCTGACCAGTAGCGATGAACATCCGCAGGCATGTTGTGAACTGTGCCACCAGCCGGTGGCGAAAAAGCCAGACACGCTAACTCACCTGTCGGCGGAAAAAATGGTCGCCAAAAGCGATCCGCGTCTGGGTTTTCGCGCTGTTCTCGACACCACCATTGCACTTACGGTATGGCTGCAAATTGAACTGGCGGAACCGTGGCAGCCGTGGCTGGCGGATATCCGTTCACGTCTTGGCAACATTATGCGCGCCGATGCGCTGGGGGAACCGCTGGGCTGTCAGGCGATTGTCGGGCTTTCTGACGAAGATCTGCATCGGCTTTCTCAACAGCCGCTGCGCTATCTCGACCACGATCATCTGGTGCCGGAAGCCAGCCACGGACGCGATGCGGCGTTGCTGAATCTGCTACGCACCAAAGTGCGTGAAACCGAGACGGTAGCGGCACAGGTGTTTATCACCCGCAGTTTTGACGTATTACGCCCGGACATCTTGCAGGCGCTGAACCGCCTTTCCAGCACGGTTTACGTGATGATGATCCTGAGCGTAGCGAAGCAGCCGCTAACGGTGAAACAGCTCCAACAACGACTGGGAGAGACGCAATGATTATTGAACGTTGCCGTGAACTGGCGTTGCGAGCGCCCGCCAGAGTGGTTTTTCCGGATGCGTTAGACCAGCGTGTACTGAAAGCCGCGCAATATCTGCATCAACAAGGTCTGGCGACACCTGTTTTGGTCGCCAATCCGTTTGAACTTCGCCAGTTTGCGCTCAGTCACGGCGTGGCGATGGACGGGTTACAGGTGATTGATCCGCATGGCAACCTCGTAATGCGGGAAGAATTTGCCCACCGCTGGCTGGCCCGTGCGGGCGAAAAAACGCCGCCGGATGCGCTGGAAAAACTCACCGATCCGCTGATGTTTGCCGCCGCAATGGTTAGCGCCGGTAAAGCGGATGTCTGCATTGCTGGCAATCTCTCTTCCACGGCGAATGTGCTGCGTGCCGGATTACGCATTATCGGCTTGCAGCCAGGCTGTAAAACGCTCTCTTCCATTTTCCTGATGCTGCCCCAGTACAGTGGCCCGGCGTTGGGCTTTGCCGATTGCAGCGTGGTGCCGCAGCCGACGGCGGCGCAGCTGGCGGATATCGCGCTTGCCAGCGCCGAAACCTGGCGGGCCATCACCGGAGAAGAGCCGCGCGTGGCGATGCTGTCGTTTTCCAGCAACGGTAGCGCCCGTCATCCCTGCGTTGCCAACGTGCAGCAGGCGACAGAAATCGTCCGTGAGCGCGCACCGCAACTGGTGGTGGATGGTGAGTTGCAGTTTGACTCCGCTTTCGTGCCGGATGTTGCGGCGCAAAAAGCGCCTGCCAGCCCGCTACAGGGCAAAGCCAATGTGATGGTTTTTCCATCTCTGGAAGCGGGAAATATTGGCTACAAAATCGCACAACGACTCGGCGGATATCGTGCCGTCGGGCCATTGATACAAGGACTTGCCGCGCCGATGCACGATCTTTCTCGTGGTTGTAGCGTGCAGGAAATTATCGAACTGGCGCTGGTGGCAGCCGTACCGCGTCAGACAGAAGTGAACTGCGAAAGCAGTTTACAAACACTGGTTGAATGAACGGTCCCGTTCTGGACCCCTATAAAGAGGAAAACACAATGGAAGCATTAGGAATGATCGAAACCCGGGGCCTGGTTGCACTGATTGAGGCTTCTGATGCGATGGTGAAAGCTGCGCGCGTCAAACTGGTTGGTGTTAAGCAGATTGGCGGCGGCCTGTGTACTGCCATGGTTCGCGGTGATGTTGCCGCCTGTAAAGCCGCGACTGATGCAGGTGCCGCAGCGGCACAGCGTATCGGTGAACTGGTATCCGTACACGTTATCCCGCGTCCTCACGGCGACCTGGAAGAAGTCTTCCCGATCGGCCTGAAAGGCGACAGCAGCAACCTGTAATCACCCTGTGTGACGTCGACTCGGGCGTCACGCTCTCTCCTTTTTCATTTTACCTTCCGCGGAGGGTAGGGGGAGCTTTTACCTGAAATACGCCACGGAGGCGGGTATGAAACTGGCAGTCGTCACTGGACAAATTGTTTGTACCGTACGCCATCACGGACTGGCGCATGACAAATTGCTGATGGTGGAAATGATTGACTCACAAGGTAATCCTGACGGGCAGTGTGCCGTTGCCATCGACAATATTGGCGCCGGAACCGGGGAGTGGGTGTTGCTGGTGAGTGGCAGTTCCGCCCGCCAGGCGCACAAAAGTGAAACATCTCCGGTCGATCTATGCGTGATTGGCATCGTCGATGAGGTGGTGTCTGGCGGTCAGGTTATTTTCCACAAATAAGGCAGAACATCATGAATCAACAGGATATTGAACAGGTGGTGAAAGCGGTACTGCTGAAAATGCAAAGCAGTGACACGCCGCCCACCGCCGTTCATGAGATGGGCGTTTTCGCTTCCCTGGATGACGCCGTTGCGGCAGCCAAAATTGCCCAGCAAGGGTTAAAAAGCGTGGCAATGCGCCAGTTAGCCATTGCCGCTATTCGTGAAGCAGGCGAAAAACACGCCAGAAATTTAGCGGAACTTGCCGTCAGTGAAACCGGCATGGGCCGCGTTGAAGATAAATTTGCCAAAAACGTCGCCCAGGCGCGCGGTACGCCAGGCGTTGAGTGCCTCTCTCCGCAGGTGCTGACGGGCGACAACGGCCTGACCTTAATTGAAAACGCGCCCTGGGGCGTGGTGGCTTCGGTGACGCCTTCCACTAACCCGGCGGCAACCGTAATTAATAACGCCATCAGCCTGATTGCGGCGGGTAACAGCGTTATTTTCGCCCCGCATCCGGCGGCGAAAAAAGTCTCCCAGCGGGCGATTACGCTGCTCAACCAGGCGATTGTTGCCGCAGGCGGGCCGGAAAACTTGCTGGTTACCGTGGCCAATCCGGATATCGAAACCGCGCAACGCTTGTTCAAGTTTCCAGGCATCGGCCTTTTGGTGGTGACCGGCGGCGAAGCGGTGGTGGAAGCGGCGCGTAAACATACCAATAAACGCCTGATTGCCGCAGGTGCCGGTAATCCGCCAGTAGTGGTGGATGAAACCGCCGACCTTGCCCGCGCAGCCCAGTCCATCGTCAAAGGCGCTTCTTTCGATAACAACATCATTTGTGCCGATGAAAAGGTACTGATTGTTGTCGATAGCGTGGCCGATGAACTGATGCGTCTGATGGAAGGCCAGCACGCGGTGAAACTGACCGCAGAGCAGGCGCAGCAGCTGCAACCGGTATTACTGAAAAATATCGACGAGCGTGGAAAAGGCACCGTCAGCCGTGACTGGGTGGGTCGTGACGCAGCGAAGATCGCGGCGGCAATCGGCCTGAACGTCCCGCATGAAACGCGATTGCTGTTTGTAGAAACCACCGCAGAACATCCGTTTGCTGTTACCGAACTGATGATGCCGGTGCTGCCCGTCGTGCGCGTCGCCAACGTAGCGGATGCCATTGCGTTGGCGGTGAAACTGGAAGGCGGTTGCCACCACACGGCGGCAATGCACTCGCGCAATATCGAGAACATGAACCAGATGGCGAACGCCATTGATACCAGCATTTTCGTCAAGAACGGGCCGTGCATTGCCGGGCTGGGGCTGGGCGGTGAAGGCTGGACCACGATGACCATCACTACGCCAACCGGTGAAGGTGTAACTAGCGCACGGACGTTTGTCCGACTGCGTCGCTGTGTATTAGTCGATGCGTTTCGCATTGTTTAAGGAGTAACCGATGGCGCACGACGAACAATGGCTCACTCCACGTCTGCAAACGGCGGCAACGCTGTGTAACCAGACGCCCGCCGCGACGGAATCTCCGCTGTGGCTGGGGGTGGATCTGGGCACCTGCGATGTGGTGTCGATGGTCGTCGACAGCGACGGTCAGCCGGTGGCGGTATGCCTCGACTGGGCCGATGTAGTCCGCGACGGCATCGTCTGGGATTTCTTCGGCGCAGTCACCATTGTTCGTCGCCATCTCGATACCCTCGAGCAGCAATTCGGTCGCCGTTTTAGCCATGCGGCGACGTCATTTCCTCCTGGTACTGACCCGCGTATTTCCATCAATGTGCTGGAGTCTGCCGGACTGGAAGTGAGCCATGTGCTGGATGAGCCAACGGCGGTGGCAGATCTGCTGCAACTGGACAATGCAGGTGTAGTGGATATCGGCGGCGGTACTACCGGTATTGCCATCGTGAAGCAGGGCAAAGTGACTTACTCGGCGGATGAAGCCACTGGCGGGCATCACATCTCTCTGACCCTTGCCGGAAATCGTCGTATTTCGCTGGAAGAGGCGGAGCAGTACAAGCGTGGTCACGGTGAAGAGATTTGGCCTGCGGTGAAACCGGTGTACGAAAAAATGGCGGACATTGTCGCCCGGCATATCGCGGGGCAGGGCATTACTGATTTATGGCTGGCAGGCGGCTCCTGTATGCAACCGGGCGTGGCGGAACTGTTTCGCAAACAATTCCCGGCGTTACAGGTGCATTTACCGCAGCACAGTTTGTTTATGACCCCGCTGGCGATCGCCAGTAGCGGGCGAGAGAAAGCGGAGGGGCTATATGCAAAATGAATTGCAGACCGCGCTCTTTCAGGCGTTCGATACCCTGAATCTGCAACGGGTAAAAACATTTAGTGTTCCACCGGTGACGCTTTGCGGTCCGGGCGCGGTGAGCAGTTGCGGACAGCAAGCGCAAATGCGTGGGCTGAAACATCTGTTCGTGATGGCCGACAGCTTTTTGCATCAGGCGGGGATGACCACCGGGCTGATGCGCAGCCTGGCCGTAAAAGGCATCGCCATGACGCTCTGGCCATGTCCGGTGGGCGAACCGTGCATTACTGACGTGTGTGCAGCCGTGGCGCAACTGCGTGAATCAGGTTGTGACGGCGTGATCGCGTTTGGCGGTGGCTCGGTGCTGGATGCAGCGAAAGCCGTGGCGTTGCTGGTGACGAACCCTGATAGCACGCTGGCAGAAATGTCAGAAACCAGCGTTCTGCAACCGCGTCTGCCGCTGATTGCCATTCCAACGACCGCCGGAACCGGCTCTGAAACTACCAACGTAACAGTGATTATCGACGCAGTGAGCGGGCGCAAGCAGGTGTTAGCACATGCCTCGCTGATGCCGGATGTGGCGATTCTCGACGCTGCGCTGACCGAAGGCGTGCCGTCACACGTTACGGCGATGACTGGCATCGATGCGCTAACTCACGCCATTGAAGCGTATAGCGCGTTGAACGCCACACCGTTTACCGACAGCCTGGCGATTGGCGCTATTGCGATGATCGGTCAATCGCTTCCGAAAGCGGTGGGTTACGGGCATGACCTGGCGGCGCGCGAGAGCATGTTGCTCGCCTCGTGCATGGCGGGTATGGCGTTTTCCAGTGCTGGGCTTGGGTTATGCCACGCGATGGCGCATCAGCCGGGGGCGGCGTTGCATATTCCGCACGGTCTGGCGAACGCCATGTTGCTGCCAACGGTGATGGAATTTAACCGGATGGTCTGCCGCGAACGTTTTAGTCAGATAGGTAGGGCGCTGCGAACTAAAAAATCGGACGATCGTGACGCTATTAATGCGGTAAGCGAGTTGATTGCGGAAGTTGGGATCGGTAAACGGCTGGGCGATGTTGGTGCGACATCTGCGCATTACGGTGCATGGGCGCAGGCCGCGCTGGAAGATATTTGTCTGCGCAGTAATCCGCGTACTGCCAGCCTGGAACAGATTGTCGGCCTGTACGCAGCGGCGCAATAAATGCCGGATGCGACGCCTGGCGCGTCTTATCCGGCTTACGGGATTGGACATGTAGGGCGGATAAGGCGTTCACGCCGCATCCGCCAATAAATAACAACTAACAGGGAGTAAAGGCGATGGGAATTAACGAAATCATCATGTACATCATGATGTTCTTTATGCTGATAGCTGCCGTAGACAGGATCCTGTCGCAGTTCGGCGGTTCTGCTCGTTTCCTCGGTAAGTTCGGTAAAAGTATCGAAGGAGCCGGCGGCCAGTTCGAGGAAGGTTTTATGGCAATGGGCGCTCTGGGGCTGGCGATGGTTGGTATGACCGCGCTGGCACCGGTACTGGCCCACGTACTCGGGCCGGTGATTATCCCCGTTTACGAAATGCTCGGCGCCAACCCGTCAATGTTCGCCGGAACGCTGCTGGCGTGCGATATGGGGGGCTTCTTCCTCGCCAAAGAGCTGGCGGGCGGCGATGTAGCAGCGTGGCTATACTCTGGGTTAATTCTCGGGTCGATGATGGGGCCAACGATTGTGTTTTCCATTCCGGTGGCGCTCGGCATTATCGAACCTTCTGACCGTCGTTACCTGGCGCTCGGTGTGCTGGCGGGCATTGTGACTATTCCAATTGGTTGTATTGCCGGTGGCCTGGTGGCGATGTATTCCGGCGTGCAGATCAACGGCCAACCGGTGGAATTCACCTTTGCGCTGATCCTGATGAACATGATCCCGGTACTTATCGTCGCGGTGCTGGTGGCGCTGGGGCTGAAATTCATCCCGGAAAAAATGATCAACGGCTTCCAGATCTTCGCCAAATTCCTCGTTGCATTAATCACCATTGGCCTTGCGGCCGCGGTAGTGAAATTCCTGCTTGGCTGGGAACTGATCCCCGGTCTGGATCCGATCTTCATGACCCCTGGCGATAAACCAGGCGAAGTGATGCGCGCCATAGAAGTGATCGGTTCGATCTCCTGTGTACTGTTGGGGGCGTATCCGATGGTGCTGCTGCTCACCCGCTGGTTTGAAAAACCGCTAATGAGCGTCGGTAAAGTGCTGAATATGAACAATATCGCGGCAGCAGGCATGGTGGCAACGCTTGCTAACAACATCCCGATGTTCGGCATGATGAAGCAGATGGATACCCGCGGCAAAGTCATCAACTGCGCCTTCGCCGTTTCTGCAGCCTTCGCCCTGGGCGACCACTTAGGCTTCGCGGCTGCCAACATGAACGCGATGATCTTCCCGATGATTGTCGGCAAGCTGATTGGCGGTGTAACGGCGATTGGCGTGGCGATGATGCTGGTGCCAAAAGAAGATGCGACTACGGCTAAAACCGAAGCGGAGGCGCAATCGTGAACACTCGCCAGCTACTGAGCGTCGGTATTGATATCGGCACCACCACCACCCAGGTGATCTTCTCCCACCTGGAGCTGGTTAACCGTGCTGCGGTGTCGCAGGTGCCGCGCTACGAATTTATCAAACGCGAAATTAGCTGGCAAAGCCCGGTGTTCTTTACTCCTGTCGACAAACAGGGCGGATTAAAAGAAGCGGAACTGAAAACCTTAATCCTCGAGCAATATCAGGCCGCAGGCATCGCGCCAGAAAGCGTCGATTCCGGCGCCATCATCATCACCGGCGAAAGCGCGAAAACCCGCAATGCCCGTCCGGCGGTAATGACGCTCTCCCAGTCGCTGGGCGATTTTGTGGTCGCCAGCGCCGGACCGCATCTCGAATCCGTGATTGCCGGTCACGGTGCCGGGGCGCAAACCCTCTCTGAACAACGGTTATGTCGGGTCCTGAATATCGACATCGGCGGCGGCACGGCGAACTACGCGCTGTTCGATGCCGGAAAAATCAGCGGAACTGCCTGCCTGAACGTCGGCGGGCGGCTGCTGGAAACCGACAGTCAGGGACGCGTGGTGTACGCCCATAAACCGGGACAGATGATTGTGGATGAGTGCTTCGGCGCAGACACCGACGTCCGTTTGCTGACAGGCGCGCAGCTGGTGCAGGTTACCCGACGGATGGCGGCGCTGATTGTCGAAGTGATTGACGGAACGCTCTCGCCGCTCGCGCAGGCATTGATGCAAACCGGTTTGCTGCCCGCAGGTGTTACGCCCGAAATCATTACGCTTTCTGGCGGTGTGGGCGAATGTTATCGCCACCAGCCTGCCGACCCGTTCTGTTTTGCCGATATTGGCCCGCTGCTTGCAACGGCGCTGCATGACCATCCGCGCCTGCGTGAGATGAACGTGCAGTTTCCGGCGCAAACCGTGCGCGCCACGGTAATTGGTGCGGGCGCGCATACCCTTTCGCTCTCTGGCAGCACTATCTGGCTGGAGGGCGTACAACTGCCGCTGCGCAATTTGCCAGTGGCGATCCCGATTGATGAAACGGATCTGGTGAATGCCTGGCAACAGGCGCTGATTCAGCTCGATCTGGATCCCAAAACTGATGCGTACGTGCTGGCGCTTCCCGCCTCGCTGCCTGTGCGTTACGCCGCGGTACTGACGGTCATCAACGCGCTGGTCGATTTCGTCGCGCGTTTTCCGAATCCGCATCCCCTGCTGGTGGTGGCCGGGCAGGACTTTGGTAAAGCTCTGGGCATGTTGTTGCGCCCACAGCTACAACAACTCCCGTTGGCAGTCATTGACGAAGTGATTGTCCGCGCGGGGGACTATATCGACATTGGTACGCCTCTTTTTGGCGGATCGGTTGTGCCGGTGACGGTGAAATCACTCGCATTTCCTTCTTGAGGGAACGACTTATGAAACTAAAGACCACATTGTTCGGCAATGTATATCAATTCAAGGATGTAAAAGAGGTGCTGGCAAAAGCCAACGAACTGCGTTCGGGGGATGTGCTGGCGGGCGTTGCAGCGGCAAGTTCGCAGGAGCGCGTGGCAGCCAAACAGGTGCTGTCGGAAATGACGGTGGCGGATATCCGCAATAACCCGGTGATTTCCTATGAAGAAGACTGCGTTACGCGCCTGATTCAGGACGACGTTAACGAAACGGCCTACAACCAGATTAAAAACTGGAGCATCAGCGAGCTGCGTGAGTACGTCCTGAGTGACGAAACCAGCGTGGATGACATTGCCTTTACCCGCAAAGGGCTGACCTCGGAAGTGGTCTCGGCGGTGGCGAAGATTTGCTCTAACGCGGATCTGATCTACGGCGCAAAGAAAATGCCAATTATCAAAAAGGCCAATACCACCATCGGTATTCCTGGCACCTTCAGCGCGCGTTTGCAGCCAAACGACACTCGTGACGATGTGCAGAGTATCGCCGCGCAAATCTATGAAGGGCTTTCCTTCGGGGTGGGCGATGCGGTGATCGGCGTTAACCCAGTGACGGACGACGTGGAAAACTTAAGCCGCGTGTTGGATACCATCTATGGCGTGATCGACAAGTTCAACATTCCGACTCAGGGCTGCGTACTGGCGCACGTCACCACCCAGATTGAAGCGATTCGTCGCGGCGCACCGGGCGGGCTGATTTTCCAGAGTATTTGCGGCAGCGAAAAAGGGCTGAAAGAGTTTGGCGTGGAGCTGGCGATGCTCGACGAAGCGCGCGCAGTGGGCGCGGAGTTCAACCGTATTGCCGGGGAAAACTGCCTCTACTTCGAAACAGGACAAGGTTCTGCGCTCTCCGCTGGCGCGAACTTCGGCGCTGACCAGGTGACGATGGAAGCACGTAATTATGGGCTGGCGCGTCATTACGATCCGTTTATCGTCAACACCGTGGTCGGCTTTATTGGGCCGGAGTATCTCTACAACGACCGGCAGATTATCCGCGCGGGTCTGGAAGATCACTTCATGGGCAAGCTGAGTGGCATCTCGATGGGCTGTGACTGCTGCTACACCAACCACGCAGATGCTGACCAGAACCTCAACGAAAACCTGATGATTTTGCTCGCCACCGCAGGCTGCAACTACATCATGGGCATGCCGCTCGGCGATGACATCATGCTCAACTACCAGACCACGGCGTTCCACGACACCGCTACTGTGCGTCAGTTACTCAACCTGCGCCCGTCACCGGAGTTTGAACGCTGGCTGGAAAGCATGGGCATTATGGCAAACGGTCGCCTGACCAAACGGGCGGGCGATCCGTCACTGTTCTTCTGATGACGCGGAGATAACACATCATGGATCAAAAACAGATTGAAGAAATTGTACGCAGCGTGATGGCGTCAATGGGACAAGCGGCCCCCGCGCCGTCAGAAGCAAAATGCGCCACCACAACCTGTGCGGCACCGGTGACCTCTGAAAGCTGCACGCTGGATTTAGGTTCCGCTGAAGCAAAAGCGTGGATTGGCGTAGAAAATCCGCATCGCGCAGACGTATTAACAGAACTGCGCCGTAGTACTGTGGCCCGCGTGTGTACCGGTCGTGCCGGTCCGCGTCCGCGTACCCAGGCGCTGTTGCGTTTCCTGGCCGATCACTCTCGTTCGAAAGACACCGTACTGAAAGAAGTGCCGGAAGAGTGGGTAAAAGCCCAGGGCCTGCTGGAAGTCCGCTCTGAAATTAGCGACAAAAATCTCTACCTGACTCGCCCGGATATGGGCCGCCGCCTGTGTGCAGAAGCTGTTGAAGCGCTGAAAGCGCAGTGTGTCGCCAATCCGGACGTGCAGGTCGTTATTTCCGATGGCTTGTCTACTGACGCTATTACCGTGAACTACGAAGAGATCCTGCCGCCGCTGATGGCGGGCCTGAAACAGGCCGGGCTGAAAGTCGGCACACCGTTCTTTGTTCGATATGGGCGCGTGAAGATTGAAGATCAGATTGGTGAGATCCTCGGCGCGAAAGTGGTGATCCTGCTGGTGGGTGAACGTCCGGGGCTGGGGCAGTCAGAAAGCCTCTCCTGCTACGCCGTTTACTCGCCGCGTATGGCAACCACCGTTGAGGCCGATCGCACCTGTATCTCTAACATTCACCAGGGCGGCACACCGCCGGTTGAAGCCGCAGCAGTCATTGTGGATTTGGCGAAACGTATGCTGGAGCAGAAAGCATCCGGCATCAACATGACCCGTTAAGGAGGCATCATGCCAGCTTTAGATTTGATTCGACCGTCGGTCACCGCCATGCGGGTGATTGCCTCCGTTAACGCCGATTTTGCGCGTGAACTGAAATTACTGCCGCATATTCGTAGCCTCGGTCTGATTTCAGCCGACTCCGATGACGTAACCTACATTGCGGCTGACGAAGCGACCAAACAGGCGATGGTGGAAGTGGTTTATGGCCGCTCGCTGTATGCGGGAGCGGCGCACGGTCCGTCACCGACTGCCGGTGAAGTGTTGATTATGCTTGGTGGGCCAAACCCGGCGGAAGTGCGTGCCGGTCTGGATGCAATGGTTGCGCATATTGAAAATGGCGCGGCGTTCCAGTGGGCCAACGATGCGCAAGATACGGCATTCCTCGCACATGTGGTTTCGCGTACCGGTTCTTATCTCTCATCAACCGCCGGGATCACACTTGGCGATCCGATGGCGTATCTGGTGGCGCCGCCGCTGGAAGCGACCTACGGCATTGATGCAGCGTTAAAATCTGCCGACGTGCAGCTGGTGACCTATGTACCACCGCCGTCAGAAACCAACTACTCGGCGGCATTTTTAACCGGTAGCCAGGCAGCGTGTAAAGCGGCCTGTAACGCCTTTACTGATGCTGTGCTGGAAATCGCGCGTAATCCAATCCAGCGTGCGTAACGGAGGTTGCCGATGATCAATGCACTGGGATTGCTGGAAGTGGACGGCATGGTCGCCGCAATCGATGCGGCAGATGCCATGCTGAAAGCGGCCAACGTGCGCCTGCTCAGTCATGAAGTGCTTGACCCTGGTAGGTTGACGCTGGTGGTGGAAGGCGATCTGGCGGCGTGTCGTGCGGCGCTGGACGCAGGTTGTGCTGCTGCGATGCGTACCGGGCGTGTAATCAGCCGTAAGGAAATCGGTCGGCCAGATGATGACACCCAGTGGCTGATTGGCGGCTTTAAACGCCAGCCGAAGCAACCTGTGAAGGAGCCGGAAAAGGAAGCTGACGCGCCAGCGATCGTCGCGGAATCTGCCGACGAGTTGTTGGCGCTGTTAACATCAGTACGTCAGGGAATGACGGCAGGAGAAGTCGCTGCCCACTTTGGCTGGCCGTTGGATAAAGCCAGAAATGCGCTGGAACAGTTCTTTTCTGCCGGGACGTTACGTAAACGCAGTAGTCGTTATCGTCTTAAGCCCCATTAACCTGTCGGAGGTGCCGGGCGTTATGTAACGCCCGGCATTAACATCATGAAAAAGACCCGTACAGCCAATTTGCACCATCTTTATCATGAACCCTTACCCGAAAACCTGAAGCTCACGCCGAAGGTTGAAGTGGATAATGTTCATCAACGACAGACAACGGATGTTTATGAACATGCATTGACAATTACCGCCTGGCAGCAGATTTACGATCAGCTGCATCCGGGCAAGTTTCATGGTGAATTTACGGAAATCCTGCTTGATGATATTCAGGTTTTCCGTGAATACACCGGTCTGGCGCTGCGTCAGTCGTGTCTGGTCTGGCCGAACTCGTTCTGGTTTGGTATTCCGGCGACGCGCGGTGAACAGGGATTTATTGGATCGCAATGTCTGGGAAGCGCAGAAATTGCCACGCGCCCTGGCGGCACCGAGTTCGAATTAAGTACGCCTGACGATTACACGATCCTTGGCGTAGTGCTTTCTGAAGATGTCATTACCCGGCAGGCTAACTTTTTGCATAACCCGGAAAGGGTGCTGCATATGTTACGTAACCAGTCGGCGCTGGAAGTGAAAGAGCAGCATAAAGCCGCGCTGTGGGGCTTTGTCCAACAGGCGCTGGCGACATTTTGCGAGAACCCGGAGAATTTGCATCAGCCTGCGGTGCGTAAAGTGCTTGGCGATAACTTGCTGCTGGCGATGGGGACGATGCTGGAAGAAGCGCAGCCAATGGTGACGGCGGAAAGCATTAGTCATCAGAGTTACCGTCGTTTGCTTTTCCGCGCCCGTGAATATGTGCTGGAAAACATGTCCGAACCGGTAACAGTGCTGGATTTGTGCAATCAACTGCATGTCAGCCGCCGCACCTTACAAAACGCGTTTCACGCTATTTTAGGCATTGGCCCGAACGCGTGGCTGAAACGCATCCGTCTGAACGCCGTACGTCGCGAACTGATAAGCCCGTGGTCGCAGAGCACAACGGTAAAAGACGCCGCCATGCAGTGGGGATTCTGGCATTTGGGGCAATTTGCCACGGATTATCAGCAACTGTTTGCCGAAAAACCGTCACTGACGTTGCATCAGCGGATGCAGGAATTGGGGGGAGGTTGAGGGCCGGATGGGGAGGGTGTTTGATCCGGCCAATAGTGAAGTTACAAATTATATTGAGCTGCTAAGTTTTTTATTGCCCGACGGGATATGCGATAAACAAACCGGCAATTGTCAAAATACATGCCAACAAAAATATCAAAATACGATTTACGCGCTTTCGCGAAATTTCAAATAAATAACAAAATAATGTTGTTACCACGATTACTACCGGGATAGTCATAAAATTAATAACGATGAGTGCTATCAACCCGAAACTTGCTCCACCACCATGGGGAATAAAAATGTGCTCTTCAAAATAAATTTCCAGGGCAAATGCCAGCACGCACCCCAGAAAACTCATATCCAGATGAGGGTACCATTTACTTTCTTTATGTGATGTGTCTGACATTTTTAATCGCTTCCTTTGTCGCTCGCAATAAATAATGCCTACGATTGCTGATAAGACGTCGCTGTTGTCCGGCACTCCGAGCAGATGAATGCGTAAATTATCCCTTCGCTGTATTGTTCAATATCGGCATAATCCAGTTGCGCAAGAAACGTCATTGAGCGGGAGCATTCCGGGCAGTGAGGATATTTCGCGTCCTGAATCCAGGTTGGATGCCCGCCAATTTGCGAGAAAGAAACAGGTAAAAATTGGTCTGCGGCAAATAACGGTGGTCGAAGGTTTCCCCGTCTCATGCTGTTTATCGGTAGCCGACGCCATTCAGATACATCATCCGGCAGCCAGGCCGGTGGGATATTTTTTGCAGACAAATGAGCGTTACCCAGTGAGTCCATGTAGCCGAAAACGGTGCTGTAGGCGGTGCAACATTCACAAGTCACGACGCGAAACTTGCCGTTATCGCTAAGGCCAATTGCTTTCAGGTCAACGTCGAAAAGATTCGTCAGGGGCAATGCGCAATTTGGACAGGTATCGCTGCGTTCATCTGCTACACGCAAAGCTTCGCAAGACCCGGTGCTTTTCATTTCCAGATGAAAACATTGAGGAAAATAGAGATTACGCCTTTGCCCTTCAGCGGTTAGCTCCCAACCGGCCTCAAACGCATATTCTTCAGGCGCGATGTAAAGTGAACTGCGCCACGGCGGCGGGCTATGACGCCAGCGGGCAAAACGCTCAACGACAACATCATCTCCAATCCATGCCAGACATTGCAGAATACAATTTCTGTTGTCTGCATCATCCTCAACCCGTTCTAGTAGCGTATCGCGAATATCCGTGGGGGCGCGGTGGAAAGGCATGTAAGAATCACTATCCAAATCATCGTAAGAGATCCATTCTCTGAAATACGCATCCAGATTTGCCTGGGTAAATGCCGCCAGACAAAGCCAAATCTCCTGAGCGAGCTTATATTCACCAGATGCAAAGCGTTCTGTGGCGTAATCAGCCATCTGCTGCGCTTGATCGGCGGTCAGTTGTTGATACAGGACATTGGTGGGAACGGGGCAGGGAGTCCAGTCGATTAACGCATTGAATTTTCTCGGCTGGTGAACTAATTTCAGCATGGCAACCGGATCGCTTAACCCTGCAAACGCATTCACGATCTTTTTGTTTTTCCTGATATATTCATCGTGCTCGCGCTGCTGTTGGGCCTGAACGCAGGGCATGCAAAACCCACCGGTGCGCGCCGCGGTTTGTGGCAGAATGGTTGATGTACAAGCGGGGCTTTTACAGGGAATACGGTCAGTCATTGGGGCGTTCCTTGCATTAATTAATCCATATTAATAATTGTGTCTTCTGGCAGCTTGTAAATAACATTCAACTGCCAGGAGTAAAATAAATTAAACCCAATCCCTGACCTTAATAAACTCACTCAACGCCGCTTCCGGACTGTCTTCTTCCGGCTGATAATCGTACTCCCAGCGTACCAGCGGTGGCATTGACATCAGGATTGATTCAGTGCGCCCGCCGGTTTGTAAGCCAAACAGCGTGCCGCGATCCCAGACCAGGTTGAACTCGACATAACGACCGCGACGGTAGAGCTGGAAATTACGCTCGCGCTCGCCGTATTCCATCGCTTTACGTCGCTCAACAATCGGCAAGTATGCGTCGGTGTAGCCTTTGCCTACCGCCTGCATAAAGGCGAAACAGTGGTCGAAGTCTGGCGTGTTCAGGTCATCAAAGAACAGCCCGCCAATGCCGCGCTGCTCGTTACGATGTTTGAGGTAGAAGTAATCGTCGCACCACTTTTTGTAGCGTGGATAAACATCTTCGCCAAACGGCTGGCACAGGTCGCGGGCGGTGCGGTGCCAGTGAATGGCATCTTCTTCAAAGCCATAGAAAGGGGTTAAATCGAAGCCGCCGCCAAACCACCAGACGGGAGCGGTACCCGGTTTTTCGGCAATAAAAAAGCGCACATTGGCGTGGCTGGTGGGAACATACGGATTATGCGGATGCACCACCAAAGAAACGCCCATCGCCTCGAAACTGCGCCCGGCAAGTTCCGGGCGATGAGCGGTGGCGGAAGCGGGCATTGCGTCGCCGTGGACGTGAGAAAAGTTGACGCCCGCCTGTTCGAAAACACCGCCATTACGCAACACCCGACTACGCCCACCGCCACCAGCTTCGCGTTGCCAGCTATCTTCGACAAACTCTGCGCCATCTACGGCGGCCAGTTGCTGGCAAATTGTATCCTGAAGGTCGAGGAGGAACTGTCTAACCTGGTGTGCGTCGGGTTTCATAACTTACCGCTTTTTCGAGTGTGCTTTCTGGTTGTCAAACCAGTGGAAATAACTGATCACGCCTTCAGCAATCGCTGTGGCGATTTTCTGACGAAACGCCGCCGTGCCTAACAGCCGTTCTTCTTCCGGGTTGGTGATAAACGAAGTTTCCACCAGCACCGAAGGAACAGACGGTGATTTCAACACCACAAATGCCGCTTGTTCGGTGTTGCGGCTGTGTAGTTTATGCACCGGCTTAATCTTCTTTAGAATGTGCGAGCCGAGTGTCAGACTATTTTTAATGGTATCTGTTTGCACCAGATCAAACAGCACTTGTTGTAATAGGTGATCCCTGTCGGTCGCCTTTTTCCCGGCGACTTCATCAGCACGGTTTTCGCGTTCCGACAAATATTTTGCCATCGCGCTACTTGCGCCACGGTTAGAGAGGGCAAAGACCGATGCACCAGCGGCTTTTGGGTTGGTAAAGCCGTCGGCGTGAATTGACATAAACAGGTCAGCGCCATGTTTATGGGCGATTTCAACGCGATCGTACAGTGGAATAAACGTATCGCCAGAACGCGTCAGCCGCGCATCAATGCCATGATTGCGCAATATGGAACGGACATTTTTGGCAATCGCCAGCACTACGTGTTTTTCTTTCGACCCGTTGCGGCCAATCGCCCCGGTATCAATTCCGCCGTGGCCTGGATCGAGAACGACTATTCGCTTACCTCCGGCTTTTTTGGCTTTAGGCTTACTGTGTCCGTTGCTGGTTTTTAAAGGTTCTTCTTTGGCGATGGCTTGTGACATTCCTGACAACGTCAGGGCAGCTAATCCGGCTTTCAGCACCTGGCGGCGCGAAGTGAGTGTTTTTAGTGGTTTAAAAGTGCTCATACGGCCTGAGTTGTAATAATGAAGTTCCAGATGTTATATCGTATCGCGTAATCCGTTACGACGGTTTGCTGGTGAGAATTGTTTTACTTTTCATTTCAATAAATGACAACGTGCCATTATGCCACTTTTTCAACCGATTTTCGTCAGATATTGGCTAATTCAACCGTTCACGCCATAATCACCCTTTTAACCCCCAAAAAGGTAACCAATACCATGGAGATACGCGTATTTCGCCAGGAAGATTTCGAAGAGGTCATCACCCTTTGGGAGCGTTGCGACTTGCTGCGTCCGTGGAACGATCCGGAAATGGACATCGAGCGCAAGATGAACCATGACGTCAGTTTGTTCCTGGTCGCGGAAGTGAACGGTGAAGTGGTGGG
This sequence comes from Escherichia sp. B1147, assembly GCF_001660175.1. Taxonomy (NCBI): domain Bacteria; kingdom Pseudomonadati; phylum Pseudomonadota; class Gammaproteobacteria; order Enterobacterales; family Enterobacteriaceae; genus Escherichia; species Escherichia sp. B1147. The sequence goes on from NZ_LFHY01000005.1 coordinate 160,656, forward strand.
AACGGTGATGGGCGGTTATGACGGGCATCGTGGGTCTGCTTATTATCTTGGCGTGCATCCGGAGTTTCGCGGGCGCGGCATTGCTAACGCGTTGCTTAATCGGCTGGAGAAAAAGCTAATTGCCCGCGGCTGCCCGAAAATTCAGATCAACGTGCCGGAAGATAACGACATGGTGCTTGGGATGTATGAACGTCTGGGATATGAACACGCTGATGTGCTGAATCTGGGCAAGCGTTTGATTGAAGATGAAGAGTACTGAGTTTCATCCTGTCCATTACGATGCGCACGGACGCCTGCGTTTACCTTTCCTCTTCTGGTGTGTGTTATTACTACAGGCGCGGACCTGGGGGCTGTTTGTGATTGCCGGTGCGTCGCGTGAGCAGGGAACTGCGTTGCTGAATCTGTTTTATCCCGATCACGATAATTTCTGGCTGGGGTTGATTCCTGGCATTCCGGCGGTGCTGGCGTTTTTGTTGAGCGGTCGGCGGGCTACGTTTCCCCGTTTTTGGCATGGGCTCTATTTTGTGTTGCTGTTGGCACAGCTCGTTTTACTTTGCTGGCAGCCGTGGCTGTGGCTGAATGGGGAATCAGTGAGCGGTATCGGCCTGGCGCTGGTGGTGGCGGATATTGTGGCGTTAATCTGGCTTTTGACCAACCGACGTTTACGCGCCTGTTTTAATGAAGAAAAAGAATAACGCAGAGGCGCGCTTTGTTTATGCCGGATGCGGCGTGAACGGCTTATTCGGTCTACAAATTTTGCAAATTCAATATATTGCAGGAAAGAGTAGGCCTGATAAGCGTAGCGCATCAGGCAATTTTGTGTTTGCCATCAGCCTCTAACGGCACTTTTTTGCAAATTCGCACTCCAAGCAACGTTATTGAATAACCAAAGGAAGTGACATGAAATCGCTGCGTTTATTGTTATGCGCTATGCCGTTGATGCTGACCGGCTGTTCCACTATGTCGTCAGTTAACTGGTCTGCCGCTAATCCGTGGAACTGGTTTGGTTCATCTACCAAAGTGAGCGAGCAGGGCGTGGGTGAATTAACGGCGTCCACACCATTACAAGAACAAGCTATTGCCGATGCGCTTGATGGTGATTATCGCCTGCGCAGCGGAATGAAAACCGCTAACGGTAATGTAGTGCGCTTTTTTGAAGTGATGAAAGGCGACAGCGTGGCGATGGTCATCAATGGTGATCAAGGTACAATCAGCCGCATTGACGTTTCAGATAGCAATATTCCTGCTGACACCGGTGTTAAAATCGGTACACCGTTTAGCGACCTTTACAGCAAAGCATTTGGCAATTGTCAAAAAGCCGACGGTGATGATGATCGTGCTGTCGAATGTAAAGCTGAAGGCAGTCAACATATTAGCTACCAGTTCAGCGGGGAATGGAGTGGTCCTGAAGGGCTAATGCCTTCGGATGATACCCTGAAAAACTGGAAAGTCAGTAAAATTATCTGGCGACGTTAATTTGCGTCTGAGCAAACCGCTAATCATAAAAAACACGTAAAATAGCGCCCAACAATGCCACGGATTGCGTGGCATTCTTATTTTCAGGAGGAACAATGTCTCAGGTTCAGAGTGGCATTTTGCCAGAACATTGCCGCGCGGCGATTTGGATTGAAGCCAACGTTAAAGGGGAAGTTGACGCCCTGCGTGCGGCCAGTAAAACATTTGCCGACAAACTGGCAACTTTTGAAGCGAAATTCCCTGACGCGCATCTTGGTGCGGTGGTTGCCTTTGGTAACAACACCTGGCGTGCTCTGAGCGGCGGCGTTGGTGCCGAAGAGCTGAAAGATTTTCCGGGCTACGGCAAAGGTCTTGCGCCGACTACTCAGTTCGATGTGTTAATCCACATTCTTTCTCTGCGTCATGACGTAAACTTCTCTGTCGCCCAGGCGGCGATGGAAGCTTTCGGCGACTGCATTGAAGTGAAAGAAGAGATCCACGGCTTCCGTTGGGTGGAAGAGCGTGACCTGAGCGGCTTTGTTGACGGTACGGAAAACCCGGCAGGTGAAGAGACGCGTCGCGAAGTGGCGGTCATTAAAGACGGCGTGGATGCAGGTGGCAGCTATGTGTTTGTGCAGCGCTGGGAACACAACCTGAAGCAACTCAACCGTATGAGTGTTCACGACCAGGAGATGATGATCGGCCGTACCAAAGAAGCTAACGAAGAGATTGATGGCGACGAACGTCCGGAAACCTCTCACCTGACTCGTGTTGATCTGAAAGAAGATGGCAAAGGGCTGAAGATTGTTCGCCAGAGCTTGCCGTACGGCACCGCCAGCGGCACGCACGGTCTGTACTTCTGTGCTTATTGCGCACGTCTGCATAACATTGAGCAGCAACTGCTGAGTATGTTTGGCGACACCGATGGCAAACGTGACGCAATGTTGCGTTTCACCAAACCAGTCACTGGCGGCTATTACTTCGCGCCGTCGCTGGACAAGCTGATGGCGCTGTAAGCGTTTCTGATTCAATGATTAAAGGCCAGCCAGTAACACAACTGACTGGCCTTTTTACTACTTCTGCTTTAACGCCGCATATACCTGATCAACCACCCAACCATAAGTTGCAATCGGTAACTGACCGCTTTCGAACATATTGGGATTTTTTTGTGGATCGGCAACTGGCGAATGTGGCTTGTTGCTTAACATCACAATCGCCATATGATTCACCGGATCGATAACGGTCACCGTCCCGGTCCAGCCCGTGTGACCGTAGGTTTGCGGGCTTGCCAGCGAGCCAAATGTTGGTGTCATGGTGGCATTACCATTCACGCGCCAGCCGAGGCCAAAAGTGGCATCTTCCTTTGAACTGGTGGTGAACATCTTCACTGTTTCTGCACTGAACAGCTGCACATCGCCATAGCCACCGCCGTTCAGCATCGTTTGCATCAACACCGCAATATCGTCGGTATTGGAAAATAAACCTGCATGCCCGGAAACGCCGCCCATCGAATAAAAGGCTTTTTCATCGTGCACCTGACCCCAGAGAGTGGTGGTGCGGATATTCGGGAAGTGGATCACGCCATCGCGGGTATTGCCGTTCAGTTCCGTCGCGGCAATTTGCTGCGGTTTAAAGCCTTTCAGTAGCGGATTAAACACGGTGTGCGTCAGACCGAGCGGGCGATAAATCGACTCTTCAACATAGCGGTCAAGCGGTTGGCCAGTCACTGACTCGACGATAAATCCGAGCAGCATATAATCGACATCGCTGTAGATATGCTTGCTACCGGGCTGATACTCCAGCGGCGTGCGTTTAATCATCTCCAGCGTCTGGCCTTTATCCTGGGAATATAACGCGCCCGCGACGGCTTTATTCGGGTATTGCGGGTCTGCCGGGAAACCGCCGCTGTGATGCAGCAGGTCGGCGAGCCGCAGCGTGTTTTTGCCTTTAATCGTATCGCTCGGGCTATCGGCAAACCCGGGAATATATTTCGCAATCAGATCGTCAGGATGCAACTTGCCTTCGCTCATCAGCTTTTGCAGGGCGAAGTTAGTGGCGTACATTTTTGTGTTTGAGGCCAGGTCATACAGCGTATCGGTAGTGGCTTTTACAGGCTGCGCCATCAACACGCTGCCATCGTACTTTTTCGCCGCGCCCCAGGCTTTGCGATACACAATCTGATTATCTTTAATAATCAGCAGGTTTACTCCTGGGTAACCGGCATTCACCTGCTGGTTAATCCAGTTCTCCATCTGGTTAAGCCGCTCGACGTTGAATCCTGCTTTCTCTGGCGAACTTTCTGTCAGAACAGGGAATTCTGCGGCGCTGACGCTACAGCTGACAGCCAGCAGAGAAAGATAGAGCATTGTCCGTTTCATAATCAGTCCAGATTGACGTTACGGCAGCCAAAGAGTGTGGTGAAAATAAACCCACTAATCCATGCCACCAGAATCCCACCTGCATATACCGCCATTGCCGGAAGGATACCTTGAGCGGAAGTCATCAGCGGCAGCGCCACCAGACCAGACGGCCCAAAGGCGCTGTTTAAGCCCATTGGTAGACCCCACCAGGCTATCAGACCGATAAACAAACCGCCCGCTGCGCCGCCTAAACAGGCGGTAACAAACGGTTTCATGCGGGGCAGGGTGACGCCGTAAATCAGCGGTTCGCCAACGCCCAGCAGACCGGGAATAATCGCCCCACGTACCTGACTGCGTAATGCGCTATGCGGTTGCGCCCGCCAGTAGAGTGCCAGCGCCGCGCCCACCTGGCCCGCGCCCGCCATCGAAAGGATGGGAAATAAGCTGTTGAATCCCTGGCTGTCCATTAAAGCCAGATAAACAGGAATAAAGCCCTGATGCACGCCAAACACCACGGCAATCAGGAATAGCCCGGCCAATACTGCACAACCGAGCGGATTACTGTTCAGGTGCATAAACAGCCACGACATACCTTCGAATAACCAGCCGCCCAGCGGCATAATGATCAAATACGCCAGCGTAGCGGTGATCAGCAGAGTGATTAACGAGGTCAACAGCATGTCGAGATCGTCCGGCATAAAGCGGCGCACCATGCCTTCAATGCGGGCGCAGGCCCAGGCGGCAATCAACACGCCGATAATATTGCCGCGTGGATCGATGGGCAGACCGAAGAAATCATGAAAACCGGCGTAGTAACCGGTGGTGGCAGTAGGGTTATAACCAAGTAAAAAGAGCGCGGCGATAATTGCGCCATTTACGCCCGTGCCGCCGAACGCCTGCGCCGCGTTATAGCCAACCAGAATTACCAGGAAGGTGAACAAGCCTTTGCTGAACACCTTCATAAAATTCAGCGCGTCGGGCAGCATTCCCTGAGCATCTGCCGGAACGTGTATCACCGTGGCGATTAGTGTCGCTATCCCCAGCAACAGACCCGCAGCAATAAAACCGGGGATCAGCGGCGTAAAGATGGTGGCGAATTTGGCGAGAAATTGTTGTACGCCGGAAGTTTGTTTGGCTTTTAACTGACGTTTGTTCTGGGCGGCGATTTCTGCAGCATCCTGCACGGGCGCTTCACCCAGCAACTCGCTCATGGCTTTTGCGGCACGATGCGCTTTGCCTGGCCCAAAAACGACCTGTACCTGATCGCTGGTCAAAATGACGCCCTTTACGCCTTCCAGGGTTTTGATATCGGGATCAACCAGTGAACTGTCATGTACACCCAGACGCAGGCGCGTCATACAGTTACCACAACTGGCGATGTTTCCCGGGCCACCGACCCGGGTAAGAATGGTATTCAGAAGTTCACTGCTGATCTCTTTAGCCATGGGTTAATCCTTTTCCAGAGCCTTTCGAATAAAGCCGCCGTGTTGATCCAGGCGTTTTTTAGCTTCAGTGGCATCGAGATTTTTCAGCACCATCACAATGGCCGTTTTACAGTGGCGGTCGCAGGCAACCAATGCCGCTTCCGCTTGCTCCGCGCTACATCCGGTGGCGTTTTTGACGATATTGACCTGGCGCACATGCAGTTTTTCGTTGGTGGCGACCACATCAACCATCAGATTGCCGAACACTTTACCTGACTTAATCATCAGCCCGGTGGAGAGCATATTGAGCACCAGTTTCTGCGCCGTACCTGCTTTCATTCGCGAAGAACCGGTAACCACTTCGGCACCAACAACCGGTGTAATAGCAAACTCTGCGGTAGTGGAAACAGCACTCCCCGGATTACAGGAAATTCCCACTGTGCGGCAGCCCAACTGGCGTGCGTATTCCAGCCCGGCAATCACGTACGGTGTACGACCGCTGGCGGCAATACCGACCACCACATCCTGTGCCGTTAAATTGATAATTTTCAGATCGTTAACACCGCCTTCTCGGCTATCTTCTGCGCCTTCCACTGCATGCTGAATGGCATATTCGCCGCCAGCAATCAAACCCACCACCAGATCCGGTTTCACGCCGTAGGTCGGCGGACATTCACTGGCATCAAGAATACCCAGGCGACCAGAGGTTCCCGCACCGATGTAAATCAGACGGCCGCCGCCGCTCACCTGGGCATGAATAACATCGATCGCCGCTGCGATATCCGGCAGTACGCGTTCAACGGCGAGTGGTACGGTTTTATCTTCATCGTTGATAATCCGGCACATTTCCAGCGTCGAAACACGGTCAATTTCAGCCGAGGCGGCGTTCGAGCCTTCGGTAATCATCTTTTCAAGTTGCATCAGTGGTGACCTTAGTATTCACAATCAAATAATTGCAGATTGATGGAATCATATATCTCGATTTGCTAGTTTTAAAGGAATCATTGAGTCTGAAATCGCAGAGTGTGAAGAGCGTCAAAGGGCAAAAACCGTGTGCTATGCTGCGCGCAGAATGTGGTGAGGGAGTGGAAGATGTTGTACCTGACAAAATTACGCAATGCAGAAAGTGACTTTACTGAAAATGAGCAAAAAATAGCCGACTTTTTGCAAGCCAGGGTGAGCGAACTGAAATCCGTTTCTTCACGAAATATGGCGAAACAGCTCGGTATTAGCCAGTCGAGTATTGTGAAGTTCGCTCAGAAACTCGGCGCGCAAGGTTTTACCGAATTGCGTATGGCGTTAATTGGCGAATATAGCGCCAGCCGGGAGAAGAAAAACGCCACGGCGTTGCATTTGCACAGTTCGATTACCAGTGATGATTCGCTGGAAGTGATAGCGCGTAAATTGAATCGCGAAAAAGAGCTGGCGCTGGAGCAGACCTGCGCGTTGCTCGATTACACGCGACTGCAAAAAATCATTGAGGTCATCAGTAAAGCGCCATTTATTCAGATAACCGGTTTGGGCGGATCGGCGCTGGTGGGGCGCGATCTCTCATTCAAACTGATGAAAATTGGTTATCGCGTGGCCTGTGAGGCCGACACGCACGTACAAGCCACGGTTTCCCAGGCGCTGAAAAAAGGCGATGTACAAATTGCTATCTCTTACAGTGGCAGTAAAAAAGAGATTGTCTTGTGCGCAGAAGCGGCACGAAAGCAGGGGGCAACGGTGATTGCCATTACTTCTCTGACTGACTCTCCGCTGCGGCGGCTGGCGCATTTCACGATCGATACCGTTTCCGGCGAAACCGAATGGCGTAGCTCGTCAATGTCTACCCGCACAGCGCAAAATTCTGTTACCGATTTACTGTTTGTTGGCCTGGTGCAACTCAATGATGTGGAGTCGTTGAAAATGATTGAGCGCAGTAGTGAGCTGACACAACGGTTAAAGTGATGCATAAAGCAGCAACTGGATTGAGATTTTCCTTAATTAGTGAGCTGATACGCAGCAATATTTTGTTTATCCTGTATTTTCAGAGGTAATGGAGTGTAACGCTCTGTATTAACAAGGAGAGCATTAAAATGGGTAAACTCACGGGCAAGACAGCACTGATTACAGGCGCATTGCAGGGAATTGGCGAAGGAATTGCCAGAACTTTTGCACGTCATGGCGCGAACCTAATCTTGCTGGATATCTCCCCTGAGATTGAAAAGCTAGCGGACGAACTGTGTGGTCGCGGTCATCGTTGTACGGCGGTTGTTGCCGATGTTCGTGACCCGGCGTCGGTCGCCGCAGCTATCAAACGCGCAAAGGAAAAAGAAGGGCGCATTGATATTCTGGTGAATAACGCAGGCGTTTGTCGTCTGGGCAGTTTCCTCGATATGAGCGATGAAGATCGCGATTTCCATATTGATATCAATATTAAAGGCGTATGGAACGTCACGAAGGCGGTGCTGCCGGAGATGATTGCCCGCAAAGATGGCCGCATTGTGATGATGTCTTCAGTCACTGGCGATATGGTGGCCGATCCGGGCGAAACGGCGTATGCCTTAACGAAAGCGGCGATCGTCGGTTTGACTAAATCGCTGGCGGTGGAGTACGCGCAATCCGGTATTCGCGTAAATGCGATTTGTCCGGGCTATGTTCGTACGCCAATGGCGGAAAGTATTGCCCGCCAGTCGAATCCGGAAGATCCAGAATCGGTGCTGACGGAAATGGCGAAAGCAATCCCGCTGCGTCGCCTTGCCGATCCGCTGGAAGTGGGCGAACTGGCTGCCTTCCTCGCATCCGATGAATCCAGCTATTTAACCGGTACTCAGAATGTGATTGATGGCGGCAGCACGTTGCCGGAAACGGTTAGCGTCGGCATCTGATTCACCTCTGTTTCCTCCCTGCATGGGTGGGGAGGATTTCGTTTTGAACCCGGTTCTTATTCCCTTTTCAACTTCCAAATCACCAAACGGTATATAAAACCGTTACTCCTTTCACGTCCGTTATAAATATGATGGCTATTAGAAAGTCATTAAATATATAAGGGTGCGCAATGGCCGTTAACTTACTGAAAAAGAACTCTCTCGCGCTGGTCGCTTCTCTGCTGCTGGCGGGCCACGTGCAGGCAACGGAACTGCTGAACAGTTCTTATGACGTCTCCCGCGAGCTGTTTGCTGCCCTGAACCCGCCGTTTGAGCAACAATGGGCAAAAGATAACGGCGGCGACAAACTGACGATAAAACAATCTCATGCCGGGTCATCAAAACAGGCGCTGGCAATTTTGCAGGGCTTAAAAGCAGACGTTGTCACTTATAACCAGGTGACCGACGTGCAGATCCTGCACGATAAAGGCAAGCTGATCCCGGCGGACTGGCAGTCGCGCCTGCCGAATAACAGCTCGCCGTTTTACTCCACCATGGGCTTCCTGGTGCGTAAGGGCAATCCGAAGAATATCCACGACTGGAACGATCTGGTGCGCTCCGACGTGAAGCTGATTTTCCCGAACCCGAAAACGTCTGGTAACGCGCGTTACACTTATTTAGCCGCGTGGGGTGCAGCGGACAAAGCTGACGGTGGCGATAAAGCCAAAACCGAACAGTTTATGACTCAGTTTCTGAAAAACGTTGAAGTGTTCGATACTGGCGGACGTGGCGCGACCACCACCTTTGCCGAGCGCGGTCTGGGCGATGTGCTGATTAGCTTCGAATCGGAAGTGAACAACATCCGTAAACAGTATGAAGCGCAAGGCTTCGAAGTGGTGATTCCGAAAACCAATATTCTGGCGGAATTCCCGGTGGCGTGGGTGGATAAAAACGTGCAGGCCAACGGTACGGAAAAAGCAGCAAAAGCCTACCTGAACTGGCTCTACAGCCCACAGGCGCAGACCATCATCACCGACTATTACTACCGCGTAAATAACCCGGAAGTCATGGCCAAACTGAAAGATAAATTCCCGCAGACCGAGTTGTTCCGTGTGGAAGACAAGTTTGGCTCCTGGCCGGAAGTGATGAAAACTCACTTCACCAGCGGTGGCGAGTTAGACAAGCTGTTAGCGGCGGGGCGTAACTGATGTTTGCCGTCGCCTCCAGACGCGTGCTGCCGGGCTTTACCTTAAGCCTTGGCACTAGTCTGCTGTTTGTGTGCCTGATTTTGCTGCTGCCGCTCTCCGCGCTGGTGATGCAGCTCTCTGAGATGAGCTGGACACAGTACTGGGAAGTGATCACCAACCCGCAGGTGGTGGCGGCCTATAAAGTGACGCTGCTGTCGGCGTTTGTCGCATCGATTTTTAACGGCGTTTTCGGCCTGCTGATGGCGTGGATCTTAACCCGTTATCGCTTTCCGGGTCGCACGTTGCTTGATGCGCTGATGGATTTACCGTTTGCACTGCCGACGGCTGTCGCTGGTTTGACGCTGGCCTCGCTCTTTTCCGTAAACGGTTTTTACGGTGAATGGCTGGCGAAGTTTGATATCAAAGTCACCTACACCTGGCTTGGGATTGCGGTGGCGATGGCCTTTACCAGCATTCCGTTTGTGGTGCGTACCGTGCAGCCGGTGCTGGAAGAGTTAGGCCCGGAATATGAAGAAGCGGCGGAAACGCTCGGCGCCACGCGCTGGCAGAGTTTCTGCAAAGTGGTGCTGCCGGAACTTTCTCCGGCGCTGGTGGCGGGCGTGGCGCTGTCGTTTACCCGTAGTCTTGGAGAGTTTGGCGCGGTGATTTTTATCGCCGGGAACATCGCCTGGAAAACAGAAGTGACGTCGCTGATGATTTTCGTTCGCTTACAGGAGTTTGATTACCCGGCGGCGAGCGCAATTGCCTCGGTGATCCTCGCGGCATCACTGCTGCTGCTGTTCTCAATTAACACTCTGCAAAGTCGCTTTGGTCGGCGTGTGGTAGGTCATTAATGGCGGAAGTTACCCAATTGAAGCGTTATGACGCGCGCCCGATTAACTGGGGCAAATGGTTTCTGATTGGCATCGGGATGCTGGTTTCGGCGTTCATCCTGCTGGTGCCGATGATTTATATCTTCGTGCAGGCGTTCAGCAAAGGGCTGATGCCGGTATTACAGAATCTGGCCGATCCGGACATGCTGCACGCCATCTGGCTGACGGTGATGATTGCGCTAATTGCCGTACCGGTAAACCTGGTGTTTGGCATTCTGTTGGCGTGGCTGGTGACGCGTTTTGATTTTCCGGGACGTCAGTTGCTGCTGACGCTGCTGGATATTCCGTTTGCTGTTTCACCGGTAGTTGCTGGTCTGGTTTATCTGCTGTTCTACGGCTCTAACGGCCCGCTGGGCGGTTGGCTCGACGAGCATAACCTGCAAATTATGTTCTCGTGGCCGGGGATGGTGCTGGTGACGATTTTTGTCACCTGCCCGTTTGTGGTGCGCGAACTGGTTCCGGTGATGTTAAGCCAGGGCAGCCAGGAAGACGAAGCGGCGATTTTGCTCGGTGCATCCGGCTGGCAGATGTTCCGTCGCGTCACATTGCCGAATATTCGCTGGGCGCTGCTTTATGGCGTGGTGCTGACCAACGCCCGCGCGATTGGCGAGTTTGGCGCGGTGTCGGTAGTTTCCGGCTCGATTCGCGGAGAAACCCTGTCGCTGCCATTACAAATTGAATTGCTGGAGCAGGACTACAACACCGTCGGCTCCTTTACCGCCGCTGCGTTGTTGACGCTGATGGCGATTATCACCCTGTTTTTAAAGAGTATGTTGCAGTGGCGCCTGGAAAATCAGGAAAAACGCGCGCAGCAGGAGGAACATCATGAGCATTGAGATTGCCAGGATTAAGAAGTCTTTTGGTCGCACCCAGGTGCTGAACGATATCTCACTGGATATTCCTTCTGGTCAGATGGTCGCGTTACTGGGGCCGTCCGGTTCCGGGAAAACCACGCTGCTGCGCATTATTGCCGGGCTGGAGCATCAAACCAGCGGGCATATCCGTTTTCATGGCACGGATGTTAGCCGCCTACATGCGCGCGATCGTAAAGTCGGTTTCGTGTTCCAGCACTACGCGCTGTTCCGCCATATGACGGTATTCGACAATATCTCCTTTGGCCTGACGGTGCTGCCGCGTCGCGAGCGCCCGAATGCGGCGGCGATCAAAGCGAAAGTGACAAAATTGCTGGAAATGGTCCAGCTTGCCCATCTGGCGGATCGTTATCCGGCGCAGCTTTCCGGCGGGCAGAAACAGCGTGTGGCGCTGGCGCGTGCGCTGGCTGTAGAACCGCAAATTCTGCTGCTCGATGAACCGTTTGGTGCACTGGATGCGCAGGTGCGTAAAGAACTGCGTCGCTGGCTGCGTCAGCTGCATGAAGAACTGAAATTTACCAGCGTATTTGTCACCCACGACCAGGAAGAGGCGATGGAAGTCGCCAACCGCGTAGTGGTGATGAGCCAGGGCAATATCGAACAGGCCGATGAACCGGATCAGGTATGGCGAGAACCAGCGACCCGTTTTGTGCTCGAATTTATGGGCGAAGTGAACCGTCTGCGTGGCACCATTCGCGGCGGGCAGTTCCACGTTGGCGCACATCGCTGGCCGCTGGGCTACACGCCTGCGTACCAGGGGCCGGTGGATCTCTTCCTGCGCCCGTGGGAAGTGGATATCAGCCGCCGCACCAGCCTTGAATCGCCACTGCCGGTCCAGGTACTGGAAGCCAGCCCGAAAGGCCACTACACCCAATTAGTGGTGCAGCCGCTGGGGTGGTATGAAGACCCGCTGACCGTGGTGATGCGCGGGGATGACGCGCCAGTGCGCGGCGATCGTTTGTTCGTCGGGCTGCAACATGCGCGACTGTATAACGGCGACGAGCGTATTGAAACCCGCGATGAGGAACTTGCTCTCGCGCAAAGCGCCTGATAGGTTGAGTGAATGTTAAACGCCCGGAGGCGCTTCCCGCGATCCGGGCTTTTTAATGGCAAGGTTTTGTAACCTGTAGGCCTGATAAGACGCGTCAGCGTCGCATCAGGCAACACCACGTATGGGCAGAGATCGTGAGTACATTAGAACAAACAATTGGCAATACCCCTTTGGTGAAGTTGCAGCGGATGGGGCCGGATAACGGCAGTGAAGTGTGGTTAAAACTGGAAGGTAATAACCCGGCGGGGTCGGTAAAAGACCGTGCGGCGCTTTCGATGATTGTCGAGGCCGAAAAACGCGGTGAGATTAAACCGGGCGATGCGTTAATTGAAGCCACCAGTGGCAATACCGGGATTGCGCTGGCAATGATTGCGGCACTGAAAGGCTATCGCATGAAATTGCTGATGCCCGACAACATGAGCCAGGAACGCCGTGCGGCGATGTTGGCTTACGGCGCGGAACTGATTCTGGTTACCAAAGAACAGGGTATGGAAGGGGCGCGCGATCTGGCGCTTGAAATGGCTAATCGCGGTGAAGGTAAACTACTCGATCAGTTTAACAACCCTGATAACCCTTACGCCCATTACACCACCACCGGGCCGGAAATCTGGCAGCAAACAAGTGGGCGCATCACGCATTTTGTCTCCAGCATGGGGACAACTGGCACCATCACCGGCGTTTCACGTTTTATGCGCGAGCAATCCAGTCCTGTGACGATTGTTGGCCTACAGCCGGAAGAGGGCAGCAGTATTCCAGGTATTCGTCGCTGGCCAGCGGAATATCTGCCAGGCATCTTTAACGCTTCGTTGGTGGATGAGGTACTGGATATCCATCAGCGCGATGCGGAAAACACCATGCGTGAACTGGCGGTGCGCGAAGGGATTTTCTGTGGCGTCAGCTCTGGTGGCGCGGTTGCCGGTGCACTGCGCGTGGCAAAAGCCAACCCCGGCGCGGTGGTGGTAGCGATCATCTGCGATCGCGGCGATCGCTACCTTTCTACCGGGGTATTTGGTGAGGAGCACTTTAGCCAGGGCTCAGGGATTTGACGGCACCGTTTTATCCGTCTGCGCAATTAACGCATGTAAAAACGGTTGCGCATTTTCATCGCTCTTACCGGGCATCTTCACGATGTAAGGCTTACCGGTAATCGATGATGACGAAGCCACCTTATCAATAAATTGCTCGGCGGTATCAATGCGGTTGCGCGTGTTGCCGAGCTTCAACTTCAGATGCGAAACTGCTTCATCACAGGTATGTTCATCGCCGTTGCGCACAAATATCAAATCCTTTTTCTGTGCTAATCCATCCAGCATGGCGTTGATGCGGGCTTCTTCGTGGGCAGTTAATTTCGCGTAAGCGGGGAGTGTCATCAACAGCGTAATGACCAGACAAATGATTTTCTTCACTGAATTACCTTATCCTTGTTATGTGATAGCCGATTTGACTGCCAAAATCAGGTAAAGTTTCGGTTGGGATGCGATGAGGATCATCGGCAAGGAGAAAAATTAAATGAGTAGTTTGTTGTTGTTTAACGATAAGAGCAGAGCGTTGCAGGCGGATATTGTCGCTGTGCAGTCGCAGGTGGTGTATGGCAGCGTAGGCAACAGCATCGCCGTGCCTGCTATTAAACAGAACGGTCTGAATGTCTTTGCCGTGCCGACCGTGTTGCTCAGTAATACGCCGCATTATGACACATTCTATGGTGGTGCGATTCCGGACGAATGGTTTAGCGGCTATTTACGCGCACTACAGGAGCGCGATGCACTGCGCCAGCTGCGTGCTGTCACCACAGGTTATATGGGAACCGCGTCGCAAATCAAAATTCTTGCCGAGTGGCTGACTGTATTACGCGAAAATCATCCTGACTTATTGATTATGGTCGATCCGGTGATTGGCGATATTGATAGCGGTATCTACGTCAAACCTGATCTTCCGGAGGCATATCGGCAATATTTGTTGCCACTGGCGCAGGGAATTACGCCAAATATCTTTGAGCTGGAAATCCTGACCGGTAAAAATTGCCGCGATCTTGACAGCGCCATTGCTGCTGCAAAAAGCCTGCTTTCAGAGACATTAAAATGGGTGGTTGTTACCAGCGCCTCCGGTAACGAAGAAAATCAGGAGATGCAGGTGGTGGTGGTCAGTGCCGACAGCGTGAATGTCATTTCCCATTCTCGGGTAAAAACAGACCTTAAAGGAACAGGCGATCTGTTTTGCGCCCAGCTTATTAGTGGCTTGTTGAAAGGTAAGGAATTAACTGACGCGGTACATAGCGCGGGCTTACGCGTGCTGGAGGTGATGCGCTATACCCAGCAGCATGGTAGTGATGAATTGATTTTGCCGCCCCTGACTGAAGCATAAAAAAATGGCGCCATCGGCGCCATTTTTCACTGCGGCAAAAATTACTTCTTGATGCGGATAACCGGGGTTTCACCCACAGTCACGCTACCGGACAGTTTGATCAGTTCTTTGATTTCGTCCATGTTGGAGATAACAACCGGAGTCAGAGTCGACTTGGCTTTCTCTTCCAGCAGCGGGAGATCGAATTCAATCACAGTATCGCCAACTTTCACGCGCTGACCTTCTTCAGCAATACGCTTGAAGCCTTCGCCTTTCAGCTCAACGGTGTCGATACCGAAGTGGACGAACAGCTCAACGCCGCTATCGGATTCGATAGAGAACGCGTGGTTGGTTTCAAAGATTTTACCAATGGTGCCGTCAACCGGAGCGACCATTTTGTTGCCAGTTGGTTTGATAGCAATGCCATCACCAACGATTTTTTCCGCAAAAACGACATCCGGCACGTCTTCGATATTGACGATCTCGCCAGAGAGCGGAGCAATGATCTCAATAGTTCCGGTATCCTTCTTGTCGTCGGAAACCAGAGATTTCAGTTTATCGAACAAACCCATGATCTTCTCCTAAGCAGTAAATTGGGCCGCATCTCGTGGATTAGCAGATTGTTTTTTCTTCAATGAACTTGTTAACCAGCGTCATTAACTCGTCCGTTGTCGGTTGAGCAAGAGCTTGCTCTGCTAACACCTTCGCATCTTCGAAGTTCGTGTTACGGATAATCTTCTTAATGCGCGGGATAGAAATGGCGCTCATAGAGAATTCGTCCAGACCCATCCCCAGCAACAGAAGTGTAGCACGTTCATCGCCAGCAAGCTCACCACACATACCTGTCCATTTGCCTTCAGCATGAGAAGCATCAATAACTTGCTTGATCAAGTTCAGCACGGACGGTGACATTGGCTGGTAAAGGTGTGAAATCATATCATTACCACGGTCAACTGCCAGAGTGTACTGCGTTAAATCATTGGTGCCGATACTAAAGAAATCAACTTCTTTGGCTAAATGACGCGCAATTGTCGCGGCAGCCGGTGTTTCCACCATTACGCCAATTTCAATTGACTCGTCAAACGCTTTACCTTCGTCGCGCAGTTCCTGTTTGTAGATTTCAATCTCTTTGCGCAGTGCACGCACTTCTTCAACAGAGATGATCATCGGGAACATGATGCGCAATTTACCGAAAGCAGAGGCGCGCAGGATAGCGCGAAGCTGATCGCGCAGGATCTCTTTACGATCCATCGCGATACGGATAGCACGCCAGCCGAGGAACGGGTTCTCTTCTTTCGGGAAGTTCATGTACGGCAGCTCTTTATCGCCGCCAATGTCCATGGTACGAACAATAACTGCCTGTGAGCCACACGCTTCAGCCACCGCTTTGTAAGCAGCAAACTGTTCTTCTTCGGTTGGCAGCGCGTCGCGGTCCATGAACAGGAATTCGGTACGATACAAACCAACGCCTTCAGCGCCGTTACGCTCTGCACCTTCAACGTCACGAACAGTACCGATGTTAGCGCACACTTCGACCTGGTGACCGTCCAGCGTAATAGCTGGCAGATCTTTCAGTTTAGCAAGCTCTGCTTTTTCAGAAGCAACTTGCTCCTGAACGGCGCGCAGTTTATCAATAACTTCATTGGTTGGATTGACGTAAACCTGATTGTTTACGGCATCCAGAATCAGATAGTCGTCGTTTTTCACCTGAGAGGTGACGCTACCGGTACCCACGATGGCTGGCAGTTCCAGAGAACGCGCCATGATAGAGGTGTGGGAAGTCCGGCCACCCGCGTCGGTGATGAAACCCAGCACCTTCTTCAGGTTCAGCTGTGCGGTTTCGGACGGCGTCAGGTCAGCGGCAACCAGGATTACTTCATCCTGAATGGCGCTCAGGTCGATGATCTTCAGCCCCAGGATGTTGCGCAGCAGGCGCTTACCGATATCACGTACGTCAGCCGCACGCTCTTTCAGGTATTCGTCATCCAGTTCTTCCAGGGCAGAAGCCTGACCTTCGATAACTTCATGAGCAGCTGCATCAGCGGTCATGTGCTTATCTTTAATCAGGGCTATGATTTCCTGCTCCAGCTCCTCATCTTCGAGCAGCATAATATGCCCTTCAAAGATGGCTTCTTTTTCTTCACCGAACGTTTCACCAGCTTTCGTTTTGATCGTTTCCAGCTGGGCTGATGCCTTGGCACGACCGCTCAGAAAACGTTCAACTTCCTGATCAACCTGGTCGGCAGAAATTTTTTTCCGGTCAATGACGATTTCGTCTTCTTTCAAAAGCAGAGCTTTACCGAAAGCGATACCCGGGGATGCTAAAATGCCTGAAATCATAACCCTACCTTACTTGTGACTGATTTTTAAAAGAACCCGGGAAATTACTCGAGTTCAGCCATCAGTTTAACCAGATGTTCAACCGCTTTTTGCTCGTCTTCGCCTTCTGCAGAGATAGTCACAACGGTGCCTTGAGTCAGGCCCAGAGTCTGCAGTTTGAACAGGCTTTTGGCGCTGGCGCTTTTGCCGTTAGAAGTCACAGTAATTTCAGATGTGAAGCCCTTAGCTTCTTTTACAAACTGGGCAGCAGGGCGGGTGTGCAGACCGTTCGGAGCGGTAATGGTAACTTCTTGCTGGAACATTGTATTTCCCCAACTTATAGGTTTAGTGTTGTGGAACTAAAGTCTAGCCTGGCGGTTCGACTTTAGCCTGTATTGTTAGCGCCAGTTTTAACAGACGCGACGCACGAAGTGCTCTATACAGTCCATTGCTGGCGGATGTTGGCCGCTGACGTTTCGTTCATCATTAAACATTATGCCGCTAAAGGAAGACTTGAACCAAATCATAAAATCGATTCAGCTAAGGCTTTTCCTGTAACGATTAATTTCGCGCATCAAAATAATTAGTCAGGTTAAATACCAGTTCCGACAAGTTGAATCAATGCCAGGAGGGGCGAAAGTTTGAAGCAGGCCACAAAAAAGCACCTGAAAAGGTGCTTTTTTACGCATTTCTAACAAGCTGGCATTACTGTTGCAGTTCTTTCTCGGTAAAGAGATCGGCAAACAGTGCAGTGCTTAAATAACGCTCACCCGATGATGGTAGAATAACCACAATATTCTTATTGGTAAAGCTTTCATCTTCTTGCAGTTTCAACGCCGCAGCAACAGCCGCACCGGAAGAGATCCCGGCAAGAATGCCTTCTTCTTCCATCAGGCGTCGCGCAGTAGAGATGGCTTCTTCATTGGTGATGCCAATAACTTTGTCGACCAGTTTGAGATCAAGGTTAGCAGGGATAAAGCCTGCGCCGATGCCCTGGATTTTATGCGGCCCTGGTTTGATTTCTTCACCTGCCAGCGCCTGGGCGATAACCGGAGAGTCGGTTGGTTCTACGGCAACAGAGATGAGGTCAGTCTTGCCTTTGGTACCTTTAATGTAGCGGCTGACACCGGTCAAAGTACCGCCAGTGCCTACCCCGGCAATAAACACATCGACCTGACCGTCGGTATCTTCCCAGATCTCGGGACCGGTGGTTTTTTCATGAATTTCCGGGTTTGCCGGATTGCTGAATTGTTGCAGCAGCAGGTATTTTTCTGGATTGCTGGCGACAATTTCTTCCGCTTTTTGAATCGCACCTTTCATCCCTTTCGCGCCTTCAGTTAGCACCAGGTTTGCACCTAACGCTTTGAGCAGCTTGCGGCGTTCAATACTCATGGTTTCCGGCATGGTCAGAGTGAGTTTATAACCGCGAGCGGCAGCCACATACGCCAGCGCAATCCCGGTATTGCCGCTGGTTGGCTCCACCAACTCAACGCCCGGTTTCAGTACGCCGCGCTTTTCGGCATCCCAAATCATATTGGCACCGATACGGCACTTAACGCTGAAGCTGGGGTTGCGGGATTCCACCTTCGCCAGAATACGTCCGTTACCGATTCGATTCAGGCGAACCAGCGGTGTGTGACCGATAGTCAGCGAGTTATCTTCAAAAATCTTACTCATGGCCTGTCCTTAACTGTATGAAATTGGGATACAACAGCTAGCATACCCGCTCAGAGAATATGCGGAAGTAAGGATTTAGCATATCTATATGCAGAAGGGAAATAATGGTTCGCAAGATGGAATAAGGGGCGGCATAAGCCACCCCTGTTCCACACATAATGTTTACAAAATAATCGGTAAATTGTTACCGCCACAATGCATGTTTAGCGCGGTAGCAATCGACCCACATCGCCGTAGCGCCACAAACGGCCACCGGCATGATGAACAGGTTGAGTACCGGGATCATCGTGAACAGGCTAGTTAAAGCACCAAACTGCATATTAGTGATTTTGCGCGTGCGCAGGGCAGTGCGCATATCTTTGAATGGTACTTTGTGGTTATCGAACGGATAGTCGCAGTACTGGATGGCTAACATCCAGGCGCTGAACAGGAACCACAGTACCGGTGCGACGGTTTGCCCAATGCCAGGGATGAAGTAAAGGATCAGCAATACAATCGCGCGCGGCAGATACCAGGCAAACTTTTGCCATTCACGTTTCATAATCCGCGGCACATCTTTCATGATGCCGAAAATACCGGTATCCGGTGGCGTAGCGCCAGTCAGTCTTGCTTCCAGTTGTTCAGCCAACAAACCGTTAAACGGTGCGGCAATCCAGTTGGCGATGGTGGAGAAAAAATAGCCAAAAACCAGTAGCACGGAGATAACCGCTACAGGCCACAGCAAATAGCTCAACCATTGCAGCCAGCCAGGTACGTGGCTCATTAATGACGGGATCCAGACATCCAGTTGGCTAAAGAGCCACCAGAACGCGCCTCCCATCAACAAGATATTGATCAACAGCGGTAAGATGACAAAACGCCGAATCCCAGGTTGCGAGACGAGCTTCCAGCCTTGCGCAAAATAGTAAAAACCGCTGCGTGAGGCAGATGTGAATGTTGAAACCATAATCAGGATATGCTCCTTTTGACCAATCCCAGGAAAGTTCTGCGTATTTTACCGGGTAATTGCGCAATGGACAGTTAGGATATGTTCGAAAAAACAGCAAAAAGCACGATTTCATCTATCTTTGTGCTGTGAAAGTTAAGAGTGCACTTGCACTTGAGGTAATCGACAAATACTCTTAGTGAGTAAATGTTTGCCGTGGTGGCAAGGTGTTAGAACAACAGAGAATATAATGATGCAGGATTTGCGTCTGATATTAATCATTGTTGGCGCGATCGCCATAATCGCTTTACTGGTACATGGTTTCTGGACCAGCCGTAAAGAACGATCTTCTATGTTTCGCGATCGGCCACTAAAACGAATGAAGTCAAAACGTGACGACGATTCTTATGACGAGGATGTCGAAGATGATGAGGGTGTTGGTGAGGTTCGTGTTCACCGCGTAAATCATGCCCCGGCTAACGCCCAGGAGCATGAGGCTGCTCGTCCGTCGCCGCAACACCAGTACCAACCGCCTTATGCGTCTGCGCAACCGCGTCAACCGGTCCAGCAGCCGCCTGAAGCGCAGGTACCGCCGCAACATGCTCCGCATTCAGCGCAGCCTGTTCAGCAACCGCAGCCAGTGCAACAACCGCAGCCAGTACAGCAGCCGGCTTACCCGCCGCAGCCTGAACAGCCGGTTGCTTCGCAGGTGCCTCCAGCTCCGCAGCCGGCTTTCCAGACCGCGGAACCTGTAGCGGCACCGCAGCCTGAACCTGTAGCTGAACCAGCGCCTGTGATGGATAAGCCGAAGCGTAAAGAAGCGGTGATCATCATGAACGTCGCGGCGCATCACGGTAGCGAGCTGAACGGTGAACTGCTTCTTAATAGCATTCAACAGGCGGGCTTTATCTTTGGCGATATGAATATTTATCATCGCCATCTTAGCCCGGATGGCAGCGGCCCGGCATTATTCAGCCTGGCGAATATGGTGAAACCGGGAACCTTTGATCCTGAAATGAAGGATTTTACAACGCCGGGGGTCACTATCTTCATGCAGGTGCCGTCTTACGGTGATGAACTGCAAAACTTCAAGCTGATGCTGCAATCTGCGCAGCATATTGCCGATGAAGTAGGCGGCGTAGTGCTTGACGATCAGCGCCGTATGATGACTCCGCAGAAACTGCGCGAGTATCAGGACATCATCCGCGAAGTCAAAGACGCCAACGCCTGATACACTTAGGGCAAATTAACTCCTTTTCGAACCCCCGCTTGTCGGGGGTTTTTAGCATTGATGGTGCGATATGGAATCAATCGAACAACAACTAACAGAACTGCGAACGACGCTTCGCCACCATGAATATCTTTATCATGTGATGGATGCGCCGGAAATTCCCGACGCTGAATACGACAGGCTGATGCGCGAGCTGCGCGAGCTGGAAGCCAAACATCCAGAGCTGATTACTCCTGATTCGCCTACCCAACGTGTAGGTGCAGCGCCGCTGGCAGCCTTTAGCCAGATCCGTCATGAAGTGCCAATGCTGTCGCTGGATAACGTATTTGATGAAGAGAGTTTTCTCGCCTTCAACAAACGCGTACAGGACAGGCTTAAAAGCAACGAAAAAGTGACCTGGTGCTGCGAGTTAAAGCTCGATGGGCTTGCCGTCAGTATTCTGTACGAGAATGGTGTACTGGTAAGCGCGGCGACCCGCGGCGATGGCACCACTGGGGAAGACATCACGTCGAACGTGCGTACCATTCGCGCCATTCCGTTGAAACTGCATGGTGAGAATATTCCAGCACGACTGGAAGTGCGTGGTGAAGTGTTCCTGCCGCAGGCGGGCTTTGAGAAGATTAACGAAGAGGCGCGACGCACGGGCGGGAAAGTGTTTGCTAACCCACGTAATGCGGCGGCAGGTTCTCTGCGCCAGCTTGATCCGCGTATTACTGCGAAGCGACCGCTTACTTTCTTCTGCTATGGCGTTGGCGTACTGGAAGGTGGCGAGCTGCCGGACACTCATCTGGGCCGTTTAATGCAGTTTAAAGCGTGGGGATTACCTGTCAGCGATCGGGTAACGCTTTGCGAATCAGCAGAAGACGTGCTGGCGTTTTACCACAAAGTGGAAGAGGACCGCCCGACGCTGGGCTTTGATATTGACGGTGTAGTCATTAAGGTCAACTCGCTGGCGCAGCAGGAACAACTTGGCTTTGTTTCCCGCGCCCCGCGCTGGGCTGTTGCGTTTAAATTCCCGGCGCAGGAACAAATGACTTTCGTGCGCGACGTTGAGTTTCAGGTTGGGCGTACAGGCGCGATTACGCCCGTTGCGCGTCTGGAACCTGTCCATGTTGCAGGCGTGCTGGTGAGCAACGCCACACTGCATAACGCGGACGAAATTGAACGTCTCGGTTTACGTATTGGCGATAAAGTAGTGATTCGCCGCGCAGGTGACGTGATCCCACAAGTGGTTAACGTCGTGCTTTCTGAACGACCGGAAGATACCCGTGCGGTAGAGTTCCCTACACACTGTCCGGTTTGTGGCTCCGACGTCGAGCGTGTAGAAGGCGAAGCCGTGGCCCGCTGTACAGGTGGCCTGATTTGCGGTGCTCAACGTAAAGAATCGCTGAAACACTTTGTTTCCCGTCGTGCGATGGACGTTGACGGCATGGGTGACAAAATTATCGACCAGCTGGTTGAAAAAGAATACGTCCACACTCCGGCGGACCTGTTCAAACTCACCGCAGGCAAACTTACCGGACTGGAGCGAATGGGGCCGAAATCGGCACAAAATGTGGTTAACGCACTGGAAAAAGCGAAAGAAACCACCTTTGCCCGCTTCCTCTATGCACTTGGCATCCGTGAAGTCGGTGAGGCTACCGCAGCAGGTCTGGCGGCATATTTTGGCACGCTGGAAGCGCTGGAATCAGCCTCGATTGAAGAGCTGCAAAAAGTGCCAGACGTCGGGATCGTGGTGGCATCTCACGTTCACAACTTCTTTGCCGAAGAAAGCAACCGCAATGTCATCAGCGAGCTGTTGGCGGAAGGTGTTCACTGGCCTGCGCCGATCGTTATTAACGCAGAAGAGATCGACAGCCCGTTTGCGGGTAAAACCGTGGTGCTTACGGGCAGCTTAAGCCAGATGTCGCGTGATGACGCTAAAGCTCGCCTGGTCGCGCTGGGCGCGAAAGTGGCGGGCAGCGTTTCGAAGAAAACCGATCTGGTGATTGCTGGTGAAGCCGCTGGCTCTAAACTGGCGAAAGCGCAGGAACTGGGCATTGAAGTCATCGACGAAGCTGAAATGCTGCGTTTGCTGGGGAGCTGAGGTGGAGAAAGAGCAGCTGATTGAAATTGCCAATACGATGATGCCGTTTGGCAAGTACAAAGGGCGTCGCTTAATAGACCTGCCGGAAGAGTATCTACTGTGGTTTGCCCGCAAAGATGAGTTCCCGGCAGGCAAACTCGGTGAGCTAATGCAAATCACGTTGCTGATTAAAACCGAGGGGCTGACGCAACTGGTCCAGCCCCTGAAACGTCCGCTTTAAACTTTTCCGGCGCTGCTTTCCTGCTGCGGCTGTAGTTGCTCGGTCTGGCGCTTATAACGACGCGCCAGCACCGCGCAGACCATCAGTTGGATCTGATGGAAAATCATCAACGGCAGTACCATCATACCGATCACCGATGTGGGGAACAGAATGTTCGCCATCGGAATACCATTCGCCAGACTCTTTTTCGAACCACAGAAGACGATAGTGATTTCATCTGCTTTATTGAAACCCAGTCGACGCGCCATAAAGACGTTAATCACAATCACAATCGCCAGCAATACGCAGCTGACCACCACAATAAACAGCAGCGAACCCCAACCGACTTTGTGCCAGATGCCGTTAACGACGGCTTCGCTGAATGCCGTATAAACGACTAAAAGAATGGATGTCTGGTCGGTTTTCGCTATCCACTTTTTATTGCGTGCTACCCAGTTACCAATCCACGGGCGAGAAAGATGTCCCAGCACGAACGGCAGCAGTAGTTGCAACATAATCTTACCGACCTGTTCCAGACTGCCTTCTGCACCGTGAATATTCATTACCAGACCGACCAGCAACGGCGAAAGGAAAATCCCCAGCAGGCTGGATGCCGATGCAGAACACACCGCCGCCGCGACATTACCGCCCGCCATTGAAGTAAAGGCGATTGCAGACTGCACGGTAGCCGGGAGAATGCACAAATAGAGAAAACCGGAATAGAGCATGGGATCGACATTTACCGGTTTCCACCAGGCAAACAGTACGCCCAGAATCGGAAACAGTACGAAGGTGCTGCACATTACCCACAAATGTAACCGCCAGTGACTACCGCCAGCGATTATCGCCTCACGGGACAGCTTCGCGCCGTGCATAAAGAACAACAGGGCAATAGCTGCCGTGGTCAGATTTTCAAAGAAGGGAACAAAACCGCCTCTGGCCGGAAAGAAAGAAGCCAGTAATACCACCGTGATCAGGGTTAAAGTGAAAGGATCGAGGATACGAAAAAGTTTCATAAAGACTCCAGATGACCGATGGCACTATTGTGCTTCTTTCAGTTTGAGAAATAAAATCGATTTATTGCATTCATTCATGAAGAAAATAGATGAATTACTCTTTAAAACAATTAAATATTTTCTTCACAGTAGTGCAGGAAGAATCGGTCACGTTCAACAGCGGCTGAAGCATCAGAGGACGTGGTGCAAAAACAGGAGGGAATAGTGATGGCAGGGCGAGAAGGGCATTTGCTGTATCATATATAGTGTTATGTATTTCTGCCGGGAATCCCGGCAGAAATGGTTCAGAAGTTAAATTTGACCGAGTAAATGATGGCGTCCTGATACCAGGCTTCTCCCAGCTTGTCGTCCGCGTAGCGATACTGGAGTCCCGTAGTTATATTTGGGGTAGCGTTCCACCAGAGGGCGACCGCACCGTTCAGCCCTTCCTTACCGCCATTACCTACTGCGTAAGTGGCATCACGGTCAAACTCGTACTCGTTCCAGTTGGTGAGGGTGAATTTCTCACTGCCCAGCATAAAGCTGTAACCCGCAACCCAACCCGCTACGTAGCCGTTATCGCCAGTGTAATAGGTTTGATCCGTATAGCGTTTAGCGAAAAACGGTTTGAACCACCACCCCTTGCCAGTAAGGTTGTAGCCGATACCGTACAGGAACATATCATCGTGGAAATTTATCCGATTTGCAGAACCGTAGGTGCCATACGCGTGCAGGTAGAGATTAAATCCGGTATCGCCCAGGTAAATGCGGTTGGTATTTTTAAAGGTATAACGCTGCTCGCTACCTGGTTTATCGTGGCGGTCGTTATAAAAGTTTTCCCAGTCGAAGAACCCGTACATTTCTCCCCAACTAAAGTTAGCGCCGCCTTCCAGTTCAAGATAACCAAAATCATCTTTGTGTGATTTGGTCGACGATTTCTCAGTCGTTCGACTGGTCCAGTCCAGGTAATGCATGCCGATATCTGCAAACCCACCTTTAAATTCTGCATGAGATATAACAGGTATGGCTAATAAAGAGGAGAGTGTCAGAGTCAGAAGATGTTTTTTCATAGCATAAATCCCTATGCCGATCGTTATTAGTAGATTGCTTAATAAAGTAGTTGCTTAAAAACGGCATATTGTTAATGCAATGGAGTAAATATCGCCAATACAGTTTTTGCTGAGAATTAATAGTGAAAAGATATAAATCCATCGATATCGAATCACTATTGAATGCGTGAAAAAAGTGTATTGGTAAGAGCCGGGACAACCTCGCTATAAAAAGGCGTTAGATTCAACCCTACAGAAAAAGGATATATATGTCTCAGGCAAATTTTTCTCATAACCCGCTGTATTGCGTCGATATTATCCAGGCTTATAAACCTGATTTCACGCCACGAGTGGCCTTTATTTTAGGTTCCGGGCTAGGCGCGCTAGCCGATCAGATTGAGAACGCTGTCGCAATTTCCTACGAAAAGTTGCCTGGATTCCCGGTGAGTACCGTTCATGGTCATGCGGGTGAACTGGTGCTGGGTCACCTCCAGGGCGTACCGGTGGCATGCATGAAAGGTCGGGGACATTTCTATGAAGGTCGTGGAATGACCATCATGACCGACGCGATTCGTACTTTCAAATTGCTGGGCTGTGAACTGCTGTTCTGCACCAATGCGGCGGGCTCACTGCGTCCGGAAGTTGGTGCGGGCAGTCTGGTTGCGCTGAAAGACCACATTAACACCATGCCGGGTACACCGATGGTGGGGCCGAACGATGAACGCTTTGGAGAACGTTTCTTCTCGCTGGCGAATGCCTACGATGCGGATTATCGGGCACTGTTGCAAAAAGTGGCGAAAGAAGAGGGTTTCCCTCTGACGGAAGGTGTATTTGTTTCGTATCCGGGGCCGAATTTCGAAACGGCGGCTGAAATTCGCATGATGCAAATTATTGGCGGGGATGTCGTTGGAATGTCCGTTGTGCCTGAAGTTATTTCAGCACGCCATTGTGACCTGAAGGTGGTAGCCGTTTCTGCGATTACCAATATGGCGGAAGGTCTGAGTGACGTGAAGTTGTCACATGCCCAAACGCTGGCGGCAGCGGAGCTCTCCAGGCAGAACTTTATCAATCTTATTTGCGGGTTTCTGCGCAAAATTGCCTGATTAAAACAACAAGAAACGGCCTCTCGGGTGAGGCCACATGATGCGACAAGGAAACGATTATGAGCATCGCTTTGCGCCTAAAGGTAATGTCCTTTTTGCAATATTTTATCTGGGGGAGCTGGCTGGTTACCCTCGGTTCTTACATGATTAATACCCTCCATTTTACCGGCGCTAACGTCGGCATGGTTTACAGTTCCAAAGGTATTGCCGCGATTATTATGCCAGGCATTATGGGGATCATCGCGGACAAATGGCTGCGCGCTGAACGTGCATACATGCTGTGCCATCTGGTGTGCGCTGGCGTACTTTTTTATGCAGCATCCGTCAGTGATCCGGATACGATGTTTTGGGTGATGTTAGTCAATGCGATGGCATTTATGCCGACTATCGCATTATCGAACAGCGTCTCTTACTCTTGCCTTGCCCAGGCAGGGCTTGACCCGGTGACGGCTTTCCCACCTATTCGCGTTTTTGGTACGGTGGGGTTCATCATCGCGATGTGGGCGGTAAGCTTACTGCATCTGGAATTGAGCAGCCTGCAGCTGTACATCGCGTCCGGTGCGTCTCTGCTACTGTCGGCTTACGCGTTAACGCTGCCTAAGATCCCTGTTGCGCAGAAAAAAACGACCACTTCGCTTGCCAGTAAGCTCGGTCTGGATGCTTTCGTGCTGTTCAAAAATCCACGCATGGCCATCTTTTTCCTCTTCGCCATGATGCTGGGCGCAGTACTGCAAATTACCAACGTTTTTGGCAACCCGTTCCTGCATGATTTTGCCCGTAACCCGGAGTTTGTTGATAGCTTCGTGGTGAAATATCCGTCCATTTTACTGTCAGTTTCACAGATGGCTGAAGTCGGTTTCATTCTGACGATTCCGTTCTTTTTAAAGCGTTTCGGTATCAAAACGGTCATGCTTATGAGTATGGTGGCCTGGACGCTGCGCTTTGGTTTCTTCGCTTATGGCGATCCGTCACCAGCCGGGTTTATTTTGCTGCTGCTGTCGATGATTGTTTACGGCTGTGCATTCGATTTCTTCAATATTTCCGGTTCGGTTTTTGTCGAACAGGAAGTTGATTCCAGCATTCGTGCCAGCGCACAAGGGCTCTTTATGACCATGGTAAATGGTGTCGGTGCTTGGGTTGGCTCGATTCTGAGCGGTATGGCAGTAGATTACTTCTCGGTAGATGGCGTAAAAGACTGGCAAACTATCTGGCTGATGTTTGCAGGATATTCTCTTTTCCTCGCAGTGATATTTTTCTTTGGGTTTAAATATAACCATGACCCTGAAAAGATAACACATCGAACAGTGACACATTAAAAGGATTGACAGCTCTGTTTTCCGGAGCTGTTTTTATGATAAAGGTTATTAAGTGAAAGATATTTTATTTTCTTCGGGCGTCGGTTTTGGCATTGGTGCTTTATTTACAATCGTGCGATTACCTATTCCTGTGCCAAATGTATTGCCGGGTATATTATCCATTGTGTTTATGTATGTAGGTTATCTGGTGGTGAAATACTTTATGCCGTGATAATTTAACAAAATGTATTTATTAAACGGAGCACTTAATTATGGAACGCATTTACAGAACAGACCTTAAGTTGCTTCGTTATTTTCTTGCTGTAGCAGAAGAGTTACATTTTGGCCGCGCAGCGGCACGTTTAAATATGTCTCAGCCTCCGCTCAGTATTCATATTAAAGAGCTGGAAAATCAACTCGGCACACAGCTTTTCATTCGTCATTCGCGCAGTGTCGCTCTGACACACGCGGGAAAAATCTTGATGGAAGAATCGCGGCGGTTGCTGATGAATGCAAATCAGATGTTGGCTCGGATTGAACAAATAGGCCGGGGAGAAGCAGGGCGGATTGAACTCGGTGTGGTCGGGACGGCAATGTGGGGACGGATGCGGCCGGTTATGCGGCGATTCCTCAGGGAAAACCCCAACGTTGAAGTACTGTTTCGCGAAAAGATGCCTGCGATGCAAATGGCGCTGTTGGAGCGCCGCGAACTCGATGCCGGGATCTGGCGAATGGCGACAGAACCACCGGAAGATTTTACCAGCTTACGCTTGCATGAATCGGCGTTTCTGGTGGCGATGCCTGAAGAGCATTACCTCTCATCATATTCCGCCGTTCCGCTGGAAGCTCTACGTGACGAGTATTTTGTCACAATGCCGCCCGTGTACACTGACTGGGATTTTTTGCAGCGCGTTTGTCAGCAGGCGGGGTTTTCACCGGTTGTTATTCGCGAAGTTAATGAACCGCAAACGGTGCTGGCCATGATCAGTATGGGCATTGGTATCACATTGATAGCAGACAGCTATGCACAGATGAACTGGCCAGGTGTCATTTTCCGTCCGCTCAGAGAGCGCATCCCGGCAGATTTATATATTGTTTATGAAACACAGCAGGTGACGCCCGCGATGGTTAAGCTGTTGGCAGCATTGACACAGTAGGCGAGGGGGATTGCCGGAAATCGTAGGTCTGATAAACGAAGCGCATA
This sequence comes from Escherichia sp. B1147, assembly GCF_001660175.1. Classification (NCBI taxonomy): domain Bacteria; kingdom Pseudomonadati; phylum Pseudomonadota; class Gammaproteobacteria; order Enterobacterales; family Enterobacteriaceae; genus Escherichia; species Escherichia sp. B1147. The sequence goes on from NZ_LFHY01000005.1 coordinate 189,170, forward strand.
AATCACACGTAGCAAAAAGGCGCCTTTAGGGCGCCTTTTTACATTGGTGGGTCGTGCAGGATGACTCGCTTCGCTCGCCCTTCGGGCCGTCGCCGCGAGCGGCTCCGTTGTTTCGCTGCGCTCAACTCGAACCTGCTGCAGGTTCGAATCTTTGAATATCGCACATAGCAAAAAGGCGCCTTTAGGGCGCCTTTTTACATTGGTGGGTCGTGCAGGATTCGAACCTGCGACCAATTGATTAAAAGTCAACTGCTCTACCAACTGAGCTAACGACCCGAAGTGGTGGGTGATGACGGGATCGAACCGCCGACCCCCTCCTTGTAAGGGAGGTGCTCTCCCAGCTGAGCTAATCACCCACTTCGGTACTTCACATTATTGCAAGAAATTTAGCCGGTGAGAAAGTGGTGGGTGATGACGGGATCGAACCGCCGACCCCCTCCTTGTAAGGGAGGTGCTCTCCCAGCTGAGCTAATCACCCACTTCTCAATTTCTTGCTACACGGCGGAGACTACATAAAGTAGTTGGTGGGTGATGACGGGATCGAACCGCCGACCCCCTCCTTGTAAGGGAGGTGCTCTCCCAGCTGAGCTAATCACCCCCGCTGTGTGGAGTCGCATTATAGGGAGAGTTGGAAATGAGTCAACGCCTTTTCTAAAGAAATTGTTCGTTCGTCGTAAAATTAAGCAGGATGATCGCAAAACAGACCGTGTTGCGCAATTTCTCAACGAAAACAATAATGCATCATGTAGCAACCCGAACTACATTGAGGAATCAGGCTGGAGTGATAGAATATCGCCCACTCAATTTTTCCAGGATTTGCCGGTTGTCGGCATCTTTCTAAACGTAAGGCCATTTCATGAAAATCAAAACTCGCTTCGCGCCAAGCCCAACAGGCTATCTGCACGTTGGCGGCGCGCGTACTGCTCTTTACTCCTGGCTTTTTGCACGTAACCACGGCGGTGAGTTCGTGCTGCGTATTGAAGACACCGATCTTGAGCGTTCCACGCCGGAAGCTATCGAAGCCATTATGGATGGCATGAACTGGCTGAGTCTGGAGTGGGATGAAGGCCCGTACTTCCAGACCAAACGTTTCGATCGTTATAACGCGGTTATCGATCAGATGCTGGAAGAGGGTACTGCCTATAAATGCTACTGCTCTAAAGAACGCCTTGAAGCGCTGCGTGAAGAGCAGATGGCAAAAGGCGAGAAGCCGCGTTATGACGGCCGCTGCCGCCACAGCCATGAACATCACGCTGATGATGAACCGTGCGTTGTACGTTTTGCTAACCCGCAGGAAGGTTCTGTGGTTTTTGACGATCAGATCCGTGGTCCGATCGAGTTTAGCAACCAGGAGCTGGATGATCTGATTATCCGCCGTACCGATGGTTCTCCGACCTATAACTTCTGCGTGGTTGTCGACGACTGGGATATGGAAATTACTCACGTCATCCGTGGTGAAGACCATATCAACAACACGCCGCGCCAGATCAACATTCTGAAAGCTCTGAAAGCGCCCGTACCGGTTTACGCGCACGTTTCTATGATCAACGGTGATGACGGTAAAAAATTGTCCAAACGTCACGGTGCAGTCAGCGTAATGCAGTATCGTGATGACGGCTATCTGCCAGAAGCACTGTTGAACTATCTGGTGCGTCTGGGCTGGTCCCACGGCGATCAGGAAATCTTCACCCGCGAAGAGATGATCAAATACTTCACCCTGAATGCCGTCAGCAAATCTGCCAGTGCGTTCAACACCGACAAGCTGCTGTGGCTTAACCATCATTACATTAACACGCTGCCACCGGAGTATGTGGCTACCCATTTACAGTGGCACATCGAGCAGGAAAACATCGATACCCGCAACGGCCCGCAACTGGCGGATCTGGTGAAACTGCTGGGCGAACGCTGCAAAACGCTCAAAGAGATGGCGCAAAGCTGCCGCTATTTCTACGAAGATTTTGCTGAGTTTGATGCCGATGCTGCGAAAAAACATCTGCGTCCGGTAGCGCGTCAGCCGCTGGAAGTGGTACGAGACAAACTCTCTGCAATTACTGACTGGACGGCTGAAAATGTTCACCACGCTATTCAGGCAACGGCGGATGAGCTGGAAGTGGGGATGGGTAAAGTTGGTATGCCACTGCGTGTAGCCGTAACCGGTGCAGGGCAGTCCCCGGCACTGGATGTTACCGTTCACGCGATCGGCAAAGCACGTAGCATCGAGCGCATCAACAAAGCGCTGGCCTTTATTGCTGAACGCGAAAACCAGCAGTAATTAGCGTATAAAAAGATAAACGGCAGGAGATAATATCCTGCCGTTTTTTTATTTATGCTGATTCGTCAATATCGAGACGGGCGAGGAAATTGCGAATTCCTTTACGTGACAAAAATTGCGCGACTTTTTCCTGCTCAATGTCAGTCATATTGTCTATTGCGTTGATGATTTGTCGATACGCTGGCGCACGTGCTCCAGGAGCGTATTCAGCAACTCTCTCTTCTGCTTCCATCAACATTGGTGTGTTATGGAACGCGGGCGTGTTCTGAATAAACTCGCAAACCTGCGAATCGACCAGAATAAGTCTGGCACGACCTCCTTTCACGCCGGGAAATTTTTCCGTTCTCCAGCTTTTTTCTCTGATCCAACGGTTAACTGTTTGTTTAGCCACACCGAGGCATTCAGCCAGCTCTTCGGTGGTCATTTTATTGCGTAATCTTTTCATATTATTTGCTGTCGCGAATCCCTAAGCGTTGTAATAAACCGATAATCCCTTCCCGCAGAAGCAAGGATGTAAACTGTTTTTGTTCAAGAGGCGTCATCTCTTTCGCCAGCGTCACCAGCAGCACTTCAAGCGGCGTATCGCCAGACAGTTCAGGTGCTTCCCTCTGACCGTCCGGGCGTTCTGCATTACGAATATATTCACGAACTTGTTTATTGATGTGAATCAGTCGGGCCTTGCCACCCTGGACACCTGGTTTTGGTGATGTCGTCCAGCCTTGCTTGCGTACCCATTTATTAATGGTCTGGCGGCTATAACCGGTCAGCCTGGCAAGTTCATCTGGCGTCATCCTCTCCTTGAACATAACAATTCCCTGAATGATTGCGGGTCTATTAGTGGTTCATTTTATAACACCACTTTACAAGAAACCGTGACAGGAATAACTACTGAATGCGAGCGACTATCCAAAATAGTTCATTTGCCTGATTTTTCAGCGATTGAAACTACGCGTTGCAATTTGCCGTTGACACATTCAGGCGGAATTCATATGATGCCGCCCGTCAACTCGACAAGCTTTACGTGATGGGGCTATAGCTCAGCTGGGAGAGCGCTTGCATGGCATGCAAGAGGTCAGCGGTTCGATCCCGCTTAGCTCCACCAAATTTTGCACCCAGCAAATTTGGTACGTAAACGACTCGTGGGGCTATAGCTCAGCTGGGAGAGCGCTTGCATGGCATGCAAGAGGTCAGCGGTTCGATCCCGCTTAGCTCCACCAAATTTCAAACCCTCGCTGCGAAGCGGGGGTTTTTTGTCTCTGCTTTTTGCCGCTTTTGTAATACCGTCTACGCCCCAGGTTAGTGTCGCCTGGTGGGAACATCATTGGATGAAATATCGGCAACGGGCCAGTCCCTGTTTGCTTCGCGATGCGAATAAACTTATTATTTGTGTGCCTTAAACCCCGATCAGTGAGAGTAGTGTACTCATGTTTGTGGAGCATAACCTGATAAAAAATATCAAGATATTTACTCTAGCGTTTACGCTCACCGTGGTACTTATTCAGCTATCCCGTTTTATCTCGCCACTTGCTGTTATCCATTCCAGCTATATCTTTCTGGCGTGGATGCCACTGTGCGTAATGCTATCCATATTCTTTATCTTCGGCTGGCGCGGTGTCGTTCCCGTATTAAGTGGAATGTTTTGCACCAATCTGTGGAATTTTCATCTCTCATTTTTGCAAACTGCCGTCATGCTTGGCAGCCAGACGTTCGCTGTGCTGTGTGCCTGTGCAATATTACGCTGGCAGTTGGGAACGCGTTGGCGCTATGGATTGACCACCCGAAACGTCTGGCAACGTCTCTTCTGGCTTGGTTTGGTGACGCCGATCGGCATCAAGTGCAGCATGTATCTCGTGGGCAGGTTCTTTGATTTCCCACTAAAGATATCGACCTTTTTCGGCGATGCCGACGCGATTTTCACGGTCGTTGATTTACTAAGTCTTTTCACCGCAGTGTTGATTTACAACATGCTCTTTTACTATCTCACTCGCATGATTGTAAGTCCGCACTTTGCGCAGATATTGTGGCGCAGGGATATTGCGCCGTCGCTGAATAAAGAGAAACGCACATTTACCTTAAGTTGGCTGGCGGCTCTTAGCGTTCTGCTACTTTTGATGTGTACGCCTTATGAAAACGACTTTATCGCCGGTTACCTGGTACCGGTTTTCTTTATCATCTTTACCCTTGGTGTCGGTAAACTTCGCTATCCGTTTTTAAATCTTACCTGGGCTGTATCGACGCTTTTCCTCCTGAATTACAACCAGAATTTTTTACAAGGGGTGGAAACAGAATATTCGCTGGCATTTATTCTTGCGGTGCTGATTTCCTTTAGCGTTTGCCTGCTTTACATGGTACGCATTTATCATCGGAGCGAATGGCTTAACCGTCGCTGGCATTTGCAGGCGCTGACCGATCCGTTAACGCTATTACCCAACTTTCGTGCACTGGAGCAATCGCCGGAGCAAGAGGCAGGTAAGAGTTTTTGCTGTCTGCGCATTGATAATCTTGAGTTTATGAGTCGCCATTACGGGTTAATGATGCGCGTTCATTGTATTCGCTCAATTTACCGTACATTGCTGCCATTGATGCAGGAAAACGAAAAGTTGTATCAATTGCCGGGGAGCGAATTGCTGTTGGTACTGACCGGGCCGGAAACGGAAGGGCGGTTACAGCATATGGTTAACGTTCTCAACAGTCGGCAAATCCACTGGAACAACACCGGGCTGGATATGGGCTACGGTGCTGCCTGGGGACGTTTTGACGGTAACCAGGATACCCTGCAGCCAATGCTGGGGCAGTTAAGCTGGTTGGCGGAACAATCCTGCGTTCATCATCACGTGCTGGCGTTGGATAATCGAGAGGAGATTGCATCCGGGCAGACAACCAAACAGGTGTTGTTACTCAATACAATCCGTAAGGCGTTAGATAAGGGGGATTTGCTGCTCTATGCCCAGCCAATTCGCAACAAGGATGGAGAAGGTTACGATGAAATCCTTGCGCGTCTGAAATACGACGGCGGCATAATGACGCCTGATAAATTTTTGCCGCTTATTGCCCAATTTAACCTTAGCGCGCGATTCGATTTACAGGTGCTGGAATCCCTGTTGAAGTGGCTGGCAACTCACCCTTGTGACAAAAAAGGGCCGCGTTTTTCGGTCAATTTAATGCCGCTCACTCTGCTGCAAAAGAATATCGCCGCGCGGATTATTCGTCTGTTTAAACGTTACCGTGTCTCCCCGGCGACTGTGATTATTGAGATCACCGAGGAGCAGGCGTTTTCTAACGCAGAAAGCAGTATGTACAATATTGAACAACTGCATAAGTTTGGCTTCCGTATTGCGATTGATGATTTTGGCACCGGCTATGCCAACTACGAACGGTTAAAGCGTTTGCAGGCTGATATCATCAAGATTGATGGCGTCTTCGTTAAGGATATCGTCACTAATACACTTGATGCGATGATAGTGAGATCAATTACCGATCTGGCGAAAGCTAAGTCATTGAGTGTGGTCGCGGAGTTTGTCGAGACGCAACAGCAGCAGGCATTATTGCATAAGCTCGGGGTGCAATATCTGCAAGGGTATTTAATTGGTCGCCCGCAACCATTAGTTGATTAACAGGCGTAAAAATGCCGGGGAATTATCCCCGGCATTTGAGGCTGATGACAAACAAAAATTGCCTGATGCGCTGCGCTTATCAGGCCTACATGGGAATCACAATCTATTGAATTTGCGTTGTTTCGTAGGCTGGATAAGGCGTTTACGCCGCATCCGGCATAAACAAAACGCACTTTGTCAACAAACTGAAGCCGGGGAATTATCCCCGGCTTTTTTAATGGATTAGCTTACAGTACCAGTGCTGCGATTGACGCAGACAACACACTCACCAGCGTAGAGCCGTAAACCAGTTTCAGACCGAAGCGAGAAACCACGTTACCTTGCTCTTCGTTCAGGCCTTTAACTGCACCCGCGATAATCCCGATAGAAGAGAAGTTAGCGAAGGATACCAGGAACACAGAGAGAATACCTTCAGCACGCGGAGAGAGCGTGGAAGCAATTTTCTGCAGATCCATCATCGCAACGAACTCGTTGGAAACCAGTTTGGTCGCCATAATACTGCCTACCTGCAGTGCTTCACTGGAAGGAACACCCATCACCCATGCAATTGGATAGAAGATGTAGCCCAGAATACCCTGGAAGGAGATGCTATAGCCAAACCAGCCAGTCACGGTAGCAAACAGAGCGTTCAGGGCTGCAATCAGGGCGATAAAGCCGATCAGCATCGCGGCAACGATAATGGCTACTTTGAAGCCTGCCAGAATGTATTCACCCAGCATTTCGAAGAAGCTCTGGCCTTCGTGCAGGTCGGACATCTGAATGTTTTCTTCGCTGGCATCAACACGGTAAGGGTTGATCAGCGACAGCACGATAAAGGTGCTGAACATGTTCAGTACCAGCGCAGCAACGACGTATTTTGGTTCCAGCATGGTCATGTATGCGCCAACGATGGACATAGAAACGGTGGACATCGCCGTTGCTGCCATGGTGTACATACGATTACGGGAGATTTTGCCGAGGATATCTTTATAGGCGATAAAGTTTTCAGACTGACCCAGAATCAGGGAGCTGACGGCGTTAAAGGATTCCAGTTTGCCCATGCCGTTGACTTTGGAGAGCAGGAAACCAATTGCGCGGATAATCACCGGCAATACGCGAATATGCTGGAGAATACCGATCAGCGCAGAGATAAAGACGATTGGGCACAGCACTTTCAGGAAGAAGAAGGCCAGGCCTTGATCATTCATGCTACCAAAGACGAAGTTAGTCCCTTCGTTGGCAAATCCGAGCAGTTTTTCGAACATTTCGGAGAAGCCTTTCACGAAGCCCAGACCAACGTCGGAGTTCAGGAAGAACCACGCCAGTAACACTTCGATAACAAGCAATTGAATAACATAACGGATACGAATTTTTTTGCGGTCGCTGCTTACCAGCAGTGCGAGAATCGCAACAACGGCAAGTGCCAGTACAAAATGAAGGACGCGGTCCATATTTGCTCCAAATATGAGGCAGGTTAAATTTCCGTGCACATTCTATGTAACATGGGTAAGGAAAACGAGATCTGACACACACTATAATGACGTCCTGTGACAAGCTTCAAAAATAGTGAGCTGTCATACATTTCTGCTATGTTGTGTATGGAAGCTGAAAGTTATGTAAATGTGCTAATATTAAACATAACCATAACATTCAAGTCATCAATCTTTTCGTAGCCATAATCCTGGTCTATCAGAAAAATCACCACAACCCATTTAAATGAATTTGATAATCATTCTCGTTTGACTTAGCATGAAACATAGCAAAGGCTATGTTTTAGAGGCACAAGATGATGAACTATCGCGTTGAGAGTAGCAGTGGTCGGGCGGCGCGCAAGATGAGGCTCGCATTAATGGGACCTGCGTTCATTGCGGCGATTGGTTATATCGATCCCGGTAACTTTGCGACCAATATTCAGGCGGGCGCCAGCTTCGGCTATCAGCTGCTGTGGGTGGTTGTCTGGGCCAACCTGATGGCGATGCTGATTCAGATCCTCTCGGCCAAACTCGGGATTGCCACTGGTAAAAACCTGGCGGAACAAATTCGCGATCACTACCCACGTCCGGTGGTCTGGTTCTATTGGGTCCAGGCGGAAATTATTGCGATGGCGACCGATCTGGCGGAATTTATTGGTGCGGCGATCGGTTTCAAACTCATTCTTGGTGTTTCTTTATTGCAGGGGGCGGTGCTGACAGGTATTGCCACTTTCCTGATTTTAATGCTGCAACGTCGCGGGCAAAAACCGCTGGAGAAAGTGATTGGTGGGCTTCTGTTGTTTGTCGCGGCGGCTTACATTGTTGAGCTGATTTTCTCCCAACCAAATCTGGTGCAGTTGAGTAAAGGCATGGCGATACCGAGTTTACCGTCCTCGGAAGCGGTCTTCCTGGCGGCTGGCGTGTTAGGGGCGACGATTATGCCGCATGTGATTTATCTTCACTCTTCGCTCACCCAGCATCTACACGGTGGTTCACGCCAGCAACGTTACTCAGCGACCAAATGGGATGTGGCGATCGCCATGACCATCGCTGGCTTTGTCAATCTGGCGATGATGGCAACGGCTGCTGCAGCATTTCACTTTTCTGGTCATACTGGTGTTGCTGATCTTGATGAGGCTTACCTGACGCTGCAACCGCTGTTAAGCAATGCAGCGGCAACGGTTTTTGGTTTAAGTCTGGTGGCTGCGGGGCTTTCGTCAACGGTAGTGGGTACGTTGGCAGGGCAGGTGGTGATGCAGGGATTCATTCGCTTTCATATCCCGCTGTGGGTACGCCGTACGGTAACCATGCTGCCGTCATTTATTGTCATTCTGATGGGATTAGATCCGACACGGATTCTGGTTATGAGTCAGGTGCTGCTCAGTTTTGGTATTGCTCTGGCGCTGGTGCCGCTGCTGATTTTCACCAGTGATAGCAAGCTGATGGGCGATCTGGTGAATAGCAAATGGGTAAAACAAATCGGCTGGATGATTGTGGTGTTGGTGGTAACGCTGAATATCTGGTTGCTGGTAGGAACGGCGTTGGGATTGTAGTTGAATGCGCGTCGCATCTGGCACCACTGGCGGATGCGGCGTAAAACGCCTTATCCGCCCTACGTGTTAAATGGAGCGGGTTTGTAGGCCTGATAAGACGCGCTAGCGTCGCATCAGGCATTGTGCTCCATTGGCGAATGTGTTTAATGGCGATGCCCGTGACCCCGGCCTTTTCCACGATGATCATCACGGTCGCGCCAGCCTTCACGATAGCCACGCTCATACGCTTTACGCTTATCCCAGCCACGGTGATAGCCATTATCATGACGCCACCAGCGGTTTTTACGCCATTCATAATTACGGTGCCAGTAGTCACGATCGCGCCAGTGACCACCGTCCCAGTAGTTACCATAATGATCGCGATCGCCAATTTGTAATTTAATTGATGGCAGTAAGGTAATTTCACCTGCGTTTGCTGCAAGCGGGGTAAATGCCATCAGGGCGGCCGCCAGAAACAGTGACCTGAACATTGTTATTCTCCTTCACGATCGAAGCCGTCAGCGGCCTGTTAACGCAATATTACGGGGAGGTAAAGCCCCGTTTCATCGCCATAACTCTTAAATCATAAGGGAGAGCATTTTTTGCTAAAGGTTATCGTGGGGGGGCTGTTGCTCTGGACGATTTACGATCATCATCGGTTTCCCTGCCAGTAATAGCCATGCCGGAAGCATGACGATACACAGTAGTGGTAACAATGTGGAATCGGGTACAACGACCGCCGCCATAAACAAACTTAGCCAGCCATCGCGCGTTACTACCAGTACGAGGCCGAGAATAGCGCAGGAGACGGTAATGGCCGCCGGAACTGCGGGGACGTGCGCATGTAGCATCAATCCTAACGCTACGCCGACAAATACCGCCGGGAAAATTCGCCCGCCGCGAAACCCGCTGGCGGCGGCAATGACCAGGGCTGCAAGTTTGATTACCGCCAGCAAAAAGTAATCACTGGTGCTGAAGGCCTGATTTGTCACCATCTGCTGCATCTCGTCCAGCCCTTTAAATAGCGAAATCGGCCCACCAATAACTCCCAAAATACCGAGAATAAACCCGCCAACCCCCAGCATGAGGACCGGATTTTTAATCTGATGCATCATCGCGTGCAACCGTGGGAAACACCAGACTGCAATCATACCCGCCGCAATGGCGATCGCCGTCACAATTGCACCACTGATGATGTCTGCCAACTGCATCTGTCCGTAATGCGCAATGGGCAGTGAAAAATGAGGATGGAAAAATAATCCGGTGGTAAGCGCACCAGCTGCTGCCGCCATTAACGGCGTAAAAAGACGATCCCATAGCGGGACTTCACTACTGCCATTTAAGGTTTGCGAAAAAATCAACGCCGCCGCAACAGGCGTGCCAAACAGCGCGCCGATAGTTCCGGCAGAGGCTAAAATAGTCCACTCCATGCGGTTCACTCGTGGTAACAGACGCGCGCCAATCGCTACCGCGAGGGCGATATTGATGGTCATGATTGGATGTTCCGGCCCGAGACTGACGCCGCCAGCAAGACCGAGAATTAATGCTACGATAAGTCCAGGTAGCGCAGAGGGGGGAACTGGCGCACCAATCAGCGCTTCACTGGCAGGATCCGGCCCGGCATGGCCCCGGCTGAAACGGATGACTAGCCCTACAGCCGCCCCCGTCAGCGTTAATATGCCGATGATCCAGAGCGGTGAATCCTGGGCTATCCCCAGAGTTCCCGGCAGTCGTTGCCAGAGCAGATTCTGTAATACCGAGGCGATTTTCATCACCGCAATCAGAATAAGACTGGACGCAATCCCAATTGCCAGGGCGGGGAGCGATAATAACAACATGGTTCTGGCTCGCGGATGAAGCATGTTCTATTCCTTTATGCGGGTTCAGATACTTAGTTTGCCCAGCTTACACAAAGGCATCGCTGCAATTGGTGCTGAAACGATAAAGTAATTGTGTGACCCAGATCGATATTTACAGGGAGCCCGCCTTTACGGCGTTGTTGTTATGCCCCCATGAATTTACAGTGTGAGAAAGAATTATTTTGACTTTAGCGGAGCAGTAGAAGAATGACAAAGTATGCATTAGTCGGTGATGTGGGCGGCACCAACGCACGTCTTGCTCTGTGTGATATTGCCAGTGGTGAAATCTCGCAGGCTAAAACCTATTCAGGGCTTGATTATCCCAGCCTGGAAGCGGTCATTCGCGTTTATCTTGAAGAGCAAAAAGTCGAGGTGAAAGATGGCTGCATCGCCATTGCTTGCCCAATTACCGGTGACTGGGTGGCGATGACCAACCATACCTGGGCGTTCTCGATTGCCGAAATGAAAAAGAATCTCGGTTTTAGCCACCTGGAGATTATTAACGATTTTACGGCGGTTTCGATGGCGATCCCGATGCTGAAAAAAGAGCATCTGATCCAGTTTGGCGGCGCAGAACCGATTGAAGGCAAACCTGTCGCGGTGTACGGTGCCGGGACAGGGCTTGGGGTCGCACATCTGGTCCATGTCGATAAACGCTGGGTAAGCTTGCCAGGCGAAGGCGGTCACGTTGATTTTGCGCCAAACAGTGAAGAAGAAGCCATTATTCTTGAAATACTGCGCGCAGAAATTGGCCATGTCTCGGCTGAACGCGTGCTCTCTGGCCCTGGTTTGGTGAATCTGTATCGCGCGATTGTGAAAGCGGACAACCGCCTGCCGGAAAATCTCAAGCCGAAGGATATTACCGAACGCGCGCTGGCCGACAGTTGCACCGATTGCCGTCGTGCGTTGTCACTGTTTTGCGTCATTATGGGGCGTTTTGGCGGCAATCTGGCGCTCAATCTCGGAACATTTGGCGGTGTCTATATTGCGGGCGGTATCGTTCCGCGTTTCCTTGAGTTCTTCAAAGCCTCCGGTTTCCGTGCTGCATTTGAAGATAAAGGGCGCTTTAAAGAATATGTCCATGATATTCCGGTGTATCTTATCGTCCATGACAATCCGGGCCTTCTCGGCTCCGGTGCACATTTACGCCAGACCTTAGGCCACATTCTGTAAATCCTTCCTGTTATATCGGGAGGTGACTCTCCCGATAATCTTTTAAATCATATAGTTAATTCAATTTTTCTTTGTGTCTCCTCACAAGGCCGACCTGCGTCACACTTCCGCACTACGGGATTAATTCTCCAGTAAATGCATTATTTATCTGGTAACGGCAATTTGTTTTGCACGTTCATAATTTCATTTGTCAACTATAAACGAACGAGGAAATAACGATGAGTAAGAAACTGATTGCCTTATGTGCCTGCCCGATGGGCCTGGCTCACACTTTTATGGCTGCCCAGGCGCTGGAAGAAGCGGCGGTGGAAGCCGGTTATGAAGTGAAAATTGAAACTCAGGGCGCGGATGGCATCCAGAACCGCCTGACGGCGGAGGATATCGCCGAAGCGACCATCATCATTCATTCCGTGGCAGTTACACCAGAAGATAACGAACGTTTCGAATCACGCGACGTTTATGAAATCACTTTGCAGGACGCAATTAAAAACGCTGCGGGCATCATCAAAGAAATCGAAGAGATGATTGCCGCTGAACAACAGTAATATTCGACAGGGATAATTGTTATGGCCATTAAAAAACGCAGTGCAACCGTTGTGCCTGGCGCATCCGGTGCGGCAGCGGCAATTAAGAATCCGCAGGCCTCTAAAACCAGCTTCTGGGGTGAACTCCCGCAGCATGTGATGTCAGGGATTTCACGCATGGTGCCGACCTTAATTATGGGCGGTGTGATCCTCGCTTTCAGCCAGTTGATTGCTTATAGCTGGCTAAAAATTCCCGCTGACATTGGCATTATGGATGCACTTAATAGCGGGAAATTTTCCGGTTTCGACCTCTCCTTACTGAAATTTGCCTGGCTGTCGCAGTCCTTCGGCGGCGTGTTGTTTGGTTTTGCTATTCCGATGTTTGCCGCTTTTGTGGCGAACTCCATTGGCGGCAAACTGGCGTTCCCGGCTGGGTTTATCGGCGGGTTGATGTCTACCCAGCCCACGCAACTGCTGAACTTCGATCCCAGCACTATGCAATGGGCGACCTCTTCACCAGTTCCGTCTACCTTCATTGGTGCGCTGATTATTTCCATCGTCGCGGGTTACCTCGTGAAATGGATGAACCAGAAAATCCAGTTGCCGGATTTCCTGTTAGCGTTCAAAACCACATTTTTGCTACCGATTCTTTCCGCCATTTTTGTCATGCTGGCGATGTATTACGTGATCACGCCGTTTGGTGGCTGGATCAACGGCGGGATCCGTACTGTGCTGACCGCAGCAGGTGAGAAGGGCGCGCTGATGTACGCAATGGGTATTGCGGCGGCGACCGCAATAGACCTCGGTGGTCCAATCAACAAAGCGGCAGGTTTCGTTGCTTTCAGCTTTACCACTGACCACGTATTACCAGTTACCGCGCGTTCTATCGCTATTGTTATTCCGCCGATTGGTCTGGGTCTGGCGACCATTATCGACCGCCGTTTAACCGGAAAACGTCTGTTCAGTGCCCAGCTTTATCCGCAGGGTAAAACCGCGATGTTCCTGGCGTTTATGGGGATCAGTGAAGGTGCCATTCCGTTTGCGCTGGAAAGTCCCATCACCGCCATTCCGTCCTATATGGTTGGCGCGATTGTCGGCTCTACCGCCGCTGTCTGGCTGGGCGCAGTGCAATGGTTCCCTGAATCAGCAATCTGGGCGTGGCCGCTGGTGACTAACCTGGGCGTCTACATGGCGGGGATCGCGCTGGGGGCAATCATTACCGCGCTGATGGTGGTGTTCCTGCGTCTGATGATGTTCCGCAAAGGCAAATTGTTAATCGATAGCCTGTAAGAAGGACAATCCAGATGACATTACTCGCTTCGCTGCGTGACTGGCTTAAGGTGCAACAACTGGATGCGGTGCTTCTCTCCTCACGACAGAACAAACAGCCACATCTGGGGATCTCCACCGGATCAGGTTATGTAGTGATTAGCCGTGAAAGTGCGCACATTCTGGTGGATTCGCGCTATTACACGGAGGTGGAAGCTCGTACGCAAGGCTACCAGCTTCATTTGCTCGATGCGACGCATACGCTTGCAACCATCGTCAGGCAAATCATTGCCGATGAGCAGCTGCAAACGCTCGGTTTTGAAGGCCAGCAGGTGAGCTGGGAAACCGCGCACCGCTGGCAGGCTGAACTCAATGCGAAACTGGTAAGCGCCACGCCGGATGTGCTACGGCAAATCAAAACGCCAGAGGAGGTGGAGAAAATCCGCCTCGCCTGTGGGATTGCCGATCGCAGTGCAGAGCATATTCGCCGCTTTATTCAGTCGGGTATGAGTGAGCGCGAGATAGCCGCTGAACTGGAGTGGTTTATGCGCCAGCAGGGCGCAGAAAAAGCCTCTTTTGACACCATTGTCGCCAGCGGCTGGCGTGGGGCGCTACCGCACGGGAAAGCCAGCGACAAGATTGTTGCAGCAGGCGAGTTTGTCACTCTCGATTTCGGTGCGCTGTATCAGGGCTACTGCTCTGATATGACGCGCACCTTCCTGGTGAATGGCAAAGGGGTGAGCGCCGAATCTCACCCGCTGTTTAAGGTGTACCAGATTGTCCTGCAGGCACAGCTGGCGGCAATCTCCGCGATTCGCCCCGGCGTGCGCTGCCAACAGGTTGACGACGCCGCGCGCCGGGTGATTACCGAGGCCGGTTATGGCGAGTTTTTCGGCCATAACACCGGTCATGCTATCGGCATTGAAGTCCATGAAGAGCCGCGTTTTTCACCGCGGGACACCACGACGCTACGGCCAGGGATGTTATTGACCGTGGAGCCGGGGATTTATTTGCCAGGGCAAGGGGGCGTGCGCATCGAAGATGTCGTGCTGGTTACCCCGCAAGGCGCAGAAGTGCTCTACGCCATGCCGAAAACAGTGTTGCTCACGGGAGAGGCATAATGGATTTATCGCTATTAAAAGCGTTGAGTGAGGCCGATGCGATCGCCTCCTCTGAACAGGAAGTACGGCAGATCCTGCTGGAGGAAGCGGATCGCCTGCAAAAAGAGGTCCGTTTTGACGGTCTGGGATCGGTGCTGATCCGCCTCAATGAATCGACAGGTCCGAAGGTGATGATCTGCGCGCATATGGACGAAGTGGGATTTATGGTGCGCAGCATCTCCCGTGAAGGGGCGATCGATGTCCTACCGGTTGGCAACGTGCGCATGGCTGCCCGCCAACTGCAGCCGGTGCGGATCACTACCCGTGAAGAGTGCAAAATTCCCGGCCTGCTCGACGGCGAGCGGCAGGGGAATGACGTCAGCGCCATGCGCGTGGACATTGGCGCGCGCTCGTATGACGAAGTGATGCAGGCGGGAATTCGTCCAGGCGATCGCGTCACGTTTGATACGACGTTTCAGGTTCTCCCTCACCAGCGGGTGATGGGGAAAGCCTTTGATGACCGCCTCGGTTGTTACCTGCTGGTGACTTTACTGCGCGAACTGCACAACGCCGAGCTGCCTGCTGAAGTCTGGCTGGTGGCCAGTTCCAGCGAAGAGGTGGGATTACGCGGTGGGCAAACTGCCACCCGCGCAGTGTCGCCTGACGTCGCCATTGTGCTTGATACCGCCTGCTGGGCGAAAAACTTTGATTTTGGCGCGGCTAACCATCGACAGATTGGTAACGGCCCGATGCTGGTGTTAAGCGATAAATCGCTGATTGCGCCGCCAAAACTTACCGCGTGGATCGAAACCGTGGCGGCAGAAATTGGCGTACCGTTGCAGGCAGATATGTTTAGCAACGGCGGCACGGACGGTGGAGTGGTGCACTTAACCGGTACTGGCGTACCAACGGTGGTGATGGGGCCAGCAACTCGCCACGGACATTGCGCGGCATCGATTGCCGATTGCCGTGACATTTTGCAGATGCAGCAACTTTTATCTGCCCTTATTCAACGTCTTACCCGTGAGACGGTTGTTCAACTGACGGATTTCAGATGATCTCCTGATTAACCCGGAGCGGTTATGTTAACGATTCAATTTCTCTGTCCTTTGCCTAACGGTCTGCATGCCCGTCCGGCGTGGGAACTTAAAGAGCAGTGCAGCCAGTGGCAAAGTGAAGTGACTTTCATTAACCATCGTCAAAATGCAAAGGCCGATGCGAAAAGCTCGCTGGCGCTGATTGGCACCGGCACCTTATTCAATGACAGTTGCAGCCTGAACATTAGCGGCAGCGATGAAGAGCAGGCGCGGCGCGTGCTGGAAGAGCATATTCAGGTGCGCTTTATTGACAGCGACAGCGTCCAGCCGACGCAGGCAGAACTGACGGCGCATCCACTGCCGCGCTCATTAAGCCGCCTGAACCCTGATTTGCTGTACGGCAATGTGCTGGCAAGCGGCGTCGGCGTCGGTACGCTGACCTTATTACAAAGCAACAGCCTCGACAGTTATCGGGAGATCCCGGCCAGTGCGCAAGACTCCACCCGGCTGGAGCACAGCCTGGCAACGCTTGCCGAGCAACTGAACCAGCAACTGCGCGAGCGTGACGGCGAAAGCAAAACCATTCTCAGCGCCCATTTGTCGCTTATTCAGGATGATGAGTTCGCAGGCAATATCCGTCGCCTGATGGCAGAACAGCATCAGGGACTGGGGGCGGCGATCATCAGCAATATGGAGCAGGTTTGCGACAAGCTTTCTGCTTCTGCCAGCGATTATCTGCGCGAACGTGTTAGCGACATTCGCGATATCAGCGAACAGTTGCTGCATATCACCTGGCCGGAACTGAAGCCGCGCAATAATCTGGTGCTTGAAAAACCGACCATTCTGGTGGCTGAAGATTTAACTCCAAGCCAGTTTTTGAGTCTCGATTTAAAAAATCTTGCAGGCATGATTCTGGAGAAAACCGGGCGCACCTCGCATACTCTGATTCTGGCCCGCGCCTCGGCGATCCCCGTTCTTAGCGGTCTACCACTGGATGCCATTGCGCGTTATACCGGGCAATTGGCGGTACTTGACGCCCAGTGCGGCGTGCTGGCAATTAATCCCAACGATGTGGTGAGCGGCTATTACCAGGTGGCGCAGACGCTGGCGGACAAACGCCAAAAACAACAGGCGCAGGCTGCCGCGCAACTGGCCTATTCTCGTGATAACAAACGGATTGATATTGCGGCGAACATTGGCACCGCTCTGGAAGCACCAGGCGCGTTTGCCAACGGCGCGGAAGGCGTCGGGCTGTTTCGTACCGAAATGCTCTATATGGATCGCGACAGCGCGCCGGATGAACAGGAGCAATTTGAAGCCTACCAGCAGGTGTTACTGGCGGCGGGCGACAAGCCGATTATCTTCCGCACGATGGACATCGGCGGCGATAAAAGCATTCCTTACCTCAACATTCCCCAGGAAGAGAACCCGTTCCTCGGCTATCGCGCGGTACGTATTTACCCGGAATTTGCTGGTCTGTTCCGCACTCAACTGCGGGCTATTTTGCGCGCCGCCAGTTTTGGCAACGCCCAGTTGATGATCCCGATGGTTCACAGCCTCGATCAGATCTTATGGGTGAAGGGCGAGATCCAAAAAGCGATCGTTGAGCTTAAGCGTGATGGCCTGCGCCATGCAGAGACGATTACGCTTGGGATCATGGTGGAAGTGCCGTCGGTGTGCTACATCATCGACCACTTCTGCGATGAGGTCGATTTCTTTAGTATTGGTTCCAACGATATGACCCAGTATCTGTATGCGGTCGATCGTAATAACCCGCGCGTTTCGCCGCTGTATAACCCGATTACGCCATCGTTCCTGCGCATGTTGCAGCAGATAGTTACCACTGCGCATCAGCGGGGCAAATGGGTCGGCATTTGCGGTGAACTGGGTGGCGAAAGTCGTTATCTGCCGCTACTGCTTGGGCTGGGCCTGGATGAATTAAGTATGAGTAGCCCGCGCATTCCGGCGGTGAAAAGCCAGCTGCGTCAGCTCGATAGCGAGGAGTGTCGGGAACTGGCGCGTCAGGCATGCGAGTGCCGTAGCGCGCAGGAAATCGAAGCGTTACTCACCGCCTTTACGCCGGAAGAAGACGTTCGCCCACTGCTGGCGCTGGAGAATATCTTCGTTGACCAGGCTTTTAGCAATAAAGAACAGGCGATTCAGTTCCTGTGCGGTAACCTCGGCGTTAACGGGCGCACTGAACATCCGTTCGAGCTGGAAGAAGATGTCTGGCAGCGGGAAGAGATTGTCACCACCGGCGTTGGTTTTGGCGTGGCGATCCCGCACACCAAATCGCAGTGGATCCGCCATTCCAGTATTAGCATTGCCCGACTGGTGAAACCGGTTGACTGGCAGTCAGAGATGGGCGACGTCGAACTGGTGATCATGCTGACGCTGGGCGCCAACGAAGGGATGAACCATGTGAAAGTCTTTTCGCAACTGGCGCGTAAGCTGGTGAATAAAAACTTCCGCCAGTCGCTTTTCGCCGCAAGTGATGCGCAAAGCATCCTGACGCTGCTGGAAACGGAAATAACCTTCTAAACTTAGCCCTGAAAACGGGCGCTGTACTCTCCCGGCGTCAGGCCAAACTGACGCCGGAAGACGCGACAAAAATAGTCGCTATCCGGAAAGCCGCAACGCTGCGCCACTTCATGAATCGACAGATGATATTTCTGCAATATCATCCTCGCCTTCGCCATTCGTACCCAGCGAACATACTCGATAAAACGCATCGTCCCATGCTGCGCAAACAGTTTTGACAGATGATTGGGCGTGATATTAAAAAACTGCGCCACGCTCTCGCGGGTGAGCGGCTGGGCGTAGTTATCCTGAACCCAGTTACAAATGCTGTGATAGAGAAAATCGCCGCGCGACTGTGAATGACCTGGAGGCATATTCACCACGTTGCGGCAAAGATGCAGCAAACTTAACACCAGTGGCTGAATGATATTCTGCTCCAGCGGCGAACGGCTGAGATGGGTGAGGGCGGTAAGCATTGCTTCACCTTCGCCGCGTTGCAGGCTGGGAAGCTGGAGCTGGCGAACCGGGTGTAACAACGACGTTGTGCGGCTATCGTAAAACGATAACCCCAGCCAGGTCGGTGCGAACACCAGGCTTAACAGCATCACCGGTTTTTTGTTCACTGGTAAATTAGCCGCGCGCGCCGGAATAAACAGCATTTCTCCTTCCACCATGTGCTGCTGCTTTGCTTCCAGCAGGTTGCCGTATTCGCCGCGCAGCACAATATCCAGACGGGGAAAATCAATACACAAACTGCCTACCGGCAGCGAGGCAGGCTGGCTGGCAAACCAGACGCGCCCAAGCAGTTGCGGGTTAAGCACCAGGCCGCTGAACAGATCGGCGAAAAATTGTTGATCGGCGGGCAAGCCTGTTGCTTTCATGGATCTTCCTGATTACAGATGCATTAACTGGCGGAATTCTTTAACTTTACTGCGGCTGACCGGCACTTCAAAATCCAGATCTTTCAGCCGCAGAATATAGGTATTGTTAAACCACGGTTCGATCTCGCGGATTTTGTTCAGGTTGACGCAAAATGAGCGATGGCAGCGGAAAAAATGCGACGACGGCAGTTTGCTGCAAAACTCGGTGATGTTCATCGGCATCACATAAGATTCACGCCGCGTATAGACAAAGGTCATTTTCTCGTGCGCTTCGGCGTAGTAGATATCATTAACCGGCGTCACGATGAGGCGTTCATCTTTCACCAGATTAATGGTGTCATTCTCACGCGTTAACGGCACGGCGGGCGTGCTGCTGGTTTGCTGTTGCTGCCAGGCGGTTTCCAGCTTTTGCAGCATCCCGGTAATCCGTGACTCCTGATACGGTTTGAGAATGTAGTCAAATGCCTCCAGTTCAAACGCTTCCACCGCATGCTCTTTCCACGCGGTGATAAACACAATAAACGGTTTATGAGCGAACTGGCTGATGTTTTGCGCCAGCAGCACGCCATCCAGCGACGGAATATTGATATCCAGAAAAATGGCGTCGACGCGGTTATGCTGCAAAAACTTCAACACGTCCAGACCGTCGTCAAAGGTGCCGACAATCTCCATCTGGCTGTGCTCTTTAATAAGCCAGCTAAGTTCCTGTTGTGCCAGGAATTCGTCTTCAACAATGATGACTTTCACAATATCACTCCGGCTCAAAGCAATAACGTAGCTTGTGAGGCGACAGGGGTGCGTTGGTTAGGAATGTAAAACGCAATTTCCGTTCCTGGTTCCAGGCGGCGGATATGCAGCCCCTCGCCATATAACAACTTCACGCGATGATGCACATTCAGCAGGCCGATTTTATTGCCTGGCATTTCGTTCGCTTCGACCCGCTCAATCACCTTTGGATCGATGCCATGCCCGGTATCTCTTACCGCAATGCGTACTCGGTTACCGCACTCCGCAACGCTGATGGTGACAACGCCTTTTCCCTTGCAAGGCTGAATACCGTGGACGATGGCGTTCTCCACCAACGGCTGGATCAGCAAGCTGGGTATACAGCAATTCACCTCTTCATCAATATCGTAGATAACTGCCAGCTTGTCGCCAAAGCGGGCCTGCTCAATGGCGATATAGTCTTTGATTTGGTACAGCTCTTTTTTGATATCAATTTGCTCATCGTCTTTTAATTCAATGTTATAGCGCAGATAGCGCGACAAATTAAAGATCAGCTGGCGAGCAGTGTCTGGATTCAGACGGATCGACGATGAAATAGCGTTCAGAGCGTTAAACAGAAAATGGGGATTAATTTTACTTTGCAGGGCGCGAAGCTCTGCCTTATTTGCCATTTCCCGCAGCTGCTCGGCACGGGAAACCTCCAGTTGGGTAGAGATGATTTGCGACAGACCGACCGCCATCTCCTGTAATGACGAAGTTATCTGATGCGCATGGCAGTAGTAAATTTTCAGCGTCCCGGTCACAACGCCTTTCTCCCACAATGGGATCACCAGCATGGAATGAATCTCTGGTGTGCGGTGGGCTTCATCATTGTTTTTAATGATGATTTTCCCGTAATTCATTGCCTGACGCGTCGTTGGGCTAATGAAGTCATCGCCATTCTGATAGTTATGCTCACCGACGCCAACATAGGCCAGCACATGTTCGGTATTGGTTATTGCCACCGCATCGGCGTGAATGTCATCGCGGATAATTTCGCAAACTTTACGTAACGATTCGCTATTCACATGACGAAACAGCGGCAGCGTTTTATTGGCGATATCCAGCGCCAGCTTGGCCTGGCGCGCGGCGCTGGCCTCTTTTTCGCCTTCAACGCTTTGCACCAGCAGCACAATAAAGCCAATACAAACACTGCCGAGGATCATCGGAATACCGATTTTGGAGACGATATCCAGCCCCAGCTCAGTGGTTGGCGCCCAGACAATCACCAGAATCATGGTCAACGTTTCACAGAGCATGCCGCCGAGAATACCGACGCGCCAACGTTGCGCTTTAGGGATTTTCAGATTGATCCAACCAGAGATGCATCCCGCCAGAATACTGGTGATGAAGCAGGGGATAGCCGTCACGCCACCAATATCAATTAAATAACGATGAATACCCGCGATCACGCCGGTAATGATGCCTACCCACGGGCCAAACAGAATCCCGCCTGACATTACCGCGATAATACGCACGTTAACCAGCGAACCTTCCACTGGTACGCCGGACCAGGTGCTGAACAAGGCGAACATCGAGAAAATGGCGGTAACAGCGAGCAGCTCTTTCGCTGAGTGCGCCGACTTGTGCAACAGCTCGCGAAACAGGCGGATACGAATAAGGAAGAACAGGCAGATAAGCATTAGCGCTGCCCGATCGAAGACCGCCAGCAGCATGTTGAATATTTCGTGCACGGGTAACTCTGAATAAGGTTTAAACCTCTATGATAGGTAACCTGAGGGCTGATGACCAGTGCGCTACTTTTGAGGAAAAACCACAAATTTAAAAGGGGATTGAAAGCTAAATGGTGTACTGGCAATGCATCTCTTGTCAGCATCAAACTCATTGGTAAATTTTTTGAAATTATATTGTTAATGCAATTGATGATGATTTTCTTGTTGGCGAATCTAAATTTCCTGTTTTTAATGTTTCGATCCTCTTTTTTTCGCATTGATAATAATTTTCTAAAACGCTGGACAGACAGAAATTAATCAGGCTATTTTCAAATCAGCCACCATCGTGGCTGCGTCGCTCGGACGGTCCGGGCGCTAACGTTAATCTGAGGAAATTATGGCTGACACTCGCCCTGAACGTCGCTTTACGCGCATTGATCGTCTCCCGCCTTACGTTTTTAACATTACCGCTGAACTGAAAATGGCTGCGCGTCGGCGTGGCGAAGATATTATTGATTTCAGTATGGGTAACCCGGACGGCGCGACCCCGCCGCATATTGTCGAAAAATTATGTACTGTGGCGCAGCGACCGGACACACACGGTTACTCTACCTCACGCGGTATTCCTCGGTTACGTCGCGCGATTTCTCGCTGGTATCGGGAACGCTACGATGTTGAGATCGACCCGGAATCAGAAGCCATCGTCACCATTGGCTCGAAAGAGGGGCTGGCGCACCTGATGCTGGCGACGTTGGATCACGGCGATACCGTGCTGGTGCCGAATCCAAGCTATCCCATTCATATTTACGGCGCGGTGATTGCTGGTGCGCAGGTACGTTCAGTGCCGCTGGTGGAAGGTGTCGATTTCTTCAACGAACTGGAACGCGCTATTCGTGAAAGTTATCCGAAACCGAAGATGATGATCCTCGGCTTCCCGTCAAACCCTACTGCGCAATGCGTAGAACTGGAGTTCTTCGAAAAAGTTGTGGCGCTGGCGAAACGCTACGATGTGCTGGTGGTCCACGACCTGGCCTATGCTGATATCGTTTACGATGGCTGGAAAGCGCCGTCAATCATGCAGGTGCCGGGCGCACGTGACGTTGCGGTCGAGTTCTTTACCCTGTCGAAAAGCTACAACATGGCGGGCTGGCGTATCGGCTTTATGGTGGGCAATAAAACGCTGGTTAGCGCGCTGGCACGCATCAAAAGTTATCACGATTACGGTACCTTTACGCCGTTACAGGTTGCCGCCATCGCGGCGCTGGAAGGCGATCAGCAGTGCGTGCGTGACATTGCCGAACAGTATAAGCGTCGGCGCGATGTGCTGGTAAAAGGGCTGCATGAAGCGGGCTGGATGGTCGAAATGCCGAAGGCTTCGATGTATGTCTGGGCAAAAATTCCGGAACCGTATACGGCAATGGGCTCGCTTGAATTTGCCAAGAAGCTGCTGAACGAAGCGAAAGTGTGTGTATCGCCGGGGATTGGCTTTGGCGACTACGGTGACACGCATGTCCGCTTTGCGCTGATTGAAAACCGCGACCGTATTCGTCAGGCAATCAGAGGGATTAAAGCGATGTTCCGTGCTGACGGCATACTGCCAGCCAGCAGCAAACATATTCACGAAAACGCTGAATAACGCCTTCGCCAGAAATGCAAACAGGAGCCAGATGGCTCCTGTTTTTCGTTTCGCAGTTTACTTTTAGATCATCAGGGCAAAAGTACCGGCCCAAACGATGACCATAAAAGAAATGCCCATAAAGAAATATTTCACTTTACATCTCTCCGCGTAATTACTGTTACGCCTGAATGACTTCATTACACCTGATACAGTGAGCTGACACCCGCGGGCATCACCTCAGAATTCTGAGCATATTGGCTCGAGACGGCGCTAATGTACGCCTAAAACTAAATCGAAACAAGTGGCATTTTCTTATTTACTTTTAGTAACTTACGAGTGTCGCATATCGGCGACAGATTGATTTCCGGCAGTAATAATTCACGATTCAGCGAAGGGAAAAATCTTAAGAAAAAAGCCATAAAAACCATGATGTTATTATGGCTTATCTGAGGAGGGAAAAAGTTTGGGTTATTTGCTAAACGTATAACGAGGCTTCACCCACCGGACGCGTTTTGAAGCGGCGATGGATCCAGAGATACTGCTCTGGTGCGCGCATAATCTCTTTCTCAATAATTTTGTTCATATAGGCGGCGGCCTGAATTTCATCAGCCGGATAGCCTTCCATCTCTGGCGTAATAAACAGACGGTAACCGCTATAATCGGTTTTTCGCACCATCGTCACAGTTAGCATAGCCGCGCCAGAGAGGCGAGAGAGGACGTAGGTACCATTGGTTGTAGCAACATTTTCTACCGCAAAGAATGGTGCGAAGGAGCTACCCTTACGACCATAATCCTGGTCAGGTGCAAACCATACAGCTTCACCTTTTTTCAGCGCACTGACAATGCCACGCAGATTATTTCTACCGATCATCGCTTTATTGGAACGCATGCGACCACGGGTCTGTACCCATTCCATCAGTTGATTATTATGCGGACGGTAAGTTGCCATCATCGGTTGGCAAAGCCCCATTACGCGGCCACCCAACTCCAGCGACATAAAGTGCACACCGACAACCATCACGCCGCGATTTTGCATTTGTGCGCGTTGCAGGTTATCCAGCCCTTCGACATCAAACCATTTACGCACGCGACGATCTGGCCAGAACCACGCCATTCCAGTTTCTACCAACGCCATTCCGAGCGAGCGAAAGTTGTCGGTAATCATCTTCTCGCGCTCTTCAGAGGAAAGTTGCGGGAAGCAAAGCTCAAGGTTTTTGCGGGCGATGGATTCGCGACGTTTCAAGAACGGCCTGGCCATTGTGCCGATACGCGTGCCAAGAAAGCACAGAACAGGGTAAGGAAGTTGTACCCAAAGCCAGAGTACGCCAAGACCAAACCACGTCAGCCAGTAGCGAGGATGCAGGAACTCGCGGGAAAATTTGCATTGTGGAAACATAGTTACCTTCAGTAGATACGAATTGTTGTATCGCAGAAGATTCCATGTCTACAGCGGTACACTCAATTGATTGGGCCATCATGTACGACAATGGTTCCTGTAAAGAGTGTAAAGACTAGTCAGGACATAACCACGAGGAGCATGAATACGGTTTTTCTATTTTATCACCAGCTGATTATTTTCAGCTACTGATTATTTATTGCTCAAGTAAATATTTTTCAGGGATGTACAGTCATGTCTATAATATATTGTTTTTATTGATGTTTTGTTAATATTGCCAGTGATTAAGAATTGTCTTACTATTGAAGTAAATAAAGTAACACGTTTTTTAGCACGGCAGGAGGTTGAGCTATGATTTATTTATGGATGTTTCTCGCCTTGTGTATCGTCTGCGTTAGCGGATATATCGGTCAGGTATTAAATGTAGTTTCTGCTGTCTCTTCTTTCTTCGGCATGGTCATCCTTGCCGCACTCATTTATTACACCACGATGTGGCTAACCAGTGGCAATGAGTTGGTCACGGGAATATTTATGTTTCTTGCACCAGCCTGCGGATTGATGATTCGCTTTATGGTGGGGTACGGAAGGCGGTAGTAGGGGGACGAAAATTTTTATGGCAGGTGTTCAGAGCACCAACTGAAGAGATTGTTCACCTGTGACCATCCATTTCGTGAATATATAATGCCACTTTAGAGCAATCGGCTGGACATGACCGTTATTGTTGAGTTGATGGCCGTTTTTACGGTCATTTCCGATAAAGGGCATTTGCATAGAATTGTGTGCAAACACGAAAAAAAGAGAGTATTAGGAATTTGGGGGCATTCCAGTAATTTACAATCAGAAAGGAATGACATATGTACCGGTCTTTCGATTTTGATAAAACCCCTGAAGTACTTCAGTCCGGATCTAACGGATAAAGACGTCATTTTAACCCAGTTAATCAAATAGTTAACCTCAGCTGCATTGACTGCGGAATTTGGCTCTCGTTTGATTCAGTAGTTGGAAGCATGGCCTTAAAACGGTTCCAGTAAAAAGATCATTTAAGCTACAACGGGCAGTTTCGAACGGGCTACGTCACGCGATTCTAATCGCTCGGTTGACTCCCTGTTAGTGAAAAGAGCCAGACCGCGCTGCCCGATAAGGTTAAACGGATTATCATTCTCTTGTTGCATTTGGGATACGTTGCCAGGATATCTGCAGTGAGATTGAAGATTTATATGTTTTCAGCGTGTCCGCTACGACTATCATCATCGTGGCAAATAAAGTTATTTCTGAGTTAAACCAGTGGCAACAACGTCCACTAGAAAAGTTCTAGCGTCTGGCTGGATGCTATTCAATATAAAATACAGGAAGATGACCGTTATCAGGACAAAGCAGTTAAGACGATACAAGAGCTGAATCTGGAAAGTAAAAAGAACCTCTGAGTCTGTATCTGCTTAAAAAAGAATCGCTAATTTCTGGTCATTTGTATTAAGTGACCAGAAAAATTAAAGCCCCTGCTTCGGGGCATAAATCATGCAATACTTTAGTGGCAGTGAATTTCGCTAATTAAGTTTGTTGGAACAATCATAACCCAGTTTGCTGGTTTGATTTGTATGGCTGAATTTGCGTTATCAATTTTTTCAGCGTGACATATTGAATAATAAAAATGATCATTTAAAAAAATGTTTTTCTTTGCCATTTCACTTTCTGATATTATGTCTGCATTCACAATATAAATACACAATAACACTCCGGAAATAAAATAAGATAAATAACTGATTGGCTTTGAGAAATTACATTGGGATAAACATGCTATGAACAATAAGATAGAGAGAAAATTTGTTCCTACAAAATATCTATCGGGAAATGTAATTTGATAGTTATTCAAGAGATCGCTGAGGCCGATTCTACCGAAAACAGTCGTAATAAGACAGATAAAGAGTGCGATCGCTAAAGTAAGTAAATGTTTTTTTATTGTTGCATCTTTAGTTTTGTAAATAATCGTTGTGCAAAAGATAACATATACGAATGATAGGGCTATCGATATTGAATCATTTAATTTTTCATACCACGGAAATACAAATGGATAAAGTAGCAGTCGAGCTGTTACCATTTCAATAATATTATTAGGATTATAGCCATAGTCACCAAGTCCACCAGAGCCATTGAGTCGAGGAAGTATAAATAAAGCTAATATGACCATGGATATTGCTAAAGGTAGCATATCCTTAATTAAAGTATATTTATTTTTAACATTCAACAACTTGAAGGAATAATAAACTCCTACAATTATAAATACGACTGGGTTTGTTGCGGCAGTTAACCAGATCATCATGTCAATAATAAATTTAGCAATTTTTTTAT
Source organism: Escherichia sp. B1147 (assembly GCF_001660175.1). NCBI lineage: Bacteria > Pseudomonadati > Pseudomonadota > Gammaproteobacteria > Enterobacterales > Enterobacteriaceae > Escherichia > Escherichia sp. B1147. The sequence continues at coordinate 216,200 of NZ_LFHY01000005.1, forward strand.
TGACGTACTCTCTCTGTATAATAAGAGCACTCGCTATAGCTGGCATATAAAAACCAATTTGTAACAAATGACCGATATTTTCAGATTGAGAATGGCCTAAGGGCAATAAGAGAGTTATGAAATATGCTAAAATAGAAAATAATGGATTGGATATTTTAATAATTAAATGAAAAGCCATAACGGCCATTAGACTATAGAAAAAATATGATGCTACAGCTATAGATTGCGGAAGAAGTAATAAGGGACTCCCGCTTATAATACTGCTGATTGATGTTGATACAAACAAAAAGAAAATATTAAAGAATACAAAATAATCTTCTCTGGCATTAATGAAGGTTTCTAGCCAACCATGATTCAATGCATTAGCAACCCAGACACCATCTTCCGCATAAAGCCAGGGATTGATGATTGGAGTCGTATAACGCATAGCCAAAACTATCATGCCAAATATTATTAAAATAATATAACTGCTGATGTTTATATTTTTCATTTTCATTTTCATTTTCCTTTTCCTTGATTATAAAATCCAAAACACGCTTTAAATAAGACAATCAATACGGAAAAGTTTCCTTTGATTCCATTTATTTTTGTAGGTATTTCACCTTTAGGATAACGACGAATGGTCGGAATTTCTAAGCAACGATAACCAAGTTGTGGGACTCGGTATGAAAGATATGCCAGTAGTTCATAAGATGAGAAAATATCACGGAACGGTGCAACACGCTCGTCAAGCAGCATTTTACTACTATAACCCCTAAATCCTTGAGTAGTATCTGTCCATTTAAATCCTGAAAAGAAACTAAGCATAGGCGCATGGATAAAGCGTATTGCAATATCTCGGGTGAGAGGAGTATTTTCTGCTACACCACCATTAAGGAAACGAGACGCCTGAACGAAATGTACACCATTTTTTAGAGCTGTGATAAATTGTGGAATAGCCACAGGATCATCTTTGTCATTTCCATCAATAGTCACAATGCCTTCATAACCTTGCTCAAGAGCAAAAGCATAGGCACATCTTAGCTGTGCGCTTAGCTTACCTGGTGCTTTTTTCAGTATTAGACCACGAACGCCTTTTTCCTGTAGGATATTGGGATTCAGAGAACCATCGGTGCTGCCACCATCAACAATAATTATATCTGCATAAGTTGATACATTTATGGCAGCCATTCTTGCTAATAGGTTATGTATGCGAATGCCCTCGTTAATTACGGGGATAACGACACAATAATTGTGTTTTTTACCAAGCCACATTTGGTTTTCGTAGGCAGGGACTTGCCATTTGGCGCGAAGTGTTTGAGATATGAATTCAGTCATAATGTTTACTTAACTTTAAGGGTAATAAGGGCGACACCACTCATCACCAACAGAATTCCAGTAATGGTAGACCAGTAAACTGGTTCGCGGAAAATAACGACAGAGAATAATGCGACACAGGCAATTGCACCAGAGGTCAGTATTGGGTGTGCTACATTCAAAGGTAAAAATGCCAGTGTAACAGCATATAACAAAAAGGCAATTCCATATAGAAATATCCCTAACCATAATGGCCAATTTGCAAGCGCGGCAAGAGGTTCAGTCAGACTTGGAAGCCTTCTGGGAGGGGTTATTGCTAATTTTATCAGAACACTGGCCGAGGCATTAGAAAATATGCCAAGAATCAAAATGAGCCACTTCATTCTATTCCCTCTTTCTACTGACGATAATGAGAAATTGCGAAATCAAGAGCATCCTCAATAGAGGAAAGCGAATGTTTATTTTGGGGATCGAGCATTTCAATTGTTGCAATAGAGTTCGGTAATGCGTGATAGAGAGCATTAGCAATATGCGTATGGTTCGCACCGCTACAGCCTAAAGGAGCCAGATCTGGTTCACTGAGATGAATGTGACCTATGATATCAGCGTCTTGCTGAAGGATATCATTAATATTTTCTTTGTTAATTATGATGGCACCAGTATCCAGCTGCATTTTAATTGCAGGGTGATTTACTTGCCGAACAACAAAAGCAGTTTCAGCACTGTTAATCATAAAATTTGCCCCGTAACAGACTGGGTTTGGTTCAAGGCAAAAATAAACGCCTTCTTGCTGTGCAATATCACCAAGATGATTAAAGAAATTTATTGCAATTTCAAGAGTAATACTATCAGACAATCCCTTTCGGTCGCGGTTTTTAGGTGATCCAAACACTAATGCTGGAATTCCTAAACCGGCAGCAATACGACTGATAGCCTGTAAGTGAACCAACATTTTTTTTTGTACTTCGTTGGTTGAAAAAATATTTAACCCTTGAGTTCCAAATAATAGTGATTGCATACCAACTAATGAAATTCCATTATCATGCCAGTAATTGCGAACGGCAAATATTTCGCGTTCACTTGCGTCTAACGGATTGGGGAAGTATTTTCCAGGGACAATATCTATTGCATCAATCTGTCTGGAATGTAGTAAGTGACAGATGGAATTATCATTAGTTATATTCCAGGCCATACCTGAGAGTGAAAGTCTCATTTTAATTACTGCCTATTTCAGATTGTGCATAAGCGCGTATTGCCATCAATGATTCACGACGGTTATACTGATAGTCATGATCGTTAGTAAATAGGTGACTATGGCAACTTTTCATATCGTAATATCCAGGTTTATCCTGAATGTGATTGCAAAACTCGAAGCCAAAGCTATGTTGTGCTATATCAGCGACGCTTATTGGTGCCGCAGTCAAATGTATCAGTGATAATTTATGTTGTAGCGCAATATTAATGTCATACCACAAGTTGATCATCGGGTAAAATTGAAAAATACTACGACTTTCAATTTGTAAAATATTATTTTTATGCAAAAAATCATAGATAATGTTTTTTTTGAGACCTGGCCCAACGAGGCCTGGTAATCGTACAATTAGATTGTCTGGGAATTGTTTGCTAACAAATTGTTCTAAATAATATCTGTGTGCACCGTAAGCATGTAATCCTTCTGTTTCGATTGATGTGGTCTCATCAACATTAACTGGATCTTTAAAGACATCTACAGTACTAATCAAAATAAATTTTTGACAAGATATTGTTTTTAATTTTTCAATTAGGTTATTGATTTTTTTTATGTCGCCGGCAGGGTCTTTATTTGCAAGCCATTTTTGTGCAGGGGCACCGGCACAAACTACCGTGTCAAATGTTTTTCCAACAATTTCGTCGATGTTGGTTGAGCGATATAGTGCATCGAAACGACGTTGCCTTAATAAAGTTGTACCGACAAAACCGGAATATCCAATCAATGCGTCCATTCTTCCCCCATAGTCTGTGGTGTTAAACCATCACGACCAGTTTGTACATAATTAGACTCTAGTGGCAGAGAAGTGTGCATAACATTAAACCTATCGGTATTAACCATGACTTCACTTGTTCGTTCATAAACCACTGCATACTCTGCCTGTGAGTTGCTTTCATCCAACAGGCGCCCCAAATACTCGCCAAAAAAAGCCATCATGACGAACTGAATTATAAATAATGAAGTTACAACTAATATAGTCGTTGTCCAGCCTTCAACAATAAGCCCACTGAACAGATGGATCAACACGCTATAACAAGCAAATAGAAAACCCGCAAGACTTCCGCCGAAACCGAGAATAGACATCCAACGTAGCGGCTTCGTGGAGTTAAATATTACCAAGTGCATCAATCGATGCAATGATTTTACTACCCCGGCGCCCTCTGATTGTTTTAGAGGTTTGTAGATGAGGGCTTCGGCTGGATAGCCGGTTTTGTGAATACGAAGATAGAATTGGTGGTGAAATCGACCGATTCGAGTAACGGCATTTACAGCGCGACGGCTTAAACAACGCAACCCCGTTGAGTTAGAAGGAATCTCATAATCTATGGTGCGCAATGCAACATTCATGAGTCGACGAAGTATCCGATAACGTAGTGAACGAACGTTATTCGAAACACCAATTACGACATCGGCACCTTCACGACATTTGTTAACACTTTGAGGTACGACTTCTACCGGATCGGCCAGTGGATTCCATAAAACAACAAAATCACCAATAGCACTTTCTAATCCAGCCGCTAAAGCAACATCATGAAATACGGGAGTGGATAGCTGGATTATTCGTACACAAGGAATATCCTTCAACACTCGATCTTCTACCTGTGCGCTAGTACTGTCTAACCCCGGTGCTATAACGACTAATTCGTAATCACTATATAGCGTATCCAGAAGTGAGGCAAGTTTAGATAAAGGAGCATAGATATCATTCAAGTGGTCTGGAATGACAATAACGACTGATACAAAAGATTCACTTTTCATTTTTATCAACTCAACTCGATCACGCGTTCTATTTCATGTAGAGCATCATAAATATTGTCAATTTTCCCACCCATCACGCAGTGAAGCCCCTTCAATATATAATTCGGGCGAAATAAAATTGGGCGAGAATCATCGCTATCGCTTCGTGGAAGGATTGTTTTTACTTCCCAGATTGAGCTTTGATATTGGCATTCACTCAAACAAGGGATATAACGTGTGGCATCTCTTATCATATGCCCCCAGGCCGAATGCCGTTCATTCAGTTCATACTTTCTATATGCATCCTCATAAGGTTTATTTGGTCTGTCATTCCATTGGTAATGGGGTGTGTATCGAACATGGCTGAAGGAATGTAGTTGAGCTGGTGGGAATGGCATAACAGAAAAAAATGGGCCGCACATTAGTGTTAGCCCCATTTTTTTTAGCTCATCTGGAACAGTTACAAGACACATTTCCGTCATTTCATGACGAAGGGGAATTAATGTAAGCTCAGAACCATTCAAGAGATAATTAATTCTTGAATAAGTACAATTGAAAAGATGATCAACATAACTAATATCTGGTTGTCCAGATATTGTTGTGATTACCTCTAACCCCTCACCAGATTTGCTAACTTTTTCAACAACCGCGTCCGTTACAATAGTAACTTTCGCCGCTGAAAGCCGTTGTAGCATTGTATTACGCAGCTTATGGGAATCAAATGCATACTCACGGGTAGTAAACACCGCATCGATAAGTACAGGATTAATCAAACGTTTCACTGACGGAGGAGCATCTTCACATTCAGCACCTATACGTTGACAAAATCGACTAAATTGTGCACCTGTTATTTTACTCAACGCACCTGCAACAAGGTAATATTTGGCAAAATCATCTTCAATGCAGTCGCGAAATTCTGTAACAAAACGAGGAAAAGAGATACGAGAGCGTAACGCTGTCAAGATGCTGCGTGGATAATGATAGCCATTGTGCACTCGAGCCTGATTAACATAGGATGCACGGGACATGAGTTCTTGACTTTTCTCATAAACTGTAACTTTACAACCTTTCAATGCAAGTTGTTCTGCCAGATACAAACCAAAAAAACCGCCTCCTGCGATTGCAACATTTTTACTCCCCATAATCGTAACCTCCGAAAAATACGTTAAAACTAAAAGTATTAACGTTGGTAAGTTTTGGCTTGCAAAAATTTAACCGCAGTTATATTTTTAGATTATCCTTAATATTAAGATAATACTTAATTCATGAGATGAATGAAAGTCTATTGTGAATTTTTAGTGGTTTATTGAATTTGTTCAGCTGAACAGCGGTGATATGCTCACCTTAGAACAAACAAGTATCCCAATGAAAAGAAGAAATTTCAGTGCAGATTGTAAATGCGAATCCGCTCAACGGGTTGTTGACCAGAACTACACAGTGGCAGATGCCGCCAAACTATGGATGTCGGCCTTTCCACGATGACAAGATGGGGCAAACAACTGCGCAATGAGCGTCAGGGCAAAGCACCAGAAGCCTCCCCGATAACTCCGGAACAAATCGAAATACGTGAGCTAAAGAAAAAGCTACAACGAATTGAAATGGAAAACGAAATATTAAAAAAGGCTACCGCGTTTTTGATGCCGGACTCCCTGAACAGTTCTCGATAATCGGGAAACGCAGGTCGCGTTATCCTGTGGTCACTCTCTGCCATGTGTTCGGGGTTCATCGCAATAGCTACAAATACTGGATCGTTCTGGAAAACCAGGCGGCAGACGGGCTGTATTACGCAGTCAGGTACTTGAGCTACATGGCATCAGCCATGGTTCGGTCGGAGTAAGAATCATCGTCACAATGGCAACCCAGAGAGGCTATCAGATGGGGTGCTGGCTTGCTGGCAGGCTTATGAAAGAGTTGGGGCTGGTCAGTTGCCAGCAGCCGACTCACCGGTACAGGCATGGCGGTCATGAACATGTTGCTATCCCTAACTATCTTGAACGGCAGTTCGCCGTGACAGAACCAAATCAAGTAGTGTGGTGTGGCGACGTGACTTTGTTGGCTCGCTCCATTGCGCCGCGATCTTCAAATCTGCGGATTACTTCCAGCAGTTGCATCGGCTCAATATCCTGAATTTCGAGGCCGCCGATGATAGGTAAAATGTCGTCATCAAACATTTTTGCAAGTTCAGTCGCATACCCTACTGACCATACTTGCTTCTTGTGCTCGTACCATTCCTTGTAAATGGCGCTAAAGGAATTGTTGTTAGACGAAGCCTTTTTCGCTTTTACCGGATCGATGCCAACCGAGATGACTTGCCTCGCAGCCCATGCCTTATCCTTTGCCTCCTGCAAAGTCATAAGCGGATATTTTCCGACGGTCAGTATTTTCTCCTTACCGTCAATTTTGTAGCGAAGCTGTCATACCTTTTTACCGGACACAGGGACATAAAGGTACAGGCCATTACCATCGAGAAGGCGGTATGGTTTTTCTTTCGGCTTTGTTGCTTCAATCTGCTTAACGGTGAGCATGGGTAAAATTATTTTATCCACTTTTTACCCGTCATGGAGTGCGGCTGTTAACAATCTTACGCGAACCATGACGAACTGTGGATGCACGGGAAGTTTGATATTCAAGGGGATTTCGCGGACTGGTACAGATGATGGGAGCGAACTGATAAATGGTGTCCCCTGCAGGAATCGAACCTGCAATTAGCCCTTAGGAGGGGCTCGTTATATCCATTTAACTAAGAGGACAATGCGGCATGAGTATAACCGCTATTAAACAGCGGGGTAAGTACACTGCCGCTCGATTGCTTAAACCCTCGCCACTTATAGCGGATTTTTATCATTTTTCTTAATGGTTTCCGCACGTTCTGCTTTCTGGCGTGCCTCTTCTTTACGCTTGTTACTCATATCGTTACGGATCTGCGCATGGCTCATTAATGCGAAGATGAAGGTGCCGCCGCAGATGTTCCCCGCCAGAGTAGGTAGCGCAAATGGCCAGATGAAATCACTCCAGTGCAGCGTGCCGTTAAATACCAGATAGAGGATCTCTACAGAACCGACGACGATGTGGGTAGTGTCGCCCAGTGCAATAAGCCACGTCATCAATATAATTACTACAATCTTTGCTGCTCCCGCCGCCGGAAACATCCATACCATAGTCGCTATTAGCCAGCCGGAAATGATCGCATTGGCGAACATCTCGCTGGGCGAGTTCTTCATCACATCCATGCCGATTTTGACAAATGCATCGCGGGTTTCTTCATCAAAGATAGGCATATACTCAAAAGCCCACGCCGCAATAGCTGTTCCCAGAATATTACCTAACAGAACCACCCCCCAAAGTCGCAACAGTAAACCGACATTGCCCATTGTCGGTTTTTGCATTACGGGCAGTACCGCAGTAACTGTATTCTCGGTGAATAATTGTTGGCGCGCCATAATAACGATAATAAAACCAAAGGTATAACCGAGATTCTCCAGCAAAAAACTGCCCGGTACGCCTTCCAGTTCGACATGAAATATCCCTTTTGCCAGTAGCGAAGCGCCCATCGACAGACCCGCCGCAATGGCTGACCACAGTAGCGCCATCGCGTCACGTTCCAGCTCTTTTTCGCCGTCCTGACGGATATGTTCGTGGATAGCCATTGCCCGGGAAGGGAGCCGGTCTTCATCTATTTCAATTTTTTTTCCGCGCTCTTTTTCTTCGCTCTCGACTTCAATTTCGTCGCTGTGTTTATCAATTTTATCGTTATCCATGGTGAGTTCTCTTGATTAGCACGTATAGCTAAAGCGTAGTGGCTTTTTTGCTCGCAACCGGCGGGAGTTACTCTGAAAATACATAAAAGGCAACGTTTGCCTTTTTCTGTTTCTATAGAATCAAGTAGCCTACAGGGCGGTGATTACCAGGCTATGATCAAATCAGTAAAACAGGGCGTATGGACATCATTTGACGTGCTGTTACAATCGCCCACACCTAAACAGGCGGATACGGTATCGTTCCGTCATGGATGGCAAACTGCATAAGCCATAAAAAAAACAGGGAGACATTTATGAAGCTTCGCCTGTCGGCGCTTGCTCTGGGAACTACGCTTCTGGTGGGGTGTGCGAGTTCCGGAACAGATCAGCAAGGGCGTTCTGACCCGTTAGAAGGGTTCAACCGCACCATGTACAATTTTAACTTCAATGTGTTAGACCCGTATGTGGTTCGACCGGTGGCTGTCGTGTGGCGTGATTATGTTCCGCAACCGGCACGTAATGGGTTAAGCAACTTTACTGGCAACCTTGAAGAACCTGCGGTGATGGTTAACTACTTCCTGCAGGGCGACCCTTATCAGGGGATGGTCCACTTTACCCGCTTTTTCTTGAACACTCTTTTGGGGATGGGCGGTTTTATTGATGTTGCTGGGATGGCGAATCCGAAACTGCAACGAACGGAACCTCACCGCTTTGGTAGCACGCTTGGCCACTATGGCGTGGGGTATGGGCCTTATGTCCAGTTACCGTTCTACGGTAGCTTTACGCTGCGTGATGACGGCGGTGATATGGCTGATGGCCTCTATCCAGTGCTTTCGTGGTTGACCTGGCCGATGTCGGTAGGTAAATGGACGCTTGAAGGTATCGAAACGCGTGCGCAACTGCTGGATTCTGATGGCCTGCTTCGTCAGTCGTCCGATCCTTACATCATGGTGCGCGAGGCGTACTTCCAGCGTCATGATTTCATCGCCAATGGCGGAGAACTCAAACCGCAGGAAAACCCGAACGCGCAAGCGATTCAGGATGATTTAAAAGATATCGATTCTGAATAAGAGCCAATAAAAAAGGTGAGTTGAAAAACTCACCTTTTTTCTTATTAAACTAACGTGTTATTAGAACGCGTAGTTAAAGTTCGTGCCGAACAGCCAGGCTTTACCTTCAGACTCGAAGGAATAAGCTGCCGCTCCTTCACCTTCGGTGAATTTCACTTTCTGACCATGCATATAAGATGCGCCGACGTCAATGGATGCATCTTCATTAAATGCGTAGGTTAACCCAGCACTTAACCACAAGCGATCCTGGTCAGGAATGGAAATAGAACGTTTATCTGCCGGAACCGGGCTGTCGTCATAGGCGATACCGGTACGGAAGGTCCAGTTTTTATCGTAATAGTAGGTTGTACCCAACGCGATACGATATGCGTCACGGAATCCTTCATCTTTATAGAACAGAGTCTGACCACTATCGCCTTTCGCTTTCAACTCCTGGAACTGGCTCCAGCTGGTATAGGCCATGCTGTAGTGAATTGCCCACTGCGGCGCAACACGGTTATAACCAGAAATCTCCCACATCTCAGGCAGGTTGAGCGTTAAGGACCCATTTTGTGTTGCACCCATCGTGCCATATGGTAAGCCCATGTTGCCCAAAATGTTGTTCAGATTTGGGTTAATGGAGCTTTTGTAATCCCCTTCGAAGTCGATTTTAACTTCTGAACGATATGTCAGGCCCCAACGGTTATCTTTATCCAGTTCATAAAGAATACCCGCGTTCCAGCCAAAGCCCCATTCGTCACCTTTCAGATGAGCAATTTGAGAGTCCGGAGTATTAATACCATTGGTTAATGAAGCGGGTACACCCCGGGCAATCAACTGTTGAGACAACAATGGCCCCAGCGAACCGGCGTAACGCTCAATTTTTGCCTTGGCGTAAACCGCATCAAAACCAAGACCAAAACTCCAGCTATTGTTAAGGCGATAAGCCCCGCTAAGGTTAAGGTTGATTGTCTGCAGATCGGTTTTACCGCCATAGATACCAGCAGCGTAGTTGTCGGTAAATTCCGTAGCCAGGCCGTAGTTGGAAGTTATTGACGCTCCCCAACCAAACTGATCGTTAATAGGCGCGACAAAGTGCAGGTTAGGTACCCACGCTGTCGGTGCGATATTTTTAGCATTTGCACTCTGACCGGTTAAATTAGAATGTCCGGTAATATCTACATCCGGATCAATATAAACCGCGCCCGCTGAAAAAGTTGGGCGGTCAAACATGGTAATCAACGCGGGGTTACGGCTGACGTTACCGGCATCATCGGCAATTGCGCCTTCCCCTGAATAAGCCCGGCCCAGGCCTGAGGAAGAAAATTCGTTTAACTGAAAGCCTGCCGACCAGGCCTGGGTGGAGATAAGTGCCACTGCGACTGCGATAGCAGACTTTGTAAACAGGGTTTTCTGGCTCATGACCATAACCTCAATAATTTATTTTTATACAAACTATGTTACGTGCTGTAACAGGAGCGCGAAGTGTAGGGTCTGATGTACATCTTAGAAATCAGACCAGTGGCGAGAGTATAGGTCGGACCAGATGGGATGTTGCAAGTATGTTTCTATATTTTTTCAAATATGATCTAAGAAACGCGATCCAGCTGGCAAAATTTGGAGGTGGCGCACTCATGGATTCGGGGGAATTTTGTTTTAGATCATTTTTAAGTGTGATTTCGGTCGCTTATCCGATTTTGCAGAATTAACAACTGGAGTGGCACTTTTCAGAAGCGTAAAATATCCGCAACGTTTATCTGGCACCTTGGGTGCACATACAGAGGAAATCAACGATGAGTAAATGTAGTGCTGATGAAACCCCGGTTTGCTGCTGTATGGATGTTGGCACCATTATGGACAACTCCGATTGCACCGCGTCTTACAGCCGTGTGTTTGCAAACCGCGCAGAAGCAGAACAAACGCTGGCGGCGCTGACTGAAAAAGCCCGTAGCGTGGAATCCGAACCGTGCAAAATCACCCCGACCTTCACTGAAGAGTCTGATGGTGTGCGCCTGGATATCGATTTCACTTTTGCCTGCGAAGCTGAAATGCTTATCTTCCAGCTGGGTCTGCGTTAATTCCTCTCGGGTACATACGCCCCTGCCAGCAACAGGCAGGGGCGTTTTCTTTTCTTTCTCCTGTCTTCAGTGTGTCATAGCTCTCACTTTCCTTTTTCTCCGCTTGGCTAAATGTAAAAAAATAGTTAAGACTATGATCAGGTCAGACCACTTTATATATTTTTTTACAGGGGAGTGTTATGGGTCAGGTTTTACCGCTGGTTACCCGTCAGGGCGATCGTATCGCCATCGTTAGCGGGTTACGTACGCCTTTTGCCCGCCAGGCGACGGCTTTTCATGGCATTCCTGCTGTTGACTTGGGAAAGATGGTCGTAGGTGAATTGCTGGCACGCAGCGAAATTCCCGCAGAAGTGATTGAGCAACTGGTCTTCGGCCAGGTTGTGCAAATGCCAGAAGCGCCCAATATTGCGCGTGAAATTGTTCTCGGTACTGGAATGAATGTGCATACCGATGCTTACAGCGTCAGCCGCGCTTGCGCTACCAGTTTCCAGGCCGTCGCGAACGTTGCTGAAAGCCTGATGGCGGGAACTATTCGAGCGGGGATTGCCGGTGGGGCAGATTCCTCTTCGGTATTGCCAATTGGCGTCAGTAAAAAATTGGCGCGCGTGTTGGTGGATGTCAACAAAGCTCGAACCATGAGCCAACGGCTGAAACTCTTTTCTCGCCTGCGTTTGCGTGACTTAATGCCCGTACCGCCTGCGGTGGCGGAGTATTCCACCGGATTACGGATGGGTGACACCGCCGAACAAATGGCGAAAACGTATGGCATCACCCGTGAACAGCAAGATGCGTTGGCCCACCGTTCGCATCAGCGTGCTGCCCAGGCATGGTCAGACGGTAAATTAAATGAAGAAGTCATGACCGCGTATATCCCGCCTTATAAACAGCCTCTCGCGGAAGATAATAATATTCGCGGCAATTCCACGCTTGCCGATTACGCAAAACTGCGCCCGGCGTTTGATCGTAAACACGGAACGGTAACGGCGGCAAACAGTACGCCGCTGACCGATGGCGCGGCAGCGGTGATCCTGATGACTGAATCCCGGGCGAAAGAATTAGGGCTGATACCGCTGGGATACCTGCGTAGCTACGCATTTACCGCTATTGATGTCTGGCAGGATATGCTGCTCGGCCCGGCCTGGTCAACACCGCTGGCGTTGGAACGTGCTGGTTTGACAATGGCCGATCTGACGTTGATTGATATGCACGAAGCGTTTGCCGCCCAGGCTCTGGCCAATATTCAGTTGCTTGGCAGCGAACGTTTTGCTCGCGACGTACTGGGGCGTGCACATGCCACAGGAGAAGTGGACGATAGCAAATTTAACGTGCTTGGCGGCTCGATTGCTTACGGGCATCCCTTCGCGGCGACCGGCGCGCGGATGATTACTCAGACCTTACACGAACTTCGCCGTCGTGGCGGTGGATTTGGTTTGGTGACCGCCTGTGCCGCAGGTGGGCTTGGTGCGGCAATGGTTCTGGAGGCGGAATAATGGAAATGGCATCAGCGTTTACTCTTAATGTCCGTCTGGACAATATTGCCATCATCACCATCGACGTTCCCGGCGAGAAAATGAACACCCTGAAGGCGGAATTTGCCTCGCAGGTCCGCGCCATTATTAAGCAACTCCGCGAAAACAAAGATCTGCGCGGTGTGGTGTTTATCTCTGCGAAACCGGACAACTTTATCGCTGGCGCAGATATCAACATGATCGGCAACTGCAAAACGGCGCAAGAAGCGGAAGCACTGGCGCGGCAGGGGCAACAGTTGATGGCGGAGATTCATGCTCTGCCAGTTCCGGTTATTGCCGCTATTCACGGTGCCTGCCTGGGGGGCGGGCTGGAGTTGGCGCTGGCGTGTCATGGCCGCGTCTGTACTGACGATCCTAAAACTGTCCTCGGTTTGCCGGAAGTACAACTTGGATTGTTACCCGGTTCAGGCGGTACTCAGCGTTTACCGCGCCTGACAGGCGTCAGCACAGCATTAGAGATGATCCTCACCGGAAAACAACTTCGGGCGAAACAGGCATTAAAGCTGGGGCTGGTGGATGACGTCGTTCCGCACTCCATTTTACTGGAAGCCGCAGTTGAGCTGGCGAAGCAGGATCGTCCATCTTCCCGCCCTCTACCTGTACGCGAGCGTATTCTGGCAGGACCGTTAGGTCGTGCACTGCTGTTCAAAATGGTAGGCAAGAAAACCGAGCAGAAAACTCAGGGTAACTATCCGGCGACAAAACGCATCCTTGACGTTATTGAAACCGGATTAGCGCAGGGGACCAGCAGTGGCTATGACGCCGAAGCCAGGGCGTTTGGTGAACTGGCGATGACGCCGCAATCGCAGGCTTTGCGTAGTATCTTTTTTGCCAGTACTGAAGTGAAGAAAGATCCCGGCAGTGATGCTCCGCCTGCGCCATTAAACAGCGTGGGGATTTTAGGTGGTGGCTTGATGGGCGGTGGAATTGCCTACGTTACTGCCTGTAAAGCGGGTCTGCCGGTAAGAATTAAAGATATCAATGCCCAGGGCATAAATCATGCGCTGAAATACAGTTGGGATCAGCTGGAGGGCAAAGTGCGTCGCCGACATCTCAAAGCCAGCGAACGTGACAAACAACTGGCATTAATTTCGGGAACGACGGATTATCGCGGCTTTGCCCATCGCGATCTGATTATTGAAGCGGTGTTTGAAAATCTCGAATTAAAACAAAAGATGGTGGCGGAAGTGGAGCAAAATTGCGCCGCTCATACCATCTTTGCTTCGAATACTTCATCTTTACCGATTGGCGATATCGCCGCTCACGCCACGCGACCAGAGCAAATTATCGGTCTGCATTTCTTCAGCCCGGTAGAAAAAATGCCGCTGGTGGAGATCATTCCTCATGCGGGGACATCGGCGCAAACCATCGCCACCACGGTAAAACTGGCGAAAAAACAGGGCAAAACGCCGATTGTGGTAAAGGATAAAGCCGGGTTTTATGTCAATCGCATCTTAGCGCCTTATATTAACGAAGCTATCCGCATGTTGACCGAAGGTGAACGTGTTGAGCAGATTGATGCCGCGCTGGTGAAGTTTGGTTTTCCGGTAGGGCCAATCCAACTTTTGGATGAGGTAGGAATTGATACCGGGACTAAAATTATTCCTGTACTGGAAGCAACTTATGGAGAACGTTTTAGCGCGCCTGCAAATGTTGTTTCTTCAATTTTGAATGATGATCGCAAAGGCAGAAAAAATGGCCGAGGTTTCTATCTTTATGGCCAAAAAGGGCGTAAAAGCAAAAAACAGGTCGATCCCGCCATTTACCCGCTAATTGGTGCGCAAGGGCAGGGGCGACTCTCCGCACCGCAGGTTGCTGAACGGTGTGTGATGTTGATGCTGAATGAAGCAGTACGTTGTCTGGACGAGCAGGTTATCCGAAGTGTGCGTGACGGGGATATTGGCGCGGTATTTGGAATAGGTTTTCCTCCGTTTCTTGGTGGCCCATTCCGCTATATCGATGCTCTCGGCGCGGGGAAAGTGGTTGCAATAATGCAACGGCTGGCCACGCAGTATGGTTCTCGTTTCATCCCTTGCGAGCGTTTAGTAGAGATGGGCGAGCGTGGGGAAAGTTTTTGGAAAACAAGTGCAACAGACCCTCATTAAAAGGGTCAAAGCTATATGAATCCGCGCTGAATGGCGGCGTATTGGTCAATGTGTAAACGCATGTTGACTATTCTTACGCCATTGAGGTAAAAAACAGCGTTTCATTCGGTGAATGGATAAGGCACAATGCCGGCCACCGTTTTCTTTTTTGGGTTTCAGATGAAAGAAGACGGGCGAATCTGGTTAACAAAAGCGGTGCAATATGCAAGTTTTTATCATGCGTCACGGCGACGCAGCCCTCGATGCCGCCAGTGATTCGGTTCGTCCCCTGACCACTAACGGTTGTGACGAATCTCGCCTGATGGCGAACTGGCTGAAAGGTCAAAAAGTGGAAATCGAACGCGTTCTGGTGAGCCCGTTCCTGCGAGCCGAGCAAACACTGGAGGAAGTAGGGGATTGTCTGAACCTGCCTTCCAGTGCAGAAGTTCTGCCGGAGTTAACGCCCTGCGGCGATGCCGGTCTGGTCAGTGCCTATTTGCAGGCGTTGACCAATGAAGGTGTTGCTTCGGTGTTGGTTATCTCCCATTTACCGTTAGTTGGGTATCTGGTTGCCGAGTTATGTCCGGGCGAAACGCCGCCTATGTTTACCCCCTCGGCCATTGCCAGCGTAACGCTTGATGAAAGCGGAAACGGCACATTCAACTGGCAGATGAGCCCGTGTAATTTGAAGGTGGCGAAAGCTATCTGATTCGTTTGAAAAGATGCCCGATGTAAGGTTTACACCGGGCATCTGCCTTCTTGCAATACGATGAATTTATTCAATATCGCTGATGGAGTCGGTGTGCTTCAATGGTGGTATGTTGAGTGAAAATCGTATCCGCGCATAAATTTTTATTTGAAATATTCCGCTCTGTGGATAGACCATGCCACTCATTTAATGGCGGGTGTTTTTTCGCATATCTGAACTAACGAAACATATAAAAGGAATAGGTAAATATATTATTTAGTCTTAATTTTATATTGCTTGTAGCGTTTAAATATTATATTTCACCAAAGTTAGAATTACAATCCAGTTATTTCCCTTTGTCTATTTTATGAACAAATGGTATTTGTTTTTGGTATGCCAGCAATGCTTTTTAACCATTTTATTGGACTTTTATAAGATTATCCTGATAAATGGGTGCTGTTTTTTATATATTAAGAAGCTCTACATTCAATCGTTAGTAAATTTAATTTGTATTGCGTTCCTGAAAATATCACCATCCACCCACACCAAAGAATATCTTCTTATGCGACCTATTTTCTTGTTAGTTAGATCGGATAGCTTATTCAATGGCTGGGTATAAATAATTGCTATTGACTGAATCAATGTATTGCAATGTTTATATTTTTAATTATTTATGGTTTAAGGACAAATAATGAGTAAGTTTGTAAAAACAGCTATTGCTGCAACAATGGTAATGGGGGCGTTCGCTTCTACTTCAACAATCGCTGCTGGCAACAACGGTACTGCACGTTTCTACGGCACCATTGAAGATTCCCCGTGCTCCATCGTTCCTGATGATCACAAACTGGAAGTCGATATGGGTGACATTGGTTCGGGGATCCTGAAAAACAACGGGACTTCCACACCAAAAAATTTCCAGATCCATCTGCAAGACTGTGTGTTTGACACTCAGACAACCATGACCACGACCTTCACCGGTAACGTGTCCTCTGCCAACAGCGGCAATTACTACACCATTTACAATACTGACACCGGCGCGGCATTTAACAATGTCAGCCTGGCGATTGGTGACGCTCAGGGTACCTCTTACAAAAGTGGCATGGGCATCGACCAGGCAATCGTAAAAGATACTTCTACCAACAAAGGCAAAGCGAAGCAGACTCTGAACTTTAAAGCCTGGCTGGTGGGTGCTGCTGATGCGCCAGATTTAGGTAACTTTGAAGCGAACACAACGTTCCAGGTTACTTATCTCTAAGTGATATCCCCATAGCTTTCGGGCTATGGGGTTTTTAAATGGAATTCGCGCAAATTATAATAATTACGGATGGATACGTATATGCCTGACCATTCTCTTTTCCGACTACGGGTACTTCCCTGCTGCATTGCACTGGCAATGTCCGGGAGTTATGTCAATGCCTGGGCTGAAGATGAAATTCAGTTTGATTCCCGTTTTCTGGAGTTAAAAGGCGATACAAAAATCGATCTGAAGCGATTTTCCAGCCAGGGGTATGTCGAACCTGGGAAATATAATTTACAGGTTCAGCTAAATAAACAGCCTCTGACGGAAGAACACGATATCTATTGGTACGCCTCTGAGAACGATGCCAGTAAAACCTATGCTTGCCTGACACCTGAACTGGTCGCCCAGTTTGGTTTAAAAGAAGACGTGGCGAAAAATCTGCACTGGATCCATGACGGTAAATGTCTGAAACCCGGCCAACTGGAAGGGATGGACATTAAAGCTGACCTGAGTCAGTCGGCGTTAATCATTTCATTACCACAAGCTTATCTCGAATATACCTATATTGACTGGGACCCGCCTTCACGCTGGGATGATGGTATTTCTGGTTTAATCGCTGACTACAGTCTGACCGCCCAGACACGACACGAAGAAAATGGCGGCGACGACTCTAACGAGATCAGCGGTAACGGGACGGTCGGGGTTAACCTCGGCGCGTGGCGTCTGCGTGCCGACTGGCAGACCGACTACCAGCACAGCAAAAGCAATAATGACGATGTTATCAGCGGTGATGACACGCAAAAAAACTGGGAGTGGAGTCGCTACTACGCCTGGCGGGCTTTGCCGTCATTAAAAGCCAAACTCGGCCTTGGTGAAGACTACCTTAATTCTGATATTTTCGACGGCTTTAACTACGTGGGGGGCAGTATCAGCACCGACGATCAAATGTTGCCGCCGAATCTGCGCGGTTATGCGCCGGATATTTCCGGCGTGGCGCACACTACCGCGAAAGTGACCGTTAGCCAGATGGGCCGCGTCATCTACGAGACGCAGGTCCCTGCGGGGCCATTCCGCATCCAGGATCTTGGTGATTCTGTTTCTGGCACGCTGCACATCCGCATTGAAGAACAGAACGGTCAGGTGCAGGAATATGACATCAACACTGCCTCTATGCCGTTCCTGACTCGCCCTGGCCAGGTGCGTTATAAACTGATGATGGGACGCCCGCAGGAGTGGGGGCATCACGTAGAAGGCGGTTTCTTCTCTGGCGGAGAAGCCTCCTGGGGGATTGCCAACGGCTGGTCGCTGTACGGCGGCGCGCTGGCGGATGAACATTATCAATCGGCTGCGCTTGGCGTTGGTCGCGATCTGTCTGTATTTGGCGCGGTCGCCTTTGATATTACTCACTCGCATACTCACCTGGATAAAGACACCGCCTACGGTAAAGGTTCGCTGGACGGTAACTCGTTTCGCGTGAGTTATTCCAAAGACTTTGATCAGCTCAACAGCCGCGTCACCTTTGCCGGATACCGCTTCTCGGAAGAGAACTTCATGACCATGAGCGAGTATCTTGATGCCAGCGATAGCGAAATGGTCCGCACCGGCAATGATAAAGAGATGTACACCGCCACCTATAACCAGAATTTCAGAGATGCCGGTGTTTCTGTTTATCTCAACTATACCCGCCATACCTACTGGGATCGCGACGAGCAGACCAACTACAACATCATGCTCTCGCACTACTTCAATTTAGGCAGTATCCGCAATATGAGCATTTCCATGACAGGATACCGCTACGAGTATGACAACCAGTCCGATAAAGGTGTGTACATTTCGCTCAGTATGCCGTGGGGTGACAGCAGCACCATCAGCTATAACGGCAACTATGGTAGCGGTTCGGATAGCAGTCAGGTGGGATATTTCAGCCGTGTTGATGACGCAACTCACTACCAGTTGAACGTGGGCACCAGTGACCATCACTCCAGCGTTGATGGCTATTACAGCCACGATGGCTCGCTGGCACAGGTAGATCTCAGTGCCAACTACCATGAAGGGCAGTACACCTCGGCAGGGATTTCTCTTCAGGGCGGAGCAACACTCACCGCGCAAGGTGGTGCGCTCCATCGGACCCAGAATATGGGCGGCACGCGTCTGTTAATTGATGCTGATGGCGTGGCCGGTGTTCCGGTCGAAGGAAATGGCGCAGCGGTTTACACCAATATGTTCGGTAAAGCCGTGGTGGCAGACGTCAACAACTACTACCGCAACCAGGCGTATATCGACCTTAACAACCTACCGGAAAACGCTGAAGCTACTCAGTCCGTGGTGCAGGCAACGCTCACCGAAGGGGCCATTGGCTACCGTAAATTCTCGGTGATCAGCGGGCAAAAAGCGATGGCAGTACTGCGTCTGCAAGATGGCAGCTATCCACCGTTTGGCGCGGAAGTGAAAAACGATAACGCGCAGAATGTCGGTCTGGTTGATGATGACGGCAACGTCTATCTCGCGGGTGTAAAAGCAGGCGAGCATATGACCGTTTCATGGGGCAGTGTTGCCCATTGCGATATTCATCTACCTGACCCGCTGCCTGCCGATCTGTTCAATGGTTTGTTATTGCCATGCCAGCAAACAGGGGCGACATCTCCCTCGGAGCCAAATGATATTAAGCCGGCTATCCAGGAACAGACCAAACAGGTTGCGCCAACAGAACCGCCGATATCGGTATCAGCTAACTAATAACGTGATTAAGGAATGATCCATGAAGAATCTATTTTGTTCTGCTAAAACAGCAGCAACGACGCTGGCGTTACTGTTAACTGCTACCAGCTTGTCAGCTCAGGCATCGGTCACCCCGGACCGGACTCGTTTGATTTTTAATGAAAGCGACAAGTCGATTAGCGTTACGCTGCGCAATAACGACCAAAAAATGCCGTATCTGGCGCAAAGCTGGATGGAGGATGAGCAGGGGAACAAGATTAGCTCGCCGCTGACGGTACTGCCGCCTGTGCAGCGCATCGATGCCATGATGAACGGTCAGGTGAAGGTGCAGGGTATGCCGGATATCAACAAGCTGCCTGCCGATCGTGAAAGCATGTTTTATTTCAACGTGCGCGAGATCCCGCCAAAATCGAACAAACCTAACACGCTACAGATTGCGTTACAGACGCGCATCAAGCTGTTCTGGCGACCAAAGGCGCTGGAAAAGACCAGTATGAAAAACCCGTGGCAGCACAAGGTGACCTTAACCCGTAGCGGTCAGGAATTTATCGTCAACAACCCGACGCCTTACTACGTCATTCTCAGCAACGCCAGCACGCAAAAAAACGGCACTCCGGCAGCGGGATTTTCGCCGTTGGTGATATCGCCAAAAACCTCCGTGCCGTTAAAGGTCAAAATGGATAGCGTTCCGGTGCTCACGTATGTGAATGACTTCGGGGCGCGTATGCCGCTGTTCTTCACCTGTACGGGCAACACCTGCCAGGTAGATGCAGAGCAGAGCCGCAAAGGCTGATGCCGGGGGAGCGACATGAGACAAATTTTTCTTACCGGGGCAGTTGCCATGCTGTTGGCCTGTAACGTGGCGGGGAATGTTGCCAGTGCGGAAACAAAACCCGTCAATCTGGAACTCATTGTCAGGGTGGATATGCCGCCGCCCTGTACCGTTACCGGCAGTGCGGTGGAGTTTGGCGATGTGGTGATCGCCAGTATTGATGGCAACAACTACCGTCAGAACGCAGCGTATACCCTCGATTGTTCAGGACGTCTTTCAGACGATCTGCGGATGCAACTGAAAGGCACCACCACTACGGTGAACGGTGAGACTGTACTGGATGCAGGCATTGCCGGGTTTGGCATCCGTATCGAAAACGCCGCCGATAACTCACTGTTTTCCATCGGTGAAAATAACTGGACGCCTTTTGCGGTTAATAGCCTGCCGGAACTGAAGGCTGTGCCGGTAAAACAGAGCGGCGTACAACTCACACCAGCGGAATTTAACGCCAGTATGACGATGGTGGTGGATTACCAATGAAACGACTCGCACTTTTCCTGATTTGTGGTGTATGCGGGGGCGTTCAGGCCTCGCCGGATATTACCTTTCACGGCACGCTGGTGTCGCCACCTGCCTGCACGATCAACGAAGGCCAGACCATTGAACTAGAGTTTCGTGATGTGCTTATCGACAGTATTGACGGCAACTACGCCCGCCAGGAGGTGCCGTACACCATTAAATGTGATTCGGACTACCGGAATACAGCCTGGGAGATGACGCTCACCTGGACGGGTACGCAAACCAGTTACAACGATGCGGCAATCGAAACCGATGTTCCTGGATTCGGTATTCAGCTTTTGCAAAATGGGCAACGTTTTCAACTCAATACCCCGCTGCTCATTAATGCCACGGATTTTACACAAAAGCCGAAGCTGGAAGCTGTTCCGGTGAAAGCGAGCGGCGCCACATTAAACGACGGCACGTTTTCAGCGTACGCAACATTACGGGTGGATTATCAATGAAGACAAAGACCGGTTGTATGCTCCTGGCAAGTCTCATGCTAACTGCCAGTGAAACCACATTGGCGGCGGACAATCTGCATTTTTACGGCAATTTGTTAAGTAAAACCTGCACCCTGGTGGTGGAGGGCGACGTGCTGGCGGAAGTGCATTTCCCCACCATCAGCAGTCAGGATTTAATGGTCGCGGGGCAATCTGCCCGGGTGCCGGTGGTCTTTAAGCTAAAAGATTGCAAAGGCCCGGCGGATTACCAGGTGAAAGTCACGCTGACTGGTACGGAAGATAGCGAACAGCCAGGTTTTCTGGCACTTGATTCGGCTTCGGGTGCGCAAGGGGTAGGAATAGGTATGGAAAAGTTCGACGGAACGTGGGTACCTCTTAACGACACTACTGGCGCGATTTTCAATCTCAGTAATGGCGCGAATAACCTCAATTTTAATACCTGGTTGCAGGCGAAAAGCGGTCGTGACGTAACCTCGGGTGACTTCACCGCCAGCCTGATCGCCACTTTTGAGTACATTTAAAATGAAAATAATACGATGTTTTTTGGGCGTACTGACACTGATGTTATTTAGCCTGGCGGCCCATGCAGAGGATTTTATGATGTATACCCCGATGGGAGCCCCAAGCTTCGCCGCACACATGGTATTTAAGCTGGAGGTGGTGACTTCAACAGGGGTGTATACAGGGGAGTATGAGTCCAGTAACCCCCATATACTCACAACTGGTAATTTGAGGCTTATAAGCTGGAATGGGCCGGCTGGTATACCGGCACCGACAATTAATTTTTTGCAAGCATACGGTTTACCCGATTCAACGTGCCCGGGTATTACCAGTGTTCCTTCTACCAGCGGCAAAGGTTGGGATTGTTATGAGGCTGATTTGAAGGTTTCAGTAACAGGAGACGTGCAAGGGTGTCCGTGGTTGGTATCGAGCCAGATTACAACTACGGATGAAGGGGCCGTAGGGGCAACATATACAGGGCCAAAGACTCATAACTCTGCCTGCCCCTCAATACCGCTGGCGACATATGATGTATCCTGGGATAAGAATACGGTGTTGCATAAAAAAACGTTAAATCTGCAATCAACCGACGCCGTAGGGGGAATCATCGAGAAAACCCTATCGACTTATTTAATGGAAAGCCAGAAGTTGTGTGACGGTAGTCAGTTTGACGATCGTGGAGCCAATTGCCGCTTTGTATCGCAGATGATCACCTTTACGACATCAGGCTGCGACGATGCTAAAGTGACGGTGACGCCAATTCCACATCCGATTACCGACGAGCAACTGCATGATATTGTGGTGCGTGTGGACACCAGTGCATTGCAACCTATTGATTCAACGTGTCGATTCCAGTATGTGCTGAATATGCTTTAGCACATCGCATCCGGTGGTTGTGCGCAGATGCCTGATGCGACGTTGACGCGTCTTATCAGGCTTACAGACGATACCAATTTGTAAGCCGGATAAGGCGTTTACGCCGCATCCGGCATTCGATGCCAGCAGTCAGGGTGAAATGGCAAAACGCATCCGCCTCCTGGTATTCAAGGTAACTCCGGCGGCAGCCACTCTTCCACTTCAATCAACACTAACAACGCCGCATCTCCGCCGTACTCTTTCGGCGCCTGGTGAAATGCCATTACATGCGGATGTTGCGCCAGCCACAGCGGCGTTTGCTGTTTCAAAATATGCTTACCATGACCATGCATCACGCAGGCGCAAAACACATGCTCACGGCGGCAGGCGGCAATCAATGCGCCTAACTCTTGTTTGGCTTGCAATTGCGTCAGACCATGCAAATCTAAAAACAGCTCTGGTGAATAATCACCACGACGCAGTTTCTTCGCCTCAAAATGGCTCACATCCGGGCGGACATATTTAACCGGACCTTCGGTATTTAATAACGGTTGAAACTCATCGGAGAAATAATGACTGGCATCAGCCTGTTCCTGAATCAACCGCTTCACCGGCACTTCGCTGATTTTTTTACGCTGCGGTCGGTGGACAATTGTGTCCTGCTTAATCTTGCGAGTGCCCGCCATCAACTGGCGAAACAGTGCCTGGTCCTCCTCGCTGAGTGTTGTTTTCTTTTTCATTTATGTATCTCTGTTTTAATTTTCCTACAGTTTACCCGACTCGCAGCGCAATCGATCGGTCAAAACGTATTTTTCCTGCGTCATCGCCGCGTGAATGCTGATTTATCGTCATCTTCATGGCAAACTAGCCGCCGAAATTAATGCGACCATGCCCTGGAGGAATACGTGGATAAAATTTTCGTTGATGAAGCAGTAAATGAGCTGCAAACCATTCAGGACATGTTGCGCTGGTCGGTTAGCCGCTTCAGCGCGGCAAATATCTGGTACGGCCACGGCACCGACAACCCGTGGGATGAAGCGGTGCAACTGGTATTGCCATCGCTCTATCTGCCGCTGGATATTCCGGAAGATATGCGCAACGCCCGCCTGACCTCCAGCGAAAAACACCGTATTGTTGAGCGTGTGATCCGCCGCGTCAACGATCGCGTTCCGGTGGCCTATCTGACCAACAAAGCCTGGTTCTGCGGCCATGAATTTTACGTCGATGAACGCGTGCTGGTGCCGCGCTCACCGATTGGTGAACTGATCAACAATAAGTTTGCCGGACTTATCAGCAAGCAACCGCAACATATTCTGGATATGTGCACTGGTAGCGGTTGCATCGCCATTGCCTGCGCTTATGCCTTCCCGGAAGCGGAAGTCGACGCGGTAGATATCTCTCCCGACGCGCTGGCGGTAGCCGAACAGAACATCGAAGAACATGGTCTGATCCACAACGTCATTCCGATTCGTTCCGATCTGTTCCGTGACTTGCCGAAAGTGCAGTACGACCTGATCGTCACTAACCCGCCGTATGTTGATGCGGAAGATATGTCCGACCTGCCAAACGAATATCGTCACGAGCCGGAACTGGGCCTGGCATCTGGCACTGACGGCCTGAAACTGACGCGCCGCATTCTCGGTAACGCGGCAGATTACCTTGCTGATGATGGCGTGCTGATTTGTGAAGTGGGCAACAGCATGGTACATCTTATGGAACAATATCCGGATGTTCCGTTCACCTGGCTGGAGTTTGATAACGGCGGCGATGGTGTGTTTATGCTCACTAAAGCGCAGCTTATTGCGGCACGGGAACATTTTGGAATTTATAAAGATTAAATTTACTCGTCATTCTTCAAGTTGCATGTGCTGCGTCTGCGCTCGTTCACCCCAGTCACTTACTTCTGTAAGCTCCTGGGGATTCACTCACTTGTCGCCTTCCTGCAACTTGAATTATTTAGAGTAAAAAATGCAAACACAACAATAACGGAGCCGTGATGGCTGGAAACACAATTGGACAACTCTTTCGCGTAACCACCTTCGGCGAATCGCACGGGCTGGCGCTCGGCTGCATCGTCGATGGTGTTCCGCCAGGAATTCCGCTGACGGAAGCGGATCTGCAACATGATCTCGACCGTCGTCGCCCTGGGACCTCGCGCTATACCACCCAGCGTCGTGAACCGGATCAGGTAAAAATTCTCTCCGGCGTTTTTGAAGGTGTTACCACTGGTACAAGTATTGGCCTGCTGATCGAAAACACCGATCAGCGTTCCCAGGATTACAGCGCAATTAAAGACGTTTTCCGTCCAGGCCATGCCGATTACACCTACGAACAAAAATACGGTCTGCGCGACTATCGCGGCGGTGGACGCTCCTCCGCCCGTGAAACCGCCATGCGCGTTGCGGCAGGGGCGATTGCCAAAAAATATCTCGCGGAGAAATTTGGCATCGAAATTCGCGGCTGCCTGACCCAGATGGGCGACATTCCCCTGGAAATCAAAGACTGGTCGCAGGTCGAACAAAATCCTTTCTTCTGCCCGGACCCGGACAAAATCGACGCGTTAGATGAACTGATGCGCGCGCTGAAAAAAGAGGGTGACTCCATCGGCGCGAAAGTCACTGTGGTGGCAAGTGGTGTACCCGCAGGACTTGGCGAACCGGTATTTGATCGTCTGGATGCCGACATCGCTCATGCGCTGATGAGCATCAACGCGGTGAAAGGTGTGGAAATTGGCGATGGTTTTGACGTGGTGGCGCTGCGTGGCAGCCAGAACCGCGACGAAATCACCAAAGAAGGTTTTCAGAGCAACCATGCAGGCGGCATTCTTGGCGGTATCAGCAGTGGGCAGCAAATCATTGCCCATATGGCGCTGAAGCCAACCTCCAGCATTACTGTGCCTGGGCGCACGATCAATCGCTTTGGCGAAGAAGTTGAGATGATCACCAAAGGTCGCCACGATCCCTGTGTCGGGATCCGCGCCGTGCCGATCGCAGAAGCGATGCTGGCAATCGTTTTAATGGATCACCTGTTACGGCAGCGGGCGCAAAATGCCGATGTGAAGACTGATATTCCACGCTGGTAAAACATGAACAAAACCGCGATTGCGCTACTGGCCCTGCTTGCCAGTAGCGTCAGCCAGGCAGCGACGCCGTGGCAAAAAATAACCCAACCTGTGCCGGGTAGCGCACAATCGATAGGTAGTTTTTCTAATGGTTGTATCGTCGGCGCTGACACGTTGCCGATACAGTCCGAACATTATCAGGTCATGCGTACCGATCAGCGTCGCTATTTCGGTCACCCGGATCTGGTGATGTTTATCCAGCGTCTGAGTAGCCAGGTGAACAATCTGGGCTTGGGTACGGTGCTGATTGGCGATATGGGAATGCCCGCTGGTGGGCGTTTCAACGGCGGTCACGCCAGTCACCAGACCGGACTGGATGTCGATATCTTCCTGCAACTGCCAAAAACACGCTGGACCTCCGCGCAGCTCTTGCGCCCGCAGGCATTAGATCTGGTTTCCCGTGATGGCAAGCGTGTCGTTCCTACTCTGTGGAAGCCGGAAATTTTCAGCTTGATCAAACTCGCCGCCCAGGACAAAGACGTCACGCGCATTTTTGTTAATCCGGCGATTAAACA
Source organism: Escherichia sp. B1147 (assembly GCF_001660175.1). NCBI lineage: Bacteria > Pseudomonadati > Pseudomonadota > Gammaproteobacteria > Enterobacterales > Enterobacteriaceae > Escherichia > Escherichia sp. B1147. Next base: position 242,391 of record NZ_LFHY01000005.1, read on the forward strand.
ACAACTTTGCCTTGATGCGGGTACCGATCGCGACTGGTTACGAAAAGTGCGACCCTGGTTCCAGCATCGCGCACATATGCATGTACGATTACGTTGTCCTGCCGATAGTCTGGAGTGTGAAGATCAACCTTTACCACCACCGGGCGATGGTTGCGGGGCAGAACTGCAAAGCTGGTTTGAACCTCCAAAACCGGGAACAACAAAGCCTGAGAAGAAGACACCGCCTCCGTTGCCGCCTTCCTGCCAGGCGCTACTGGATGAGCACGTGATCTAATGGAAACGTTTAATAGCCTGTTTATGGTTTCCCCGCTGTTGCTGGGAGTCCTCTTTTTTGTCGCCATGCTGGCGGGATTTATCGACTCGATTGCCGGTGGTGGTGGGTTACTTACCATTCCGGCGCTAATGGCGGCGGGGATGTCTCCAGCTAACGCGCTGGCAACCAATAAACTGCAAGCTTGTGGTGGCTCAATCTCGGCCACTATCTATTTTATTCGCCGCAAAGTCGTCAGTTTAAGCGACCAAAAACTCAATATCGCCATGACCTTTGTTGGCTCAATGAGCGGCGCACTGCTGGTGCAATATGTTCAGGCCGATATATTACGGCAGATATTGCCCATCCTGGTGATTTGCATCGGCCTCTATTTCTTACTGATGCCCAAACTGGGAGAAGAAGATCGCCAGCGCCGGATGTACGGTTTGCCCTTCGCGTTAATTGCCGGTGGCTGCGTCGGTTTTTATGACGGATTCTTTGGTCCGGCAGCAGGATCGTTTTATGCGCTGGCCTTCGTTACGCTGTGCGGATTCAACCTTGCCAAAGCCACTGCCCACGCAAAATTACTCAACGCGACTTCAAACATCGGCGGTTTGCTGCTGTTTATTCTCGGCGGCAAAGTGATCTGGGCAACGGGATTCGTGATGCTGGTGGGGCAGTTCCTCGGCGCACGTATGGGTTCAAGACTGGTGTTGAGCAAAGGACAAAAGCTGATCCGCCCGATGATCGTAATCGTCTCGGCGGTGATGAGTGCCAAATTACTTTATGATAGCCATGGACAGGAGATCCTCCACTGGTTGGGGATGAACTAATGAACACTACACACCACTACGAGCAGTTGATTGAAATTTTTAATAGCTGCTTTGCCGATGAATTTAATACCCGTCTGATTAAAGGCGACGACGAACCGATCTATCTTCCTGCTGATGCGGAAGTACCGTATAACCGAATCGTCTTCGCTCATGGCTTTTATGCCAGCGCCATCCATGAGATTTCGCACTGGTGCATTGCCGGGAAAGCGCGCCGTGAGCTGGTTGACTTCGGCTACTGGTATTGCCCGGACGGACGCGATGCCCAAACGCAAAGCCAGTTTGAAGATGTTGAAGTTAAGCCGCAGGCGCTTGACTGGTTGTTCTGCGTGGCGGCGGGATATCCGTTTAACGTCAGTTGCGACAATCTGGAAGGGGATTTCGAACCGGATCGCGTGGTGTTCCAGCGGCGGGTACATGCGCAGGTGATGGATTATCTGGCAAACGGCATTCCGGAACGTCCGGCACGCTTCATAAACGCATTACAAAATTATTATCACACGCCGGAACTTACGGCGGAACAGTTCCCGTGGCCGGAAGCGCTCAACTAAAGCCAGCGCCACGTTTTACAATGAGGAAAGAAGATGATCGCGGAGTTTGAATCACGCATTCTGGCATTAATCGACGGTATGGTTGACCATGCCAGTGATGATGAGTTGTTTGCCAGTGGGTATTTGCGTGGACACCTGACATTAGCCATCGCAGAACTGGAAAGTGGTGATGACCACTCCGCTCAGGCGGTGCATACGACCGTTAGCCAGAGTCTGGAAAAAGCCATTGGCGCGGGTGAATTGTCGCCGCGTGACCAGGCGCTGGTAACCGATATGTGGGAACACCTGTTTCAGCAGGCTTCACAGCAGTAATTTGTTAGCGTCTGGAGCATAATGCCTGATGCGACGCTTACCGCGTCTTATCAGGCCTACAGGTTACACGTAGGTCGGATAAGGCGTTCACGCCGCATCCAACATTGATTGCACCATGCCTGATGCGACGCTTACCGCGTCTTATTAGGCCTACACGTTACACGTAGGTCGGATAAGGCGTTCACGCCGCATCCGACATTGATTGCACCATGCCTGATGCGACGCTTACCGCGTCTTATTAGGCCTACACGTTACACGTAGGTCGGATAAGGCGTTCACGCCGCATCCGACATTGATTGCACCATGCCTGATGCGACGCTTACCGCGTTTTATTAGGCCTACATGTTACACGTAGGTCGGATAAGGCGTTCCCGCCGCATCCGACAATCAATGCCAAAGCAGATTACCCGACCTTAACCGCTTTACCTTTCAATAACTTCCGCACCCATAACCGATTCGGGTTTAACGCCGCCAGCGTACTGGCATCCATCGGAATTGGTTCTTCACTCATCTGCGCCGCCAGAATTTCGGCGCATAGCGGGGCAGAGCACAAACCACGCGAACCCAAAGCAGCTAGCATAAAGAGATCGGTATAAACCGGTGCGCTGACCGCGTTTTCTTTCTGTTCTGCCAGCGAGGCATATTCCGCGAGTGTTGCGTCATAATCAGGCACGTTGCCCACCATTGGCAGATGATCGCGGGTGGCACAACGTACACCGCAACGAGCGTCTTTATCACTGACATCAACTTCTTTCGCCCACTGCGCTTGCGGGAAACAATCAATCAACCGCTGGCGGTTCTGCTGCTGATCCTCCTCACTGTACGCTGTCTCTTCACTACCGCGATGGTAACTGGCACCAATACAATGGTGCTGATTCGCCGGATTTTGTGGCGTGAGATAACCGTCATAGCACAGCACCTTCTTCAGCGTCGCCAGTTCCGGCGTTGTCGGAATATGGCTGACCTGACCGGCAACCGAATATACCGGCAGAGATGATGTTTGGCTGAAACGGCTGATTTGATGCCCGTTCGCCAGTACCACCACGCTATGCGTCGCTTGCTGATTATTCTTAAAACTCAACAACCAACAGTCATCTTTACGGGATAAATCTTGTAACTGATGTTGATAATGAATCTGCAAACCTTGCTGTTCTGCCAGTTCCAGCACATTACGTGTCAGTTCCGCCGGACACAGCCAGCCACCCTGCGGATAAGTAATGCCGCCGCAATGGGTCGCAACGCCCGTAATTTGTTCAACCTCATTTGCCTCAACGGCAACAGCCAACTCTGCGGGTAAATCCATCGACAGCATCTGTGCGATTTTATGCTGACTTTTTTCATCCCAGCCTAACTGCGTGACGCCGCACCAGTCATGATCAAATTTAACGGGCAATAAATCATAAATCCGACGAGCAAAAGTAAACGCATTAGAGAAAAAGCGGTTTAGCGATTCATCGTGTTTACTTAAGAGCGGATACAGCGCTCCCTGACGATTGCCGGAAGCACCCAGCGCGGGGGCTTCATCCGCGCAATAAAGCGTTACCTGCCAGCCGCGACGTAATAGCGCCAGTGACAACAACGCGCTGGCAATACCGCCGCCGATAATCGCCGCTTCCCGTTTGCTGCTGCCCGTACGGTTAAACCACGGCGTGGAGCAGGGGAGTGGTAATGTCTGTTCCATCACCCCGCAAAGCATTTCCCGTTTTCGCCCAAAGCCCTTACGCTTTTGCATTGTGAATCCGGCTTCCTGCAAACCACGGCGGACAAAACCGGCAGACGTAAAGGTTGCCAGCGTGCCGCCAGGGCGCGCCAGTCGGGCCATTGCATTAAACAGGTTTTGCGTCCACATATCCGGGTTTTTCGCGGGCGCAAAGCCGTCCAGAAACCAGGCATCCACTTTTTGATTCAGCGAATCGTCCAGTTGGCTGGTCAGTTCGTTAATATCGCCAAACCATAAATCCAGCGTTACGCGGCCTTCATCGAGCAATAACCGATGGCAACCGGGCAGGGGTAAAGGCCACTGTGCCTGAAGCTGTTCCGCCCACGGCGCCAGTTCTGGCCAGTGTTGGTGCGCTAACGCTAAATCAGCACGAGTGAGGGGAAATTTCTCAAAACTAATGAAATGTAAGCGTTGTAACTGCGCCTGCGGATGCGCTTCGCGAAACTGAGCAAATGCCTGCCATAGCGTCAGGAAGTTTAATCCGGTGCCGAAGCCGCTTTCTCCTACCACAAACAAAGGATGTGGATGACAGGGGAAGCGTGCCTCTAATTGGTTACCCCCAAGAAAAACATAACGCGTCTCTTCCAGTCCGTTATCGTTGGAAAAATAGACATCGTCAAAATCTCGGGAAACAGGTGTACCCTCAGCATTAAATTCGAGGTTGGCAGGTTGTATGGAGTAGTGTTTCACGTAAGTTACTCGTCTTACAGGCGGTGACTCGATCTTAGCGATGTGTGCCAGGCTGCGCAAATTTCTCTATTAATTGGCTGATCGGACTTGTTCGGCGTACAAGTGTACGCTATTGTGCATTCGAAACTTACTCTATGTGCGACTTACAGAGGTATTGAATGAAACGTGCAGTGATTACTGGCCTGGGCATTGTTTCCAGCATCGGTAATAACCAGCAGGAAGTCCTGGCATCTCTGCGTGAAGGACGCTCAGGGATCACTTTCTCTCAGGAGCTGAAGGATTCCGGCATGCGTAGCCACGTCTGGGGCAACGTAAAACTGGATACCACTGGCCTCATTGACCGCAAAGTTGTGCGCTTTATGAGCGACGCATCCATCTATGCATTCCTTTCTATGGAGCAGGCAATTGCAGATGCTGGCCTCTCCCCGGAAGCTTACCAGAATAACCCGCGCGTTGGCCTGATTGCAGGTTCCGGCGGCGGCTCCCCGCGTTTTCAGGTGTTCGGCGCTGACGCAATGCGCGGCCCGCGCGGCCTGAAAGCGGTTGGCCCGTATGTGGTCACCAAAGCGATGGCATCTGGCGTTTCTGCCTGCCTCGCCACGCCGTTTAAAATTCACGGCGTTAACTACTCCATCAGCTCCGCATGTGCAACTTCCGCACACTGTATCGGTAACGCAGTAGAGCAGATCCAACTGGGCAAACAAGATATCGTGTTTGCTGGCGGCGGCGAAGAGCTGTGCTGGGAAATGGCCTGCGAATTCGACGCAATGGGCGCGCTGTCTACCAAATACAACGATACCCCGGAAAAAGCCTCCCGTACTTATGACGCTAACCGTGACGGTTTCGTTATCGCTGGTGGCGGCGGTATGGTTGTGGTTGAAGAACTGGAACACGCGCTGGCACGTGGTGCGCATATCTACGCTGAAATCGTTGGCTACGGCGCAACGTCTGATGGCGCCGACATGGTTGCTCCGTCTGGCGAAGGTGCAGTTCGCTGCATGAAGATGGCGATGCACGGTGTTAATACCCCAATTGACTACCTGAACTCTCACGGTACTTCGACTCCGGTTGGCGACGTGAAAGAGCTGGCGGCTATCCGTGAAGTGTTCGGCGATAAGAGCCCGGCGATTTCTGCAACCAAAGCGATGACCGGTCACTCTCTGGGCGCTGCGGGTGTACAGGAAGCTATCTACTCTCTGCTGATGCTGGAACACGGCTTTATTGCTCCGAGCATCAACATTGAAGAGCTGGACGAGCAGGCTGCGGGTCTGAACATCGTGACCGAAACGACCGATCGCGAACTGACCACCGTGATGTCTAACAGCTTCGGCTTTGGCGGCACCAACGCCACGCTGGTAATGCGCAAACTGAAAGATTAATTTGGAGTAGATCGGATAAGACGCGCCAGCCTCGCATCCGACGATACGCACCAATACCGCATCCGGCACTAACGTAAAAGGGAACCTGATGGTTCCCTTTTCACATCATTGACAATCGCCGTCTGTTCCAGGCAAACTTCCCGTTTTGTCGATATCCTGCTAGAAAGACGTACGCGTTAAATCCTGCCAACGCACCGTAACCCTGAAAACCAGAGAGATGAGACGGGGAGACACCTCGCCTTGCGCTGCATTCTGGAGTAATGCATGACTGCTGTAAGCCAAACAGAAACACGATCTTCTGCCAATTTTTCGCTCTTCCGCATCGCTTTTGCGGTTTTTCTAACCTACATGACCGTAGGGCTGCCGTTGCCGGTTATCCCGCTGTTTGTTCATCATGAACTGGGCTATGGCAATACCATGGTCGGGATTGCCGTCGGTATTCAGTTTCTGGCTACAGTGCTGACGCGTGGCTACGCCGGGCGGCTGGCCGATCAATATGGCGCAAAACGTTCAGCTCTCCAGGGCATGTTCGCCTGTGGTCTGGCTGGCGGCGCGCTGATGCTGGCGGCGCTATTGCCTGTCTCCGCACCGATTAAATTTGCCCTGCTGGTCGTCGGGCGTTTGATTCTTGGTTTTGGCGAAAGTCAGTTGCTTACGGGGGCTTTGACCTGGGGATTGGGCATTGTCGGGCCGAAACACTCCGGCAAAGTGATGTCGTGGAACGGGATGGCGATTTATGGCGCACTGGCGGTGGGCGCACCGCTTGGCTTGTTGATTCATAGCCATTACGGTTTTGCCGCACTGGCGCTTACCACAATGGCATTGCCTTTACTGGCGTGGGCTTGTAACGGCACAGTACGCAAAGTACCGGCAATGGCGGGAGAACGTCCGTCGCTGTGGAGCGTTGTCGGGCTTATCTGGAAACCGGGTCTTGGTCTGGCGCTTCAGGGCGTTGGCTTTGCGGTTATCGGGACCTTTGTTTCGCTCTACTTTGCCAGCAAAGGATGTGCGATGGCTGGTTTTACGCTCACCGCATTTGGCGGCGCATTTGTCGTGATGCGCGTGATGTTTGGCTGGATGCCAGACCGTTTTGGCGGCGTGAAAGTGGCGCTTGTCTCTTTGCTGGTCGAAACGGTCGGTTTGTTGCTGCTCTGGCAAGCGCCTGGCGCGTGGGTGGCATTAGCCGGTGCGGCACTAACCGGGGCAGGGTGTTCACTTATCTTCCCGGCGCTCGGTGTGGAAGTCGTTAAGCGCGTTCCGTCTCAGGTTCGCGGTACTGCGCTCGGCGGTTATGCGGCGTTTCAGGATATCGCCCTCGGTGTTTCCGGGCCGCTGGCTGGTGTCCTGGCGACCACATTTGGCTATTCGTCGGTATTCCTTGCCGGGGCGATATCGGCGGTGCTGGGGATTGTCGTGACGATACTGTCATTTCGTCGTGGTTAACTCAATAACCAGATTAATATCACTATGATGGCGGTCAACAATATCCACAGGCTGGGGCGCATTGCCAATTCTTGCATCGTGTTAATGAATGGCGTAAAGGGATTGAGCAACGGTTGAATATCTCGCGGTTCAGTCCCATTCACCCGCCGCTGATAAAGCTGGTTGAGGATATCCTCGGCCTGTGCGGAAGTCAGGGCTGATTGCGCAGAAAGGCCATATTTTTGCTCAACATAGGTCGATAATACCGTCAGTTCGCCGGCATCCAGTGGCTGTTTTAGCGCCATCTGAAGTGATTCCAGCGTCGGTGTATTTTGCTGACTTAACACCTGACGTGCCTGCAACCAGGTAACCAGGTGGGTAAACATTTTTGCCGGGATCAACTCACCATTTTTTACCCCAGAAAGTTCCAGCATTGATTGCCAAATCTGTTTGCTGGGTTCTCCCGTTGCCGCCGCGAGTTTAGTGACCAGTTGCTTGAGTGTATTGTGTTCTGCCGGTAACAAAGGACGGTCGGTCGCCGGGCGCTGTTGCGGCTGCGGGATAACCATCTTCCCTTCCTTTAACAGAGTCAGGACGGTTTTTAATTGCTCCGGTGAGAGTTGATTCAGCGGCGTCTGACCAAAGTTATGGCGGATGTAATCTGTAACCGCCTGACGATTATTCCCCAACCGTAAATACTCGCTCAATTGAGCCAAAAGCTGGCGGACAGAATGGCTTTCTTGCGCGGCCAGTAAACGTTGTGCAAGGTTATGTTCTGCGGCGGGGAAGTTGCGTGAAAGTAACGGTGAATCACCCGGCAGACCGATATCGTGCTTTATACTGGCCCACAATTCCGCGCTCTGTTGTTGCGTCAGAGAAGTCACTTTGGTCATCAAACTTTCCAGCACTGTACGTTGCAAGCTGGATAAAGGCTGATTGCCTGCGCCAGACGACAGTTTATCCCCCTGACTCGGTGGTTGCCCAGGAGGGGCGGAAATAGGTTGTATCATTACGTATCCTTCTACCTGAAATCATCGCAAGTATGCCTGGCCGCGAGATTATGGCACACTTGTCCGGTTAACTCTCGTTCTCATACAGGTACCACAAACGTGAAAATCCTTGTTGATGAAAATATGCCTTATGCCCGCGAATTATTTAGTCGTCTGGGGGAGGTGAAAGCGGTTCCGGGGCGTCCAATTCCAGTTGCTGAACTGGATGATGCAGATGCTTTGATGGTGCGGTCGGTCACGAAAGTGAATGAATCTTTGCTGGCAGGAAAACCAGTAAAATTTATTGGCACCGCGACTGCAGGGACGGACCATGTCGATGAAACGTGGTTAAAGCAGGCGGGAATTGGTTTTTCTGCTGCACCTGGCTGCAATGCGATTGCGGTAGTGGAATATGTTTTCTCGTCACTGCTGATGCTTGCCGAACGCGATGGATTTTCACTGCACGAGCGTACCGTGGGGATCGTGGGCGTCGGCAACGTAGGGCGACGGTTACAGGCACGACTGGAAGCGTGGGGGATTAAAACCTTACTTTGCGATCCACCACGCGCCGATCGTGGGGATGAAGGCGATTTCCGTCCTCTTGATGAACTAGTCGCGCAAGCAGACATTCTGACTTTCCATACGCCACTGTTTAAAGACGGTCCGTACAAAACGCGGCATCTGGCGGATGAAAAACTGATTCGCAGTCTGAAGCCGGGGGCGATTCTGATTAACGCCTGCCGTGGCGCAGTCGTTGATAATACCGCACTACTGACCTGTCTGAATGAAGGCCAGAAGTTAAGCGTGGTGCTGGATGTCTGGGAGGGCGAGCCAGAGCTCAACGTCGAACTGCTGCAAAAAGTGGATATCGGCACGCCGCATATCGCGGGCTATACCCTCGAAGGTAAAGCGCGTGGCACGACGCAAGTGTTTGAAGCCTATAGCAAGTTTATTGGGCATGAACAACACGTTGCGCTGGATACGTTACTGCCCGCGCCAGAGTTCGGTCGCATTACGCTGCATGGTCCACTCGATCAACCGACGCTGAAAAGGCTGGTGCATTTGGTGTATGATGTGCGCCGCGATGACGCACCGCTGCGTAAAGTCGCCGGAATTCCGGGTGAGTTCGATAAACTGCGCAAAAATTACCTTGAGCGCCGCGAATGGTCGTCTCTGTATGTGATTTGTGATGACGCCAGTGTGGCATCATTACTGTGTAAACTGGGTTTTAACGCCGTTCATCATCCGGCTCGTTAATCTCTTCTTCATGCTCTCTGCTGTAACATAGGCAGGGAGCTTTGCATTTTCTGGAGTAAACCACCATGTCTGAAGGCTGGAACATTGCCGTCCTGGGCGCAACTGGCGCTGTGGGCGAAGCCCTGCTTGAAACGCTGGCTGAACGTCAGTTCCCGGTTGGGGAAATTTATGCACTGGCACGTAACGAAAGCGCAGGCGAGCATCTGCGTTTTGGTGGTAAGACAATCACCGTGCAGGATGCCGCCGAATTTGACTGGACGCAGGCGCAACTGGCGTTTTTCGTCGCAGGCAAAGAAGCGACCGCTGCCTGGGTTGAAGAAGCAACCAACTCAGGCTGCCTGGTTATCGACAGCAGCGGATTGTTCGCTCTCGAACCAGACGTACCGCTGGTGGTGCCGGAAGTAAACCCGTTTGTACTGGCTGATTACCGTAATCGTAATGTCATCGCCGTACCGGACAGCCTGACCAGCCAGCTGTTGGCTTCTCTGAAACCGTTAATCGATCAGGGCGGGTTGTCGCGTATTAGCGTTACCAGCCTGATTTCAGCCTCCGCACAGGGCAAAAAAGCGGTCGATGCGTTAGCGGGGCAGAGTGCGAAATTGCTCAACGGCATTCCGATTGACGAAGAAGATTTCTTCGGGCGTCAGCTCGCGTTCAACATGCTGCCGTTACTGCCGGACAGGGAAGGTTCTGTACGTGAAGAACGCCGTATCGTCGATGAAGTGCGCAAAATCATGCAGGACGAAGGGCTGATGATTTCGGCAAGCGTCGTCCAGGCACCGGTATTTTATGGCCATGCTCAGATGGTCAACTTTGAAGCACTGCGTCCGCTGGCGGCGGAAGAGGCGCGTGATGCGTTTGCTCAAAGCGAAGATATTGAGCTTTCTGAAGAGAATGAATTTCCAACGCAGGTGGGCGATGCTTCCGGGTCGCCGCATCTTTCTGTGGGCTGCGTGCGCAATGATTACGGTATGCCGGAGCAAATCCAGTTCTGGTCGGTGGCCGATAACGTCCGTTTTGGTGGCGCACTGATGGCAGTGAAAATCGCCGAGAAACTGGTGCAGGAGTACCTGTACTAATGTCCGACCAGCAACAACCGCCAGTTTATAAAATTGCGCTGGGCATTGAGTACGACGGCAGTAAGTATTACGGCTGGCAACGACAGAACGAAGTTCGCAGCGTGCAGGAGAAGCTGGAAAAGGCGCTCTCCCAGGTGGCGAACGAACCAATTACCGTCTTCTGCGCCGGGCGTACTGACGCAGGCGTACATGGCACCGGGCAGGTAGTGCATTTCGAAACCACCGCGCAGCGCAAAGACGCTGCGTGGACATTAGGCGTAAATGCGAATTTGCCTGGTGACATCGCTGTGCGTTGGGTTAAAGCTGTACCTGATGATTTTCATGCCCGATTTAGCGCCACGGCTCGCCGTTATCGCTACATCATCTACAATCATCGGTTGCGTCCGGCGGTGCTGAGTAAAGGTGTGACCCACTTTTACGAACCGCTGGATGCCGAACGGATGCATCGTGCTGCGCAATGCTTGTTGGGCGAGAATGATTTCACCTCATTTCGCGCTGTGCAGTGCCAGTCCCGAACGCCGTGGCGCAACGTTATGCATATTAACGTCACGCGACATGGTCCTTATGTGGTGGTGGATATCAAAGCGAATGCCTTTGTACATCATATGGTGAGGAATATTGTCGGTAGCCTGATGGAAGTAGGCGCCCACAACCAGCCAGAGAGTTGGATAGCAGAGTTGTTAGCGGCAAAGGACAGAACGCTGGCGGCAGCAACGGCGAAAGCGGAAGGGCTATATCTGGTTGCGGTAGATTACCCTGACCGATTTGATCTTCCAAAACCGCCAATGGGCCCGCTATTTCTGGCGGACTAATGAGAATAATGCTCTAAAAATTTCAGGCTGAAGCCAACGTAGCTACAGCCTGAGAAATGAAGAGTACAAGGCGTAGGCAATTATGGACCTGATTTATTTCCTCATCGATTTTATTTTGCACATTGATGTGCATCTGGCGGAGCTGGTCGCGGAGTATGGCGTCTGGGTTTATGCCATTCTGTTTTTGATTCTGTTTTGTGAAACCGGGCTTGTGGTAACACCATTTTTACCAGGTGACTCCCTGCTGTTTGTCGCTGGCGCGTTGGCATCTCTGGAGACTAACGATCTCAACGTCCATATGATGGTAGTACTGATGTTGATTGCTGCAATTGTGGGTGATGCGGTCAACTACACTATTGGGCGACTGTTCGGTGAGAAGTTATTCAGTAACCCCAATTCGAAAATTTTCCGTCGTAGTTATCTCGACAAAACGCACCAGTTTTATGAGAAACATGGCGGCAAAACCATTATTCTCGCTCGTTTTGTGCCTATCGTCAGAACGTTCGCCCCGTTTGTTGCGGGTATGGGCCACATGTCGTACCGTCACTTCGCCGCTTATAACGTGATCGGCGCACTGTTATGGGTACTGCTTTTTACCTATGCAGGTTATTTCTTCGGTACAATCCCGATGGTTCAGGATAACCTTAAGCTGCTGATCGTCGGTATTATTGTGGTTTCCATTTTGCCGGGCGTCATCGAAATTATCCGTCACAAACGCGCTGCGGCACGCGCCGCAAATAAAAAGTAACTCCGCGGTTCGACCACTTTTTTATCCAAAGTTTCGGGCTGTTATGTTTTAATGTGCAACATTCATGGTCTGTTGGGGGCAAAAATGGCATTATGCGTCCCCAAAGATAAAACTGGCATCGAACCAGGTTCAGACAGAAAGGTCCCTAATGAGCTGGATTGAACGAATTAAAAGCAACATTACTCCCACCCGCAAGGCGAGCATTCCTGAAGGTGTGTGGACTAAGTGTGATAGCTGCGGTCAGGTTTTATACCGCGCTGAACTGGAACGTAATCTTGAGGTCTGTCCGAAGTGTGACCATCACATGCGTATGTCGGCGCGTAATCGCCTGCATAGCTTGTTAGATGAAGGCAGCCTTGTGGAGCTGGGTAGCGAGCTTGAGCCGAAAGATGTGCTGAAGTTCCGTGACTCCAAGAAGTATAAAGACCGTCTGGCCTCTGCGCAGAAAGAAACCGGCGAAAAAGACGCGCTGGTGGTGATGAAAGGCACCCTGTACGGTATGCCGGTTGTCGCTGCAGCATTCGAATTTGCCTTTATGGGCGGATCAATGGGCTCAGTGGTTGGCGCTCGTTTCGTGCGTGCCGTTGAGCAGGCGCTGGAAGATAACTGCCCGCTGATCTGCTTCTCCGCCTCTGGTGGCGCACGTATGCAGGAAGCGCTGATGTCGCTGATGCAGATGGCAAAAACCTCTGCGGCACTGGCGAAAATGCAGGAGCGCGGGTTACCGTACATTTCCGTGCTGACCGACCCGACCATGGGCGGTGTTTCTGCAAGCTTCGCGATGCTGGGCGATCTCAATATTGCTGAACCAAAAGCGTTAATCGGCTTTGCCGGTCCGCGCGTTATCGAACAGACCGTTCGCGAAAAACTGCCGCCAGGATTCCAGCGCAGTGAATTCCTGATCGAGAAAGGCGCCATTGATATGATCGTCCGTCGTCCGGAAATGCGCCTGAAACTGGCTAGCATTCTGGCGAAGCTGATGAATCTGCCTGCGCCTAATCCTGATGCGCCGCGTGAAGGCGAAGTGGTGCCACCGGTGCCGGATCAGGAACCAGAGGCCTGATAACTGATAAGGGCAGGGCCACTGGCTCTGCCCTTTTGCTATTTATTCTCCCCGTAAAGAATCAGCGGATACCATGATTATCAAACGCACTCCTCAAGCCGCGTCGCCTCTGGCTTCGTGGCTTTCTTATCTGGAAAACCTGCACAGTAAAACTATCGATCTCGGCCTTGAGCGCGTCAGCCAGGTTGCGGCGCATCTTGGCGTCCTTAAACCTGCACCGTTTGTGTTTACCGTTGCGGGAACTAATGGCAAAGGCACGACCTGCCGTACGCTGGAGTCGATTCTGATGGCGGCAGGGTACAAGGTGGGTGTGTACAGTTCGCCGCATCTGGTGCGTTATACCGAGCGCGTTCGTATACAGGGCAAAGAGCTGGCAGAGTCGGCCCATACAGCCTCTTTTGCCGAGATTGAGGCCGAGCGCGGCGATATTTCTCTGACTTATTTTGAATACGGTACGTTGTCGGCATTATGGTTGTTCAAACAGGCGCAACTCGATGTGGTGATTCTGGAAGTAGGTCTGGGCGGTCGTCTGGATGCTACTAACATTGTCGATGCTGATGTTGCCGTGGTGACCAGTATCGCGCTGGATCATACCGACTGGCTGGGGCCAGATCGTGAAAGCATTGGTCGTGAAAAAGCGGGGATCTTCCGCAACGAAAAACCGGCAATCGTCGGTGAGCCAGAAATGCCTTACACCATTGCCGATGTAGCACAGGAGAAAGGCGCACTGTTGCAACGTTGTGGCGTTGAGTGGAATTATTCCGTCACTGACCATGACTGGTCATTTACCGATGCTCACGGCACGCTGACGGGGTTACCGTTGCCACTTGTCCCGCAACCGAATGCCGCAACAGCACTGGCGGCACTGCGAGCCAGCGGTCTGGAAGTCAGTGAAAAGGCAATTCGTGACGGTATTGCCAGCGCAATTTTGCCTGGACGTTTCCAGATTGTGAGCGAGTCCCCACGCGTCATTTTTGATGTTGCCCATAATCCTCATGCGGCGGAATATCTTACCGGACGCATGAAAGCGTTACCGAAAAACGGGCGCGTGCTGGCGGTTATCGGTATGCTACATGATAAAGATATTGCCGGAACGCTGGCCTGGTTGAAAAGCGTGGTTGATGACTGGTATTGTGCGCCACTGGAAGGGCCGCGCGGTGCCACGGCAGCACAACTGCTTGAGCATCTGGGGAACGGCAAACCATTCGATAGTGTTGCGCAGGCATGGGATGCCGCAATGGCGGACGCTAAACCGGAAGATACCGTGCTGGTGTGTGGTTCGTTCCATACGGTCGCACATGTCATGGAAGTGATTGACGCGAGGAGAAGCGGTGGCGAGTAAGTTTCAGAATCGGTTAGTTGGCACTATTGTGCTGGTAGCTCTGGGAGTTATTGTGCTTCCAGGGTTGCTTGATGGGCAGAAAAAACATTATCAGGATGAGTTTGCAGCGATCCCGCTGGTGCCGAAAGCGGGCGATCGTGACGAGCCTGATATGATGCCAGCCGCCACTCAGGCGTTGCCGACACAGCCGCCAGAAGGCGCGGCAGAAGAGGTGCGGGCAGGTGATGCCGCAGCGCCTTCGCTCGACCCGGCAACCATTGCGGCCAATAATACCGTGTTTGAACCGGAGCCTGTACCGGTCGCTCCACCGAAACCGAAACCGGTGGATCCGCCTAAGCCGAAGGTTGAAGTGCCGCCCCCGCCGAAGCCAGAAGCGAAGCCGGTTGTTGAAGAAAAAGCAGCGCCGACGGGTAAAGCATACGTTGTGCAACTGGGCGCGCTGAAAAATGCCGATAAAGTGAATGAGATTGTCGGTAAGCTGCGTGGCGCGGGATATCGGGTTTATACTTCGCCGTCGACGCCAGTGCAGGGTAAAATCACCCGTATTCTCGTGGGACCAGATGCCTCGAAAGATAAGCTGAAAGGATCGCTTGGCGAACTGAAGCAGATCTCTGGTTTGAGCGGCGTGGTTATGGGCTACACGCCAAATTAATACGGTTTTGCCTGATGCGACGCTGGCGCGTCTTATCAGACCTGGGCAGGGGTAGACCCGTAGGTCGGATAAGGTGTTCACGCCGCATCCGACAGCCGTTGCCTGATGCGACACTAACGCGTCTTATCAGGCTTGTGCAGGAGCAAAACCGTAGGTCGGATAAGGCGTTCACGCGGCATCCGACAATGATTGCCCGATGCCGCAAAGACATAAAAAGTCGATGGCGTTGAATGTTTTTTCAGCGCCATTTTTATTGATGCGCGGGAAGGAAATCCCTACGCAAACGTTTTCTTTTTCTGTTAGAATGCGCCCCGAACAGGATGACAGGGCGTAAAATCGTGGGACACATATGGTCTGGATTGATTACGCCATAATCGCGGTGATTGCTTTTTCTTCTCTGGTTAGCCTGATCCGCGGCTTTGTTCGTGAAACGTTATCACTGGTGACATGGGGTTGTGCTTTCTTTGTCGCCAGTCATTACTACACTTACCTGTCAGCCTGGTTTACGGGCTTTGAAGACGAACTGGTTCGAAATGGGATTGCCATCGCGGTACTGTTTATCGCAACCCTGATCGTTGGCGCAATCGTCAACTTCGTGATAGGTCAGTTGGTTGAGAAAACCCATCTGACAGGCACCGATCGGGTGCTGGGCGTCTGTTTCGGTGCGTTGCGCGGTGTGTTGATTGTTGCCGCCATACTCTTCTTTCTCGACTCCTTTACCGGAGTGTCGAAAAGCGAAGACTGGAGCAAATCACAGCTGATCCCGCAGTTCAGTTTTATCATCAGATGGTTTTTTGATTATCTGCAAAGCTCGTCAAGTTTCTTGCCCAGGGCGTAAGTGCTCTGAGATGTGGCTTAACGAGGAAAAAGACGTATGTGCGGTATTGTCGGTATCGCCGGTGTTATGCCGGTTAACCAGTCGATTTATGATGCCTTAACGGTGCTTCAGCATCGCGGTCAGGATGCCGCCGGCATCATCACCATAGATGCCAATAACTGCTTTCGTTTGCGTAAAGCGAACGGGCTGGTGAGCGATGTATTTGAAGCTCGCCATATGCAGCGTTTGCAGGGCAATATGGGCATTGGTCATGTGCGTTACCCTACGGCTGGCAGCTCCAGTGCCTCTGAAGCGCAGCCGTTTTACGTTAACTCTCCGTATGGTATTACGCTTGCCCACAACGGCAATCTGACCAACGCTCACGAGTTGCGTAAAAAACTGTTTGAAGAAAAACGCCGCCACATCAACACCACTTCCGACTCGGAAATTCTGCTTAATATCTTCGCCAGCGAGCTGGACAACTTCCGCCACTACCCGCTGGAAGCCGACAACATTTTCGCCGCCATTGCCGCCACGAACCGCCAAATTCGCGGCGCGTATGCCTGCGTAGCGATGATTATCGGCCACGGTATGGTCGCCTTCCGCGATCCTAACGGGATTCGTCCGCTGGTGTTGGGGAAACGTGATATCGACGAGAATCGCACGGAATATATGGTCGCTTCCGAAAGCGTTGCGCTCGATACGCTGGGCTTTGAGTTCCTGCGTGACGTCGCCCCAGGCGAAGCGATTTACATCACTGAAGAAGGGCAGTTGTTTACCCGTCAGTGTGCAGACAATCCGGTCAGCAATCCGTGCTTATTTGAGTATGTTTACTTTGCCCGTCCGGACTCATTCATCGACAAAATTTCCGTTTACAGCGCCCGCGTTAATATGGGCACGAAACTGGGTGAGAAAATTGCCCGTGAATGGGAAGATCTGGATATCGACGTGGTTATTCCGATCCCGGAAACTTCCTGCGATATCGCGTTGGAAATCGCCCGAATTTTGGGCAAACCGTACCGTCAGGGCTTTGTTAAAAACCGCTATGTTGGTCGTACCTTCATCATGCCGGGTCAGCAACTGCGTCGTAAATCTGTGCGCCGTAAACTGAACGCTAACCGCGCTGAGTTCCGCGATAAAAACGTCCTGCTGGTTGATGACTCCATCGTGCGCGGCACCACCTCTGAACAAATTATCGAGATGGCACGCGAAGCCGGAGCGAAGAAAGTATATCTCGCCTCTGCGGCACCGGAGATTCGCTTCCCGAACGTTTATGGTATTGATATGCCAAGCGCCACGGAACTGATCGCCCACGGTCGTGAAGTGGATGAAATTCGTCAGATCATCGGTGCCGACGGTTTGATTTTCCAGGATCTCAACGATCTGATCGAAGCTGTTCGCGCTGAAAATCCGGATATCCAGCAGTTCGAATGCTCAGTGTTTAACGGCGTTTACGTTACTAAAGATGTTGATCAGGGCTATCTCGATTTCCTCGATACCTTACGTAATGACGACGCCAAAGCATTGCAACGTCTGAATGAAGTGGAAAACCTGGAAATGCATAACGAAGGATGACGCCTTCGCTCAGGGTGCCAGTCTGGCACCCTGACTTGCAACTCCCGCCGAAATCCTGCAAAGTCTGCCAGCAAGTCTGACAGGGCAACTCTCTATGAAACGACTCATTGTAGGCATCAGTGGTGCCAGCGGCGCGATTTATGGCGTGCGCTTATTACAGGTTCTGCGCGATGTTGCAGATATCGAAACGCATCTGGTGATGAGCCAGGCGGCGCGCCAGACCTTATCTCTCGAAACGGATTTTACCCTGCGCGAAGTGCAGGCGTTAGCTGATGTAACTCATGATGCGCGCGATATTGCCGCCAGCATCTCTTCTGGTTCTTTCCAGACGCTGGGGATGGTGATTTTACCCTGTTCAATCAAAACCCTTTCCGGCATTGTCCATAGCTATACCGATGGCCTGTTGACTCGTGCGGCAGATGTGGTGCTGAAAGAGCGTCGACCGCTGGTGCTCTGCGTGCGTGAAACACCGTTGCATTTAGGCCACCTGCGTTTAATGACTCAGGCGGCAGAAATTGGTGCGGTGATTATGCCTCCTGTTCCGGCGTTTTATCATCGCCCACAATCCCTTGATGATGTGATAAATCAGACGGTTAACCGTGTTCTTGACCAGTTTGCAATAACCCTTCCCGAAGATCTCTTTGCCCGCTGGCAGGGCGCATAACACCGCTGTTGCCCTGTTTCAGGGCAATTTTGCAACCGCGATCAAATCCTCGACATTTTGTTCCTTCCATTGAATCGAAACGCTGCGATTCAACCGCCATACCTGCTATCTTCAATTTCAGGACAATAATGCAACGTCTTATTAACATATTTTACGTTGAATGTTGCTGCTGTCGGCAAGATGGCATAAGACCTGCATGAATGAGCCTGCAAACACACAACACAATACACAACATAAAAAAGCCATTTCACTTGAGGGTTATGTATGAAGAAGTCGATTCTCGCTCTGTCTTTGTTAGTCGGTATTTCCGCCGCGGCTTCCAGCTATGCTGCGCTGCCGGAGACGGTACGTATCGGAACCGATACCACCTATGCGCCGTTCTCATCGAAAGATGCCAAAGGTGACTTTGTTGGCTTTGATATCGATCTCGGTAACGAGATGTGCAAACGGATGCAGGTGAAATGTACCTGGGTTGCCAGTGATTTTGACGCGCTGATCCCCTCACTGAAAGCGAAAAAAATCGACGCGATTATTTCGTCGCTCTCCATTACCGATAAACGTCAGCAGGAGATTGCTTTCTCCGACAAGCTGTACGCCGCGGATTCCCGTCTGATTGCCGCTAAAGGTTCGCCGATTCAGCCAACGCTGGATTCACTGAAAGGTAAACATGTAGGAGTGCTGCAAGGCTCCACTCAGGAAGCCTACGCTAACGATACCTGGCGCAGTAAAGGTATTGATGTTGTGGCCTATGCCAACCAGGATTTAGTTTATTCCGATCTTGCTGCGGGGCGTCTGGATGCCGCGTTACAAGATGAAGTCGCTGCCAGTGAAGGATTCCTTAAGCAACCTGCCGGTAAAGAGTTCGCCTTTGCAGGCCCATCAGTGAAAGACAAAAAATACTTTGGTGACGGCACCGGTGTTGGGTTGCGTAAAGATGATGCCGAACTGACAGCCGCCTTTGACAAAGCGCTTGGCGAGCTGCGCCAGGATGGTACTTACGACAAGATGGCGAAAAAGTACTTCGATTTTAATGTCTACGGTGACTGATACGTCGCAGGGAGGCTGCACCTGATAGCGTCATTATCATGGTGCGCTCCAGGTTTGTTGCACTATCGCGGTGCATTGAAATGCATACTTAAGCAATTTTAATGAAAAATAATACGGCTAACTGGCCTGGATATTTTGCCTTGTTGGTCAATTTTATGGCACGATAAGTGTAACAAACCTGTAAACATTCCCTATTAAAAGACTGTCAGTTGAGGACATTATGAAAAAACTGGTGCTATCGCTCTCTCTGGTTCTGGCCTTCTCCAGCGCGACTGCTGCTTTTGCTGCTATTCCGCAAAATATTCGCATCGGTACTGACCCAACTTATGCACCGTTTGAATCAAAAAATTCACAAGGTGAATTGGTTGGCTTTGATATCGATCTGGCAAAGGAATTATGCAAACGCATCAATACGCAATGTACATTTGTCGAAAATCCGCTGGATGCGTTAATTCCGTCATTAAAAGCGAAGAAGATTGACGCCATCATGTCATCGCTTTCTATCACCGAAAAACGTCAGCAGGAAATAGCCTTCACCGACAAATTGTACGCCGCCGATTCTCGTCTGGTTGTGGCGAAAAACGCCGACATCCAACCGACAGTAGAATCGCTGAAAGGCAAGCGGGTAGGCGTATTGCAGGGGACTACTCAGGAGACGTTCGGTAACGAGCACTGGGCGCCAAAAGGCATTGAAATCGTCTCTTATCAGGGGCAGGACAACATTTATTCTGACCTGACCGCCGGGCGTATTGATGCTGCGTTCCAGGACGAAGTTGCCGCCAGCGAAGGTTTCCTCAAACAGCCAGTCGGTAAAGATTACAAATTCGGTGGTCCATCTGTTAAAGATGAAAAACTGTTCGGTGTAGGCACCGGCATGGGCCTGCGTAAAGAAGATAACGAACTGCGCGAGGCACTGAACAAAGCCTTTGCCGAAATGCGCGCCGACGGTACTTACGAGAAATTAGCGAAAAAGTACTTCGATTTTGATGTTTATGGTGGTTAATCACCATCGGTGAAAGAAAGCCCGCTCCCTTTGGGCAACCGGAGGGAGACAAGAGGCGGGAAATTCACCACACACGACAGGACAGGCAGCATGTTGTATGGGTTTTCAGGTGTTATTTTACAGGGTGCGCTCGTCACGCTGGAGCTGGCTATCAGTTCTGTAGTGCTCGCTGTAATCATCGGTTTAATTGGCGCTGGCGGTAAGCTTTCGCAAAATCGGCTCTCGGGGCTGATTTTCGAAGGATATACCACGCTGATTCGCGGCGTGCCGGATTTAGTGTTGATGCTGCTGATATTTTATGGTTTGCAGATTGCGCTAAATACGGTGACGGAGGCGATGGGCGTCGGGCAGATTGATATTGATCCGATGGTTGCCGGTATTATCACCCTGGGGTTTATTTACGGTGCTTACTTCACCGAAACGTTCCGTGGCGCGTTTATGGCGGTGCCGAAAGGGCAAATAGAGGCGGCGACGGCGTTCGGTTTTACTCGTGGGCAAGTGTTTCGGCGGATTATGTTTCCGGCGATGATGCGTTACGCCCTGCCAGGCATTGGCAACAACTGGCAGGTGATCCTCAAATCTACCGCCCTGGTTTCGTTACTCGGCCTGGAAGATGTGGTCAAAGCCACGCAGCTGGCAGGCAAAAGTACCTGGGAACCGTTCTATTTCGCCATCGTCTGTGGCGTGATTTACCTGGTTTTTACCACCGTTTCCAATGGTGTGCTGCTGTTCCTTGAGCGCCGCTACTCCGTGGGTGTGAAGAGGGCTGACCTGTGATCGAAATCTTACATGAATACTGGAAACCGCTGCTGTGGACTGACGGTTATCGCTTTACCGGTGTGGCAATCACCCTCTGGCTGCTGATTTTGTCGGTAGTCATGGGCGGCATTCTGGCGCTGTTTCTGGCAATTGGTCGCGTCTCCAGCAATAAATACATCCAGTTTCCCATTTGGCTGTTTACCTATATTTTTCGCGGTACGCCGCTGTATGTGCAGTTGCTGGTGTTCTATTCCGGCATGTACACGCTGGAGATTGTTAAAGGGACCGAGTTCCTTAACGCTTTCTTCCGCAGTGGCCTGAACTGTACCGTGCTGGCGCTGACGCTCAACACCTGCGCTTACACCACCGAGATTTTTGCCGGAGCGATCCGCTCGGTGCCGCACGGGGAAATCGAAGCTGCCAGAGCCTATGGTTTCTCGACCTTTAAAATGTATCGCTGCATTATTTTGCCGTCGGCGCTGCGTATTGCTTTACCGGCCTACAGCAACGAAGTGATCCTGATGTTGCACTCTACCGCGCTGGCGTTTACGGCCACGGTACCGGATCTGCTGAAAATTGCCCGCGATATCAACGCCGCGACTTATCAACCTTTTACCGCCTTCGGCATTGCTGCGGTACTCTATTTAATGATCTCTTATGTCCTGATCAGCCTCTTTCGCAGGGCAGAAAAACGCTGGTTGCAGCATGTGAAACCTTCTTCAACGCACTGAGAATACGATGTCCGAGAATAAATTAAACGTTATCGATTTGCACAAACGCTACGGCGAACATGAAGTGCTGAAAGGGGTGTCACTGCAAGCGAACGCCGGGGATGTGATCAGCATCATCGGATCGTCGGGATCGGGGAAAAGTACCTTTCTGCGCTGTATTAACTTCCTCGAAAAACCGAGTGAAGGATCGATCGTGGTTAACGGCCAGACCATCAATCTGGTGCGGGATAAAGACGGCCAACTCAAAGTCGCCGATAAAAATCAGCTGCGCTTACTGCGCACGCGCCTGACCATGGTGTTCCAGCACTTCAATCTCTGGAGCCATATGACGGTACTGGAAAACGTCATGGAAGCGCCCATTCAGGTGCTGGGCCTGAGCAAGCTGGAAGCACGCGAGCGGGCGGTGAAATATCTAGCGAAAGTTGGCATAGACGAACGCGCGCAGGGGAAATACCCGGTGCATCTTTCCGGTGGTCAACAACAGCGTGTTTCCATTGCACGGGCGCTGGCGATGGAACCGGAAGTTCTGCTGTTTGATGAACCTACATCGGCCCTTGACCCAGAGCTGGTGGGCGAAGTGCTGCGCATTATGCAGCAGCTGGCGGAAGAGGGGAAAACGATGGTGGTGGTGACTCACGAAATGGAATTTGCTCGCCATGTCTCTACACATGTTATTTTCCTCCATCAGGGGAAAATTGAAGAAGAGGGCGCGCCAGAACAATTATTTGGCAACCCGCAAAGTCCTCGTTTGCAACAGTTCCTTAAGGGGTCGCTGAAATAATTATCTCTCCGGTGGCTAATGCTGCCGGAGTATTTTCAAGGCTAATTTGCGAGTTAGCTTCCGTTGAGATGTATATATTGCAGTCTACTTAAAATAGTTCTGAATTCGCTGTCCAATTATAAAAACTGCCTGCTGCATTGTTTATAAAGGGTGGTTATTGTCTCGTCATCTTAAATTTGAGGGGTGACGGAACGCCATGACCATATCGACAACTTCCACACCGCATGATGCGGTATTTAAATCCTTTTTATGTCATCCGGACACTGCGCGGGATTTTATTGATATTCACCTCCCCGCGCCGCTACGTAAACTGTGTGATTTAACGACGCTAAAACTGGAACCCAACAGTTTTATTGATGAAAACCTGCGACAATATTACTCCGACATCTTGTGGTCAGTGAAAACTGAGGATGGGATGGGGTATATTTATGTCGTCATTGAACACCAAAGTAAGGCGGAAGAACTAATGGCTTTTCGCATGATGCGCTATTCCATCGCGGCGATGCAAAACCATCTTGATGCAGGCTATAAAGAACTGCCTTTGGTGATCCCAATGCTGTTTTATCACGGTTGCAGGAGTCCTTATCCTTA
This sequence comes from Escherichia sp. B1147, assembly GCF_001660175.1. NCBI lineage: Bacteria > Pseudomonadati > Pseudomonadota > Gammaproteobacteria > Enterobacterales > Enterobacteriaceae > Escherichia > Escherichia sp. B1147. Next base: position 265,455 of record NZ_LFHY01000005.1, read on the forward strand.
TTCTCTCTGCTGGTTAGATGAATTTGCGGAGCCTGCTATAGCCCGCAAAATTTATTCATCGGCTTTTCCGCTGGTGGATATTACCGTAGTGCCGGATGACGAGATTATGCAACACCGTAAAATGGCATTGCTGGAGTTAATTCAGAAACATATTCGCCAGCGCGATCTGTTGGGATTAGTAGAGCAAATTGTTTCCCTATTAGTTACAGGGAACACTAATGACAGACAGCTAAAAGCCCTGTTTAATTACGTATTACAAACGGGGGATGCCCTGCGTTTTCGTGATTTTATTGGTGAGATAGCGGAACGTGCACCACAAGAAAAGGAGAAACTGATGACCATTGCTGACAGATTACGTGAAGAAGGGCGGAATGATGGATTAATTCTGGGAAAACGCGAAGAAGCTCTGCGAATTGCTCAGGAGATGCTGGAGAGGGGGGTAGACAGAGAGTTAGTTCTGATGGTGACCCGACTTTCGCCAGACGATCTTATCGCGAAAAGCCACTAATCCTGTAAAACCGGAGGCTATCTGGTGGATGTTTGCGGTTAAACGCATCAGCGAACAACATCTGCCAGCGCCTCGTCTAAATCGTACCAGCGAAACGCAAAACCCGCTTCTTCAAGCCGTTTTGGTAACGCACGTTGTCCGCCTAATACCAGAACTGAAGATTCGCCCATTAACAGCCGAATGGCGGTCGCGGGGACGCGCATAATCGCCGGGCGATGCAGTGCATGGCCGAGCGCATGGGAAAATTGTTCATTGCGTACTGGGTAGGGGGCAACCATATTAAATGGCCCGCGCAGATCGTTATCCAGCAGCCAGAGAATCCCGTTGACCATATCATCGATATGAATCCAGGCCAGATACTGCCGACCAGAACCAATCGGGCCACCCAGGCCAAGACGAAACGGCGGCAGCATTTTGCCGAGAATACCGCCATCTGGTGCCAGTACCACACCGGTACGCAGCAGGCACACTCGTGTTCTGTCACTTTGCGCCCGACAGGCAATTTCTTCCCAACGAGCGCAGAGTTTATGGGTAAATTCGTTATGTGGAGGCTCTTCTTCGGTAACCACCACTTCACCTAAATCACCGTAATATCCCGTCGCTGAACCTGAAATAAGGACCGACGGCGGCGTGTCGCTGGCGTTAATTAAATCCACCAGTTTTTGCGTAATATTCCAGCGACTTTGGCACAGTCGGTCTTTTTGCTCGCGAGTCCAGCGTTTGTCGGCAATCGGTTCGCCAGCCAGGTTGATTACCGCATCAACGCCGTTAAGGTTGCTTTGATTGGCAAGCCCTTGCCATAGTGTCACTTGGGGGCCGAGGATTGAACTGGCTTTCTGCGGGGTACGCGTCACTACGGTGACCTGATGGCCCAACTCCAGCAAACGCGGGATTAAATGGCGACCAATTAATCCTGTCCCTCCGGTGATCACTATATTCATGCAGCCTCCCGATATGGCGGTTAACGCTGCCAGCTCAAGGTCATTGATACTGAATCGGCATAGCGCAGCGCGTGCAGTTTATCGATCTCCACTTCAGCATAGGTTACCCAGTGATGTTCACGTGCGATATCGAGCACATCCTGAGTTAATTTTTCCAGCAAAGAGAAACGGTTATTCTCTACGTGTTGAATGATGTTTTTGGTGATGGTGCGATAGTTCAGCGCGTCATTAATATCTTCACTGGTACGCGCTTTATCGGCGGGGTAGTGGATCGTGACATTGATAACGATGTCCTGACGGTTGTTAATCTCTTCGTCCTTAATTCCGATAAATGTACGTAAACGAAGGTTCTTTATACGAATAATAGCGGCAGGTTGTGACATTGCAGGTTCCCTGTTGTTTTACTTAGACTGGAATAATACACGAGAACCTTTCTCAGTTAACTATCTGAGATCTCATCATTCAAATGGGCCTTTAATAGTGATTGCCCGGTGGCAGGGCGCGAACGGATCCGCTCATGCCAGTTCTTCGCTGCCGGGTACATAGCAAGGTCAATCCGCTGGCGAGCATATGCATTTACCCACGGCCAACAGGCAATATCCGCAATGCTGTAATCTTCGCCGCCAAGCCAGGGGGAGTTTTCCAGTCGCTTGTTCAGTACATGGTACAGACGCTGAGATTCAACCTGATAGCGTTCAATAGCGTAAGGAATGGTTTGGGGGGCTGCGTGATTAAAATGATGATTTTGCCCAAGCATCGGCCCCAGGCCGCCAACCTGCCAGAATAACCACTGTAAGGTGGTGGCGCGCTCACGCGGGTCGTGACTTAAAAATAGTCCCGTTTTCTCCGCCAGATACAACAAAATTGCACCTGACTCAAAGAGGCTTAACGGTTCGCCGCCATCAGTCGGTGAATGATCAACAATTGCCGGAATTTTATTGTTCGGCGAAATACGCAAAAACTCCGGGCGAAACTGACAGCCTTTCCCCAGGTCAACCTTGATTAAACGATAATCCAGGCCAGCCTCTTCGAGAAACAGCGTAATTTTGTGGCCATTTGGGGTAGGGGCGTAATAGAGATCGATCATTGCGGCTCCGGTTGTCTAATAATCTGAACATCTCAAGTATAGAAACCCCGGAGACTTGCGTGAGTTTTCATCAAGTAACAGTGGCAAAAAGGCTCTATAGTTTGAGAGCAAGCCCCTTTATCGCCGAGGATATAATGAGTAAACCCGCTATCACGCTTTGGTCAGATGCCCATTTTTTCTCCCCCTACGTGTTATCCGCCTGGGTGGCGTTGCAGGAGAAAGGACTACCTTTTCATATAAAGACTATCGACCTTGGCAGCGGTGAACATTTACAGCCGACGTGGCAAGGTTACGGGCAGACACGCCGCGTGCCTTTGTTACAGATTGATGATTTTGAGTTGAGCGAATCCTCTGCCATAGCGGAATATCTGGAAGACCGTTTTGCGCCGCCAACCTGGGAACGCATTTATCCATTGGATCTGCAAAATCGGGCGCGTGCCCGGCAGATTCAGGCATGGCTGAGAAGCGACCTGATGCCTCTGCGTGAAGAGCGTTCGACGGATGTCGTTTTTGCTGGTGCAAAAAAAGCACCGCTAACGGCGGAGGGAAAAGCCAGCGCGGAGAAACTGTTCGCTATGACAGAACATTTATTGATCCATAACCAGCCTAATTTGTTTGGCGAGTGGTGCATTGCTGATACTGATTTAGCGCTAATGATTAATCGTCTGGTGCTGCACGGCGATGATGTGCCGGAGCGTCTGGTGGATTATGCGGCATTCCAGTGGCAGCGGGCTTCAGTTCAGCGCTTTATTGCACTTTCAGCAAAGCAATCTGGCTGATAGCGGTGACAGAATCCAGTATCATAGCTAACGTTTTTTCGACGAGGAGTGAGTGATGAAACTGATGTTTGCATCGGACATTCATGGGTCGTTACCGGCGACGGAACGTGTACTGGAGTTGTTTGCCCAAAGCGGCGCTCAGTGGCTGGTGATTCTTGGCGACGTGCTGAATCACGGCCCACGCAATGCTTTACCGGAGGGCTATGCGCCGGCAAAGGTGGCAGAACGGTTGAATGAAGTGGCGCATAAAGTTATCGCTGTACGTGGTAACTGCGACAGTGAAGTGGACCAAATGCTGCTGCATTTCCCAATGACCGCGCCATGGCAACAGGTGTTGCTGGAAAAACAGCGCCTGTTTCTGACACATGGTCATCTGTTTGGCCCGGATAATCTGCCGGCGTTAAACCAGAACGACGTGCTGGTGTATGGTCATACCCATCTGCCGGTGGCGGAGCAGCGGGGGGAGATTTTCCACTTCAACCCCGGTTCGGTTAGCATTCCGAAAGGCGGCAATCTGGCGAGCTACGGCATGCTCGAAGATGACGTACTAAGCGTAATCGCACTCAATGATCAAAGTATCATTGCGCAGGTCGCGATTAATCCGTAATTTACCCAACAACTCAAAATGCGCCGTAAGAGCGCCAGAAAAAGAAGGTTTCCTGATAATGGAACAGCGTCGTTTGGCAAGTACTGAATGGGTGGATATTGTCAATGAAGATAACGAAGTCATTGCACAAGCCAGCCGGGAACAAATGCGGGCACAGTGTCTGCGTCATCGTGCAACTTACATCGTCGTGCATGATGGTATGGGCAAAATTCTGGTCCAGCGTCGTACCGAGACAAAAGACTTTTTACCCGGCATGTTAGATGCGACCGCAGGTGGTGTGGTCCAGGCCGATGAGCAACTGCTGGAATCCGCACGTCGCGAAGCGGAAGAAGAGTTGGGCATTGCCGGTGTCCCCTTTGCCGAGCACGGGCAGTTCTATTTCGAAGACAAAAATTGCCGTGTCTGGGGCGCGTTGTTCAGCTGTGTTTCTCACGGTCCCTTCGCCCTTCAGGAAGATGAAGTCAGTGAGGTTTGCTGGCTGACGCCTGAAGAAATCACCGCTCGTTGCGATGAGTTCACACCAGACTCGCTGAAAGCCCTTGCACTGTGGATGAAGCGCAATGCCAGGAATGAAGTAGAAACTAAAGAAGATCCAGAAGAGGCTTAATAAGTTTCAGCAGCTTTCACGTAAACATAAACTAGGAGCGATGAGTATCTGATCGCTCCAGTTACCTTCTTTAATTCGTTCCAGCAAAGCCTTTCCTGCTTCCAGACCAATTTTCCTGTGAGGAACGGCCATTGTTGTTAATGGCGGTTGGCAAACTTTGCTAACGTCACTGTTACCAAATCCCACTACGGCGAGATCGTCTGGCACTTTGATGCGTCTTCGTTGACATTCATACAGGACACCGCAAGCCAACTCATCTGACACACATACCAGGGCATCCAGTTCCGGCCATGCGAGTAAAAATTCCGGCAATTGTGATGCTCCGGTGGAAAAGACCGGTGGCAGAGCAGCATTAATAACACGGTTGGGAGACATATGATGGCGTAACATGGCTTTATACCATCCCTGTAAATGCTGCTGAAAGATCCATTGTTCCTGGTTGGCGCATAGCAAACCGATATTTTGATAACCACGTTGTACCAGCATATCCGTCAGTTCGAACATTGCTGCGACATTATCAATACCAATGTTCATATCAATCGGATCGGTACGAATGGCACCGATTTCCATAACGGGAATCGAGGCATTTTTGAGCCAGTTACGCACGGTATTATTATGCTCAACACTGAGCAAAATTGCTGCGGCGATATTCGAAGCCAGCAGGGTTTCCAGCAGTTTTTCTTCTTGTTCCAGACGATGGCGTGACTCGGCCAGGATTATCTGATATCCCGCTGGTTGTAGCACATGTTGCAGTCCGGCAAACATTTCCGTGCATCCCGCTTCAGCCAGGTTTGGTACGACCATTGCAATCGTGTGTGACGATGCCGATGCCAGCGCACTTGCAGTGAGGTTGGGCATGTACCCTAATTCATTAACTGCGGCTTCAATCTTCTCCCGCAGTTTATCGGAAACTTGTTCGGGAGTGCGTAACGCTCTGGATACTGTCATTGTGCCAACTCCCGCGAGTTGCGCGACATCGGCGATAGTGACTTTACCTGTACTACGACGTTTTCGGGTTATTGCCATACAAAATCCTGCTCAGCGACTACATATGGAGATCTTTTTTTACTTAACATCAACGGCTTCCTGTTGGTAGCAGAGTATACCTCTTAATTTCTGATAGAAGTTTGGATTTCATCAGTGAAATCCGTTTTGATAGCGCTATCACAAATATGAATGATACATACTGATAGCGCTATCTTTGTGAGATTGATCTCAGATATACCGCCGTTGCTTGCTTAAAGTCTGCTCATTGACACGGAAAATGAGGAGGACAAGTGCTTAATACCTGGCTTTCTGATTCAACAATCGCATTACGAAAGAATGTCGCAACCTGGCAGCAGGCATTAGATATTTGTGCCAGACCGTTACTGGAGGCGGAGATAATTACCACGGATTATCTCAGTGCGATAAAAACACAACATGAAAAACTGGGGCCTTATTATGTCCTGGCCCCTGGGCTGGCCATGCCGCATGCCAGACCAGAAGAAGGAGCAAAAGGATTAGGGTTATCATTATTAAAACTTGAAGAAGGTGTCAGTTTTAATGCAGAGGAATTTGATCCTGTAGATATCATCATTTTACTTGCCGCACCAGACAAACACAGTCATATCGAAATGATATCTGCACTAGCTGAGTTGTTCTCCAGTGAGGAGGATTTACAGGAATTGCATCAGGCTCGCAACCTGGAGGAAATAAAAACGATAATTTCACGATTCTAGTTACATTCCAAATTCAGTCTTGTCACAACATTACGCCGTTGCGTGATGAGAACTTCTACAACTTAACATGGTGAATATAATGAAAATTATGGCTATTTGTGGTTCAGGGCTTGGTAGTAGTTTTATGGTCGAAATGAATATTAAAAAAGTTCTGAAAAAAATGGAGATAGAAGCGGAAGTGGAACATTCCGATCTCTCATCAGCAACGCCTGGGGCTGCCGATTTATTTGTGATGGCTAAAGATATTGCCGCCAGTGCCAGCGTACCGGAAAGTCAGTTGGTGGTTATCAACAACATCATTGATATTAATGAACTCGAAACGCAACTGCGTAACTGGTTCGCAAAACAATAACTTTAATTGAAGCGAGGTGGATATGTTTATCCTTGAAGCGCTGAATTTTGTTGTTGATATACTCAAAGTACCCTCGGTACTGGTCGGCTTGATTGCCTTAATCGGTCTGGTTGCTCAGAAAAAAAACTTTTCAGATGTTGTTAAAGGCACAATTAAAACCATCCTCGGCTTTATTGTACTGGGCGGTGGTGCCACTGTTTTAGTTGGTTCTTTAAATCCGCTGGGGAGTATGTTTGAACATGCCTTTAATATTCAGGGTATCATTCCTAATAATGAGGCTATTGTTTCTATTGCGTTAGAAAAATATGGCGCATCGACGGCGCTTATTATGGCATTTGGTATGGTGGCGAATATTATTGTTGCCCGCTTTACCCGCCTGAAATATATCTTCCTGACCGGGCACCACACATTTTACATGGCCTGCATGATTGGTGTGATTCTGACAGTGGCTGGTTTTGACGGTATATCACTGGTATTTACCGGTTCTCTTATTCTGGGACTGGTGATGGCATTTTTCCCGGCACTAGCACAACGCTATATGAGGCGTATTACCGGGAATGATGACATCGCATTTGGTCACTTTGGCACCCTGGGATATGTACTCTCTGGCTGGATTGGCAGCGTGTGCGGTAAAGGTTCCCGTTCCACCGAAGAGATGAATTTGCCCAAAAATCTGAGCTTCCTGCGCGACAGTTCCATCTCTATTTCTCTTACGATGATGGTGATTTATCTGATCATGGCGATCAGTGCGGGTCGTGAGTACGTTGAAAGCCAGTTCAGTGGCGGTCAAAACTACCTTGTCTACGCCATCATTATGGCCATCACCTTCGCTGCTGGCGTATTTATCATTCTGCAAGGTGTGCGTTTAATCCTTGCTGAAATAGTTCCGGCATTTACCGGGTTCTCAGAAAAGCTGGTGCCGAATGCCCGTCCAGCCCTCGATTGCCCGGTTGTGTACCCGTATGCGCCAAACGCAGTGCTAGTTGGCTTCTTGTTTAGCTTTCTTGGCGGTTTGGTGGGGCTATTTTTGTTGGGGCAGATGAAGCTGGTGCTGATCCTTCCTGGTGTCGTTCCTCACTTCTTCACCGGGGCGACTGCGGGGGTATTTGGTAACGCTACAGGTGGACGTCGCGGCGCGATGATAGGTGCTTTTGCGAATGGCTTATTGATTACCTTCCTGCCAGTGCTGTTATTGCCAGTTCTGGGGGCGATAGGCTTTGCTAATACGACCTTTTCCGATGCAGATTTTGGTGTTGTCGGCATCATTCTCGGAAACCTGGCACGTTATCTCTCACCTTTTGCCATCACCGGACTTGTAGTCGCGCTATTTGTGCTGCTGGTTGCCTGGAACATTTTCGCCAATAACAAACTCGCTGCCAAAGCGCAGGAGAGGAGCGGAGCCAAATCATGAATGTTAAAGAAGTGACGCAATTTGCACGAGATATTCGCATCCAGACGCTGAAATCATTAACCCATCTTGGTTTCGGACATTATGGTGGCAGCATGTCGGTTGTGGAGACGCTGGCAGTGCTTTATGGCGCGGTAATGAAAATTGATCCAGCTGATCCCGAGTGGCCTGAGCGTGACTATTTTGTCTTGTCAAAAGGGCATGCCGGACCTGCGCTCTACAGTACTCTGGCACTGAAAGGTTATTTTCCACTGGAAGAATTAAGCACCTTAAATCAGAACGGAACTCGCTTACCAAGTCATCCGGATCGGCTAAAGACGCGTGGTGTTGATGCCACCACAGGATCGCTGGGGCAGGGGATATCCATTGCCGGAGGGATGGCGCTGTCGCATAAACTGGCGGGGCGCAAGAATCGGGTTTTTTGTATTGTCGGCGACGGTGAACTTAATGAAGGCCAATGTTGGGAAGCCTTCCAGTTTATCGCACATCATCGTTTGAATAATCTCACTGTTTTTGTTGACTGGAACAAACAGCAGCTTGATGGCGAACTGGATGAAATTATTAATCCGTTTGATTTAGAAGGTAAATTCCGCGCTTTCGGTTTTGATGTCGTGACAGTGAAGGGAGATGATATTGAGGGCTTGTTGAATGTAGTTAAACCTGTCCTGCCAGCAGAGGCCAGACCGAGAGTGGTTATTCTCGATAGCATTAAAGGGCAGGGGGTACCGTGTCTCGAGCAACTCAGTAATTCCCATCACTTACGCCTCACGGAAGAAATGAAGGAGACGCTAAACGAAACAATTCGCCAACTGGAGGCCATGCATGATTAAGCTCGCACCGGCAGGACAAAAAGACAGTATCGAAATGCGCAAAGTTTATGCAGGTTTTATCGCGCAACAGAGTGAAAACGGTAATTCTGTCATTGCCCTTGAGGCTGATTTAATGAGTTCTATGGCAATGGATAGCGTGGCGCGGGATTATCCACAGCACGTCATCAATTGCGGCATTATGGAAGCCAATGTTATCGGCACAGCTGCAGGGCTGGCCTTAACCGGGCGCAAGCCATTCGTGCATACCTTTACCGCATTTGCCAGCCGTCGCTGTTTTGACCAGCTCTTTATGTCGCTTGATTACCAGCGTGCTAACGTCAAAGTTATCGCTTCTGATGCGGGTGTTACCGCTTGCCACAATGGCGGAACACATATGTCATTTGAAGATATGGGGATTGTGCGCGGGCTGGCGCATTCGGTGGTGATGGAGATGACCGATGCAGTGATGTTTAGTGATATTTTACGCCAGCTTGTGGTGCTTGATGGGTTTTACTGGGTTCGTACCATCCGTAAGCAAGCAGCGAGTATTTACGCACCAGGTACGACCTTTACGATTGGTAAAGGGCAGGTATTACGTGAAGGTACGGATATCACCTTGATTGCTAATGGCATTATGGTGGCGGAAGCGCTTGAGGCTGCTCGTCAACTTGAGCAGGCTGGGGTAAGTGCAGCGGTCATTGATATGTTTACTCTCAAACCTATTGATCGGATGTTAATTAAAAATTATGCCGAAAAAACAGGGCGGATCGTGACATGTGAAAACCATAGTATTCACAATGGATTAGGTTCAGCAGTTGCTGAAGTACTTGTAGAAACTTGTCCTGTGCCCATGCGTCGGGTGGGGGTTAAAGAGCGTTATGGCCAGGTTGGAACTCAGGACTTTTTACAACGGGAATATGGTTTAACGGCACATGATATTGTGGCAGCCGCCAGAGAGCTATTGTAATCAGTTCCCCTTGCCAGAAAGACTGGCAAGGGGATCCTTGACTTAATGGTAGCCCATCAACTGGGCACCTATCACCACCACGCTGGACATAATAAACAGTAGTCCAAGCAGTGTTGCACCCACTTTTATCCAGTTACGGAAGTCCACACGGCAAACACCGAGCGTTGCCATTAACGAAGCCGAAGTCGGGTAAATGATATGGCTGAAGCCATCGCCAAACTGGAAGGCCAGCACGGTAACCTGACGGTTAACGCCGACCAGATCGCCAAGCGGTGCCAGTAACGGCATGGTTAACGCTGCCTGACCAGACCCGGATGTCACAAAGAAATTGAATACTGCCTGGAAGAGCAGCATAAACCAGGCCGCAACTGCGTTATCCAGACCGCTAATGGCTTTGGCAATGCTGTTGAGGATGGTATTCAGCACGCTGGCATCTCCCGCTTCACCATTACCGACCAGCAGCAAAATCCCTTTGGCGAAACCCACCAGCAGGGCGGGGGCTATCATCATTCGCGCGCCTTCGGTAAAGGACGAAGCCATGGTATTTACCGTCATGCCGTTAAGACGGAAAACAACGCCGATGATGCCAATTACCAGACCCATCGTGAAGAACTGGCTGGCAATTTCTGGAATAAACCAGGCATTGACGATAACGCCCCAAATCACCCAGATCATGACGGCGGTTAAAACAATCAATACCAGCCAGTCACCAAAGGTAAACGGACGTTGTTCAACGTCAGCCTGTTTTTCACGGAAGAAGCGATCGGAATCATGCACGCGTGATAACAGAGGATTCTTTTTCACCCGCGAGGCGTACACCATGGTGAAGACCAGGCCAATCAGAGTAGCGATCACCCATACCACGATACGCAAACCGGAGCCGGAAAGCACCGGAACGCCAGCAATCCCCTGGGCGACAACCACGCAGAACGGGTTCATCCACGAGCTGGCAAAACCGATTTGCGTAGCGATATAGGTTACCAGGACGGTGGTGATACTGTCATAACCCAGCCGTACCATGAGTGGCGCGATAATGATGGCAAAGGCGACAGCCTCTTCCCCCATGCCAAATACCGCACCGCCGAGTGAAAAGAGAATAAATAACGCCGGAATGAAAAGAATCTCATTCCCTCGTGTGTGGCGGATAAGCGCCAGGATGCCGTTATCAATAGTTCCTGTGCGCATCACGATGCCAAACGCGCCGCCAATTACCAGCATAAACATGATGATGCCAACGGCTGTCCCGTATTTCGAGCCAGAGGTTAGCCCTTCAAATGGGAAGTTCATCAGGCCGGGGCGTTCATCTCCCGTCGTGAACAGTTGTACGCGGTGATACTCTGGTTCGCCCGCCTCGTTGGTCAGAATGCGAAATGAGTGAGGGTCTACAACCTTGCGTGTTTTTGTCTGACCATCAACCTGATACTGCACTTCCTGACTGTCAAACATCCCCACCGGAACTACCCAGGTGGCGAGGCTGGTTAAAATAGCAACAAAAAAGATAATCACCAGCGTATCGGGCATTGCCCATCTTCTGGTTGGTTTGGATTCAGTTATTGCGGACATAGCGCAAATTTTCCCTTGCACAAGACAAAGTGGTAAGTATGCAAAGTGAGATGACGCAATTCATTGATGCAGCGCAGTTAAGCAAGATAATCAGAAAGGAGTAATGCAAATTAAGAGAATAAAAAACCGGAAATAGTGACTATTTCCGGTTCTGATATCCGCAGCAGTAAGGCTGCGGATTATGACGAGATTACTGCTGCTGTGCAGACTGAATCGCAGTCAGCGCGATGGTGTAGACGATATCGTCAACCAGTGCGCCACGGGACAGGTCGTTAACCGGCTTGCGCATACCCTGGAGCATCGGCCCGATGGAGATCAGGTCGGCAGAACGCTGTACCGCTTTGTAGGTGGTGTTACCGGTGTTCAGATCCGGGAAGATGAACACGGTAGCGCGACCTGCAACCGGAGAGTTCGGCGCTTTAGATTTCGCAACGTCAGCCATTACCGCAGCATCGTACTGCAGCGGGCCGTCGATCATCAGGTCAGGACGTTTTTCCTGCGCCAGACGAGTTGCTTCGCGAACTTTCTCTACGTCGCTACCTGCACCAGAAGTACCGGTGGAGTAGGAGAGCATAGCCACGCGCGGTTCGATACCGAAGGCTGCAGCGGAATCTGCGGACTGAATCGCGATTTCTGCCAGCTGTTCAGCGGTCGGATCCGGGTTGATCGCACAGTCACCGTAAACATAAACCTGTTCTGGCAGCAGCATGAAGAACACGGAAGATACCAGAGAGCTGCCCGGAGCAGTTTTGATTAACTGCAGCGGCGGACGGATGGTGTTTGCGGTAGTGTGAACTGCACCGGAAACCAGACCATCAACTTCATCCTGCTCCAGCATCAGCGTACCGAGAACCACGTTGTCTTCCAGCTGTTCGCGGGCAACGGTTTCGGTCATGCCTTTGTTCTTACGCAGTTCGACCAGACGTGCAACATAATTTTCGCGAACCACTTCTGGATCAACGATTTCAATGCCTGCACCCAGTTCTACGCCCTGAGACGCTGCAACGCGGTTGATCTCTGCCGGGTTACCCAGCAGTACGCAAGTTGCGATGCCACGTTCAGCACAGATAGCGGCGGCTTTAACGGTACGCGGTTCGTCGCCTTCCGGCAGAACGATACGTTTGCCCGCTTTGCGCGCCAGTTCGGTCAGCTGATAACGGAACGCTGGCGGAGACAGACGACGGCTGCGCTCGGAAGTGGCAGTCAGAGAGTCAATCCAGTCAGCGTTGATGTAGTTAGCAACATATTCCTGAACTTTCTCGATACGCTCGTGATCGTCAACCGGAACTTCCAGATTGAAGCTCTGCAGGCTCAGAGAAGTCTGCCAGGTGTTAGTATTCACCATGAATACCGGCAGGCCGGTAGCGAATGCGCGTTCGCACAGTTTAGAAATGCGTGCGTCCATTTCGTAGCCGCCAGTCAGCAGCAGGGCGCCGATTTCTACGCCGTTCATTGCAGCCAGGCAAGCAGCAACCAGTACGTCAGGACGGTCTGCGGAAGTGACCAGCAGAGAACCTGCACGGAAGTGCTCCAGCATGTGCGGAATGCTGCGTGCGCAGAAAGTGACTGATTTCACGCGGCGAGTGTTGATGTCGCCTTCGTTGATGATGGTGGCGTTCAGGTGGCGAGCCATATCGATCGCTCGGGTCGCGATCAGATCAAAGCTCCACGGCACAGCGCCGAGAACCGGCAGCGGGCTGGATTCTTGCAGCTTCGCCGGATCAACATTGTTCACTTTAGCTTTGGTAGAGTCGTCGAAAATCTCGGACAGATCCGGGCGAGTACGACCTTGCTCATCAACCGGAGCGTTCAGTTTGTTAACGATAACGCCAGTGATGTTGGTGTTTTTTTCGCCGCCGAAGCTGTTGCGGGTCAGTTCGATACGCTCTTTCAACTGTTCCGGGGTATCAGTACCCTGAGACATAACGAAGACGATTTCCGCGTTCAGCGTTTTGGCGATTTCGTAGTTCAGGGACTGGGCAAACTGGTGCTTACGTGTCGGGACCAGACCTTCAACCAGAACCACTTCAGCGTCTTTGGTGTTGGCGTGGTAGTTCGCGACGATCTCTTCCATCAGCACATCTTTCTTATTGCTGGAAAGCAGACCTTCAACGTAACTCATTTTCAGCGGTTCAGCGGCTGTCGTGGTGGAAGAGTTCGCACGCACGATAGTCGTTGTCTGATCGGGCGCATCGCCACCGGTACGCGGCTGAGCGATAGGTTTGAAAACGCTCAGACGAACGCCTTTGCGTTCCATTGCACGGATCACGCCAAGGCTGACGCTGGTCAGACCGACGCTGGTTCCGGTAGGGATCAGCATAATAATACGGGACACGGTTTATCCTCTTTCGTTACCGCCGGTTTGGCGGGTTACAAAACAGCACCGCCAGCTGTGCTGGCGGTGTGAAATCAGGCAGTCAGGCGGCTCGCGTCTTGCGCGATAACCAGTTCTTCGTTGGTTGGGATAACCACCGCAGGACGGGTACCTTCTTTGTTGATGAAACCAGATTTGCCGAAACGTGCAGCCAGGTTGCGTTCGTGATCAACTTCAAAGCCCAGCACGCCCAGTTTGCCCAGAGACAGTTCACGAACCATCGCGGCATTTTCACCAATACCACCGGTGAATACAACAGCGTCCAGACGACCATCCATCAGCGCGGTGTATGCACCGATGTATTTCGCCAGGCGGTGGCAGTAAACGTCCATTGCGCGCTTCGCGTCTTCTTTCGTCGCGTAGTTGTCTTCAACATAGCGGCAGTCGCTGGTGACTTCGGTCAGACCCAGCAGGCCAGACTCTTTGGTCAGCATTTTGTTGATTGCGTCAACGCTCATGCCCAGGGTGTCGTGCAGGTGGAAGATGATAGCTGGGTCGATATCGCCAGAGCGAGTACCCATTACCAGACCTTCCAGCGGGGTCAGACCCATAGAGGTATCAACGCATTTACCGTTGCGGATAGCAGAAACGGAACCACCGTTGCCCAGGTGGCAGGTGATGATGTTCAGTTCTTCTACCGGTTTGTTCAGCATTTTTGCCGCTTCCTGGGTTACATAGAAGTGGCTGGTGCCGTGCGCGCCGTAACGACGGATGCCGTGCTCTTTGTACAGGTTGTACGGCAGGGCATAGAGGTAAGACTCTTCCGGCATAGTCTGGTGGAATGCGGTGTCGAACACTGCAACGTTTTTATCTTTCAACTGCGGGAAAGATTTCAGAGCTTCTTCGATACCGATCAGGTGAGCCGGGTTGTGCAGAGGTGCAAAAGAAGCTGCATCTTTGATACCCTGAATAACAGACTCGTCGATCACTACGGAGCTGGTATACTTCTCGCCGCCGTGTACGATACGGTGGCCGATAGCGGTCAGCTGTGCAGAAAGTTCTGGTTTTTGTGCCAGAATAGTATTAACGATAAAGTTGAGCGCTTCGCTGTGAGCGGCGCCTGCACCTAAATCCGCTTCTTGTTTATTGCCGTCCATTTTCCATTTGATACGTGCTTCGGGCAGGTGGAAACATTCGGCTAAACCAGAAAGGTACTCTTCACCATTTACTGCATCGATGATTGCAAATTTCAGTGAAGAACTACCGCAGTTCAGAACCAGTACTAACTTACTCGACATGGAAGTACCTATAATTGATACGTGGCTAAAAAAACGTCAGGGAGCCATAGAGCGTAGCGCATGATGACACCGACATTTATGATTAACATCATGCACTGCAAATTTTTTTTGCATGATGGAAGAAATATCTTGAGTCTATGCCATTTTGCGTAATTTTCAGCCAATGGCATAATGTTTATGAATTTGACGACTCAATGAATATGTACTACTCGGCCATTTCAGGCTGCTAAAGGATACCTGATTGTGGGTATGGAAGACAAAATGTTTTGAACGTTGTCCCGCTGAGTTGTGAATTTGCACAAATTTTTGAATCTTTATATGTGAAGTTGAGGTGAAGCATGTCAACGCCGGATAATCGTTCTGTTAATTTTTTTAGCTTGTTTCGCCGGGGACAGCATTACTCAAAGACGTGGCCGCTGGAAAAACGCCTTGCCCCGGTCTTTGTTGAGAATCGTGTCATTAAGATGACGCGCTATGCGATCCGCTTTATGCCGCCGATCGCCGTGTTTACTCTCTGCTGGCAGATTGCACTGGGCGGTCAGCTTGGTCCGGCAGTCGCCACTGCGTTGTTCGCTCTAAGCTTACCCATGCAGGGACTGTGGTGGCTGGGCAAGCGTTCTGTAACGCCATTACCACCTGCAATCCTCAACTGGTTTTATGAAGTTCGCGGTAAATTGCAGGAGTCTGGACAGGTGCTGGCACCTGTTGAAGGCAAGCCTGATTACCAGGCATTAGCTGACACGCTTAAGCGTGCCTTCAAACAACTGGATAAAACTTTCCTTGATGATTTGTAATTGACCCCTGATTACGCATATAAAAGAAGGCAGACATCGGCCTTCTTTTTTTTCACCGTAGTAGAGTGATACAGGAGTCAACAATGGAAATGACCAACGCGCAACGTCTTATTTTGTCTAACCAGTACAAAATGATGACTATGCTCGATCCGGCAAATGCTGAACGTTACCGTCGCCTGCAAACAATCATTGAACGTGGTTATGGTTTGCAAATGCGCGAGTTGGATCGCGAGTTTGGCGAGCTGAAAGAAGAAACCTGCCGCACTATCATCGACATTATGGAGATGTATCACGCGCTGCATGTTTCCTGGTCTAATTTACAGGACCAGCAATCCATCGATGAACGTCGTGTCACCTTCCTCGGCTTTGACGCCGCAACCGAAGCACGTTATCTCGGTTATGTACGCTTTATGGTTAACGTTGAAGGGCGTTACACCCATTTTGATGCCGGAACTCACGGCTTTAATGCACAGACGCCAATGTGGGAGAAATATCTGCGCATGTTGAATGTCTGGCATGCCTGCCCGCGTCAGTATCACCTGAGCGCTAACGAAATTAACCAAATTATTAACGCCTGAGGAGGCCGCGTGCGGTGTAAAGGTTTTCTGTTTGATCTGGATGGAACGCTGGTGGATTCTCTGCCCGCGGTAGAGCGGGCGTGGAGCAACTGGGCCAGACGTCATGGGTTAGCGCCGGAAGATGTGCTGGCTTTCATTCATGGTAAACAGGCGATTACGTCTCTGCGCCATTTTATGGTGGGCAAATCGGAGAAGGAAATTGCCGCCGAGTTTACCCGTCTGGAACAGATTGAGGCCACGGAAACCGAAGGTATTACCGCACTTCCTGGGGCGATAGCTTTGCTCAATCATTTGAATAAAGCGGGGATCCCGTGGGCCATTGTCACTTCTGGTTCCATGCCTGTTGCGCGAGCACGCCACAAAGTCGCCGGACTTCCCGCGCCGGAAGTGTTTGTTACCGCAGAGCGGGTTAAACGTGGAAAACCAGAGCCGGATGCCTATCTGTTAGGTGCACAACTGTTGGGCCTTGCACCGCAGGAATGTGTGGTGGTGGAGGATGCTCCCGCAGGTGTGCTTTCAGGCCTGGCCGCAGGGTGTCATGTCATTGCGGTTAACGCACCGGCTGATACCCCGCGTTTGAATGAGGTGGATTTGGCCCTCCATAGTCTGGAACAAATTACTGTGATCAAACAGCCAAATGGTGACGTTATTATTGCGTGAAACGCCTGATCATGATTTAGCCCCGTCCCGTCGGGGCTTTTTTATGGCAGAATCAGGCCATCCCCCTCAATTAACAAGGATACGTTGTGAACGGTGAATTGATCTGGGTTCTTTCATTACTGGCGGTTGCTATCGTCTTGTTTGCGACGGGCAGAGTGCGTATGGATGCGGTCGCTTTGTTTGTTATTGTTGCGTTTGCATTAAGCGGTACGCTGACCGTCCCTGAAGTGTTTTCCGGCTTTTCCGATCCTAACGTGGTACTGATCGCCGCCTTGTTTATTATTGGTGATGGTTTAGTCCGCACGGGTGTCGCCACCGTAATGGGGACATGGCTGGTTAAAGTGGCAGGCAGCAGTGAGATCAAAATGTTGGTTTTGTTGATGCTGACCGTTGCGGGCCTTGGCGCGTTTATGAGTTCAACCGGCGTCGTCGCTATCTTTATCCCTGTGGTGTTAAGCGTTGCTATGCGCATGCAAACGTCGCCGTCGCGCCTGATGATGCCGTTGAGTTTTGCCGGGCTGATCAGCGGCATGATGACGCTGGTGGCGACGCCACCTAACCTGGTGATTAACAGTGAATTGCTGCGTGAAGGCTATCATGGTTTTAGTTTCTTTAGCGTAACCCCCATCGGCCTGGTTGTATTGGTACTCGGTATCTTATATATGCTGGTGATGCGTTTTATGCTGAAAGGGGATTCCCAGACCCCGCAGCGTGAAGGCTGGACGCGTCGTACCTTCCGCGATCTTATCCGTGAATACCGACTTACCGGGCGCGCGCGCCGCCTGGCTATTCGTCCCGGTTCGCCGATGATTGGCCAGCGACTGGACGATCTCAAATTACGTGAACGTTATGGCGCTAACGTCATCGGTGTTGAACGCTGGCGGCGTTTTCGTCGCGTTATTGTGAACGTGAACGGGGTTTCTGAATTCCGTGCGCGTGACGTTTTGCTTATTGATATGTCTGCGGCTGATGTCGATCTCCGACAATTTTGCAGTGAACAATTGCTGGAGCCAATGGTACTGCGCGGCGAGTATTTTTCCGATCAGGCCCTTGATGTCGGCATGGCGGAGATTTCATTAATTCCTGAATCTGAGTTGATTGGTAAATCGGTGCGCGAAATTGGCTTTCGTACGCGCTACGGACTGAATGTGGTGGGCCTGAAACGCAATGGCGTGGCGCTGGATGGTTCGCTGGCGGATGAGCCTCTGCTGCTGGGCGATATCATCCTGGTTGTCGGTAACTGGAAGCTTATCGGTATGCTGGCAAAACAGGGCCGCGATTTCGTGGCGCTGAACTTACCGGAAGAGGTGAGTGAAGCATCGCCTGCGCACAGCCAGGCACCCCATGCCATTTTCTGTCTGGTGTTGATGGTGGCGTTAATGCTGACCGATGAAATTCCTAATCCTGTTGCGGCCATCATTGCCTGCCTGCTGATGGGGAAATTCCGCTGTATCGATGCCGAAAGCGCTTATAAATCCATTCACTGGCCGAGCATTATTTTGATCGTTGGGATGATGCCGTTCGCAGTGGCGCTACAGAAAACAGGCGGTGTCGCACTGGCGGTAAAAGGGTTAATGGACATCGGCGGCGGTTACGGGCCACATATGATGCTTGGCTGTTTGTTTGTCTTGTCGGCGGTGATTGGTTTGTTTATTTCGAATACGGCAACGGCAGTGCTGATGGCGCCGATTGCGCTGGCTGCGGCCAAAACAATGGGCGTTTCGCCGTATCCATTTGCCATGGTGGTGGCGATGGCAGCATCTGCCGCCTTTATGACGCCAGTTTCCTCACCGGTTAACACGTTGGTTTTAGGGCCAGGAAATTACAGCTTTAGTGATTTTGTGAAGCTGGGAGTACCGTTTACCGTTATTGTGATGGCGGTTTGCGTGGTGATGATTCCGATGCTGTTTCCGTTTTGACGAGAGCCTGATGTCGCATCTGGCGCTTATTGCCAGATGCGGCGCTGGCTCCGGCAACTTACAGCGGTGAATCCTGGCTAATCTCATCGAGCGATAGTTGGAAGCTGGGAACAAAGACTTCCATGAAGTAGTCCATCTCCTGACTGCGGCGCGCTTCAAGCGTCGCTTCCAGTCGCGTCTTTGCAAGTAAAAATTCATTATTACCCGCAGCGAGCTCTTCCAGACATTTCAGATAGGCACAAAGTGCATCAGCCTGTTTCACCAGCGATTTTTCCTCATCGCTATACGCATGCTCATCAATGAGTGGTGCAAAGATATCCCTTAGCTCTTCCGGAACCATATCGACCAGCTTTTGTTGGGCGATTTTTTCAATAGCTTTGTATTCCTGAGCGATTTGCGAATTGAAATATTTCACTGGGGTAGGGAGATCGCCGGTGAGCACTTCAGAGGCATCGTGGTACATCGCCAGCAGAGCGATGCGTTCAGCGTTGACATTTCCGCCAAACTTACGGTTTTTAATGGCAGCCAGCGCATGGGCGACCATCGCCACCTGCAAACTGTGCTCAGACACATTTTCTGTCCGTACGTTGCGCATTAACGGCCAGCGGTTAATTAGTTTCAGACGGGAGAGATGGGCAAAAAAATGGCTCTGCTTCATAACGACCTTGCGTGTGATGACTTCATGAGATCATTGTGGGGGGATAACACTGCCGGATGCAATCTCCGGCAGTGAATTTAAGATTACAGCTGATGATAGCCAGAAAGGAAACGAGCGAATTTACTTAATGACAGTTCGATATCATCAACGCGCGGCAGCGTAACAATGCGGAAGTGATCCGGCCACGGCCAGTTAAAAGCCGTCCCCTGAACCAGCAGAACTTTTTCCTGTAACAGGAAGTCCAGCACCATCTTCTGGTCGTCGTGAATATTAAAACGTTTAGCGTCGATTTTCGGGAACATGTACAGCGCGCCGCGTGGCTTCACGCAGGAAACGCCTGGAATGTCGTTAATCAACTCCCATGCGCGATTACGCTGCTCGTAAAGACGCCCGCCAGGTAAGATAAATTCACTGATACTCTGATAGCCACCCAATGCGGTCTGAATCGCGTGTTGTGCGGGAACGTTGGCGCAAAGTCGCATTGAGGCCAGCATCTCCAGACCTTCGATGTAGCCTTTGGCGTGTTTTTTCGGCCCGTTCAGTACCATCCAGCCTTGACGGAAGCCTGCCACTCGATACGTTTTCGACAGACCGTTAAAGGTAATGGTCAGCAGGTCAGGCGCCATCGCCGCAATCGAGTGATGCTCGGCGTCGTCGTAGAGAATTTTGTCGTAAATTTCATCGGCGAAAATAATGAGATTATGCTGACGCGCAATCTCCACAATTTCCATTAAAAGCTCTTTGGAATAAACCGCGCCGGTTGGGTTGTTCGGGTTGATAATAACGATACCGCGCGTACGAGGCGTAATTTTAGCGCGAATATCATCGAGGTCCGGGAACCAGTCAGAGGACTCGTCGCAAAGGTAGTGCACCGCTTTACCGCTGGAGAGCGAAACCGCCGCGGTCCATAGTGGATAATCAGGTGCAGGAACCAACATTTCATCCCCGCTGTTCAGCAATGCCTGCATTGCCTGAACGATAAGCTCCGATACCCCATTGCCGATGTAAATGTCTTCCACGGTAACATCACGCATGCCTCGCGCCTGATAGTGCTGCATGATGGCCTTACGCGCAGAGTAGAGGCCTTTTGAATCACAATAGCCCTGAGCTGTCGGGAGGTTGCGTATCACATCAACCAGGATCTCATCAGGAGCGTCAAAACCGAACGGGGCTGGGTTGCCGATGTTCAGTTTCAATACTTTGTTACCTTCTTCTTCCAGGCGTTTTGCTTCTTTCAGCACCGGACCACGGATGTCATAACAGACATTCTCTAACTTGCTGGATTTTTCAATGGGTGACATGACTCTTGACCTTTTTTGCTGTTATCGCCACTCCCTGCCGTGGAAGTCAGCTTAGAACAATGTACTCCCCCGAGGCGGTGTTTTGAAGTTCTGCAGAACAAGATTTTGCGAGAGTAAAAGGAGGGAATGTGCTGTTAATAACTTAATAATCATTAAATATTGAGATGCATATGCTTAATGATTTGTGTTTTGTAGTGATTTATTCTATGTATTAATCTAATGCATGGTTTTTTGTCTGGTAGATAAATGTGCGAATTTTCTTTGATTTAAGAAATCACGAACATAACATATTCATGATATTTTCATTATAAGTGAAACATAAACAGAGTAGTGATCACCGAAGTGTCGTATAGGTGATGACGTGCGAAATTATTGTTAAGCGGAATTAATGAATGCAAGGTGTGCTAATTAATTATTATTTAATATTCAAAAAGGTTTTGTTGTGCTTATTAATAATAGAAGATTACTTTGCCTAACATAACATAACTTTGCATCAGATAATTCGCAATGGCCCTTATAAATAAATGGGTTTTAGGGTAAAATGCTCGTTTAAATGACGGAACCCCCACTGTTGACGCAGACAAATCATCGCCGCTTATGCGTGTTTACGCCGGGTTGGCGCCGCTTTGTTAGTAGTGGAACAAGGATCAACATTTACATTTACACAAACACTCGCATGTCATAAATAGAAAAGAGTGAGTAACTTAATAGATATGCGATTCCTGAAGATATATTCTGTGAACTACTTCAGGCATTATAACGGAACAATGTGAGTCGTTCTTATTAGTGCAACTCATATGCATTTTAACTTTCATCCAGACTTCCGGATGAAACTGCCAGGGAGGCACATTACAAATGGAATTGCTTGTTTGTGTGTGCACAGCATTAACCAGCTCAGTATGAGCCGCCAGTAAGTGATAATATATGATAAGTGCAAATCGTCCGATAATTAACCTCGACCTCGATCTGCTGAGAACATTTGTTGCTGTTGCCGATCTGAACACTTTTGCTGCCGCAGCTGCCGCTGTGTGTCGTACTCAGTCCGCTGTTAGTCAGCAAATGCAGCGTCTTGAACAACTCGTTGGGAAAGAACTGTTCGCTCGGCATGGTCGTAACAAACTGTTAACTGAACATGGCATTCAGCTTCTTGGCTATGCCAGGAAGATCCTGCGTTTTAATGATGAGGCTTGCTCATCATTGATGTTCAGTAATCTTCAGGGCGTGTTAACAATCGGCGCTTCAGATGAATCTGCTGATACGATCTTACCTTTTCTGCTTAATCGCGTTAGTTCGGTTTATCCGAAACTTGCGCTGGATGTCCGCGTTAAGCGTAATGCCTATATGGCAGATATGCTGAAGTCCCAGGAAGTGGATTTAATGGTTACCACAAATCGTCCTGATACCTTTAAGGCGTTGAACCTGAGAACTTCTCCAACGCACTGGTATTGCGCTGCGGAATACGTATTGCAAAAAGGCGAGCCGATCCCTCTGGTGTTGCTGGATGATCCTAGTCCGTTCCGTGATTTGGTTCTGGCAACACTCAATAAAGCGGATATTCCATGGCGTCTGGCTTATGTCGCCTCCACGTTGCCGGCGGTCCGCGCTGCCGTGAAAGCGGGGTTAGGTGTAACGGCAAGGCCGGTTGAGATGATGAGTCCGGACCTGCGCGTCTTGAGCGCTGTGGACGGTTTACCACCACTGCCAGATACCGAATATTTGCTGTGCTATGATCCGTCCAGTGGTAATGAGCTGGCTCAGGTGATATACCAGGCAATGGAGAGTTATCAGAACCCATGGCAGTTCAGCACGATAGGCGCCCATGAAGGGGATGATTCTCTGTTAATTGAAGGCGATTACGAATAATTGTCTGGTAATAGATAACCACATTTGTAAAAACAAGCCACTGATGTTTTTTTGAACGTCAGTGGCTTTTTTTTACAATAAATGATGACAACGTTTCCTGATATTGAACAAAAGTGTTCATTTTTCAATCGACAGCCCTTCTCTAAACGTGCGAACAAAAAATCGCCTGATAAAAATCTCCTGCTACAATGATGTTAAAAAATACGTGAACTTGTTGCTGTATTTTTGTTATGGATTAACAAAAGCGTGTCACAGATCAAGAAAATACTCTCTTTTGGGGGGAGGAATCGGTACAAATTCCTGTCAAAATAGACCCGTATTTTTTCCATTGCTTCACAACGGACACGATTCAACAACATCTAATTTTCCTGGAGTCGTCAATGATCTGGGATGAAGAGCATTAAATGCAAAAGTTGTTGGTATTATGTAAATTAATGTGAAGAAACTTTTGTTAAAGTTGACAAAAGGTTATAGAAAGGGGTAAAAGACCACATCAATTCACTGTATAAAATTGTTACTACAGTAGTTGTAAGGTTTTTTTTATTCCTCCCCATGAATCGATGTGGCGTCCATCTGCCGTGAAGAGCAGAGAATCAGGCGCTACTTTTGATGAGTAAGCAATGAGTATGTCAACATCCACTGAAGTCATCGCTCATCACTGGGCATTCGCTATCTTTCTTATCGTTGCCATTGGCCTGTGTTGCCTGATGCTGGTAGGCGGTTGGTTTTTAGGCGGTCGCGCGCGCGCGCGGTCGAAAAACGTGCCGTTTGAATCAGGTATCGACTCGGTCGGCTCCGCCCGCTTACGCCTGTCCGCCAAGTTTTATCTGGTGGCCATGTTCTTCGTTATCTTCGACGTTGAAGCGCTGTATCTGTTCGCATGGTCAACCTCTATCCGCGAAAGCGGCTGGGTAGGCTTTGTGGAAGCTGCAATTTTTATTTTTGTGTTACTGGCAGGTCTGGTTTATCTGGTGCGTATTGGCGCGCTGGACTGGACGCCCGTGCGTTCACGCCGCGAGCGTATGAACCCGGAAACGAACAGTATCGCTAATCGTCAACGCTAACCGCGAGGCATTAAGATGGATTATACGCTCACCCGCATAGATCCCAACGGTGAGAACGACCGTTACCCCCTGCAAAAGCAGGAGATCGTAACCGACCCTCTGGAGCAAGAAGTTAACAAAAACGTGTTTATGGGCAAGCTCAATGACATGGTTAACTGGGGTCGTAAAAACTCAATTTGGCCGTATAACTTCGGTCTTTCCTGCTGTTACGTTGAGATGGTGACTTCGTTTACCGCGGTGCATGACGTGGCGCGTTTTGGCGCAGAAGTATTGCGTGCTTCGCCGCGTCAGGCTGACCTGATGGTGGTTGCAGGAACCTGCTTTACCAAAATGGCACCGGTTATTCAGCGTCTGTATGACCAGATGCTGGAACCCAAATGGGTTATCTCAATGGGTGCCTGTGCCAACTCCGGCGGTATGTACGATATTTATTCCGTTGTGCAGGGCGTTGATAAATTCATCCCGGTTGATGTGTATATCCCGGGCTGCCCGCCGCGTCCTGAAGCGTACATGCAGGCACTGATGCTGTTGCAGGAATCTATCGGCAAAGAACGTCGTCCGCTCTCCTGGGTGGTTGGCGATCAGGGCGTTTATCGCGCCAATATGCAATCAGAGCGCGAACGCAAGCGCGGTGAACGCATTGCTGTTACCAACCTGCGCACCCCTGACGAGATTTAATTTGCGCCTGTCGGCAAAGGTGTTTTTCTTCGCTTATTCTTAAATCTATTGCGCGAAGCCATGCCGACAGTCACCACGGACCATATGCAATGGTGAACAATATGACCGACTTAACCGCGCAAGAACCCGCCTGGCAGACCCGCGATCATCTGGATGATCCGGTTATTGGCGAACTGCGCAACCGTTTTGGGCCGGATGCCTTTACTGTTCAGGCGACTCGCACCGGGGTTCCCGTTGTGTGGATCAAGCGTGAACAATTACTGGAAGTGGGCGATTTCTTAAAGAAACTGCCGAAACCTTACGTCATGCTGTTTGACTTACACGGCATGGACGAACGTCTGCGCACCCACCGCGAAGGGCTACCTGCTGCGGATTTTTCCGTTTTCTACCATCTGATTTCTATCGATCGTAACCGCGACATCATGCTGAAGGTGGCGCTGGCAGAAAACGACCTGCACGTACCGACTTTCACCAAACTGTTCCCGAACGCTAACTGGTATGAGCGTGAAACCTGGGATCTGTTTGGCATTACTTTCGACGGTCACCCGAACCTGCGCCGCATCATGATGCCGCAAACCTGGAAAGGTCACCCGCTGCGTAAAGATTACCCGGCGCGCGCTACCGAATTCTCGCCGTTTGAGCTGACCAAAGCCAAACAGGATCTGGAGATGGAAGCCCTGACCTTCAAACCGGAAGAGTGGGGGATGAAGCGCGGCACCGAAAACGAGGACTTTATGTTCCTCAACCTCGGTCCGAACCACCCGTCGGCGCACGGTGCCTTCCGTATCGTACTGCAACTCGATGGCGAAGAGATTGTCGACTGCGTACCAGACATTGGTTACCACCACCGTGGCGCGGAAAAGATGGGCGAGCGTCAGTCCTGGCATAGCTACATCCCGTACACCGACCGTATCGAATACCTCGGCGGCTGCGTTAACGAAATGCCGTACGTACTGGCGGTAGAGAAACTGGCCGGGATCACTGTACCGGATCGCGTTAACGTGATTCGCGTAATGCTTTCCGAACTGTTCCGCATCAACAGCCACCTGCTGTATATCTCGACCTTTATTCAGGACGTCGGCGCGATGACGCCCGTGTTCTTCGCCTTTACCGATCGTCAGAAAATTTACGATCTGGTGGAAGCGATTACTGGTTTCCGTATGCACCCGGCATGGTTCCGTATCGGCGGTGTAGCGCATGACCTGCCGCGTGGCTGGGATCGCCTGCTGCGTGAGTTCCTTGACTGGATGCCGAAACGTCTGGCTTCTTACGAGAAAGCCGCGCTGCGTAACACCATCCTGATTGGCCGTTCCAAAGGCGTTGCCGCCTACGGCGCGAAAGAGGCGCTGGAGTGGGGTACCACTGGTGCAGGCCTGCGTGCCACCGGGATCGACTTCGACGTGCGTAAGGCGCGTCCTTATTCTGGCTATGAAAACTTCGACTTTGAAATTCCGGTTGGCGGTGGCGTTTCTGACTGCTACACCCGCGTAATGCTGAAAGTGGAAGAGCTGCGCCAGAGTCTGCGCATTCTTGAGCAGTGCCTCAACAACATGCCGGAAGGCCCGTTCAAAGCGGATCACCCGCTGACCACGCCGCCGCCGAAAGAGCGCACGCTGCAACATATCGAAACCCTGATCACCCACTTCCTGCAAGTGTCGTGGGGGCCAGTGATGCCTGCCAATGAATCCTTCCAGATGATTGAGGCGACCAAAGGGATCAACAGTTACTACCTGACCAGCGACGGCAGCACCATGAGTTATCGCACCCGTATTCGCACGCCGAGTTATGCGCATTTGCAGCAAATTCCGGCGGCGATCCGCGGCAGCCTGGTGTCTGACCTGATTGTTTATCTGGGCAGTATCGATTTTGTTATGTCAGATGTGGACCGCTAATTATGCACGAGAATCAACAACCACAAACCGAGGCTTTTGAGCTGAGTGCGGCAGAGCGTGAAGCGATTGAGCACGAGATGCACCACTACGAAGACCCGCGTGCGGCGTCCATTGAAGCGCTGAAAATCGTTCAGAAGCAGCGTGGCTGGGTACCGGACGGCGCGATCCATGCGATCGCCGATGTGTTGGGTATTCCGGCGAGCGATGTCGAAGGCGTGGCAACGTTCTACAGCCAGATCTTCCGCCAGCCAGTTGGTCGCCATGTGATCCGTTATTGCGACAGCGTGGTCTGTCACATCAATGGTTACCAGGGCATTCAGGCGGCGCTGGAGAAAAAGCTGAACATCAAACCAGGGCAAACGACATTTGATGGCCGCTTTACGCTGCTGCCAACCTGCTGCCTGGGGAACTGTGATAAAGGGCCAAACATGATGATCGATGAGGATACTCACGCGCATCTGACCCCGGAAGCGATCCCTGAACTGCTGGAGCGGTATAAATGAAAAACATTATCCGTACTCCCGAAACGCATCCGCTGACCTGGCGTCTGCGTGATGACAAACAGCCAGTGTGGCTGGACGAATATCGCAGCAAAAACGGTTACGAAGGCGCGCGTAAGGCGCTGACCGGGCTGTCTCCGGACGAAATCGTTAATCAGGTAAAAGACTCCGGCCTGAAAGGGCGAGGCGGCGCGGGTTTCTCGACTGGCCTGAAGTGGAGCCTGATGCCGAAAGACGAATCCATGAACATCCGTTACTTGCTGTGTAACGCCGATGAAATGGAGCCTGGTACCTATAAAGACCGTCTGCTGATGGAGCAACTGCCGCACCTGCTGGTGGAAGGCATGCTCATCTCCGCGTTTGCGCTGAAAGCTTACCGTGGCTACATCTTCCTGCGTGGCGAATATATTGAAGCGGCAGTGAATCTGCGCCGTGCCATTGCCGAAGCGACCGAAGCAGGTCTGCTTGGCAAAAACATTATGGGAACAGGTTTTGACTTCGAACTGTTTGTCCATACCGGGGCAGGGCGCTACATCTGCGGTGAAGAAACAGCGTTAATCAACTCCCTGGAAGGACGTCGCGCTAACCCACGCTCGAAACCGCCATTCCCGGCAACCTCAGGCGCATGGGGTAAACCGACCTGCGTCAACAACGTCGAAACCCTGTGTAACGTTCCGGCGATCCTCGCTAACGGCGTGGAGTGGTATCAGAACATCTCGAAAAGCAAAGATGCTGGCACCAAGCTGATGGGCTTCTCCGGTCGGGTGAAAAATCCGGGCCTGTGGGAACTGCCGTTCGGTACTACCGCGCGCGAGATACTCGAAGATTATGCCGGTGGTATGCGTGACGGTCTGAAATTCAAAGCCTGGCAGCCAGGCGGCGCGGGTACTGACTTCCTCACCGAAGCGCACCTTGACCTGCCGATGGAGTTCGAAAGCATCGGTAAAGCGGGCAGTCGTCTGGGTACGGCGCTGGCGATGGCGGTTGACCATGAGATCAACATGGTGTCACTGGTGCGTAACCTGGAAGAGTTTTTCGCCCGTGAGTCCTGCGGCTGGTGTACGCCGTGCCGCGACGGCCTGCCGTGGAGCGTGAAAATTCTGCGTGCGCTGGAGCGTGGCGAAGGCCAGCCGGGCGATATCGAAACACTTGAGCAACTGTGTCGATTCTTAGGGCCGGGTAAAACTTTCTGTGCCCACGCACCTGGTGCAGTGGAGCCGTTACAGAGCGCCATCAAATATTTTCGCGAAGAATTTGAGGCGGGAATCAAACAGCCGTTCAGCAATACCCATTTGATTAATGGGATTCAGCCGAACCTGCTGAAAGAGCGCTGGTAACCGAATTTCGATTAACGCTCGGTCCCTGACCGAGAAAACTGGAAGCATGCTAATGGCTACAATTCATGTAGACGGCAAAGAATACGAGGTCAACGGAGCGGACAACCTGCTGGAAGCTTGTCTGTC
Organism: Escherichia sp. B1147; assembly: GCF_001660175.1. Classification (NCBI taxonomy): domain Bacteria; kingdom Pseudomonadati; phylum Pseudomonadota; class Gammaproteobacteria; order Enterobacterales; family Enterobacteriaceae; genus Escherichia; species Escherichia sp. B1147. The sequence continues at coordinate 293,786 of NZ_LFHY01000005.1, forward strand.
TCTGGGTCTTGATATTCCTTACTTTTGCTGGCATCCGGCGCTAGGAAGCGTCGGTGCTTGCCGCCAGTGTGCGGTAAAGCAATACCAAAACGCGGAAGACACGCGTGGTCGCCTGGTGATGTCCTGTATGACACCGGCTTCCGATGGCACCTTTATTTCCATTGACGACGAAGAAGCGAAACAGTTCCGTGAAAGTGTGGTCGAGTGGTTAATGACCAACCACCCGCACGACTGTCCGGTATGTGAAGAAGGCGGTAACTGCCACCTTCAGGATATGACCGTGATGACCGGGCATACCTTCCGTCGCTACCGTTTCACCAAACGTACCCACCGCAATCAGGATTTGGGGCCGTTCATCTCTCACGAAATGAACCGCTGCATCGCCTGCTACCGCTGTGTGCGTTACTACAAAGATTACGCGGACGGCACGGACTTGGGCGTTTATGGCGCGCACGACAACGTCTACTTCGGTCGCCCGGAAGACGGCACTCTGGAAAGCGAATTTTCCGGTAACCTGGTCGAAATTTGCCCGACTGGCGTATTTACCGACAAAACGCACTCCGAGCGTTACAACCGTAAATGGGATATGCAGTTTGCTCCGAGCATCTGCCAGCAATGTTCTATCGGCTGTAACATCAGCCCCGGCGAGCGTTATGGCGAACTGCGTCGTATCGAAAACCGTTACAACGGTACGGTAAACCACTACTTCCTCTGCGACCGTGGTCGTTTCGGTTACGGCTACGTCAACCTGAAAGATCGTCCGCGTCAGCCGGTACAGCGTCGTGGCGATGATTTCATTACCCTCAACGCCGAACAGGCAATGCAGGGCGCGGCAGATATTCTGCGTCAGTCGAAGAAAGTCATCGGCATCGGTTCTCCGCGCGCCAGCGTGGAAAGCAACTTTGCGCTGCGTGAACTGGTAGGTGAAGAAAACTTCTATACCGGTATCGCTCACGGTGAACAGGAACGTCTGCAACTGGCGCTGAAAGTGCTGCGTGAAGGCGGCATTTATACTCCGGCACTGCGCGAAATTGAATCTTACGATGCAGTACTGGTGCTGGGCGAAGATGTTACCCAGACCGGCGCGCGCGTCGCGCTGGCAGTACGTCAGGCGGTGAAAGGCAAAGCTCGCGAAATGGCGGCAGCACAGAAAGTGGCTGACTGGCAGATTGCGGCAATCCTCAACATTGGCCAACGTGCGAAGCATCCGCTGTTTGTCACCAACGTTGATGACACCCGTCTGGATGATATCGCGGCGTGGACTTACCGCGCACCGGTTGAAGATCAGGCGCGTTTAGGTTTTGCCATCGCCCATGCGCTGGATAACTCCGCGCCAGCGGTTGACGGTATCGAGCCTGAGCTGCAAAGCAAAATCGACGTCATCGTGCAGGCACTGGCGGGTGCGAAGAAACCGTTGATTATCTCCGGGACAAACGCTGGTAGCTTAGAGGTGATTCAGGCTGCGGCTAACGTGGCGAAAGCCCTGAAAGGTCGCGGTGCTGACGTAGGTATCACCATGATTGCCCGTTCCGTCAACAGCATGGGGCTGGGCATTATGGGCGGCGGTTCGCTTGAAGAAGCGTTGACCGAACTGGAAACCGGACGCGCCGACGCGGTGGTGGTGCTGGAAAACGATCTGCATCGTCATGCTTCTGCTACCCGCGTGAATGCTGCGCTGGCAAAAGCGCCGCTGGTGATGGTAGTTGATCATCAGCGTACGGCGATCATGGAAAACGCCCATCTGGTACTTTCCGCCGCCAGCTTTGCTGAAAGCGACGGTACGGTAATTAATAACGAAGGCCGCGCCCAACGTTTCTTCCAGGTTTACGACCCGTCCTATTACGACAGCAAAACCGTGATGCTGGAAAGCTGGCGCTGGCTGCACTCGCTGCACAGCACGCTGCTGAGTCGAGAAGTTGACTGGACGCAGCTCGACCACGTGATTGACGCCGTTGTGGCGAAAATCCCGGAACTGGCGGGTATCAAAGATGCCGCGCCGGACGCAACATTCCGCATTCGTGGGCAGAAACTGGCTCGTGAGCCGCACCGTTACAGCGGTCGTACCGCCATGCGCGCCAACATCAGCGTTCATGAGCCGCGTCAGCCGCAGGATATTGACACCATGTTCACCTTCTCGATGGAAGGTAACAACCAGCCGACCGCGCACCGTTCACAAGTGCCGTTTGCCTGGGCGCCGGGCTGGAACTCCCCGCAGGCGTGGAACAAATTCCAGGACGAAGTGGGCGGCAAACTGCGCTTTGGCGATCCGGGCGTGCGTCTGTTTGAAACCAGCGATAACGGTCTGGATTACTTCACCAGCGTACCGGCACGCTTCCAGCCGCAGGAAGGGAAATGGCGTATCGCGCCGTACTACCACCTGTTTGGCAGCGATGAATTGTCACAACGTGCTCCGGTCTTCCAGAGCCGTATGCCGCAACCGTACATCAAACTTAACCCGGCAGATGCCGCGAAGTTGGGCGTGAATGCGGGTACACGCGTCTCCTTTAGTTACGATGGCAACACGGTCACGCTGCCGGTTGAAATCGCCGAAGGGCTGACGGCAGGGCAGGTGGGCTTGCCGATGGGTATGTCCGGCATTGCTCCGGTGCTGGCTGGCGCGCATCTTGAGGATCTCAAGGAGGCACAACAATGAGTTGGTTATCACCGGAACTGATTGAGATCCTGCTGACCATCCTCAAAGCGGTGGTGATCCTGCTGGTGGTTGTCACCTGCGGGGCATTCATGAGCTTTGGCGAACGTCGCCTGCTGGGTCTGTTCCAGAACCGTTACGGACCTAACCGTGTTGGCTGGGGCGGTTCGCTCCAGCTGGTCGCGGACATGATCAAAATGTTCTTTAAAGAAGACTGGATCCCGAAATTCTCGGATCGCGTCATCTTTACCCTGGCGCCGATGATCGCCTTTACCTCGCTGCTGCTGGCTTTTGCGATTGTGCCAGTCAGCCCGGGGTGGGTGGTTGCCGACCTGAACATCGGGATTTTGTTCTTCCTGATGATGGCAGGTCTGGCGGTTTATGCGGTGCTGTTTGCGGGCTGGTCAAGTAACAACAAATACTCGCTGCTGGGTGCGATGCGTGCTTCCGCGCAGACCCTGAGCTACGAAGTGTTCCTCGGGCTTTCCCTGATGGGCGTGGTGGCGCAGGCCGGTTCATTCAACATGACCGACATCGTCAACAGCCAGGCGCATGTGTGGAACGTCATCCCGCAATTCTTTGGTTTTATTACCTTTGCCATCGCGGGCGTGGCGGTGTGTCACCGTCATCCGTTTGACCAGCCGGAAGCCGAGCAGGAACTGGCGGATGGTTACCACATTGAATATTCCGGCATGAAGTTCGGTCTGTTCTTCGTGGGCGAATACATCGGGATTGTGACCATCTCTGCACTGATGGTGACGCTGTTCTTCGGTGGCTGGCAAGGCCCGTTGTTACCGCCATTCATCTGGTTCGCGCTGAAAACCGCGTTCTTTATGATGATGTTCATTTTGATTCGTGCGTCGTTACCGCGTCCGCGTTATGACCAGGTAATGTCCTTCGGCTGGAAAATCTGTCTGCCGCTGACGCTGATCAACTTGCTGGTAACGGCGGCTGTCATTCTCTGGCAGGCGCAATAAGGGGCAATAAGACCATGACCTTAAAAGAATTGTTAGTAGGTTTCGGCACCCAGGTTCGTAGTATCTGGATGATCGGCCTGCACGCGTTCGCCAAACGCGAAACGCGAATGTACCCGGAAGAGCCGGTCTATCTGCCGCCCCGTTATCGTGGTCGTATCGTTCTGACCCGCGACCCGGATGGCGAAGAGCGTTGCGTAGCCTGTAACCTCTGCGCGGTAGCCTGCCCGGTCGGCTGTATCTCACTGCAAAAAGCAGAAACCAAAGACGGTCGCTGGTATCCGGAATTTTTCCGCATCAACTTCTCACGCTGCATTTTCTGTGGTCTGTGCGAAGAAGCCTGTCCGACCACGGCGATTCAGTTAACCCCGGATTTCGAGATGGGGGAATACAAGCGCCAGGATCTGGTTTACGAGAAAGAGGATCTGCTGATCTCCGGTCCGGGCAAATACCCGGAATATAACTTCTACCGGATGGCAGGTATGGCAATCGACGGCAAAGATAAGGGCGAAGCAGAGAACGAAGCCAAGCCTATCGACGTCAAGAGCCTGTTACCGTAAGGAGAGGGGCAATGGAGTTCGCTTTTTATATCTGTGGCCTGATAGCCATACTTGCGACCTTGCGAGTGATCACCCATACCAATCCGGTACACGCACTGCTGTACCTGATTATTTCGCTGCTGGCGATTTCCGGGGTGTTCTTCTCACTGGGCGCTTACTTTGCCGGTGCGCTGGAAATTATCGTCTACGCGGGTGCCATTATGGTGCTGTTCGTGTTTGTGGTGATGATGCTCAACCTGGGCGGTTCAGAAATCGAACAGGAACGCCAGTGGCTGAAACCGCAGGTGTGGATTGGTCCGGCAATTTTGTCGGCCATCATGCTGGTGGTGATTGTTTACGCCATTCTCGGTGTTAACGATCAGGGTATCGACGGTACGCCAATCAGTGCTAAAGCAGTGGGTATTACGCTGTTCGGGCCTTACGTACTGGCGGTTGAACTGGCTTCTATGCTGCTGCTGGCTGGTCTGGTTGTGGCCTTCCACGTCGGTCGTGAAGAGCGTGCGGGTGAAGTGCTAAGTAACCGTAAAGACGACAGCGCGAAAAGAAAAACGGAGGAGCACGCATGATCCCCTTACAACATGGACTGATCCTCGCGGCAATCTTATTCGTTCTTGGCTTAACCGGTCTGGTTATCCGTCGCAATCTGCTGTTTATGCTGATTGGTCTGGAAATCATGATTAACGCCTCCGCGCTGGCCTTTGTGGTCGCCGGTAGCTACTGGGGCCAGACCGACGGTCAGGTGATGTACATTCTCGCCATCAGCCTCGCGGCGGCAGAAGCGAGTATCGGCCTTGCGCTGCTGCTGCAACTTCACCGTCGTCGCCAGAACCTGAACATCGATTCAGTAAGTGAGATGCGCGGATGAACATGCTTGCCTTAACCATTATTTTTCCATTGATTGGCTTCGTCCTGCTGGCGTTCTCCCGTGGCCGCTGGTCTGAAAACGTCTCAGCGATTGTGGGCGTAGGCTCTGTGGGCCTGGCGGCGCTGGTGACCGCCTTTATCGGAGTCGACTTCTTCGCTAACGGCGAGCAGGCATACAGCCAGCCGCTATGGACGTGGATGTCGGTAGGCGACTTTAACATCGGTTTCAACCTGGTGCTGGATGGCCTGTCGCTGACCATGCTCTCGGTAGTCACTGGTGTGGGTTTCCTGATCCACATGTACGCCTCCTGGTATATGCGTGGTGAAGAGGGCTACTCTCGCTTCTTCGCTTATACCAACCTGTTCATCGCCAGCATGGTGGTTCTGGTGCTCGCCGATAACCTGCTGCTGATGTACCTCGGCTGGGAAGGCGTGGGCCTGTGTTCCTATCTATTGATTGGTTTCTATTACACCGATCCGAAGAATGGCGCTGCGGCAATGAAAGCGTTCGTCGTGACCCGTGTGGGTGACGTGTTCCTCGCTTTTGCGCTGTTCATTCTCTACAACGAGCTGGGTACGCTGAACTTCCGCGAAATGGTCGAACTGGCACCAGCGCACTTTGCTGACGGCAATAACATGCTGATGTGGGCGACGCTGATGCTGCTGGGCGGCGCGGTCGGTAAATCTGCGCAGTTGCCATTGCAGACATGGCTTGCCGACGCGATGGCTGGCCCGACGCCTGTCTCTGCGTTGATCCACGCCGCAACCATGGTAACCGCGGGTGTCTACCTGATCGCCCGTACCCACGGCCTGTTCCTGATGACGCCGGAAGTTCTGCATCTGGTGGGTATTGTCGGGGCAGTTACGTTGCTGCTGGCCGGTTTTGCCGCGCTGGTACAGACCGACATCAAACGTGTTCTCGCTTATTCCACCATGAGCCAGATTGGCTACATGTTCCTCGCGCTTGGCGTGCAGGCATGGGATGCGGCGATTTTTCACTTGATGACCCACGCGTTCTTTAAAGCGCTGCTGTTCCTGGCATCCGGTTCCGTCATTCTGGCCTGCCATCACGAACAGAACATCTTCAAGATGGGCGGTCTGCGTAAATCTATTCCGCTGGTTTATCTCTGCTTCCTGGTGGGCGGCGCGGCACTGTCGGCACTGCCGCTGGTCACTGCGGGCTTCTTCAGTAAGGATGAGATCCTCGCGGGGGCGATGGCGAATGGCCATATCAATCTGATGGTGGCAGGTCTGGTCGGTGCGTTTATGACCTCGCTCTATACCTTCCGTATGATTTTCATCGTCTTCCACGGAAAAGAACAAATTCACGCTCACGCCGTGAAAGGGGTAACTCACAGCCTGCCGCTGATTGTGCTGCTGATCCTTTCCACCTTCGTTGGCGCACTGATTGTACCGCCGCTGCAGGGCGTGCTTCCGCAAACTACGGAACTGGCGCACGGCAGCATGTTGACCCTGGAAATTACCTCTGGCGTGGTCGCGGTGGTCGGCATTCTGCTGGCAGCCTGGCTGTGGCTGGGTAAACGTACGCTGGTGACTTCCATCGCCAACAGTGCGCCGGGCCGTCTGCTGAGTACCTGGTGGTACAACGCCTGGGGCTTTGACTGGCTGTACGACAAAGTATTCGTCAAGCCGTTCCTGGGTATCGCCTGGTTGCTGAAACGCGATCCGCTGAACGCAATGATGAACATCCCGGCGATCCTCTCGCGCTTTGCGGGTAAAGGTCTGCTGTTCAGTGAGAACGGCTACCTGCGCTGGTATGTTGCATCCATGAGCATCGGTGCGGTCGTGGTGCTGGCACTGTTGATGGTACTGCGTTGAGTTAAGGATTGTGGGATTGCCCTTGGGCATATAAGAACGTAGGTCGGATAAGCTGCCTTCGCGGCGCATCCGACACTACCCCCAGTCCGAAGTGAATTTTCTGTCGTGAGAATTCGTTGAAAATCCGGTCCTGACGGGACTTTTACAAGGAATAAAGATCGCCATGTTACTACCCTGGCTAATATTGATTCCCTTTATTGGCGGCTTCCTGTGCTGGCAGACCGAACGCTTTGGCGTCAAGGTGCCGCGCTGGGTAGCGCTAATCACCATGGGATTGACGCTGGCGCTGTCGCTGCAACTGTGGTTGCAGGGCGGTTATTCACTGACGCAATCCGCCGGAATTCCGCAGTGGCAGTCTGAATTTGACATGCCGTGGATCCCGCGTTTTGGAATCTCTATCCATCTCGCCATTGATGGTCTGTCGCTGCTGATGGTCGTGCTGACCGGTCTGCTCGGCGTGCTGGCGGTACTCTGCTCGTGGAATGAGATCGAAAAATATCAGGGCTTCTTCCACCTCAACCTGATGTGGATCCTGGGCGGCGTTATCGGCGTGTTCCTTGCCATCGACATGTTCCTGTTCTTCTTCTTCTGGGAAATGATGCTGGTGCCGATGTACTTCCTGATCGCGCTGTGGGGGCATAAAGCCTCTGATGGTAAAACGCGTATCACGGCGGCAACCAAGTTCTTCATCTATACCCAGGCGAGTGGTCTGGTGATGTTGATCGCCATCCTGGCGCTGGTCTTCGTTCATTACAATGCGACCGGTATCTGGACCTTCAACTATGAAGAACTGCTGAATACGCCAATGTCTAACGGCGTGGAATACCTGTTGATGCTGGGCTTCTTCATCGCCTTCGCGGTCAAAATGCCGGTGGTTCCGCTGCACGGCTGGCTGCCAGATGCGCACTCTCAGGCACCGACAGCCGGTTCCGTTGACCTTGCGGGGATCTTGCTGAAAACCGCTGCTTACGGTCTGCTGCGCTTCTCGCTGCCGCTGTTCCCGAACGCCTCGGCAGAGTTCGCGCCAATCGCTATGTGGCTGGGTGTTATCGGCATCTTCTACGGTGCGTGGATGGCCTTTGCCCAGACCGATATCAAACGTCTGATTGCCTACACCTCGGTTTCCCACATGGGCTTCGTGCTGATTGCTATCTACACCGGCAGCCAGTTGGCCTACCAGGGCGCGGTTATTCAGATGATTGCGCACGGTTTGTCGGCGGCGGGTCTGTTTATTCTCTGCGGTCAGCTCTATGAACGTATCCACACTCGCGACATGCGGATGATGGGCGGTCTGTGGAGCAAGATGAAATGGCTGCCAGCACTGTCCCTGTTCTTTGCAGTGGCAACGCTTGGGATGCCAGGTACCGGTAACTTCGTCGGCGAATTTATGATTCTGTTCGGCAGCTTCCAGGTTGTCCCGGTGATTACCGTTATCTCTACCTTTGGGCTGGTCTTTGCATCTGTTTATTCGCTGGCGATGCTTCATCGCGCTTACTTCGGTAAAGCGAAAAGCCAGATTGCCAGCCAGGAACTGCCAGGGATGTCGCTGCGTGAGCTGTTTATGATCCTGTTGCTGGTGGTGCTGCTGGTACTGCTGGGCTTCTATCCGCAGCCGATTCTGGATACCTCGCACTCCGCGATTGGCAATATCCAGCAGTGGTTTGTTAATTCCGTTACTACTACAAGGCCGTAAATCGCTCATGACTTTAACTCCACAAAACCTGATCGCACTGCTACCGTTGCTGATCGTCGGCTTGACGGTGGTGGTTGTGATGCTCTCCATTGCGTGGCGACGCAATCATTTCCTCAACGCTACGCTCTCGGTTATTGGGCTTAACGCGGCGCTGGTTTCGCTCTGGTTTGTCGGCCAGGCGGGCGCTATGGACGTTACGCCGCTGATGCGCGTTGATGGTTTCGCCATGCTTTACACCGGGCTGGTACTGTTGGCGAGCCTCGCAACCTGTACTTTTGCCTACCCGTGGCTTGAAGGCTATAACGACAACAAGGACGAGTTCTACCTGTTGGTGTTAATTGCCGCACTGGGTGGGATCCTGCTGGCGAATGCCAACCATCTGGCGTCTCTGTTCCTCGGTATCGAACTGATCTCTCTGCCACTGTTTGGCCTGGTCGGTTACGCTTTCCGCCAGAAACGTTCGCTGGAAGCCAGTATCAAATACACCATTCTCTCTGCCGCAGCGTCTTCTTTCCTGCTGTTCGGTATGGCGCTGGTGTACGCGCAGTCTGGCGACCTGTCGTTTGTCGCGCTGGGTAAAAACCTCGGCGACGGTATGCTCAACGAGCCGCTGTTGCTGGCAGGTTTCGGCCTGATGATTGTTGGCCTCGGCTTCAAACTCTCTCTGGTGCCGTTCCACCTGTGGACGCCAGACGTATACCAGGGCGCGCCTGCGCCGGTTTCCACTTTCCTGGCGACGGCGAGCAAAATCGCTATCTTCGGCGTGGTGATGCGTCTGTTCCTCTACGCACCGGTGGGGGACAGCGAAGCGATTCGCGTGGTGCTGGCGATTATCGCCTTTGCCTCTATCATCTTCGGTAACCTGATGGCACTGAGCCAGACCAACATCAAACGTCTGCTCGGTTACTCATCTATCTCTCACCTTGGCTATCTGCTGGTGGCGCTGATTGCGCTGCAAACCGGCGAGATGTCGATGGAAGCGGTAGGGGTTTACCTCGCCGGTTATCTGTTCAGCAGCCTCGGCGCGTTCGGCGTGGTCAGCCTGATGTCCAGCCCTTATCGTGGCCCGGATGCTGATTCTCTGTTCTCTTACCGCGGTCTGTTCTGGCATCGTCCGATCCTCGCGGCAGTGATGACGGTGATGATGTTGTCGCTGGCCGGTATCCCGATGACGCTGGGCTTTATCGGTAAGTTCTACGTGCTGGCGGTCGGTGTTCAGGCACACTTGTGGTGGTTGGTGGGTGCGGTGGTTGTCGGTTCGGCAATCGGCCTCTACTACTACCTGCGCGTGGCGGTGAGTCTGTACCTGCATGCACCGGAAAAACCTGGCCGCGATGCACCGTCTAACTGGCAGTACAGCGCGGGCGGTATCGTGGTGCTCATCTCCGCACTGTTGGTACTGGTGCTGGGTGTATGGCCACAACCGCTGATTAGCATTGTGCGTTTGGCAATGCCGATGATGTAAGTCATCAATTCATAAGCTGAGAAGGCCGCCGACATGTTCGGCGGTTTTTTTATGGTACCCTGATACCATCACCCAACAATCACCGTCAGCGCATGATTCCCTTGCCGCAGCATACGCCGATACGCGCTAATCAGCTTTTCCATATCAAGCATGATGGACGCAAAGAGTTGCCCTTCTAACTCTTCTGAAAAGGTCACTCCCGGATAAATCTCCATTTCATTGAGTCGCTTAATGGAAAACTGTTTACGCAGCACATTTCGGTCGAGTGCTTCCAGGCGGTCGATTGTCGCGGCTAACTCCTGATTCCAGGTTAATCCCAGGAAACCATCTATGCCATCTTCGAGACTGTGTTCACCAAGCACTGCGCGACTTAGTGGGTCATTCTTCGCAGGGTCAAATGCAGATGTACCCGTCAGGCCAAAATGTAAAAAATCCCAGCGTTTATCAATATCCAGACGCCGTAAACCTGAAAGCGTGTCGTGAATATTGTCCATTAAAGGCTTTTCTGTAGATTCAAGCAGTTGGTTAACCTTTTCTGAATTAATTTCCGCAAAATAACAAATCATTCCCATCTTATTTCTCCCGTCAGATTTCCTTTTGCGCATCTTAAAACAGACGCGGAAAAATAAAATAATCATGCTGTTTTTTCTGGATCCTCCTCGAGAAATTTTTATTATTTACTGTTTTGCAACAAGGTAATAACTCCATCCACGACCTGAGCCATTTTCTGATAATTGAGTCTGTCTGCGGTATCGCCAGGTAATTGATATTATTTGTTTTTATAATTGCTCAGAACTTGCGTGTCGGGGTGTTGGCTGTAATGCATTGACCCAGGGTTGATAAAGAACAATCAGAGGAAGTGAAAACAGGAACAATATAAAAAAGGGAAAAGTTATTTTTTATATGCAAATTATTAATAGGTTTCGTTGTTGAATTATTATTTGTTATGGGTTTCGATACTGTATCTTATTAAGATTGTCAGGGCTATACAAAGAGTCTATTTTATGTCTGGTGGCCGAGTTTATTTAAAAGGATTTTATATGAGAAATAAAAATATAATCATGTTGCTTATTAGTAGTTTGATTTTGTCAGGATGTGGACCGGAATTTAAGGATAAGGAAAGCCAGCAACAACAATCCACTACATCAACAGACCAGCAAGCGCGTGCCGCGCAACAAGCTGCAAGAAAAGAGGCCGAGCAAAGAGCCGCCGTCGCTAAAGCCGCTGCTGACGCGAAAGCAAAATCCTTAGTCCAGCAAGAAGCGCAACAATCCTCAGACAAACAAGCTTTACAGGGGCGATTGCAGGCAGCGCCAACATATGCAAGAGCGTCTAAAGAAAAAGCTACACGTATCTCAAATCCAGGAACCGCTCGTTACCAGCAGTTCGATGACAATCCGGTTAAGCAGGTAGCGCAAAACCCGTTGGCGACGTTTAGCCTTGATGTTGACACCGGCAGTTATGCAAATGTACGGCGTTTTCTCAATCAGGGGCAGTTGCCTCCGCCAGACGCTGTGCGGGTGGAGGAGATGGTCAATTATTTCCCGTCTGACTGGGAGATGACTGACAAAAAATCTATTCCGGCTTCTAAGCCAATACCTTTCGCTATGCGCTACGAACTGGCACCTGCGCCGTGGAATGAACAGCGAACATTGCTGAAAGTTGATATCCTGGCGAAAGACCTCAAAAGTGAAGCGTTACCAGCTTCTAATTTGGTCTTTCTTATCGACACGTCCGGGTCAATGCATTCTGATGAACGCTTACCTCTAATTCAGTCTTCTTTGAAGTTGCTGGTTAAAAAACTCCGTGATCAGGACAACATTTCTATTGTGACCTATGCCGGTGACTCCCGTATTGCGTTGCCTTCAATCTCCGGGAATCACAAGGCGGAAATTAATGCCGCAATTGATTCGCTGGATGCAGAAGGCAGTACCAATGGCGGTGCCGGGCTGGAGATGGCTTATCAGCAGGCAGCGAAGGGGTTTATTAAAGGTGGCATCAATCGAATTTTATTGGCCACTGACGGTGACTTTAACGTTGGCATTGACGATCCAAAATCGATTGAATCAATGGTCAAAAAACAGCGGGAGTCTGGTGTTACGCTATCGACGCTGGGCGTAGGAGGGGATAATTACAATGAGGCAATGATGGTGAGAATTGCCGATGTTGGTAACGGCAACTACAGCTACATTGATACCCTCTCAGAAGCGCAGAAGGTATTGAACAGCGAAATGCATCAGACATTGGTTACCGTGGCAAAAGATGTCAAAGCGCAAATTGAGTTTAACCCCGCGTGGGTGACGGAATACCGTCAGATTGGTTATGAAAAACGTCAGTTACGGGCGGAGGATTTTAATAACGACACCGTTGATGCGGGCGATATTGGCGCAGGTAAACATATAACGTTGTTATTTGAATTAACGCTTAACGGACAAATGGCGTCAATTGATAAATTACGCTATGCCTCGGATCAGAAATCAGCAGAATCGGACAAAGCTAAAGAACTGGCCTGGTTAAAGATTCGTTGGAAATACCCGCAGGGAAAAGAAAGTCAGTTAGTTGAATTTCCGTTGGCACCCACAATAAACGCACCGTCAGAAGATATGCGTTTTCGCGCAGCAGTAGCTGCATTTGGGCAAAAATTGCGCGACTCTGAATACCTGAATAATATATCCTGGCAGCAGATCGAGCAGTGGGCGCGGCAAGCGAAAGGGCAGGACCTACAAGGTTACAGAGCGGAATTTATTCGCCTGATTGGGCTGGCGGAAGGTCTGGACAATTCACAAAACTAAAAATGATAAATCTGTTTGCCGGATATCGACATCAAGCGTATTCGGCAAACAGATGAAAAATATGTCAAATAACTGCGTTGGCATCATTAAATTAATCAGCCAACTAACCACCGCTTTCGACTTAAATGCTAAAAACCGCGAAATCGCTCGCCAGTTCAGTTGCCGGGAAAATCGACCGGCATTCGTGTAACAAGTGCTGACAGCCTTTGTCATCATAGCGCGAACTAACATGGGTAATAATTAGCTTACCGACACCAGCTTCACGGGCCAGAGCTGCCGCCTGGCGTGTGGAGCTGTGGCCGCGGCTGTTGGCTTTGGCTTCCATTTCCATATCCAGAGTAGCTTCGTGAATCATTATGTCGACACCTTTAGCCAGCTCCAGCGCGGCATCGCAAGGGCCAGTATCGCCGAAAATGGCGATCGCTTTTCCTGGTGTAGGCGCGGCTAAGTAATCAGCGCCGTTAATCTGCCGACCGTCTTCCAACGTGACAGTTTTTCCGGCTTTCAAATCCTGAAACAATGGGCCAGGCTGTACGCCTGCGGCCTTTAATGCCGGGGCATTCAGCGCACCAGGCTTATCATGTTCTTCTACGCGATAGCCGTAACATTCCAGCGGATGTTCCATCGGATAAGCTGTCACTTTACGCAAGCCATCATCAAGAATTTCGCCTGCGCTAATTTCAACAATCTCCAGCGGATAATCGGTCCACGAGCCACTAATGCGTAACGCTGTCTCAACGAATTCACGGATACCTTTCGGACCATAAATTGTTAAGGGTTGCACAATGCCTGACATGGAACGACTGCACAGCAAACCAGGCAGGCCGAAAAGATGATCGCCATGAAGATGGCTAATAAAAATCCTGTCCAGTTTTCCAGGGTTAAATGCCGTGTGCAGCATCTGGTGTTGTGTACCTTCACCACAGTCAAATAACCAAAGTCCGGCCTGGGTCGGATGTTGCAGATTGAGCAATATCGCCGTGACATTACGCGCCCGGGTCGGAACTCCCGCCGAAGTACCTAAGAAAATTAATTCCATAAGACCATCACATTTCTAAAAATAATCCGGCTAGTATAAGGCATACAACCAAAAGGAGCGCATCATGATCGACTGGCAGGATCTTCATCACTCTGAATTATCGGTTTCTCAGCTTTATGCCTTATTACAACTGCGTTGTGCGGTATTCGTCGTCGAACAAAACTGTCCTTATCAGGATGTCGATGGTGACGATCTGGTAGGTGAAAATCGTCACATTCTCGGCTGGCAAAACGGGGAACTGGTAGCGTATGCGAGGATTCTGAAAAGCGATGATGATCTCGAACCGGTGGTGATTGGTCGGGTGATTGTCAGCGAAGCTTTGCGGGGCGAAAAAGTGGGGCAACAACTGATGCGTCAAACGCTCGATTCATGCGCGAGTCACTGGCCTGATAAGCCTGTTTACCTTGGTGCGCAGGCACATTTGCAAAACTTTTACCGCAGTTTTGGCTTTATCCCCGTAACGGATATTTACGAGGAAGATGGTATTCCCCACATTGGGATGGCGCGCGAAGTCATTCAGGCGTAATCGATAACCGTTGTCTATAGTTAGTGGCAGGTTTTAAGCAAATGGAGAATGAGAATGTCTAATCAATTTGGTGATACACGCATCGATGACGACCTGACGTTGCTGAGTGAAACACTGGAAGAAGTGCTGCGCTCCTCTGGCGATCCCGCCGATCAGAAATATATTGAGCTGAAGGCGCGAGCAGAGAAGGCGCTGGATGATGTGAAAAAAAGAGTCAGTCAGGCTTCGGACAGCTATTACTATCGGGCGAAGCAAGCGGTTTATCGCGCCGACGACTACGTTCATGAAAAACCGTGGCAGGGGATTGGCGTTGGCGCTGCGGTTGGTTTGGTATTAGGACTGTTGCTGGCACGCCGTTAAAACCTCCCTACACTGGGGTACTGCATTTTTTTTGCAGTACCCCGTATAATGTGAGGCTTTTAACAGGGAGAGGTCCGCGTGCAATCACTCACTACGGCGCTGGAAAATCTATTGCGCCATCTGTCGCAAGAGTTTCCAGCGACGCCCGGCATTCGGGTTTTTGATATTCCTTTCCCATTAAATGACGCCTTTGATGCCTTAAGCTGGTTGGCCAGCCAGAAAATGTATCCGCAATTTTACTGGCAACAACGCAATGGTGATGAAGAGGCTGCCGTGCTGGGGACAATAGCCTGCTTTTCGTCGCTGGCGCAGGCGCAGCGTTTTCTCCGACAACACCCGGATCACACCGACTTACGTATCTGGGGGCTGAATGCGTTTGACCCTTCCCAGGGCAATTTACTCCTCCCGCGGTTGGAATGGCGACGCTGTGCAGGCAAAGCGACCCTTCGACTGACCCTTTTCAGCGAACACTCCCTTCAGCAAGATGCACATCAGGCAAAGGAATTCATTGCTGCTCTGGCAAACATTAAACCGTTGCCAACCCTGCATTTAACTATCACCCAAGAAAATCACTGGCCGGACAAACCAGGTTGGACGCGGTTAATTAAACTGGCGACCGACACCATTGCTGAAGGTGAACTGGATAAAGTGGTGTTGGCGCGGGCGACCGACCTGCATTTCTCCGATTCAGTTAACGCGGCGGCAATGATGGCTGCCAGCCGTCGGTTGAACCTGAACTGCTATCATTTCTACATGGCCTTTGATGGCGAAACCGCGTTCCTGGGTTCATCTCCTGAGCGGCTTTGGCGGCGGCGTGACAAAGCGTTGCGTACTGAAGCACTGGCGGGGACGGTAGCGAATCATCCTGATGATAAACAGGCGCAGCAACTGGGCGAGTGGCTTATGGCGGATGATAAAAACCAGCGCGAGAACATGCTGGTGGTGGAAGATATCTGCCAGCGATTGCAGGCAGATACCCAGACACTCGATGTATTGCCGCCGCAGGTGCTTCGTCTGCGTAAAGTGCAGCATCTGCGTCGCTGTATCTGGACTTCACTCAACAAAGCGGATGATGTGATCTGTTTACATCAGTTGCAGCCAACGGCAGCGGTGGCAGGTTTACCGCGCGATCTGGCGCGGCAGTTCATCGCCCGGCACGAACCGTTCACCCGCGAATGGTATGCCGGTTCTGCGGGTTATCTCTCATTACAACAAAGCGAATTCTGCGTTTCCCTGCGCTCGGCGAAAATCAGTAGCAATGTCGTGCGATTGTATGCCGGAGCAGGCATTGTCCGAGGCTCAGACCCCGAGCAGGAGTGGCTGGAAATCGACAACAAAGCGGCAGGACTGCGCACTTTATTACAATTGGAATAGTAATGAGTCGCATCATTACCGATTCATATCAATAATCTATTTTTGTAGCTCCTTATACTTAGCCGCAATATTGATACCGGACAAACTCATGTCAGTAAGCGCATTTAACCGACGCTGGGCGGCGGTCATTCTGGAAGCATTAACACGTCATGGCGTCAGACATGTCTGCATCGCCCCTGGCTCTCGTTCTACGCCATTAACTCTGGCGGCGGCGGAGAATTCCGCATTCATTCACCACACTCATTTTGATGAGCGTGGGCTGGGGCATCTGGCGCTGGGGCTGGCGAAGGTCAGCAAACAGCCAGTGGCGGTGATAGTGACTTCCGGCACGGCGGTAGCGAATCTCTATCCGGCGTTGATTGAAGCGGGGTTAACCGGAGAAAAACTGATCCTGTTAACCGCCGATCGTCCTCCGGAACTGATTGACTGCGGCGCAAATCAGGCAATTCGTCAGCCGGGTATGTTCGCCTCTCATCCTACGCATAGCATTTCACTACCGCGCCCGACTCAGGATATTCCCGCCCGTTGGCTGGTTTCTACTATCGACCACGCTTTAGGCACGCTGCATGCGGGCGGAGTCCATATCAACTGCCCGTTTGCCGAACCGTTATATGGTGAGATGGACGATACCGGACTTAGCTGGCAACAACGTCTTGGCGACTGGTGGCAGGGCGACAAACCGTGGCTGCGTGAAGCGCCTCGTCTTGAGAGCGAAAAACAGCGCGACTGGTTCTTCTGGCGGCAAAAGCGCGGCGTGGTGGTTGCCGGGCGCATGAGTGCGGAAGAGGGCAAAAAAGTTGCCCTGTGGGCGCAAACTCTTGGCTGGCCGCTGATTGGCGATGTGCTGTCGCAAACCGGGCAGCCGCTGCCTTGTGCCGATCTCTGGTTAGGCAATGCCAAAGCGGTGAGTGAGTTGAAGCAGGCGCAGATTGTCGTGCAACTTGGGAGCAGCCTGACGGGCAAACGGTTACTGCAATGGCAGGCAAGCTGTGAGCCAGAAGAGTACTGGATTGTTGATAACATCGAAGGGCAGCTTGACCCGGCACACCACCGTGGGCGTCGCCTGGTTGCCAATATTGCCGACTGGCTGGAGCTGCATCCGGCTGAAAAACGTCAGCCCTGGTGTGTGGAGATCCCGCGTCTGGCTGAACAGGCAATGCAGGCAGTTGTTGCCCGCCGCGATGCTTTTGGCGAAGCGCAACTGGCGCACCGCATCAGCGACTATCTGCCACAACAGGGGCAACTGTTTGTCGGTAACAGCCTGGTAGTGCGTTTGATCGATGCTCTCTCGCAACTTCCGGCAGGTTATCCGGTATATAGCAACCGAGGGGCCAGCGGTATCGACGGCCTGATCTCAACGGCTGCAGGCGTTCAGCGGGCCAGTGGTAAACCGACACTGGCGATTGTTGGCGATCTTTCCGCACTTTACGACCTGAACGCGCTGGCCTTGTTACGTCAGGTTTCCGCGCCGCTGGTATTAATTGTGGTGAACAACAACGGCGGGCAAATTTTCTCGCTGCTGCCGACGCCGAAAAGCGAGCGCGAGCGTTTCTATCTGATGCCGCAAAACGTCCATTTTGAGCACGCTGCCGCGATGTTTGAGCTGAAATATCATCGCCCACAAAACTGGGATGAATTTGAATCGGTTCTGGCAGGCGCGTGGCGCATCCCAACCACCACGGTGATTGAAATGGTGGTTAACGACACCGATGGTGCGCAAACCCTCCAGCAATTGCTGGCGCAGGTAAGCCATTTATGATCCTGCACGCGCAGGCAAAACACGGTAAGCCAGGTTTACCCTGGCTGGTGTTTTTGCATGGTTTCTCCGGCGATTGCCTCGAATGGCAGGAAGTCGGCGAGGCGTTTGCTGATTATTCGCGTTTATATATTGATCTCCCCGGACACGGTGGTTCGGCGGCAATTCGTGTCGGTGGTTTTGCTGATGTCACCGACTTACTACGTAAAACCCTTGTTAGTTACAACATACTAAACTACTGGTTGGTGGGATATTCGCTTGGTGGACGGGTGGCGATGATGGCGGCTTGTCAGGGGATGTCGGGACTGAGTGGCGTGATTGTCGAAGGTGGGCATCCTGGGCTGCAAAGTGCTGAACAACGAGCGGAACGCCAGCTTTCCGATCACCGCTGGGCGCAGCGTTTTTGCTCAGAACCGTTAATGGCAGTGTTTACCGACTGGTATCAACAGCCTATTTTTGCCTCGCTCAATGATGATCAACGCCGGGAGCTGGTGACGCTGCGCAGCAACAATAACGGCGCAACCCTTGCCGCTATGCTGGAGGCCACTTCTCTCGCCGTCCAGCCTGATTTACGTGCTAACCTTAGCGCCCGCACATTTGCGTTTTATTATTTATGTGGTGAACGTGACAGCAAATTCCGCGCTCTGGCGGCGGAACTGGCTGCCGACTGCCATGTCATTCCTCGCGCCGGACATAACGCGCACCGGGAAAATCCCGCTGGCGTAATCGCAAGTCTGGCGCAGATCTTGCGTTTCTGACTAAAGGACACAATATGATTTATCCTGATGAAGCAATGCTTTACGCACCGGTTGAATGGCACGACTGCTCCGAAGGTTTCGAGGACATTCGTTATGAAAAATCCACCGACGGTATCGCAAAAATCACCATTAATCGTCCGCAGGTGCGCAATGCCTTCCGTCCTCTGACGGTAAAAGAGATGATCCAGGCACTGGCGGATGCACGTTATGACGACAACATCGGCGTGATCATTCTGACGGGTGCAGGCGATAAAGCGTTCTGCTCTGGCGGTGACCAGAAAGTGCGCGGCGACTACGGCGGCTATAAAGATGACTCTGGCGTACATCACCTGAACGTGCTGGACTTCCAGCGCCAGATCCGTACCTGTCCGAAACCGGTCGTCGCGATGGTAGCAGGCTACTCCATCGGCGGCGGTCACGTTCTGCACATGATGTGCGATCTGACTATCGCGGCAGATAATGCCATCTTCGGTCAGACTGGCCCGAAAGTCGGTTCCTTCGACGGCGGCTGGGGCGCGTCTTATATGGCTCGCATTGTCGGACAGAAAAAAGCGCGTGAAATCTGGTTCCTGTGCCGTCAGTACGACGCAAAACAGGCGCTGGATATGGGCCTCGTGAACACCGTCGTACCGCTGGCCGATCTGGAAAAAGAAACCGTCCGCTGGTGTCGCGAAATGCTGCAAAACAGCCCGATGGCGCTGCGTTGCCTGAAAGCTGCACTGAACGCCGACTGTGACGGTCAGGCCGGTCTGCAGGAACTGGCGGGTAACGCCACCATGTTGTTCTACATGACGGAAGAAGGTCAGGAAGGTCGCAACGCTTTCAACCAGAAGCGTCAACCAGATTTCAGCAAATTTAAACGGAATCCGTAATGCGTAGCGCGCAGGTATACCGCTGGCAGATCCCCATGGACGCGGGGGTGGTTCTGCGCGACAGGCGGTTAAAAACCCGCGACGGGCTGTACGTTTGTCTGCGCGAGGGCGAGCGCGAAGGGTGGGGGGAGATCTCCCCACTACCGGGCTTCAGTCAGGAAACCTGGGAAGAGGCGCAAAGCGTGCTGCTTACCTGGGTAAATGACTGGCTGGCAGGTGATTGCGAGCTACCGCAGATGCCTTCCGTCGCCTTTGGCGTAAGCTGTGCATTGGCGGAGTTGGCAGACACGTTGCCGCAGGCGGCAAATTACCGTGCTGCGCCACTGTGTAATGGCGATCCGGACGATCTGATCCTCAAACTTGCCGATATGCCTGGCGAGAAAGTGGCGAAGGTCAAAGTAGGATTGTACGAAGCAGTACGCGACGGCATGGTGGTGAATCTGTTGCTGGAGGCGGTTCCGGATCTGCATTTGCGTCTTGACGCGAATCGCGCATGGACGCCGCTGAAAGGCCAGCAGTTTGCCAAATACGTTAACCCGGATTATCGCGACCGCATCGCTTTTCTCGAAGAACCGTGCAAAACTCGCGATGATTCGCGTGCGTTTGCCCGTGAAACGGGTATTGCCATTGCCTGGGATGAAAGTCTGCGCGAGCCAGATTTTGCCTTTGTGGCGGAAGAAGGCGTACGTGCGGTGGTTATCAAACCCACACTCACGGGCTGCCTGGAGAAAGTGCGCGAGCAGGTAGAGGCAGCGCATGCGCTGGGGCTGACGGCAGTGATCAGTTCTTCCATCGAATCGAGCTTAGGTCTAACGCAACTGGCGCGGATTGCTGCCTGGTTAACGCCAGACACTATTCCGGGGCTGGACACGCTGGATCTGATGCAGGTGCAGCAGGTTCGTCGCTGGCCGGATAGCCCGCTGCCTGTCGTGGACGTTGATGCACTGGAGCGACTGTTATGATCTTTTCTGACTGGCCGTGGCGTCACTGGCGGCAGGTGCGGGGAGAAGCCATCGCCTTACGTCTTAATGACGAGCAACTCAACTGGCGCAAGCTTTGTGCTCGCGTCGATGAGTTAGCTTCTGGCTTTGCGGCGCAGGGTGTGGTTGCAGGCAGCGGCGTAATGTTGCGGGCGTGGAATACGCCACAAACGTTGCTGACCTGGCTGGCGTTACTGCAATGCGGGGCGCGTGTGCTGCCCGTGAATCCACAACTGCCGCAACCGTTGCTTGAAGAATTGCTGCCAAATCTCACTCTGCAATTTGCGCTGGTGCCGGAAGGGGAAAACACGTTTCCGGCATTAACGTCGCTGCATATTCATCTGGTTGAAGGTGTACATGCCGCTGTGTGGCAGCCGACACGTCTGTGCTCAATGACATTGACCTCCGGCTCCACTGGCTTGCCAAAAGCCGCTGTTCATACTTATCAGGCCCATCTTGCCAGCGCCGAAGGGGTGTTATCGCTAATTCCGTTTGGTGAGAACGATGACTGGCTGCTTTCTTTGCCGCTGTTTCACGTCTCCGGGCAGGGAATTATGTGGCGCTGGTTATACGCTGGCGCGCGGATGACGGTACGCGATAAACAACCCCTGGAGCAAATGCTGGTAGGTTGTACTCACGCCTCGCTGGTGCCGACGCAGCTCTGGCGTTTGCTGGTTAACCGCAGTTCAGTTTCACTGAAAGCGGTGTTGCTTGGCGGTGCGGCTATCCCGGTCGAATTGACGGAACAGGCGTGCGAGCAGGGGATTCGTTGCTTTTGCGGCTATGGTCTGACGGAGTTCGCTTCCACGGTTTGTGCGAAAGAAGCGGACGGCCTGGCTGACGTCGGTTCGCCGCTGCCGGGTCGGGAAGTGAAAATCGTTAATGATGAAGTGTGGCTGCGGGCTGCCAGTATGGCAGAAGGTTACTGGCGCAATGGGCAACTGGTGCCGCTGGTTAATGACGAAGGCTGGTACGCTACGCGCGATCGCGGTGAGATGCATAATGGCAAGCTGACCATTGTCGGACGTTTAGACAATCTGTTCTTCAGCGGTGGCGAAGGCATTCAGCCAGAAGAAGTCGAACGTGTGATTGCCGCGCATCCCGCGGTTTTGCAAGTGTTTATTGTCCCTGTCGCAGACAACGAGTTTGGTCATCGGCCGGTAGCGGTTGTGGAGTATGACCAGCAAAGCGTTGATCTTAGCGAATGGGTGAAAGACAAGCTGGCCCGTTTTCAACAACCGATACGTTGGTTAACACTTCCTCCTGAGCTGAAAAACGGCGGCATTAAGATTTCACGTCAGGCGTTAAAAGAGTGGGTGCAACGCCTGCAATAATTAACCATCGGTTTTACTTCTCATTTTTACCATTCCATTGTCATTGATAATGGGTTTACATGTTAATCTGTAAATTAATATGAAAATTCTTATCTAACAGGGAGGTGCAATGGAGTGGTTAGTAAAAAAGACGTGTTGCGGCGCGGCAAAAAATCGCCATGTATTGGTCCTTAGTGATACCAGTGGTGCTCTCAAAATGATTGCCGAAGTGTGCAACGATGTCATTGTTCAGCCTGGTGATTTACTCTCACCGCTACAGGATGCGATGTACTGCATTAACCGGGATACACAACGCACAATTAAAGTTATTGATGCCCGAAGCTACAGTGGCGAAGAGTGGGAGAATGTACGCAAAACATCCAGAAATCGTCAGTGATTTTTATTTCGAACTGGCAGGAAAATCAGCGTTAATCCACCCATAATACTGGCTACTCCAAGCAGTGCCTTCACAGAAAAAGTTCCTTCCCAGCCGGGAAGTACCATTGATGCAATCCATACCAGTACATAACTCATACTCAGTAAGGCGTAGGCTTTGCTGAGTGCCAGCTGATGCAATGCCTTATACCAGCAAAAAACGGAGATCAGATAATCAACCAGGCCGACGATCAGCATCCGGGTACCGAAATCAAAAGTAAAAAGCGCAGCGATAAAATCCCACAACTGCGTCATCGGCGGCAGATGACTCGCCGCAAAACCGAGGCTTAATTGCGCAGCAGAAGCAATAATGACGCTGAATAATCCCCACATCAGGCCCATTACACCGTGCTCCCCAGAATTACAATGCCGCCAATAATGAAGGCCACCCCACACCAGTGACGAAAAGACACAGGTTCGTGCCACAGTTTTACTGCTGCCAGCGTCACCCAGACAAAATTCAGGCTCAACATCGGGTAGGCAATACCCACCGGTATGTTCTGCAATACCAGCAGCCAGAGCAGCATTGCCAGCCCCAGACAAACCAGTGCCAGCCCCAGCCACAGCGCAATATGTTTGCGCCGTTTGTTTATCGCCACAAAGCACGTCGCCTGTTTCTGGCAGAGTTGCCCGGCAACACTAAGCAAGCTGGCAAAGACTAATATCAGCCAGATCATTTAGGCCGATACTGAAAGAGCACCAGACGTCCCTGATGATCGGTGGCGTCAGCAGGTGGAATGGGGAGACTGTTAATGTCTTCATCGTGGTCAACCGAAAGCACGAGAGTAATAATCCCCTCCTGGCGATGTTGAGTAAGCCAGCTGGCGAAATCATCACCGCTGACAAATCTGCCTTTCGCATCCGGATAATTGAGGCCATATTTCAATTCACCCGTCTGGCGATACATGATGATGTCATCGCGTTGCAGGCTCCATGCCAGACCTGCGGCAACACCGACGCTATCAGTAAGAATATAGCGGCTCGGCTGGAGTGACTCTTGCGTCATCTCAACAAAAAACTGCGGATGTTTGCCTTCCATGACTCTGTCGGGGATCGCAATACCCACAAGCAACGCCAGCCCCAATGGACAAAGCGCCGCAAAAGGCCAGTTTTTTTCCACGTTCGTTAATGTAAACCAGCCGAAAAATGCCCACAGCGAAAAAATCGACCATGAGCAAAAGACTTTATAGATTTCGAAAGTTTGCCAGACTGGCGTGCTCATTGGTCCCCAGGGAGAGACAACAAACGTGGCAATAATGCCAGTAACGCCAAATGCGATATTGATCCAGCCATTAATCCGCAACGCCAGAGGATTATTTTTTGCTGCCTGCAAAGCGTAATACGCCATCAACATCGCTAAAGGCGCAAAGCAGGAGAGAATATAGGTGGGTAATTTGCCTTTGGCGATGGATAAAAACAGCAGTGGCATCACCGTCCAGCTCAACAAATAGACGGTTGCGGAATGGCTGCGGTTTTTCCAGCCAGCACGCAGCGCGCCGGGGAGTAATCCCAGCCACGGCAGGCTACCGGCAATGATAATCGGCAAGTAGTACCAGAACGGGGCTTTGTGTTGGGCATCGTCCATCGCAAAGCGTTGAATATGCTCAATCCAGAAAAAATAGTGCCAGAAGTCAGGCTCCCGTTGCGCTATTGCCAGCCCCCAGGGGAGAACCGTCAGTACGCAACTGATGATTGCCAGCCAGCCGTAAATAAAGAGATCTTTCCAGCGTTTTTGCGCTGCTACCCACGGCAGCACACTTAATACCGGCACGGCGAGGGCGAGGAAACCTTTGGTCATCACCCCCATGCCACATGTTAATCCCAGCAGTAAAAATCCCGCGCTTTTGCCTTTCCTGGTTTGTGCGTCCATTGCCAGCCAGAAGCTGCACATTCCCGCCACCAGCCAGAATGCGATGAATGGATCGAGTACAGCATAAGTGCCGATGGCGTAGACAATAAACAGCGAGAGATAAATCACCGCGGCGAGTAGTGCCAGACGTTTATCGCGCCATAAACGGAGAGTAAGCCAGGCCACCAGCGCGGCGGTTAATAGGGTCGCAAAGATAACGCCTGCCCGCACACCAATGTTATTCGCGCCAAATAACCATTGCCCAATACTGTTAATCCAGTATCCGGCAATCGGTTTTTCGAAATAACGTAGCCCTAACAGGTGGGGCACAATCCAGTCGCCGGAGGCCAGCATTTCCCGACTGATTTCCGCATAACGCGTTTCATCAGGTTGCCAAAGCAGACGATAATTAATCGGCAAGAGATAATAGACGGTAATAAACGCAAAGAATGCTGCGTAATAGCGAATGGATTTCATGGACGAGTTCCCGCAGCCTGCTGGCAACCCAGCCAGCCTTCACGTCCGGCAATAGTACCGCGAACAACTTGCCCGACAGGCAATGTCTCTGTTAGCAGCTCGCTTAATGGGCAAAACGTAATGCCTTCACGAGCGGCGCGTTTCAGGAGATCCACAAAATTCTGCTGATAAGCGCCGCCTTCAACTTCGGCATGAATGGTATAAACCGGCGTTCCTTTATCTCGCAGGATGCGGTTGAGTAGCCAGCCGTTAAAATCTTCCGCTTTCACATCCCGGCCAATCACTTCATCCCAGGTGGGTAACGTTACCGGTATTTGTGCAGTGCCGGGGAGCCCTGACTCGAGTAACGGACGAAACGGCATCACCCCGCGACAATCGCTGTTGTAGCGCAAATGGAACACTTCTTTTGCCTCAATCACTTGTTGATCGGCACGCCAGCCCGCGGCGGCGGAACAGGTTACCGGTTGGCCGATTATCTCTTCCAGCGTACGAAGACCGAGGGCGATATCGTTCACCATCGTTTGCCGACTCCAGTTACCGCTATGGGCTTGCCAGGCGTGATGATCCCAGGCGTGCAGGCCGATTTCGTGGTGTTTAGCCGCCTCACGAATGATGTCGGCGTTGGCATGAGCAATCTCTTTTCCTGGCCATGCTGTACCTGCCAGTAAAATATCCCAGCCATAAAGCGATGCCGCGTTTGAGCGCAGCATCTTCCACAAAAACTGTGGTTTCACCAGTCGCCAGAGATGGCGGCCCATATTGTCCGGGCCGACGCTGAAAAAAATGCTGGCCTGAATATTATGCTTACTCATGGTTTCCAGCAGACGCGGTACACCTTCGCGGGTACCGCGAAAGGTATCGACATCAATGCGTAAACCCACTTTGGTCATGATGATTTATCCGTAAGCTCGACAGTGCGCAGGAAGAAATCCAGCGTTTCATCGATGGTTTCCTGCATATCAATTTTCGGTTCCCAGTCCAGGCAGCGACGGGCATTGCGGATACTCGGTTTACGGTGCTCCACGTCCTGATATCCCTTGCCGTAGTAGCTACTGCTTTCTACTACGCGAAAGCCTGCAAACGGCGGGAAGTGGTGGCGCAGCGGATGTTTTTCAAAGCTTGCCAGCAGCATCTCGCCCAGTTCTTCAATACTCGCTTCGTTATCAGGATTGCCAATGTTGATAATCTCACCGTCACAGCGATTTCCCGCATTCTCAATAATGCGGAACAACGCTTCGATACCATCCCGAATATCAGTAAAGCAGCGTTTTTGTTTTCCGCCATCAATAAGCTTAATCGGTGAACCTTCCACCAGATTGAGAATGAGTTGTGTAATCGCGCGTGAGCTACCAATTCGCGCCGCATTAAGGTTATCCAGTCGTGGCCCCATCCAGTTAAACGGGCGGAAGAGGGTGAACTGCAAACCTTCTTTTTCACCATACGCCCAGATCACCCGGTCAAGTAATTGTTTTGACACCGAATAAATCCAGCGTGGTTTATTCACTGGGCCGACGATCAAATTAGAATGGTCTTCATCGAAATATTTATCGCTACACATCCCATAAACTTATGAAGTCGACGGGAAGATGATTCGCTTACGGTACTTCACGCAGTAACGGATAATGCGCAGATTCTCTTCAAAATCGAGCTCAAATACGCGTAGCGGGTTGCGGGTATATTCAATCGGTGTGGCTATTGCCACCAGCGGCAATACGACATCACATTTTTTGACGTGATACTCAATCCATTCGGAATGAATGCTGATATCACCTTCGACAAAGTGAAAATTCGGATGATTCAGAAAACGGCTTATCGCGTCACTACCAATATCCAGACCATAAACTTCATAGTGATCTTCGCGCAGCAAGCGTTCTGTCAAATGGTTACCGATAAAACCATTTACCCCGAGGATCAACACTCGGGTACGGCGCCGCGCGGCGCAGGCAGGCTGGCTATTCAACCGTGAACCTTGCACCAGCCCCAGCGTTTGGGCTAATTGCGAGCCTTGCATGGTAATGCCGTCACCCGCCTGTCCGGTGGCGATTTCCAGCGCGCCATTACCACAGGCAATCAGCAACGGAGCGACAGAAATCACGCTTCCCGGCTG
Source organism: Escherichia sp. B1147 (assembly GCF_001660175.1). Classification (NCBI taxonomy): domain Bacteria; kingdom Pseudomonadati; phylum Pseudomonadota; class Gammaproteobacteria; order Enterobacterales; family Enterobacteriaceae; genus Escherichia; species Escherichia sp. B1147. The sequence continues at coordinate 320,469 of NZ_LFHY01000005.1, forward strand.
TGCTGCGGACGTATGAGGATGTACGCGTGACGACCAGACGGTGAATTTCTGATTACCAACATAGCTGAAGGCGCCAGGCCACGGATCGGCGACGGCGCGCACCATGTTATGCAATACGGCTGCCGGTTTGTGCCACTCGAGGAAACTGTCCTCTGGTGTTCTGCGGCCAAAACAGGTGGCTTCGTTCTCGCGTTGGGCGATTTCCAGAATATGACCGTGTTTAATGGCGGGTAACGTCTGTTCCAGCAACTGACGCGCGGCATGGCACAATTTATGATGCAGCGTAATGGCGATATCATCTGGCGCAATGGCAACGCGCAGTTGGGCAACAATGGCCCCGGCATCGGCGCGTTTAACCATTCGGTGCAATGTAACACCCGTTTCCGTTTCACCGTTCACCAGCACCCAGTTCAGCGGCGCGCGACCACGATATTTCGGTAGCAGCGAACCATGCAGATTAAATGCGCCTGCGGGAGCGAGTTGCAAAATCTCGTTGCTAATGAGATGGCGATAATAAAAAGAGAAAATCACCTCTGGCGACAGTTGGGCAATGCGTTCCACCCACAGCGGATGATTAACGTCATCTGGTGCGTAAACCGGAATGCCTCTTTCCGCCGCCAGGCGGGCCACCGAACCATAAAAGGCTTTTTCGCCAGGATTATCGGTATGGGTAAAAATGGCGCTAATTTCATAACCGGCAGCAAGTAGGGCTTCAATACCGAGGCAACCCATATCGTGGTAGGCAAAAACAACGGCTTTCATTATTCATTTTCCTTGCGGGATGGACGGATAACTTGCTGAACAAAATAGCGGGGACGGGCGCGGACATCGGTGTAGATCCTGCCGATATATTCACCGAGTAATCCCATGCCAATAAACTGAGCGCCAATAAAAGTAAACAGCACGGCAAATAGCATAAAGACGCCTTCCGCCGCCCATTGTGGCCCGAAGGTCAGGCGTAAAATCACCAGCAGTACCGCAATGCTGAAACCCCCAATCGCAATCACGCTGCCGAGAAGACTCAGCATACGCAACGGCGTAGTTGTAAGGCAGGTCACCAGGTCGTACATCAAATTTATCAGACGCATAAAGCTGTATTTAGATTCGCCATACTCACGCTCGGCATGATGCACCGGAATTTCAATGGCGCGGCGAGCGAAGATATTCGCCAGAATTGGAATAAAGGTGCTGCGCTCATGGCAGTGCAACATGGCATCGATAATATGACGGCGATAGGCGCGTAACATACAGCCATAGTCGCCCATCGCTTTGCCGGTGGTGCGCTGAATAAGCCGGTTAATCATCTTCGATGCCGTTTTACGAAACCAGGTGTCCTGGCGATTCTGGCGCACAGTACCCACCACGTCGTAACCTTCATCGGCTTTTTCTACCAGACGGGGGATCTCCTCCGGCGGATTCTGGAGATCGGCATCAAGGGTAATAATTAAATCACCGGTAACATGGCTGAAACCTGCCATGATCGCAGAATGCTGTCCGTAATTACGATTAAGCAAAATGGACACGATGTGGCTGCCCTCCGCTTGTGAGGCATCGACCAGCATTTGTGCGGAATTATCTCTACTGCCGTCATCAATCAGCAGGATCTCATACTCTTTCCCCAGTGTTTCGCAGGCTGCGGTGGTGCGCCTGATTAATTCCGGTAAGCTTTCCTGCTCGTTAAAAACAGGAATAACCACCGAGACTTTCTTAACAGGGTGGATTTCAAACATTGCTTATTGTCCTGCGAGTTGATGAAGGGCAGCGATGACGCGTTCGGCGTCAGCGGTGGTCATATCCGGGAACAGCGGCAATGAGCAGATGCGTTCGCTGTTCCATTCGCTATTGGGTAACGAAAGAGCGGGAAAACGTTCGCGATAATATTTTTGCGTGTGGGTGGCGCGGAAATGTAACCCGGTGCCAATGCCTTTTTCTTTTAACGCCTCCATCAATGCATCGCGGTTGATACCGCAACGTTGTTCATCAACACGAATAATAAACAGATGCCATGCGTGAACATGCGGCCATACGGGAAGGCTTAAAGGCTGGAACGGGAGAGCTACCAGTGCTTGTTGATATTGCAGGGCAATTTCCCGACGACGGGTGTTAAGTTGCTCTAATTTATTTAACTGCGTCAGGGCTATAGCGGCGTTAATATCGGTCAGATTGTACTTGTAGCCAGGCGTTAATACTTCTGCCTGCGGTGCGCGGCCCCAGGTTTGCCTGTCATATGCATCGACGCCCAGACCATGAAATTTCAGCATACGTAGCTGGCGGGCGAGGTTTTCATCATCAGTAACAATCAGACCGCCTTCCGCACAGGTAATATTTTTGATGGCGTGAAACGAAAAAATAGCAGTACCTTTCGCACCAATATGTTGGCCTTTGTAATACGTACCGACGGCATGGGCGGCATCTTCGATGACTGCGATACCGTGGCGTTCACCAATGGCGCGAATAGCGTCAATATCTGCTGGCGCACCGGCATAATGCACTGGAATGATGGCTTTAGTGTTCGGCGAAATGGCTGCTTCGATTGTTTCAGGCGTAACCATCAGCGTATCGCGATCGACATCTACCATCACCGGCGTAGCGCCCAACAAAGAAATCATATTGAGGGTTGAAACCCAGGTCAGTGAAGGCGTGATCACTTCATCGCCAGCGCCAATCCCCAGCGCCATCAGCGTGATATGCATTCCGGCAGTGGCTGAGTTGACTGCAATGGCATGCTGATTTCCTGTCAACTGGCAAAAGGCGTGTTCCAGTTGCTGATTTTTCGGACCCGTGGTGATCCAACCGGATTCGAGGACCTCTTGAACTGCCGCGAGTTCTTCCGCACCCATTGCCGGGCGTGAGAAAGGCAAAAAATCTGACATTATTTTTCCTTCGGCCATTGAATACTTTCCCCATCTATCCACTAATATTTGTTATAGGGGACGTTATATGTATTTTGCCATTTGGAATGGAATTCTAAGGTTAGAATATTAATTTAACCTTAAGGAATAAATATAAGACTTAAATATTATTTTTTTTGTTTTTTTATCTTATTCGGGCTTTTAATTTGACAAGATTTAAGGCATTTTGCGTGCATCGTAATGTCTTAATATTATCCCAGCCACTATTTGCCGATGAAAATGTCGTTAGTTTTCGTGGTCACTTAGCGGCTAGCTTGTCTACAGGTGGAGCCTACGTGTTAGCCTTTTGCCGGACTTCGTTGAAGTCTAAAAAATATGCCTTAATTTTACTGGCGCTTGCTGCGATTGCAGTGCTGGGTACACATGCAGCCTGGAGTGGTAATGGTTTGCCGCGTATCGACAACAAAACGTTGGCCAGATTGTCGCAACAGCACCCGGTGGTGGTTCTGTTTCGCCATGGAGAACGCTGCGATCGTTCCTCCAATCAATGCTTGTCAGACAAAACAGGTATTACGGTAAATGGCTCTCAGGATGCGCGTGAACTGGGCAAAGCCTTCAGCGCAGATATCCCTGATTTCGATCTTTATTCCAGTAATACCATTCGGACCATTCAATCGGCGACCTGGTTTTCAGCGGGCAAAAAACTGACGGTAGATAAGCGATTTCTACATTGTGGGAACGAGATTTATAGCGCAATTAAGGATCTGCAAACAACATCGCCTGGTAAGAATATTGTTATTTTTACCCATAACCATTGCCTGACGTATATTGCCAAAGACAAACGTAATGCGACATTTAAACCAGATTATCTGGATGGACTGGTAATGCATGTGGAAAAAGGCAAAGTATTTCTGGACGGTGAGTTTGTTAATCGTTGATATTTTTAAGATGACAGCCAGTTATGGCTGTCGTTTCTATGACAGCAGTCCTTTCAAACGTAACGTTTTGCGGGTTGCAACATTCAAATCGTATTGCGCCAGATCTTCGGGTTTTACCCACGCGTATTCCTGAAACTCTTCGTTTATTTTCACTTCACGGTTGGCAGAAACGCAGTCAAAGATCAGATAAATCATATAAATCTCTTCCTTACGACCATCTGCATACGTCTTAGTGCGAATGTCATCGCTGAAAGTCCACGGAGTGATTTCAGTAAGAATCAGTTGCTCGCCCAACTCTTCTCTGATTTCGCGGCGTAATGCTTCTTCAATACGCTCGCCAGGCTCCACTCCACCGCCCGAAAGCGCCCATTGACCCGGGAAAACGCCGCGATCGTCAGCCATTTTACATAGCAGATAAGCACCATCATTTTGAATCAAAGGGCAAACAATAGTCCGTTGTCGCACAGGGATGTTCCTTATAATCGAAAATAAACCAAGAGAATACGGCAACTCATAAATATGCGAAAGTGACATTAGTCTCTTTTGCGATGATAACTGCACTGATTATTATTTTTGTTTATAACGTTAAATCATGTTTATTTTTTCGGCGTTAAACTATTTGAGAAGTATTTAGTTACAATAAGTTAGCTGATCACTTTTTTCGCGCATTGAATCCACTGCGTCAGGCAGTACAATCCCGCAGCTTTGGGGAATTTTGATTATCTTGTTGCGGGAAAAGGTAAAAATGAAAAAATTTGCGCTACCAGTTCTGGCTGGAATGCTGTTGGTTTCTGCATCGGTCAATGCGATGAGTATCAGCGGCCAGGCAGGTAAGGAATACACCAATATTGGCGTCGGTTTCGGGACCGAGTCTACGGGACTGGCGTTAAGCGGTAACTGGACACATAACGACGACGACGGTGATGTCGCGGGCGTGGGGCTGGGTCTGAATCTTCCTCTGGGGCCGTTAATGGCAACTGTAGGTGGGAAAGGTGTTTATACCAACCCGAATTACGGCGATGAAGGTTACGCGGCAGCAGTCGGTGGTGGTTTGCAGTGGCAAATTGGCGACAGCTTCCGTCTGTTTGGTGAGTATTATTACTCTCCGGATTCGCTCTCCAGCGGTATTCAAAGTTATGAAGAAGCGAATGCTGGCGCGCGTTACACCATTATGCGTCCAGTCAGCATTGAGGCAGGTTACCGTTATCTGAACCTGTCGGGGAAAGACGGCAACCGCGATAATGCCGTGGCTGACGGCCCTTATGTTGGGGTTAACGCCAGCTTCTGATGCCTTCCGGCGCGGCGTTCTGTCGCGCCATTCAGTTTCTTACTACGCCTTATCTCCCTTTGCGTTATAGTGATTCGATAACAAAAGCAGGAGATAACCATGTTAAAAGTGGAAATGCTATCCACCGGGGATGAGGTGTTACACGGGCAAATCGTTGACACGAATGCAGCCTGGCTGTCCGACTTTTTCTTTCATCAGGGCTTGCCGCTATCTCGCCGTAATACCGTAGGCGATAACCTTGAAGATTTAGTCACCATTCTTCGTGAGCGCAGTCAGCATGCCGATGTGCTGATCGTCAACGGCGGGCTGGGGCCAACCAGCGATGATTTAAGCGCGCTCGCTGCTGCGACAGCAAAAGGTGAAAGTCTGGTGCTGCATGAAGCCTGGCTTAAAGAGATGGAACGTTATTTCCGCGAACGTGGTCGCGCGATGGCGCCGAGCAACCGTAAACAGGCAGAACTGCCAGCGAGTGCCGAGTTCATCAATAACCCCGTAGGCACCGCCTGTGGTTTTGCCGTGCAGCTTAACCGTTGCCTGATGTTCTTTACCCCTGGCGTGCCGTCGGAATTTAAAGTGATGGTCGAGCATGAAATCCTGCCGCGCCTGCGCGAGCGATTTGCATTGTCGCAACCGCCGGTTTGCCTGCGTTTGACTACCTTTGGTCGTTCGGAAAGCGATCTGGCGCAAAGCCTGGACTCTCTGCAATTACCGCCGGGCGTAACGATGGGCTATCGCTCCTCGATGCCGATAATTGAACTTAAGCTGACCGGACCGGCAAGCGAGCAACAGGCGATGGAAAAACTGTGGCTGGACGTTAAACGTGTTGCCGGACAGAGCGTGATTTTCGAAGGCACCGAAGGATTGCCAGCGCAGATCAGTCGCGAATTGCAAAATCGCCAGTTCAGTTTGACGTTGAGCGAGCAATTCACCGGCGGTTTATTGGCTTTGCAACTATCTCGCGCAGGTGCTCCATTGCTGGCGTGTGAAGTGGTTCCTTCACAGGAAGAAACCCTGGCGCAAACTGCACACTGGATTACAGAACGGCGGGCCAACCATTTTGCCGGGCTGGCACTGGCTGTTTCTGGTTTCGAGAACGAGTATCTCAACTTTGCGCTCGCCACGCCGGACGGCACTTTCGCCCTGCGCGTACATTTCAGCACCACGCGTTACAGCCTGGCTATTCGTCAGGAAGTGTGCGCAATGATGGCACTTAACATGCTGCGCCGCTGGCTGAACGGCCAGGATATCGCCAGCGACCATGGCTGGATTGAGGTTGTTGAGTCCATGACCTTATCTGTTTGATCGGTCATTCTGTGCCGGTTTACTGCACCGGCACATTACCCTCCCGCAAATTTGTCCAACCTGTTGTACTCAGTAAGAAAAAATCCGTGCGCAGATTCACAATTTTGTACGTAATTTCTCCAGTCCGCTGGACGAGAAACGGGATTTGATGCGCTTCACAATTTTACTCACCCTGAGCGACCAGACTGATTCCAGTATCTAAGACTGGAGTCCAGTATGTTGGAATCAAGCAAAGTACCCGCCCTGACACGGGCTATTGATATTCTCAATCTGATTGCCCGCATTGGCCCCTGTAGTGCTGCGACGATCATCGACACATTGGGGATCCCGAAAAGTACGGCCTATCTGTTGCTTAATGAACTAAGCATCCGGCGGATCCGCGCTGCGGGTAAAGCCGCAGGTTTTCTGGCTGTTGACCCAGATATGGCGCAGCAATGCCTTGCGTGGGGAGCGAACTTTGTCGCCGTAGGCGTTGACACGATGCTCTACAGTCATGCCCTCGATAAGCGACTGGCAATGATTTAAATCAGGCAAAAATGGGCCACGCATAACAGGAAATTATTAATATCAAAGGCCCACAGGGATTGACTGTGGGTCTGTGCGGAGATTAGTGATTTTTCTCTGTTAGATCGGCTTCGTTTAGCTGGGTGGTTGCGAGCACCAGGTCACGAGCGATGCCCTGTTCCAGCATTCGCAAAGCGATTTTAATGGCTTGTTCATGCATGCCTTCTACTTTACCTTTCTGCAAACCTTCTAACTTACCTTGCTGCAAACCTTCCAGTTTACCTTCCTGCCAACCAATTTGATGTCCTTCCTGCCGTAGCCGTTCAGCAATCGTCATTAATCTCTCCTTTTGTAGTGGTGAACGTTCGGCAATCTCCTCGATAAAATGGCTGAAACGGGAGGTATCGCCGCATTGCAGGAGATAATTAAACAGTGTTTGTAATTGGCTGTCATTAGTGAAGCCCCTAACCAAAAGCGTGGTGATCCTGTCGACCAGACCGATTAAATCGCGTTCGCGAATATGTTTCTGAATAAGCTCCAGCAGGGCGATACGGCGATGCTGCATAATCTCATCGTCAGGGACGATGGTGATATCCACCAACGGAAATGCCTCGGTGTAGAGCTGCCGGGCAAGCTGCGGGTCGTCAAATTCATCCAGCCAGTTCAGTGAATATGGGTAGGGTGAGGTTTCGCCGTGATAAAACAGCATTGGCACTACCAGCGGGACTCTGTCATAGCCTTTGTCCAGATGGCGCTGCATGGCGGCAGTGGCATAACGCATCAGTCGAAAGGCCATGTTTTTTTCCGCAGAACTTTGATGCTCAATCACGCAGTAGATATAACCTTCGCCGTCGCTGGTTTCTACCGACCACAAAACATCCGAGTAGTAAGCGCGTAAACTTTTTTCAATAAAACTGGTGGGTTCCAGCCTTAAAGTTTGCAGATTGCAAAGTTTTCTCAGCGGTTCTGGCAGATGTATTTCCAGAAAATCCCGCGCGGTTTCGGGCGAGAACATAAACGTTTTAAACACCGCATCATGCGGGGAGGATGTTGTTGATTCAGTCATGGTTGTCCGTCACCTGATTTTTATGATGACAGGACATTACGGGGATCGCAGGCCGATGACATCTGGCAGTTTTAGCCTTTGCGAGACGTTTTCAGAAGTATTTTTACTGCAATGCAACGCATACATTGGGTACGGAACCGTGCACGCAAAAATGCCCGATAAGCCATGAACTCATCGGGCATCAGAAGGACGTTTAAGCCAGTGCCTGGGCCAGCAGTGTGATTGGGTGTTCGCAGCGAAGGCTTGTGGACATCTCAATCTGCCATTTGCAGGTTTCGCAGTCGGTAACGACCAGATCCGCGCCGCTCTCTTCTATCTGGCGGAACAGTGGTGCACCAATGGCTTGTGAAGTAGGGTAGTTCTCTTTTTTGAAACCATATGTTCCGGCAATACCGCAGCACTGGGAATCCAGCACTGTCAGCTCAAGCCCTGGGATCTTACGCAACAGCTCCAGGGTGTAGAGCGTCCAGCCCATTTTTTCCATATGGCATGGGGTGTGGTAAACAACTTTTAGCGGCAGCGGTTTCAGCGGTAACGTTTTGCCTTCGTCCAGTTTGCGCCACAGCCAGCGGGTCGCCAGTTCGATGTGATCGCGCAAGCCCTGGTTGTCGACATTCAGCACTTCCGGGTACTCGTCGCGCAGAGCAAACGTACAGGTGGAGGAGGTGGCAATCACCGGAATACCTTTCACTCCAACAGCCTCGCGGATCGACTCCACATTCGTCATCGCCTGTTTGCGTGCTTTATCGGTAAAGCCGTTGGCGATTAGCGGCACACCGCAGCATTTTTCTTTGCTGAGTAATTGCACTCCCGTTCCCATCGCGTTGAGCACTTTAATTAAATCTTTACCCAGTTGCGGATGGTTGTAGTTGACGAAGCAACCGTGGAAAAAGGCGACCTGGTCTTTATACTGCGCCTGCTGAGTCGCCACGCTGCGATACCAGCGACGGAACGTGCCGAAGGAGTATTTTGGCAGCGTGCGGCGATGGTCTATTTTTAATGCCGCATCAAGCAGTTGCCGCACCGGTTTCAGCGAGGTAGCGGTGTTGATGATTGGCGCGAACGGCGTGGAAACGCTGCCCATCAGGTCGGTATGGCTTAAAACAAAGTTACGCAGCGAGGGGCGCGTGGTGTCATATTTCGCTCGTGCACGCTGGATGATATCGCCAATCTTCACATCGGACGGGCAGGCGACTTCACAACGTTTACAGTTAATGCAATATTTCAGTGCCTCGTCATACAGTGCACCATCTTTCAGGCGCAGACGTTCGCCATCCGGCCCAGCCTGTTTTGGCCCGGGATAACCTGGATTTACTCGGCTCACCGGGCAGGCGGTGGTGCAGACGGTGCACTTAATGCAATTTTCGAAGCTGGTATCGTTCATTTTTGGCCTCCTGCGCGTTGGGCAATCTGTTGAGCGGCATGTAAAGCACTGACGACACAAACGCCGCCACCGCATCCCTGGGCGATGGGATCAAATCCGCCCAGAACCGAACCGATGGCAAACAAATTCTCTACCGTTTGACCAGCTTGTGACGGGCGTAGCGCCTCGTCAGTGGTCACGCCGAACAGTTGCCACGGTTGCGCAGCAAAAAAGTCACTTCTATACCACTCACCCCGCGTGGCGGTTTGCAGCACATCAAGGCCGAGAATTGGCTCGCGAATGCTGTCACGTTCCGCCACCAGGCCACCGCTAAAGAAACTGCCGCTGGCAAGCACCGCAAAACGCGGACGCAGCGGAATGTCGGCGTGGTTACGGGTCCAGATTTCGCTCACCACACCATTTTGGCAGGTCACACTTTTCACTTCATCGCCCGGCATCCACACGCCGCCCTGGCGCACAAACTGGCGCTGTAACTGGTTTTGCAGACGAATACCCAGTACTGAAGGTGGTAGTGTAGGTAGCAGCATTAATGAACAGGGTAATTGCTCGTTCAGCCACCGCCACAGTTTGTCATCTGCCAGCCCAAAGCAGGCAGGCATCATGATCATTTCGCAGGTATTGGCGACTGGAATAAGTGCGTCAAATAACAGCGGCCAGTTTTCTTCGTTATTAAGGAAGCGGGCGATATTCACCGCACGGAACTCGGTGGCGTTATTGCGTAGCACATCCAGTTCCGGCAGTTCAATTTCAGCAGTTTCAACCGAAAGATCCAGTTCGCGCAACGAAGCCGCCGCAAGATGCGCCTGAAAATCCATCAGACCGCTAATTCCCACCACACATATCTTCTTCGCGGGTAGCGGCCAGACGGGAACTTCTGGCGAACTTAACCAGGTCGAACGCAAAGTGCCGAGCGGGGTAACGCGCTGATGGGCCAGTTCTACGCTGCCCTGCAATTGCGCGCCGCTTTCCGCAATTAATGCCTGCGCCTGACAAGCGAGATCCAGTACGTGTTGTGGGCCGAGAAGGCTGTAAGGGTGGGCAGGAGCCTGATGGCACAAAGACTCCAGCCCTGCGTGAATGTCTGCCACTGGCTGACCGTCTGGCAGGTGGCTCAGTAAGTCCAGCGATCCTGATGAGAAATGCAGAGCGCTTTGTCCACGAGTGACAATGGCACAGCGCAGGCCGTGTTTTTGCAATTGCAGGCCGCAGAGTAATCCGGCAAGACCGCCGCCCATAATGACAGTATCAAATCGCATCTTTCTGCTCCTTCTCCAGACCACACAGTCCCTGATAAACCCAGCGGGTAAATTCGCTTTCGCGCAGTGCGTCCCCCCATGCAATGGGCTGCACACCTTTCCAGCGTTCGTTAAGGAAGGTGGAAAGTTGTTCGATAGATTGCGCGGATGTGGTGACGTTAAAGCGTTGTAACAATCCGGCTGCGCGGCAGGCACAGAGTTCCCCCTGGCAAGTTCCCATCCCCACACGGGTGCGACGACGTAAATCCAGCAGGCTGTTGACGTTTAAATTTTCTACTGCGTACTGAACTTCGCCAGCGGTAACGGCTTCACATTCACACACCAGACTGCGATGCAAACGGCCTTCACTTAACCAGGCGGGGGTGCGATCGCCATGACGATAAACAGCAGAACCGCGCAGTGGGGCAGGCAGGGAGATCACTTTGCGCAGTGTGACTTCTGTCGGTTCTTGTGAGCCAGGCAGCGCCAGGTCAGCGGTAGTGCAGGGGCGTGTGTTGCCAAGCTTGCGGCAGACGGCATCCGTAGCCCATTCCGCCATCAGGCGGTAAGTCATCAGTTTACCGCCAGTGATAGTAATAAATCCGTCCAGGCCGTCGCGCTCGGCGTGGTCGAGCAGCACGATGCCGCGACTGACGTTACGACCGCTCGGGTCGTCATCGCTGGCAACCAGCGGGCGTACGCCAGAGTAGGCTCGCAGAATGCGCGTTTTCGCCATCACCGGAGCCAGTTTTTCCCCTTCACGCAGCAGAATATCCACTTCTTCTGCTGTCACTCGATTGTCATCAATTTCGTCGTAATCAATACGTAATGAGGTGGTGCCAATCAGCGAAATGGTATCGCCAGGCACCAGAATATCGGCGTCGGAAGGTTTACGGCAGCGGTTGATCACATGCTGGTTAATGCGGTGATCCATGATCAGCAACGATCCTTTAGCCGGGAACATACGAATGCGCAGATCGGCATATTCGGCAATATGTTGCCCCCAGATCCCGGCGGCGTTCACTACTACAGGCGCATGAAGTGCCTGAGTTTCGCCAGTGAGATGGTTCCGTACACGAACGCCACATACCGTCGCGCCTTCACGAATCAGGCCAGTCACTTCGTGGGCGGTGAGGATAACTGCACCGTGTTCTTTCGCATCGAGCATGTTCGCTGCGGTCAGGCGGAATGGGTCAACGGTGCCATCCGGAACTTTTACCGCGCCAATCAATGCCGGGTTAACGGAAGGTTCGATAATGCGTGCTTGCTGTGGATCAATGGCTTCAGCACTGATTCCAGCCTCTTCGCAAGCGCGAATAAAAGTCGCCTGGAAGGAGAGGTCATCTTCCGGCAGGGTGATAAACAGGCCGTTGGTTGGTTCGACACAGTGACGCGCAATGCGTTTTAAAATCTTGTTTTCACTAATACATTCGCGTGCCGATTCCGCATCGGTAACCGCATAGCGTGCGCCGCTGTGCAGCAGACCGTGGTTACGCCCGGTGGCTCCCGTTGCGATGTCGTGGCGTTCTACCAAAATCACTTTCAGCCCGCGCAGAGCACAGTCGCGGGCGATACCGGCTCCTGTTGCGCCGCCGCCAATGATAATCACGTCACTTGTTTGCGAGTCGCGAGTTTTCATTGTTATCCCTCAAAAGTTCGTTTTGTCTCATTTAGCCACAGAAAAAACATGTATTGTTTGATTTCGCGCACAATCGCTCATAATTCGAAAGTGAAACGTGATTTCATGCGTCATTTTGAACATTTTGTAAATCTTATTTAATAATGTGTGCGGTAATTCACATTCATGAAATGAATGATTAATTAACATCGCGGCGACTCAAGAAACGGCAGGTTCTTCCATTGAATCAGGCTGTTAATCATAAATAAGACCACGGCCACGGAGGCTATAAATGTTGAGTATTTTTAAACCAGCGCCACACAAGGCGCGCTTACCTGCCGCGGAGATCGATCCGACCTATCGTCGGTTGCGCTGGCAAATTTTCCTGGGGATATTCTTTGGCTATGCTGCTTACTATCTGGTTCGTAAGAACTTTGCGCTCGCAATGCCCTATCTGGTGGAGCAGGGGTTCTCTCGCGGTGATTTAGGTTTTGCCCTTTCTGGGATCTCAATTGCTTACGGATTTTCGAAATTCATCATGGGTTCGGTGTCTGACCGCTCGAATCCGCGCGTTTTCCTGCCAGCAGGTTTGATCCTGGCGGCGGCAGTCATGCTGTTTATGGGCTTTGTCCCGTGGGCGACATCAAGCATTGCGGTAATGTTTGTGCTGCTATTCCTTTGCGGTTGGTTCCAGGGGATGGGGTGGCCGCCGTGCGGTCGTACTATGGTGCACTGGTGGTCGCAGAAAGAACGTGGCGGCATTGTGTCGGTGTGGAACTGTGCGCATAACGTCGGTGGTGGAATTCCGCCGCTGCTGTTCCTGCTGGGTATGGCCTGGTTCAATGACTGGCACGCGGCGCTTTATATGCCGGCTTTCTGTGCCATTCTGGTGGCGTTGTTCGCATTTGCGATGATGCGCGATACCCCGCAATCTTGTGGCCTGCCGCCGATCGAAGAGTACAAAAATGATTACCCGGACGACTATAACGAAAAAGCGGAACAGGAGCTGACCGCGAAGCAGATTTTCATGCAGTACGTGCTGCCGAATAAACTGCTGTGGTACATCGCCATCGCCAACGTGTTCGTCTATCTGCTGCGCTACGGTATCCTCGACTGGTCACCGACTTACCTGAAAGAGGTGAAACACTTCGCGCTGGATAAATCCTCCTGGGCCTACTTCTTCTATGAGTATGCGGGCATTCCGGGCACTCTGCTGTGCGGCTGGATGTCGGATAAAGTTTTCCGTGGTAACCGTGGGGCAACTGGCGTCTTCTTTATGACTCTGGTGACTATCGCCACCATCGTTTACTGGATGAACCCGGCAGGCAACCCAACTGTCGATATGATTTGTATGATTGTTATTGGCTTCCTGATCTACGGCCCAGTCATGCTGATTGGTCTGCACGCGCTGGAACTGGCGCCGAAGAAAGCAGCAGGTACGGCGGCGGGCTTTACCGGGCTGTTTGGTTATCTTGGTGGCTCCGTAGCGGCAAGCGCGATTGTCGGCTACACCGTTGACTACTTCGGCTGGGATGGCGGCTTTATGGTGATGATTGGCGGCAGCATCCTGGCGGTTATCTTGTTAATTGTCGTGATGATTGGCGAAAAACGTCGCCATCAGGAATTACAGCAAAAACGCAACGGAGGCTAATGGCATGAAATTGACGCTGAAAAACCTTAGCATGGCTATCATGATGAGTGGAGTGATTATGGGAAGCAGTGCAATGGCGGCGGATCACAGTGAAAAAATAGTGATTGCCCATCGCGGCGCCAGCGGTTATTTGCCGGAGCATACGCTGCCTGCAAAGGCGATGGCGTATGCGCAGGGGGCAGATTATCTTGAACAGGATTTGGTGATGACGAAGGACGATCATCTGGTCGTTCTGCATGACCACTATCTTGACCGGGTAACTGATGTCGCCGATCGTTTCCCGGATCGTGCGCGTAAAGATGGCCGTTATTACGCGATAGATTTTACGCTGGATGAAATTAAGTCTTTAAAATTCACTGAAGGCTTCGATATTGAAAACGGTAAAAAAGTGCAGACTTTCCCCGGACGTTTCCCGATGGGTAAATCTGACTTCCGTGTGCACACTTTCGAAGAGGAGATTGAATTTGTTCAGGGGCTAAATCATTCGACCGGGAAAAATATCGGTATCTATCCAGAGATTAAAGCACCGTGGTTCCACCATCAGGAAGGGAAAGATATTGCGGCAAAAACGCTGGAAGTGCTGAAGAAATATGGCTACACCGGTAAGGATGATAAGGTTTATTTGCAATGCTTTGATGCTGATGAACTGAAGCGTATTAAGAATGAGCTGGAGCCCAAAATGGGTATGGACCTCAACCTGGTACAGCTGATTGCCTATACCGACTGGAACGAAACTCAGCAGAAACAACCGGACGGAAGCTGGGTCAATTATAGCTATGACTGGATGTTCAAGCCGGGTGCCATGAAACAGGTAGCGGAATATGCTGATGGTATTGGCCCGGATTATCATATGGTGATTGATGAGAAATCGCAGCCGGGTAATATCAAGCTTACCGGAATGGTAAAAGATGCACAGCAGAATAAGCTGGTGGTGCATCCTTATACCGTGCGAGCCGACAAGCTACCGGAATATGCCACCGATGTGAATCAGTTGTATGACATTCTGTACAATAAAGCCGGTGTTAATGGGTTATTTACCGACTTCCCTGACAAGGCGGTAAAATTCCTCAACAGAGAGTAACGTTATTACAGGATGGCGCTTTAAACGCCATCCTGTCTTACTTCAAATTTCACCACTCACCACTAAACTCTCCATGCACATCTGCAGTAAAAACAGCGGGCTGCCTTCTACTGGAGTTTCTTTCGCCAGTAATGAAATCTGTCGATAGAAGGTCGGCTCCAGAGGAACGGAACACAATTCACCGGCAGTGGTTTTAAGTGTTAATTCCGGTAATAAAGCAATGCCTAATCCCTGACGAATAAAACTGATTGCTGTATCCGGATGGTTAAATTCATATTTTATCTGCGGTATAATATTTTTTTTCTTTAAATAACGCCATAATGCTTAATTCATAGCGCCCTTTACTGATAATTAATGGCTCACCCATCAGCTTTTCTACCGTAATGGTGCTATTGTTTGCCAGTGGATGGTCGGGCGGCAATACTACAGTAAATTTGTCCTGATATATCGGCACGGAGTACATTCCGCTTACGGGGAAATGAACAAAACCAGCATCAATGGTTTCATTCTGGACCGAATCTATAATTTCCGTGCTATTTTCCTCAAAAGGAATAATTTTTACATTCGGATGATGAATTTCAAAGTAGCGAATCACCACTGGTAAAATGCAGGCGCATACACTGGGGAAACAGCCGAGCCTCAGCGTTCTTTGTGGGTTCTGTTTTTCCTGTTCGGCTATCTCTTTCACCGCGTTAACTTCCCTATTAATGGCGCGCAGGTGATGCACAATTCGGTGACCTGCTGCGGTCAGTTGTAAAGCTTTCCGGCGATCGCGTAACAGAATATTCACGCCAAGTTCTTGTTCCAGGGCTGCAATCGCCTGGCTTACCGCCGACTGCGTCATGAACAATCGCTTGCTGGCTTCAGTAAAACCACCGTAATCCAGCACGGCGAGTAAAGAATGTATTTGAGTTAGTGTCATTAGAGTTTACTAATTAATAATATTAAAACGATTAATTTCTTTAATAGAATGCCGCCATTTATACTCCTGTTCTGCAAAGTACATCACAATTTGACGCAACCGCAGTAACGGGAGTGTTGTCTGCGTGCGTCATCCTGACAGGCGGTAGGGTATGAAAGAGAAGTTATGGACGAAGGATTTTTGGGCAATAACTATCATCAGTTTTATTATATTCTTCGTTTTTTATGTTTTATTAACGTTGTTGCCAATTTACATCTCTGACCATTTACATGCCTCGCCTGATAAAGCCGGTTTGTTGGTGACTTTATTTTTAATTGCCGCCATTGTCATTCGTCCTTTTGCAGGCCAATGGGTAGCGAAATATTCTAACAAAGCGATTCTGGTGCTCTCTTCTCTGGCCTTTTTGTTGGTCACTGCGATGTATCCTTTTTGTCAGTCGATTGAATCACTGCTTTTTATTCGGGTGCTTCATGGGATTACCTTCGGGGTTATCACGACAGTAAAAGGAACGATTTCTGCGCGGTTGATCCCGGCCTCCCGACGTGGGGAGGGCATCAGTTTTTTCTCTCTGGCAATGGGGCTGGCGATGGTGGTTGGGCCGTGGATTGGTCTGAATATGGCGCGCCGGGAGGCCTTTGCCCCCGCATTCTGGTTATGCGCGGCGGTGGCCGCGTTAGGCATCGTATTATCGTTGATGATGACCGTGCCATCGATACTGCGCCATGCTGATGGGGTGAAAGCAAAAATGGGCTTCGCAGCGATGTTTGACCGTGCCGCGATACCATTTGCGCTGATTACCTTTTTTATGACTTTTTCTTACGCAGGGGTTTCTGCTTTTCTGGCGCTCTACGCTCGCGAACTTAACCTGATGTCGGCTGCCAGTAACTTCCTGCTTTGCTACGCCGTATTCCTGATGATTTGTCGAACCTTTACTGGCAACATTTGCGATAAAAAAGGGCCAAAATATGTGGTTTTCCCTTGTCTGCTGGCGTTTACCATTGGTCTGGTTGCGCTGGGCTTTAGCCAGGGGAGCGTGATGATGATTGTCTCTGGGGCGCTGATTGGTATTGGTTATGGATCTGTCACGCCAGTATTCCAGACACAAATCATCAGTTCGGTAGAACCACATAAAATTGGTGTCGCAAACTCGTTATTCTTCAATGCGATGGATGCCGGACTGGCGCTGGGGGCGTTTGTGATGGGGATGATGGTTGCGCATACTGGCTACCGGACGATCTATCTGCTGGGTGCGCTGTTAGTGGTAGTGGCTGGCGGAATTTATGCTCTACAAATGAAAGGAAGAAGTGGCGTGAGGCTAGTCTCGGCAAAAGAACTCCATTAATAAACATTTTTTATTAAGTTTTTCTTAAGGTGAACACCTATAGTCATTGTCGTTAAAAATAACAACAGGCGACAGGGTATGGTTGTTTCAGTAAACCGCGACGAATTTAATCACTGGTGGGCAACGGAAGGTGACTGGGTTGAAGAGCCGAATTTCCGCCGAAACGGCATGAGCGGGGTGCAATGCGTTGAACGAGACGGGCAAAAACTTTATGTGAAGCGCATGACTCAGCACCTGTTTTATTCCCTCCGCTATCCATTTGGTCGCCCGACGATTGTGCGCGAGGTTGCGGTGATAAAAGATCTGGAACGCGCCGGTGTGATTGTGCCGAAAATCGTTTTTGGTGAAGCGGTGAAAATTGATGGCGAATGGCGCGCGTTGCTGGTGACCGAAGATATGGCGGGGTTTATCAGCATTGCTGACTGGTATGCGCAACATGCAATTACGCCTTTTGCTGATGATGTCCGCGAGGGGATGTTAAAAGCGGTTGCACTGGCGTTTAAGAAAATGCATGGCGTTAATCGTCAGCATGGTTGCTGCTATGTTCGCCATATCTATGTGAAAACGGAAGGTAAGGCAGAAGCTGGTTTTCTTGACCTGGAGAAAAGCCGCCGTCGTTTGCGGCGCCATAAAGCGATCAATCATGACTTCCGCCAACTGGAAAAATATCTGGAGCCGATTCCCAAAACCGACTGGGAGCAGGTGAAAGCGTATTACTACGCCATGTAATCGTTGTAGGCCAGATAAGACGCATGAGCGTCGCATCTGGCAACTATTCGCGCATGCCATGTTGGATGCGGCGTAAACGCCTTATCCAACCTACAAAAAGCCGTTGTAGGCCAGATAAGACGTATGAGCATCGCATCTGGCAACTATTCGCGCATGCCATGTTGGATGTGGCGTAAACGCCTTATCCAACCTACAAAAAGCCGTTGTAGGCCAGATAAGACACATGAGCGTCGCATCTGGCACTAGTGCCAGATCATAACTCGATTTCAATATCGCCTTTTGCCCGGCAACAACAGGGCAAAATCTCTCCTGGCTGAATAAAGGCTAACGGTTCGGCAATCCAGTCAACCTGACCTGCAATCAGGCGTGTGCGACAGGAGCCGCAATAGCCTTCGCGGCACTGGTACTCAACCGCCACATTATGGGATTCCAGCGCCGCCAGAAGGGAAGGGTGTTCATCCTGGCACAGCAGTTGTGTGCCAGTGATGCGCAAGGTAACGCGGGTCATCAGAGCTGGAAGTTACTCAAATCGTCGGTGTCCACTTCCGAGTCAATTTGACCGACCAGATAAGAACTCACCTCAACTTCCTGTGGGGCAACCTGTACGTTATCAGACACCAGCCAGGTGTTGATCCACGGGATCGGGTTGGAGCGCGTCTGGAACGGCAGATCCAAACCGACAGCTTGCATACGGATGTTGGTGATGTACTCCACGTACTGGCAGAGAATGTCTTTATTCAGACCAATCATCGAACCGTCACGGAACAGATAATCCGCCCAGTCTTTCTCTTGCTGTGCCGCCTGGACAAACAGGTCATAGCACTCCTGCTTACACTCTTCGGCAATTTCCGCCATTTCCGGATCATCAGCGCCGCTGCGCAGTAGATTCAGCATATGCTGGGTGCCAGTCAGGTGCAGGGCTTCGTCACGGGCAATCAGGCGAATAATCTTAGCATTGCCTTCCATCAGCTCACGTTCAGCGAACGCGAAGGAACAAGCGAAGCTGACGTAGAAGCGAATGGCTTCCAGCGCGTTAACGCTCATCAGGCAGAGATAAAGTTTTTTCTTCAGCTCGCGCAGGCTAACGGTCACGGTTTTACCGTTGACGGTGTGGGTGCCTTCGCCCAGCAAATGCCAATAGCTGGTCATCTCGATCAGCTCATCGTAATAGCGGGAAATACCTTCCGCGCGTTTCTGGATCTGCTCGTTGGTGACGATATCGTCGAATACAACAGACGGATCGTTAACGATATTACGAATGATATGGGTATAGGAACGAGAGTGAATCGTTTCTGAAAATGCCCAGGTTTCGACCCAGGTTTCCAGTTCCGGAATAGAAATTAGCGGCAGCAGTGCCACGTTCGGGCTGCGACCCTGAATTGAATCGAGCAACGTCTGGTATTTCAGGTTGCTGATAAATATGTGCTTTTCGTGTTCAGGCAGCGCCTGATAATCGATACGGTCGCGGGAGACATCAACTTCTTCCGGACGCCAGAAGAAAGAGAGCTGCTTTTCGATCAGCTTTTCGAAGATTTCATATTTTTGCTGATCGTAGCGGGCCACGTTGACCGGCTGACCAAAGAACATTGGCTCTTTGAGCTGATCATTTTTCGTCTGTGAAAAGGTGGTATATGCCATGAATGTGTCCTGTTAGGAGTTTAATGCCGGATAAAGCATTTTACGCGGCATCCGGCATCCTCTGCCTGATGCGACGCTGGTGCGTCTTATCAGGCCTACAAATTCGAGCCGTAGGCCGGATAAGGCGTTTACGCCGCATCCGGCATCTCAATATCAGATCTTACATGCGCCGCTTTCGCAGCCATCGTCCTGGATTGACGGCACCAGATCGTCCTGCGCGTCTTCAGCACCGTCACGGGTGTTCTGATAATACAGCGTTTTGACCCCGAATTTGTAGGCGGTGAGCAGGTCTTTCAGCAACTGCTGCATCGGCACTTTTCCTGACGGGAAGCGTGACGGATCGTAGTTAGTATTAGCAGAGATCGACTGATCGATAAATTTCTGCATGATACCAACCAGTTGCAGGTAGCCGTCGTTACCCGGCATCTCCCACAGCAACTCGTAGGCGTCGTGCAGATGCTCGTAGTCCGGCACCACCTGACGCAGAATACCGTCTTTCGACGCTTTAATGCTGACATAACCGCGCGGCGGTTCAATACCGTTAGTGGCGTTAGAGATCTGTGAAGACGTCTCGGACGGCATCAGAGCAGAAAGCGTGGAGTTACGCAGACCGTGAGTTTTGATGGACTCACGCAACGCTTCCCAGTCGTAATGCAGGGGTTCATTGGCAATGGCATCCAGATCTTTCTTATAGGTATCGATCGGCAGGATCCCTTTGGCATAGGTGGTTTCGTTAAACCACGGACACGCGCCTTGCTCTTTCGCCAGCTCGTTAGACGCTTTCAGCAGATAATACTGAATCGCTTCGAAGGTTTTGTGCGTCAGGTTGTTTGCGCTGCCGTCGGAGTAGCGTTTACCGTGCTTCGCCAGATAGTAAGCAAAGTTGATCACACCAATACCCAGCGTACGGCGACCCATCGCCCCGCGTTTGGCTGCCAGGATAGGGTAATCCTGATAATCCAGCAGCGCGTCAAGTGCGCGCACCGCCAGAACTGCCAACTCTTCCAGTTCATCCAGGCTGTTAATAGCGCCCAGGTTGAAAGCAGAAAGCGTACACAGCGCGATTTCACCGTTCTCGTCGTTAACGTCATTCAGCGGTTTGGTCGGCAGGGCGATTTCCAGGCACAGGTTAGACTGGCGCACTGGCGCAATAGCCGGATCAAACGGGCTGTGGGTGTTGCAGTGGTCAACGTTCTGAATATAAATACGACCAGTAGACGCACGTTCCTGCATCATCAGCGAGAACAGCTCAACCGCTTTCACGCGCTGTTTGCGGATGCTGTCGTCTTTCTCATATTTGGTGTACAGGCGCTCAAACTCTTCCTGATCGGCGAAGAACGCATCGTACAGTCCCGGTACGTCGGACGGGCTGAACAAAGTGATCTCTTCACCTTTCAGCAGACGGGTATACATCAGTTTGTTGATCTGCACCCCGTAGTCCATATGACGCACGCGGTTACCTTCTACACCACGGTTGTTTTTCAGCACCAGCAGACTTTCTACTTCCAGATGCCATATTGGGTAGAATAGCGTTGCCGCACCACCGCGCACGCCACCCTGGGAGCAGGATTTCACCGCCGTCTGGAAATGTTTGTAGAACGGAATACAACCAGTATGGAACGCTTCGCCGCCACGAATTGGACTACCCAGCGCACGAATACGCCCGGCGTTGATGCCGATACCCGCTCGCTGGGAAACGTATTTCACAATCGCGCTGGAGGTCGCGTTAATGGAATCCAGGCTGTCGCCGCACTCGATCAGCACGCAGGAACTGAACTGACGAGTCGGAGTACGCACGCCGGACATGATTGGCGTCGGCAGCGAAATTTTAAATGTGGAAACTGCGTCGTAAAAACGCTTCACATATTGCAGACGTGTTTCACGTGGGTAGTTCGAGAACAGGCACGCAGCAACCAGAATATAGAGGAACTGTGCGCTCTCGTAGATTTCGCCGGTCACGCGGTTCTGCACCAGATATTTGCCTTCCAGCTGCTTAACGGCAGCATAAGAGAAGGTCATATCACGGTCGTGAACGATAAACGTGTCCATCTGCTTGAACTCTTCTTCCGTGTAGTCTTCCAGCAGATGATTATCGTATTTGCCCATCTCGACCATTTTAACCACGTGGTCATACAGCGCAGGCGGCTCAAACTGGCCATAGGCTTTTTTACGCAGGTGGAAAATTGCCAGGCGCGCGGCGAGGTACTGATAGTCCGGTGCGTCACGGGAGATCAGGTCAGCGGCAGCCTTGATAATGGTTTCGTGGATGTCGGAGGTCTTGATACCGTCATAAAACTGAATATGGGAGCGCAGCTCGACTTGTGAAATAGAAACGTTATGCAGTCCTTCCGCCGCCCAGTCCAGAACGCGATGTATTTTGTCGAGATTGATGCGCTCTGTGCTACCGTCGCGCTTTGTCACCAGCAGATTCTGATTCATGTATGTCGTACCTGTTTTTGGAATTCTTTCCGCAATAGTTTCGCTCCAACTACCTGTAGTAAGGAAAGTCGCAATGAACACTATATATAGGGGGTCTATTTGAGATTCACTGCAAGATAGTGTGAAAATGGCCCTGTTGCAAGTGCATAACTTTGTGGATAACTCAGGAAGGAAAAAGTGACTTCCGCGTACCTTAGGTCAGACAAGGTGTTCGGGAAAGTCAATGGGAAGAGAAAAATTTGTTAAAAATAACCGTTCGGTGATTTCTTGAACGTTCAATTTAAGATAATTATTGATCCAGGTTATTTATTGCGCTTAACTCAATTCAGCAAAAATTGATTTTGCTGCAACAGCATCTGGAGCAATCATTTATTCCATTGTTCACAATGTGAGCATTTGTAACCTGCTGTAAGGTTGGTAACGGTGTTTTTTTATTCAGTTAATGTTAAATAATTACTCTTAATGTTGATTTTTCTTATGGTTGATAAATGATTTAATTAAATTGATGTCATTTAAGTATTGTTAATTAAAGAATTAATGCGAGTTTAAAAATATTTTTAGTTCTATTTATTATTATTAACAGCCATATCATAAGGTTAATCTATTTGTGATTTACAATTAATTTTTATTTAAAGGCATAACCTGTTTTTTAATAGACCAATGTTATTTAAGTGGTAACCAGGTCATGCAAAGTAAAAAATGGATTCTTTTTTCTGTTAAAGTGATTATATGGGATATCCCTGCCATGATGGCGGGGTCATTTACAGCTGCAAATGCCTCGCCGCAGGTTTTTGAATCATGTCAGGGAAACTACGTAACCAGTAGTTGCCAGGCCAGCAGGCAAAGCCTTTCAGGCATTACGCAGGGCTGGAGCGTCGCTGATGGACAATGGCTGGTTTTTTCGGATATGACAAATAGCGCCAGCGGCGGAGCAGTATTTTTGCAACAGGGGGCGGGACTTTTACTATCGCCAGAAAATGAAAGCGGTATGACCTTGTTTGCGAATAATGCCGTAAATGGCGAATATAATAATGGTGGGGCAATATTTGCCAAAGAAAACTCAACGCTGAATCTTGATAATGTTATTTTTGTGGGTAACGTAGCTGGAGGGTATGGCGGTGCTATCTATTCTTCTGGCACCAACGACTCCGGTGCGATAGATATACGCGTCACTAATACCGTGTTCAGCCAAAATATCGCCAATGACGGCAAAGGTGGTGCAATTTATACTATCAATAATGACGTCTATTTAAGTGATGATATTTTTGATAATAACCAGGCATATACATCAACAAGTTACAGTGATGGCGATGGTGGTGCAATCGATGTCACCGATAATAATAGCGATATTACTCATCCCTCAGGTTTTACAATAATAAACAATACTTCATTTACAAATAACTCAGCGGAAGGTTATGGCGGGGCAATTTATACCAATAGCGTGACCACCCCCTATCTTATTGATATTTCAGTTGATGCCAGTTTCAGCCAGAACGATGGCGTTTTAGTGGATGAGAACAACAGCGCAGCAGGTTATGGCGATGCACCTTCTCCCGCGGCGGGCGGCTTTATGTATGTCAATTCAAGCCTGGTAAGGTTTGATATCGCAGCCAATAAAACCCTGGTTATCGGTGACGTAAGTAACGATGGTGCGATCGATTCCATTGCCGGAACCGGGAGTATCAGCAAAACCGGTGCAGGCGAACTGGTACTCAACGCGGATAATAATAATTTTACCGGCGAGATGCGGATCGAAAACGGTGAAGTGACGCTGGGGCGTAGCAATTCGCTGATGAATGTCGGCGATGACCGTTGCCAGAGTAATGCGCAAAATTGCTATGGCCTTATGGTCGGCAGTATCAGCCATCGGCATGACCAGGCTGAATTGAACGTTGGTGCTACACAGCAGACTTTTGTTCACTCACTGACGGGGTTTCAGAATGGCACCTTAAATATTGATGCTGGGGGTAACGCTATCGTTAATGCAGGCAGTTTTAGCGGAACCATCGAAGGAGAAGGGCAACTCACTATTGCTGAAAACGGCAGCTATGTGCTGGCGGGGGCGCAGTCGATGGCGCTGACCGGCGATATTGTGGTGGAAGATGGCGCAATCCTCTCGCTGGCGGGTAACGCCACGGACCTTGCGGAGATGCAGGACGATCCGCAGTCAATCGTGTTAAACGGCGGCGTATTGGATCTCTCCGATTTCACTACCTGGCAGAGCGGTACGTCAGAGAATGATGGTCTGGAAATCAGTGGCAGTGGCGGTACGGTGATTGGTCAGCAGGATGTTGTCGATCTCTACGGCGGCGACGATCTGCATATTGGCGATGACGGGAATAATGGTGTTTATGTGGTGGTGGATGCAGGTGACGGGCAGGTCAGCCTGGCAAATGACAATCAATACCTCGGCACAACACAAATCGCCTCCGGTACGCTTCTGGTGAGCAACAATTCTCAGCTTGGTGATACCTACTATAACCGCCAGGTTATCTTTACTGGTAATCAACAAGATAGCACGATGGAGATTACCGCCGACGTTGACACGCGCTCAGAGGCGGCAGGCCACGGACGAGATATCGAAATGCGCGCCGATGGTGAAGTGATGGTCGATGCGGGTGTGGATAGTGAGTGGGGGGCTCTGATGGCTGACGGCAGCGGGCAGCATCAGGATGAGGGAAGCACATTTACTAAAACAGGCGCAGGTACGCTGGAACTGACCGCCAGCGGTACGACGCAGTCGGCGGTGAAAATTGAAGAAGGCATGCTGCAAGGCGATGCTGCGAATATCTTTCCTGATGCTTCTTCGCTGTGGGTTGGTGACGGAGCAACGTTCGAGACTGGCGCGGATCAGGATATTCGCTCTGTTGATGTGACTTCCAGCGGTACTATCGATATCAGCGATGGCACCGTTTTGCGCCTGACCAGTCAGGATACTTCCGCCGCACTGGATGCCTCGCTGTTTAACGGCGACGGTACGCTGGTGAATGCCACCGATGGCGTAATGTTGACAGGTGAGCTTAATACCAACCTGGAAACCGACAGCCTGACTTATCTTTCAGACGTGACGGTCGATGGCGATCTCACTAATACTTCCGGAACGGTCAGCCTGCAAAATGGCGTCGCTGGCGACACACTGACGGTGAATGGCAATTACAGCGGAGGTGGAACGCTACTTCTCGACAGTGAATTAGATGGCGATGATTCCATAAGCGATCTGCTGGTGCTTAACGGCAATACATCCGGCAATACCACGGTAGTGATTAACCCGATTACTGGCATTGGCCAGCCGACATCTACAGGGATAAAAGTGGTTGATTTCGCTGCCGATCCTACGCAATTCCAGAACAATGCCCAGTTTAGTCTGGCGGGTAGTGGCTACGTCAATATGGGCGCTTACGACTATACGTTGGTGGAAGATGATAATGACTGGTATCTGCGTTCGCAAAAAGTCACTCCGACGCCACAGCCTGATCCGGAGCCAACTCCCGATCCCACGCCCGATCCAGACCCTACACCGGATCCGATACCCGCTTACCAGCCTGTGCTGAATGCCAAAGTTGGGGGATATCTTAATAACCTGCGGGCGGCAAATCAGGCATTTGTGATGGGGCGGCGCGATCACGCTGGTGGTGATGGTCAGACACTGCATTTGCGTGTTGTCGGCGGACGTTATCATTACACCGCCGCGGGGCAGCTGGCGGAGCACGAAGACACTTCTACAGTGCAACTCAGCGGTAATCTGTTTAGTGGGCGATGGGGAGATGATGGCGAGTGGATGCTTGGGGCCGTAGGTGGCTACAGCGATAACCAGGGCGACACCCGCTCAAACGTGACCGGAACCCGCGCTGATAACCAGAACCACGGTTATGCCGTTGGGTTGACCACAAGCTGGTTTCAGCACGGTAGCCAAAAACAAGGGGCATGGCTGGATAGCTGGTTGCAGTACGCCTGGTTTACGAATGATGTTAGCGAACAAAGCGACGGAGCGGATCATTACCACTCATCAGGGATCGTTGCTTCGCTGGAAGCAGGGTATCAGTGGTTGCCGGGGCGTGGTGTGGTAATTGAACCGCAGGCGCAAGTGATTTATCAGGGGGTGCAGCAAAGTGATTTTACTGCTGCTAACCGTGCACGGGTATCACAATCGCAGGATGATGATATTCAGATGCGACTTGGATTACACAGCGAATGGCATACTGCGCTTCATATCACGCCAACGTTGGATTTGAATTATTATCACGATCCGCATTCGGCGGAAATTGAAGAAGATGGTAGCCAAATCAGCGACGATGCGGCGAAGCAGCGTGGTGAAATAAAAGTGGGGATCACAGGCAATATTAGTCAGCGAGTTTCTCTGCGCGGCAGCGTGGCGTGGCAGAAAGGATGCGATGATTTTGCCCAGACGACCGGGTTTTTGTCGATGACGGTGAAATGGTAATTGCTGTCCGCCCGGCACGATTGCCGGATGCGGCGTAAACGCCTTATCCGGCCTACGGGGTATTTGTAGGCCTGATAAGATGCGACAAGCGTCGCATCAGGCATTGGCACGATTGCCGGATATATCCGGCCAACAACCTCACTTATTCTGCGTGTGCAGCATATAGTTCACATCAACGCCGGGGCCGAGCTTAAAGGAGTTAGTGATCGGGTTATAATGCAGCCCGATCATATGTCGCTCTTTTAGACTGGTCTGATCCACCCAGCCCAGCAATTCTGCTGGTTTAATAAACTTTTTCACGTCATGCGTGCCTTTAGGCACCATGCGCAAAATATATTCTGCGCCGACCACCGCCATCAGCCACGACTTGCCATTACGATTAAGTGTGGAGAAAAAGACATCGCCACCCGGTTTTACCAGTTGTGCGCAGGCTCTGACCACTGACTGCGGATCGGGAACATGCTCCAGCATCTCCATGCAGGTCACCACATCATACTGTCCGGCATATTTTGCTGCGTGTTCTTCAACGGTTTCCTGCACGTACTCCACCTGAATACCGCTTTCCAGCGCGTGTAGCTTTGCAACTTGTAGCGGTTCAAAACCCATATCCAGGCCGGTCACCGTCGCGCCTTCGCGCGCCATACTCTCAGCCAGAATGCCGCCGCCACAACCGACATCGAGTACCTTTTTGCCAAATAAACCGCCAGCACGCTCGGCAATATAGCCCAGACGCAGCGGGTTAATGCGGTGCAGTGGTTTGAACTCGCCTTCCAGATCCCACCAGCGGGAGGCGACGGCTTCAAATTTAGCGATCTCTTCGTGGTCTACGTTATGGTTTACCGGCGATTTTTCGGCATTCATTGGCACTTCTACTCCGTAATTGGCAAGACAATCGAGTATATCAGGCATTGCATGTGAATAAAGCGTATTGGTTTACCTCAATCTGCGCGGCTGTGTTATAATTTCCGACCTTTGAATCCGGGATACAGTAGAGGGATAGCGGTTAGATGAGCGACCTTGCGAGAGAAATTACACCGGTCAACATTGAGGAAGAGCTGAAGAGCTCCTATCTGGATTATGCGATGTCGGTCATTGTTGGCCGTGCGCTGCCAGATGTCCGAGATGGCCTGAAGCCGGTACACCGTCGCGTACTTTACGCCATGAACGTACTAGGCAATGACTGGAACAAAGCCTATAAAAAATCTGCCCGTGTCGTTGGTGACGTAATCGGTAAATACCATCCCCATGGTGACTCGGCGGTCTATGATACGATCGTCCGCATGGCGCAGCCATTCTCGCTGCGTTACATGCTGGTAGACGGTCAGGGTAACTTCGGTTCTATCGACGGCGACTCTGCGGCGGCAATGCGTTATACGGAAATCCGTCTGGCGAAAATTGCCCATGAACTGATGGCCGATCTCGAAAAAGAGACGGTCGATTTCGTTGATAACTATGACGGCACGGAAAAAATTCCGGACGTCATGCCGACCAAAATTCCTAACCTGCTGGTGAACGGTTCTTCCGGTATCGCTGTAGGTATGGCAACCAACATCCCGCCGCACAACCTGACGGAAGTCATAAACGGTTGTCTGGCGTATATTGATGATGAAGACATCAGCATTGAAGGGCTGATGGAACACATCCCGGGTCCGGACTTCCCAACGGCGGCAATCATTAACGGTCGTCGCGGTATTGAAGAAGCTTACCGTACCGGTCGCGGCAAGGTATACATCCGCGCCCGTGCAGAAGTGGAAGTCGACGCCAAAACCGGGCGTGAAACCATTATCGTCCACGAAATTCCGTATCAGGTGAACAAAGCGCGTCTGATCGAGAAGATTGCGGAACTGGTAAAAGAAAAACGCGTGGAAGGCATCAGCGCGCTGCGTGACGAGTCTGACAAAGACGGTATGCGCATCGTGATTGAAGTCAAACGCGATGCGGTCGGTGAAGTGGTGCTCAACAACCTCTACTCCCAGACCCAGTTGCAGGTTTCTTTCGGTATCAACATGGTGGCATTGCACCATGGTCAGCCGAAGATCATGAACCTGAAAGACATCATCGCTGCGTTTGTCCGTCACCGCCGCGAAGTCGTGACCCGTCGTACCATTTTCGAACTGCGTAAAGCCCGCGATCGTGCTCATATCCTTGAAGCATTAGCCGTGGCGCTGGCAAACATCGATCCGATCATCGAACTGATCCGTCATGCGCCGACCCCTGCAGAAGCGAAAACCGCGCTGGTTGCTAATCCGTGGCAGTTGGGCAACGTTGCCGCAATGCTGGAACGTGCTGGCGACGATGCTGCGCGTCCGGAATGGCTGGAGCCAGAGTTCGGCGTGCGCGATGGTCTGTACTATCTGACCGAACAGCAAGCCCAGGCGATTCTGGATCTGCGTCTGCAGAAACTGACTGGCCTTGAGCACGAAAAACTGCTCGACGAATACAAAGAGCTGCTGGATCAGATCGCTGAACTGCTGCGTATTCTGGGCAGCGCCGATCGTCTGATGGAAGTGATCCGTGAAGAGCTGGAGCTGGTTCGTGAACAGTTCGGTGACAAACGTCGTACTGAAATCACGGCTAACAGCGCAGACATCAACCTGGAAGATCTGATCACCCAGGAAGATGTGGTCGTCACGCTCTCTCACCAGGGTTACGTGAAGTACCAGCCGCTTTCTGAATACGAAGCGCAGCGTCGTGGCGGGAAAGGCAAATCTGCCGCACGTATTAAAGAAGAAGACTTTATTGACCGACTGCTGGTGGCGAACACTCACGATCATATCCTGTGCTTCTCCAGCCGTGGTCGCGTCTATTCGATGAAGGTCTACCAGTTGCCGGAAGCTTCTCGTGGTGCACGTGGTCGTCCGATCGTCAACCTGCTGCCGCTGGAGCAAGACGAACGTATCACCGCCATCCTGCCAGTGACTGAGTTTGAAGAAGGCGTGAAAGTCTTCATGGCGACCGCTAACGGTACGGTGAAGAAAACCGTCCTCACCGAATTCAACCGTCTGCGTACCGCCGGTAAAGTGGCGATCAAACTGGTTGAAGGCGATGAACTGATCGGCGTTGATCTGACCAGCGGTGAAGACGAAGTGATGCTGTTCTCCGCAGAAGGTAAGGTGGTGCGCTTTAAAGAGTCTTCTGTCCGCGCAATGGGCTGCAACACCACAGGTGTTCGCGGTATCCGTTTAGGCGAAGGCGATAAAGTTGTATCACTGATCGTACCGCGTGGCGATGGCGCAATCCTCACTGCTACGCAAAACGGTTACGGTAAACGTACTGCGGTGGCGGAATACCCAACTAAGTCGCGTGCGACGAAAGGGGTTATCTCCATTAAAGTCACCGAACGTAACGGTTTAGTGGTTGGTGCGGTGCAGGTAGATGACTGCGACCAGATCATGATGATCACCGACGCCGGTACGCTGGTACGTACTCGCGTTTCGGAAATCAGCATCGTGGGTCGTAATACCCAGGGCGTGATCCTCATCCGTACTTCGGAAGATGAAAACGTGGTGGGTCTGCAACGAGTTGCTGAACCGGTTGATGAGGAAGATCTGGATACCATCGACGGCAGTGCTGCGGAAGGGGATGATGAAATCGCTCCGGAAGTGGACGTTGACGACGAGCCAGAAGAAGAATAATTTCATCGCTTCATGACAGAAGGGAGTAAACATCCCTTCTTCGAAATGAAAAGTCCAGGCTGCAGAGTCTGGGCTTTTGTCGTATTAGGGCGCGCTAAAGGGCGGGTTCGTTCGTCAAAAATAACGGTTATACACAAGGAATGTGGCAATGAGCGGTGAAAAAAAGGCAAAAGACTGGCGATTTTATGGCCTTGTAGGTGTCAGTGTTGTTGCGCTCCTTTCCGCGGGCGTCTGGGCACTGCAATACACTGGCCGCGGTCCAGAAAAAACGTTGTCGCCGCTGGTGGTGCACAATAATTTGCAAATCGATCTCAATGAGCCGGACCTTTTTATCGACAGCGACTCTCTAAGCCAGCTTCCCAAAGATCTCCTTACCATTCCTTTTCTCCACGATGTTCTGAGCGAAGATTTCGTTTTCTATTATCAGAACCATGCTGACCGTCTGGGCATTGAAGGCAGTATTCGCCGCATTGTGTACGAACATGATTTAACGCTGAAAGATAAACTCTTTGCCTCACTCTTAGACCAGCCCGCGCAGGCGGCATTGTGGCACGATAAACAAGGCCATCTTTCACATTATATGGTGCTTATCCAGCGTAGTGGCTTGAGCAAGCTACTGGAGCCATTGCTGTTTGCCGCTACCAGCGACAGCCAGTTAAGCAAGACGGAAATCAGTAGCATCAAGCTAAATAATGAAACCATCCCTGTTTATCAGTTGCGCTATAACGGCAATAACACCCTGATGTTCGCGACTTATCAGGACAAGATGGTGGTCTTTTCCAGCACGGATATGCTGTTTAAAGATGACCAGCAGGATACCGAAGCCACGGCGATCGCAAGTGATTTGTTGAGCGGTAAAAAACGCTGGCAGGCCAGCTTTGGCCTGGAAGAGCGTTTACAATCCTCCGCCGAAAAAACGCTCGTCCGTCAGCGCATTGTTGTCAGCGCAAATTTGCTGGGCTTTGGCTACCAGCGATTAATGCCTTCTTTTGCTGGCGTACGCTTCGAAATGGGCAACGACGGCTGGCACAGTTTTCTGGCGTTAAATGATGAATCCGCAAGCGTAGATGCCAGTTTCGATTTTACGCCGGTATGGAACAGTATGCCTGCTGGTGCCAGCTTTTGCGTGGCGGTGCCGTATTCGCACGGTATTGCTGAAGAGATGCTTTCGCACATCAGCCAGGAAAACGTCAAGTTGAATGGGGCATTAGATGGCGCAGCTGGGCTGTGCTGGTATGAAGACTCAAAACTGCAAACCCCACTGTTTGTCGGTCAGTTTGATGGCACTGCCGAACAGGCGCAATTGCCAGGAAAACTGTTTACCCAAAATATTGGCGCTCGTGAAAGCAAAGCGCCAGAAGGCGTATTACCGGTAACTCAAACTCAGCAGGGCAATGCGCAAATCTGGCGTCGCGAAGTCAGTTCCCGATACGGGCAGTATCCAAAAGCGCAGGCGGTGCAACCGGATCAATTAATGTCGGATTATTTTTTCCGTGTGTCGCTGGCCATGCAGAACAAAACGCTGCTTTTCTCTCTCGATGATTCGCTGGTTAATAACGCGCTGCAAGCATTGAATAAAACCCGCCCGGCAATGGTGGATGTGATACCCACTGATGGCGTCGTTCCGGTCTATATCAATCCACAAGGCGTGGCGAAACTGCTGCGTAACGAAACGCTGACCAGTCTGCCGAAGAACCTCGAACCGGTTTTTTATAACGCCGCGCAAACTTTATTAATGCCGAAACTGGACGCTTTATCGCAACAGCCTCGTTATGTGATGAAACTGGACCAGATGAAACCGGGCGCCGCCTGGCAATGGTTACCAATCAACTGGCAGTCATTATGAGGCGTGGACTGCTGGCACTGATTTGCTGGCTGTGTTGTTTTGTTGCTCATAGCGAAATGCTGAATGTCGAACAATCGGGACTCTTTCGTGCCTGGTTTGTGCGCATTGCGCAGGAACAGCTACGCCAGGGGCCAAGTCCACGTTGGTATCAGCAAGATTGCGCTGGCCTGGTGCGCTTTGCAGCGAACGAGGCGCTGAAAGTTCACGACAGCAAATGGCTAAAAAGTAACGGCATAGCAAGTCAGTATTTGCCGCCTGAAATGACGTTAACACCTGAACAGCGTCAACTGGCGCAAAACTGGAATCAGGGGAACGGGAAAAACGGCCCCTATGTGACCGCGATTAATTTGATTCAGTACAACAGCCATTTTATTGGCCAGGACATAAACCAGGCGCTGCCTGGCGATATGATTTTTTTTGATCAGGGCGATGCCCAGCACTTAATGGTCTGGATGGGGCGTTACGTCATCTACCACACCGGAAGCGCCACGAAAACTGACAACGGAATGCGCGCAGTCAGTCTGCAACAACTTATGACATGGAAGGACACCCGATGGATACCAAACGATTCCAATCCCAATTTCATTGGCATTTATCGTTTAAATTTTCTGGCGCAATAGCGGCCTGCCTGTGCCTGTCTCTTGTGGGGACGGGACTTGCTAATGCTGACGATTCGCTTCCTTCCAGCAATTATGCGCCGCCAGCCGGGGGAACGTTCTTTTTGCTTGCTGACAGCAGTTTTAGCAGCAGCGAAGAGGCGAAAGTGCGGCTGGAAGCGCCGGGTCGCGATTATCAACGTTATCAGATGGAAGAGTACGGCGGCGTGGATGTTCGCCTGTATCGTATTCCTGATCCGATGGCATTTCTGCGTCAGCAGAAAAATTTGCACCGCATTGTGGTACAACCGCAGTATCTGGGCGACGGTCTGAACAATACGCTAACCTGGCTATGGGATAACTGGTACGGAAAATCTCGCCGTGTAATGCAGCGTTCTTTCTCTTATCAGTCACGGCAGAATGTGACCCAGGCATTACCGGAATTGCAGCTCGGCAATGCCATCATCAAACCTTCCCGTTATGTACAAAACAGCCAGTTTTCACCGCTGAAGAAATATCCACTGGTGGAACAGTTCCGTTATCCACTATGGCAGGCAAAACCGGTTGAACCGCAGCAAGGCGTAAGACTGGAAGGCGCATCCAGTAACTTCATCTCGCCGCAGCCTGGCAACATCTATATTCCTCTCGGCAAACAAGAGCCGGGGCTATATCTCGTCGAAGCGATGGTGGGCGGTTATCGGGCAACAACGGTGGTGTTTGTCTCCAATACCGTTGCGTTGAGTAAAGTGTCGGGTAACGAGCTTCTGGTGTGGACCGCTGGCAAAAAGCAGGGGGAAGCGAAGCCGGGATCAGAAATTCTGTGGACTGACGGTCTTGGCGTGATGACCCGAGGCGTCACCAATGACAGCGGCACCTTGCAGTTACAACATATATCGCCTGAACGTTCATATATTCTGGGTAAAGATGCTGAAGGCGGCGTTTTTGTCTCCGAGAACTTCTTCTACGAAAGCGAAATCTACAATACTCGCTTGTATATCTTTACCGATCGCCCTCTATACCGCGCAGGCGATCGTGTTGATGTCAAAGTGATGGGCCGCGAGTTTCACGACCCGCTGCATTCATCCCCCATCGTCAGTGCTCCGGCGAAACTCTCGGTGCTGGACGCCAACGGCAGCCTGTTGCAAACCGTCGATGTCACGCTTGATGCGCGTAATGGCGGGCAGGGGAGTTTCCGCTTGCCAGAGAATGCCGTCGCCGGGGGCTATGAGTTACGCCTGGCTTACCGCAAGCAGGTCTATAGCAGCAGTTTTCGCGTGGCAAACTACATCAAACCCCATTTCGAGATTGGTTTAGCTCTCGACAAAAAAGATTTCAAAACTGGCGAGGCGGTAAGCGGCAAACTGCAACTGCTCTACCCGGATGGCGAGCCGGTAAAAAATGCCAGCGTGCAGTTAAGTTTGCGCGCCCAACAGCTTTCGATGGTCGGTAACGATTTGCGCTATGCCGGGCGTTTCCCGGTGTCGCTTGAAGGCAGTGAAACGGTTTCAGACGCCAGCGGTCATGTGGCGTTAAATCTTCCCGCAGCAGATAAACCGAGCCGCTATTTACTGACTGTCTCCGCCAGCGACGGCGCGGCATATCGTGTCACCACAACCAAAGAGATCCTCATTGAACGTGGCCTGGCGCATTACTCTCTAAGCACCGCCGCACAATACAGTAATAGCGGTGAGTCGGTTGTTTTCCGTTATGCCGCGCTGGAATCTTCAAAGCAGGTTCCTGTTAAGTATGAGTGGTTACGTCTGGAAGACCGAACAAGCCACAGCGGAGATCTGCCGTCTGGTGGCAAATCCTTCACCGTTAATTTCGATAAACCAGGTGACTACAATCTGACGTTACGCGATAAAGACGGCTTAATTCTCGCAGGATTAAGCCATGCGGTCAGTGGTAAGGGCAGCACGGCGCATGCTGGTACGGTAGATATTGTGGCAGATAAAACGCTGTACCAGCCTGGTGAAACTGCGAAGATGCTGATTACCTTCCCGGAGCCAATTGATGAAGCATTATTGACGCTGGAGCGCGATCGCGTGGAACAGCAGTCGCTGCTATCGCATCCGGCAAACTGGCTGACGTTACAACGTTTAAACGATACCCAGTATGAAGCCCGCGTTCCGGTGAGCAATTCCTTTGCGCCCAACATCACTTTTTCGGTACTGTATACCCGTAACGGGCAGTACAGTTTTCAGAACGCGGGGATCAAAGTCGCCGTTCCCCAGTTAGATATTCGGGTGAAAACGGATAAAACCCATTACCAGCCGGGCGAACTGGTCAATGTCGAATTAACCTCGTCGCTGAAGGGCAAACCGGTTTCCGCGCAGTTAACGGTTGGCGTGGTCGATGAAATGATCTACGCGCTGCAACCGGAAATCGCGCCGAATATCGGCAAATTTTTCTATCCACTGGGGCGTAACAATGTGCGCACCAGTTCCAGTCTGTCATTTATCAGCTACGACCAGGCGCTCTCCAGCGAGCCTGTTGCGCCTGGCGCGACTAACCGCAGCGAGCGACGAGTGAAAATGCTGGAACGTCCACGGCGTGAGGAAGTTGATACCGCGGCATGGATGCCGTCGCTCACCACGGATAAACAAGGTAAAGCGTACTTTACGTTCCTGATGCCGGATTCGTTAACGCGCTGGCGCATTACCGCTCGAGGGATGAACGGCGACGGACTGGTCGGTCAGGGGCGCGCTTATTTGCGCTCGGAAAAAAATCTTTACATGAAGTGGAGTATGCCAACGGTCTATCGCCTTGGCGACAAACCAGCGGCAGGGCTGTTTATCTTCAGTCAGCAGGATAACGAACCGGTAGAGCTGGTGAGTAAATTTGCGGGCGACGAGCTGCGCCAGACGCTGACGCTGCATAAAGGGGCGAACTATATTTCGCTGACGCAGAACATTCAGCAATCTGGCTTGTTAAGCGCAGAACTGCAACAAAATGGGCAAGTACAAGACAGCATTAGCACAAAACTGTCTTTTGTTGATAACACCTGGCCCGTTGAGCAGCAGAAAAACGTCATGCTCGGCGGTGGAGATAACGTGCTCATGTTGCCCGAGCAGGCGCGCGACATCCGGATACAAAGTAGCGAAACGCCGCAGGAGATTTTCCGCAATAACCTCGATGCATTAGTTGATGAGCCGTGGGGGGGCGTGATCAACACGGGTAGTCGTCTGATCCCCCTGAGCCTCGCCTGGCGTGCGCTTGCCGATCATCAGAGTGCTGCCGCAAACGACATTCGCCAGATGATACAGAATAACCGTCTGCGGCTGATGCAGCTGGCGGGGCCTGGCGCGCGCTTTACCTGGTGGGGTGAAGATGGCAACGGCGACGCGTTCCTGACGGCATGGGCATGGTACGCCGACTGGCAGGCCAGTCAGGCGCTCGGCGTAATGCAACAACCTGAATACTGGCAGCATATGCTCGACAGCTATGCGGAACAGGCTGACAACATGCCGTTACTGCATCGGGCGCTGGTGCTGGCGTGGGCGCAGGAGATGAATCTGCCGTGCAAAACATTGTTGAAAGGGCTGGATGAAACTATCGCCCGGCGCGGAACGAAAGCTGAAGATGTCTCTCAGGAAGACACCAGCGATATCAATGACAGCTTGATTCTCGATACGCCGGAATCTCCACTGGCTGATGCAGTGGCAAACGTCTTAACCATGACGATGCTGAAAAAAGCGCAGTTGAAGTCCACTGTCATGCCACAGGTCCAGCAATATGCCTGGGATAAAGCGGCAAACAGCAACCAACCGCTGGCGCACACGGTTGTGCTGCTCAATAGCGGTGGCGACACTACCCAGGCGGCAGCCATTTTAAGCGGTTTAACCGCTCAACAATCCAGTATCGAGCGTGCACTGACCATGAACTGGCTGGCGAAATATATGGCGACGACACCTCCGGTTGTGTTGCCAGCGCCGACGGGCGCATGGTCTAAACGGAAGGTTACCGGAGGAGGCGAATACTGGCGTTGGATTGGTCAGGGCGTGCCGGAAATTCTCTCTTTTGGTGACGAATTACCGCCGCAAAACGTGCAGGTCCGCTGGCGAGAACCGGCAAAAACGGCTCAACAAAGTAACATTCCGGTGACTGTTGAACGCCAGTTGTATCGGTTGATCCCAGGTGATGAAGAGATGAGCTTTACTCTGCAGCCGGTGACCCGCAATGAGATTGACAGCGATGCGCTGTATCTCGATGAAATCACTCTTACTAACGAGCAGGATGCATCTCTGCGCTACGGTCAGGTAGAAGTACCGCTGCCGCCGGGAGCCGATGTTGAGCGGACAACGTGGGGAATATCAGTCAATAAACCTAACGCCGGGAAACAGCAGGGGCAATTGCTGGAAAAAGCGCGTAATGAAATGGGCGAACTGGCTTATATGGTGCCGGTGAAAGAACTGACGGGAACGGTCACTTTCCGCCATTTGCTGCGCTTCTCGCAAAAAGGGCAATTCGTTCTACCGCCCGCTCGCTATGTGCGTTCCTATGCGCCTTCACAGCAAAGCGTTGCGGCAGGTAGTGAATGGACCGGGATGCAGGTGAAATAAGTGAACTGGCGCAGAATCGTCTGGCTATTGGCGTTGGTTACTCTGCCAACGGTTGCACAGGAGACGCCGTTACAACTGGCGCTGCGGGGGGCGCAGCACGATCAACTGTATCAGCTGTCGTCATCAGGCGTGACAAATGTCTCGACGTTACCTGACTCGCTCACCACACCGTTAGGGAGTTTATGGAAGCTGTATGTTTACGCCTGGCTGGAGGATACCCATCAACCGGAGCAGCCATACCAGTGTCGCGGCAACTCCCCGGAAGAGGTTTATTGTTGTCAGGCAGGGGAGAGCATAACGCGCGATACCGCACTGGTGCGCTCCTGTGGACTCTATTTTGCGCCGCAGCGGTTGCATATTAGCGCGGATGTATGGGGGCAATACTGGCAACAGCGTCAGGCTCCGGCGTGGTTAGCCTCTCTTTCTACGCTGAAACCAGAAACGTCGGTAACCGTTACGTCGCTGCTTGATTCATTAGCGACTTTACCCGCGCAAAACAAAGCTCAGGAAGTCTTACTGGATGTGGTGCTGGACGATGCGAAAATCGGTGTCGCGTCTATGCTCGGTAGTCGAGTGCGGGTGAAAACCTGGAGTTGGTTTGCCGATGATAAACAGGAAATTCGCCAGGGCGGTTTTGCCGGATGGTTAACCGATGGCACGCCTCTGTGGGTTTCAGGTGGCGGCACCAGTAAAACGGTACTGACTCGTTATGCGACGGTACTTAATCAGGTCTTGCCTGTGCCGACGCAAGTTGCCAGCGGGCAATGTGTACTGGTGGATCTGTTTGCTCGCTATCCGGTGAAGAAAGTCACTGCGGAAAAGAGCACGACGGCAGTAAAACCAGGTGTGCTCAATGGGCGCTATCGTGTGACGTTCGCCAATGGTAACCATATTACGTTTGTTAGCCATGGTGAGACGACGTTACTGATGGAGAAGGGCAAACTGAAATTACAGTCGCATCTCGATCGTGAAGAGTATGTTGCCAGAGTTCTGGATCGCGAGGCGAAAAGTACGCCTCCTGAAGCTGCGAAAGCCATGACCGTGGCGATTCGCACGTTTTTACAGCAAAACGCCGATCGGGAAGGCGATTGCCTGACCATTCCGGACAGTAGTGCCACTCAGCGTGTTTCTGCTTCGCCAGCCACCACGGGCGCGCGGACGATGACCGCCTGGACGCAGGATCTCATTTACGCGGGCGATCCGGTTCATTATCACGGCAGCCGTGCTGCCGAAGGCACGCTATCCTGGCGTAAAGCCACTACCCAGGCGGGGCAAGGTGAACGTTACGACCAGATACTCGCCTTTGCCTATCCCGATAACAGCCTTAGCCGCTGGGGAGCACCACGCTCCACTTGCCAGATTCTGCCAAAAGCGAAAGCCTGGCTGGCGAAAAAAATGCCCCAGTGGCGACGCGTGTTACAAGGCGAGACGGGTTACAACGAACCAGATGTGTTTGCGGTTTGCCGTTTAGTCTCGGGGTTCCCCTTTACCGATCGGCAGCAAAAACGACTATTTATTCGTAATTTCTTTACGCTTCAGGATCGGCTTGATTTAACTCATGAGTATCTGCACCTGGCCTTTGATGGTTATCCCACCGGGCTTGATGAGAACTATATCGAAACGCTGACCCGACAATTATTAATGGACTAATGCTATGCGAAAGATTTTTCTTCCATTGTTACTGGTGGCGCTTTCACCGGTTGCCCACAGCGAAGGTGTGCAGGAAGTCGAGATTGATGCGCCGCTCTCTGGCTGGCATCCGGCAGATGGCGAAGATGCCAGTTTTTCACAGTCGATCAATTACCCCGCGTCATCCGTCAACATGGCGGATGATCAAAATATCTCTGCGCAAATCCGCGGCAAAATAAAAAACTATGCTGCGGCGGGCAAAGTCCAGCAGGGCCGGCTGGTGGTCAACGGTGCCAGCATGCCACAGAGAATTGAATCCGATGGTTCTTTTGCGCGCCCTTATATTTTCACGGAAGGCAGTAACAGTGTGCAGGTCATCAGCCCCGATGGGCAAAGCAGACAAAAAATGCAGTTTTACTCTACGCCTGGGGCTGGGGCGATTCGCGCGCGTTTACGGCTGGTTCTCTCGTGGGATACGGACAATACCGACCTCGATCTTCATGTCGTTACGCCTGACGGTGAACATGCCTGGTACGGTAATACAGTGCTGAAAAACAGTGGCGCACTGGATATGGATGTCACGACAGGTTACGGACCAGAGATTTTCGCTATGCCAGCGCCGATTCACGGGCGCTATCAGGTGTATATCAACTACTTCGGCGGGCGCAGCGAAACGGAATTAACCACCGCCCAATTGACGCTGATCACCGATGAGGGGTCGGTCAATGAGAAACAGGAAACGTTTATTGTGCCGATGCGTAATGCCGGTGAACTGACGCTGGTGAAAAGTTTTGACTGGTGATCCCTTCATTCACACTTTGCCCGGCACTCTTTTTTCAGATAAGACTGCTGGGCTATCTGCCTACGCCAGGATATAACCATTAACAAGCGTCGGCAGAATGGTCATTTCTCATTGTGCGTTCTGAAATCTGTCCATTTTTTGCGGCTTCCCTGGTTAAGGCAATGGTTTCTAAGCGAACATCGTGTTGCAATGGTGACAGAACATTGCGGTGACACACTTTTACCGCTACCTTAACCACACTCCATCGTTCACCTGAGGCGGAGCTTCGCCCCTTTGAAATACCTGGCTTCTTTTCGCACAACCCTGAAAGTCTCGCGCTACATGTTCAGAGCGCTGGCGTTATTGATCTGGCTGTTGATTGCTTTTTCATCAGTGTTTTACATCGTCAACGCTTTACATCAACGAGAATCTGAGATTCGTCAGGAATTTAATCTAAGCTCCGATCAGGCCCAGCGGTTTATTCAGCGCACCTCTGATGTCATGAAAGAGCTGAAGTACATTGCTGAAAATCGCTTATCCGTGGAAAACGGCGTGCTTTCTACGCGTGGGCGTGAAACGCAAGCGGATGTGCCGGTTTTCGAACCGCTGTTTGCTGATTCCGATTGTTCCGCAATGAGTAACACCTGGCGAGGCTCCCTGGAGTCACTGGCGTGGTTTATGCGCTACTGGCGCGATAATTTCTCTGCGGCTTACGATCTCAACCGCGTGTTTTTAATCGGCAGCGATAACCTCTGTATGGCCAACTTTGGCCTGCGTGATATGCCCGTCGAACGTGACACTGCTCTGAAAGCCCTGCATGAACGCATTAACAAATATCGTAACGCGCCACAGGATGACAGCGGCAGTAACCTTTTCTGGATCAGTGAAGGGCCGCGCCCTGGAGTGGGATATTTCTATGCGCTGACGCCAATTTATCTGGCAAACCGTTTGCAAGCGCTTTTAGGCGTAGAACAGACAATTCGGATGGAGAACTTCTTCCTGCCGGGTACGTTGCCGATGGGCGTCACCATTCTTGATGAAAATGGTCATACCCTGATTTCGCTGACCGGACCGGAAAGTAAGATCAAAGCCGAACCGCGTTGGATGCAGGAGCGATCCTGGTTTGGCTATACGCCAGGTTTCCGTGAGCTGGTGCTGAAGAAAAATCTACCGCCGTCTTCGCTAAGTATTGTCTATTCAGTGCCTGTTGATCAGGTGCTGGAACGTATTCGCATGCTGATACTTAACGCGATTTTGCTGAACGTGATTGCGGGGGCTGCATTATTTACCCTCGCACGGATGTATGAGCGACGTATTTTTATTCCGGCGGAAAGTGACGCCCAGCGACTGGAAGAGCATGAGCAGTTTAACCGCAAGATAGTCGCCTCTGCGCCTGTGGGCATCTGCATTTTGCGAACTGTCGATGGCGTCAACATTTTGAGTAACGAACTGGCGCATACCTATCTCAACATGCTTACGCATGAGGATCGTCAACGGCTGACGCAAATTATTTGTGGCCAGCAGGTCAATTTTGTCGATGTCCTTACCAGTAACAATACCAATCTGCAGATCAGCTTTGTTCACTCACGCTATCGTAATGAAAACGTGGCAATTTGCGTACTGGTAGATGTGTCTTCACGCGTGAAGATGGAAGAGTCGCTGCAGGAAATGGCGCAGGCGGCAGAACAGGCGAGCCAGTCAAAATCGATGTTCCTTGCTACCGTCAGCCACGAACTGCGAACGCCGCTGTATGGCATTATCGGTAACCTGGATCTATTACAAACCAAAGAGTTACCAAAAGGTGTTGACCGTCTGGTGACGGCAATGAACAACTCTTCCAGCCTGTTATTGAAAATTATTAGCGACATTCTCGATTTCTCGAAGATTGAATCGGAACAGTTGAAAATCGAAC
Organism: Escherichia sp. B1147; assembly: GCF_001660175.1. Taxonomy (NCBI): domain Bacteria; kingdom Pseudomonadati; phylum Pseudomonadota; class Gammaproteobacteria; order Enterobacterales; family Enterobacteriaceae; genus Escherichia; species Escherichia sp. B1147. The sequence goes on from NZ_LFHY01000005.1 coordinate 361,860, forward strand.
CACGCGAGTTTTCGCCGCGCGAAGTTATGAACCACATCACCGCCAACTATTTGCCGCTGGTGGTACGCAAGCAACTTGGTTTGTACTGTTTTATTGAGCCAGATGTACCGATGGCGCTCAATGGCGATCCAATGCGCTTACAGCAGGTGATCTCCAACCTGTTGAGTAATGCTATTAAATTTACTGATACCGGCTGCATTGTTCTGCATGTTCGCGTTGATGGTGATTATCTTTCTATTCGCGTACGTGATACCGGGGTGGGCATTCCAGCGAAAGAAGTGGTGCGGTTATTTGACCCATTCTTCCAGGTGGGGACGGGTGTACAGCGTAACTTCCAGGGTACTGGTCTGGGGCTGGCGATTTGTGAAAAACTGATCAGTATGATGGACGGTGACATCTCGGTGGATTCTGAACCGGGAATGGGCAGCCAGTTTGCGGTGCGTATTCCACTGTATGGCGCGCAGTACCCGCAGAAAAAAGGTGTCGAAGGATTAACGGGTAAACGTTGCTGGCTGGTGGTTCGCAATGCATCGCTCTGTCAGTTCCTTGAAACCAGTTTGCAGCGTAGCGGCATAGTCGTTGCAACATACGAAGGGCAGGAGCCGATCCCCGAAGATGTGTTGATCACCGATGATGTGGTGAGTAAAAAATGGCAGGGCAGGGCGGTTGTAACTTTCTGTCGTCGCCATATTGGCATCCCCCTGGAGAAAAAACCTGGTGAATGGGTACACAGTGTGGCAGCCCCGCACGAGCTACCGGCATTGCTGGCGCGCATCTATTTGATAGAAATGGAGAGTGACGATCCTGCTAACTCTCTGCCGTCGACCGACAAAGTGGTCAGCAATAACGACGATATGATGATTCTGGTTGTGGACGATCATCCGATTAACCGTCGTCTGTTAGCCGATCAGCTTGGATCATTGGGCTATCAGTGTAAGACGGCGAATGATGGTGTTGATGCACTTAATGTTCTTAGTAAGAATCACATTGATATTGTGCTAAGTGATGTCAACATGCCGAATATGGATGGTTACCGGTTAACGCAACGTATCCGCCAGCTGGGACTTACGTTACCGGTAATAGGAGTAACGGCCAATGCGTTGGCCGAAGAGAAACAGCGGTGTCTGGAGTCCGGTATGGATAGCTGCCTGTCTAAGCCAGTGACGTTAGATGTCATAAAGCAGACGCTGACGATGTATGCCGAGAGGGTCAGGAAAGCACGGGAATCGTAGGGGCGTTCGGTGCAAATGCCAGATGCGACGCTGGCGCGTCTTATCTGGCCTACAAAGTAGTAATATATTGAAATATTAGGATTTGTAGGCCGGATAAGACGTTTACGTTGCACCCGGTAATCGGTGCTTATCTGGACTGCGGGAAATTACTCTTTATCCGCCGGACTTAACGTCACAGAAGAGAGATAATTCAACAGCGCGATATCGTTCTCGACACCCAGCTTCATCATTGCGGATTTTTTCTGGCTACTGATGGTTTTAATACTCCGGTTCAGCTTCTTAGCAATCTCGGTAACCAGGAAGCCTTCGGCAAACAGGCGCAGAACTTCACTCTCTTTTGGTGAGAGGCGCTTGTCACCGTAACCGCCAGCGCTGATTTTCTCTAACAGCCGAGAAACGCTTTCCGGAGTAAATTTCTTACCTTTTTGTAGCGCTGCGAGGGCTTTCGGCAGGTCGGTCGGCGCACCTTGTTTCAGAACGATCCCCTCGATATCCAGGTCCAGTACCGCACTAAGAATAGCCGGGTTATTGTTCATGGTCAGAACAATAATCGACAGACTTGGGAAGTGGCGCTTGATGTACTTGATTAAAGTAATGCCATCGCCGTATTTATCGCCAGGCATGGAGAGATCGGTAATCAAAACATGCGCATCCAGCTTCGGCAGATTATTGATCAGTGCTGTAGAGTCCTCAAATTCGCCAACAACATTCACCCACTCGATTTGCTCAAGTGATTTGCGAATACCGAACAAGACTATCGGATGGTCATCAGCAATAATTACGTTCATATTGTTCATGTAATAGGCTACCTTGCTACAGCAAGCTCTTGACATAGCTGTCAATGTCGCTGATGTATTTTTCTATTCCTGGGACATCCTTCTCGCGAATAAGATGTTCCAGCGTTTCACATAACTGCTTGCCGGGTACCAGATTAAGCATGGCAAACACGCCTTTCAGACGATGAGCCGTTTGGGCTAACGCAGCAAAGTCACTGGTTGCTGCCTCAGTATATAGCCTCTTAACATCATCCGGTACTGTGTCTACAAAGAGCGCATAATAGCCGCTGGCATGGAGTTGTGCATTTTCATCTCCGCCCAGAGGCGATTCTGTCACCTCTTCCTGCGCCAGTTGCACTTCGATTAATTGTAAGACCGCTTCCTGCATAGCGTTGCTCATATTGAAGTTGACGCACAATTGACCAGGTCCAATTTCCCGTACGCCAGACTCATCATCGCTTAAAAGCAAGCCAGAGGCAGTAAGATTAGACGGATTATCCGTTAAAAAGATATCATAATCTTGACTAATTAATCTTTCATCCGGTGTGATGCAGGTTGCCCCCCAATTTTCTAACTGGCGAGTGACAATATTCCGAATTTCTGCGGAAGTTATGTCCATCATCACGCTAACATCATCCAGTAAACGCTCTTCTTCCTCTTCCACTTCTGGCTCCGCAGTGGGCATTTTAATATGCACGGAATAACGTGTACCAAGCTCGTCGCGCGTTTTGATGTTTAAATGACCGCCTAGCTTGCGCGCCAGTTGATCGCTCAACCAGAATGCCAACGGGTCTGCTTTGCCGTAGCGATCGCGTTGAGTCTGGTTGATGAACGGGAAGTGCAAATTATCCATTTCATGAATGCTTATGCCATCTCCGGTGTCCAGAATGCGGAAAGTCAGACGTTCTTCGGAAGATTCGTCCTGGTCTACCTCAAGGGTAATTTTCCCCATTTGCGTCGAAGTGACAGCATATTGCATCAGTAACAGCAAAATACGGCGTAAGGCATCGCGATCGCCACAGCGCATATCGTGTGCTTTTAGATGATTGTTAATCAGTAGCTGAAGACCTTTACGCTTGATGGCTGGCAACACGGAAGGCACGACTTCATCAATCAAATCCTGCACGGAGAAAAGCTCGCTCTCGCTTTTCCAGCTATCGTCGGCAAGCATATTCGCTAACTGGATTTCATCAACCAGGCGCACCAGCACATCAGCCTGATTCGCCAGTTGTCTGCTTTCCGGTGTGTTGAGTTTGGCTGCGCTTTCCGCCAGGACGTGTGCAGGTTCTTTTAGTGCGTCGCCAATATTTTTCATAAAGGCCATCCGGCCTTGCTGATTCTTCTCGTACAGACGCTGCGCTTGCTTGAGTTTCTTGTTCACCAGTACTTCGCGATCTTGATCGCGAATAATGAAGATTTGTGTACGCGGCGCGACCTGGCTGCGAAACATACGGATCTCATACAGTTCGTTATTGATCGTCGCCTGAATGATGCCCTGATGCTGTTCTGCCATAGTGGTGATGTTTTGCAGATTCAAATGCGGCAGCAGGTGGTCGGCAATTTTATTGCTTATTACTGTGCGGTTCGATTCCTGATCGTGAACCAGCAGGCCGAGTGGCAGCAGCGACACGATCTCTTCATTGATGGCCCGCAAAACGCGCAGTTCATTGTTCACTGCCGTGCTGGGTACGCTTTCTGTGGTACGGCCAGAGAAATGGCGGAAGGTGGTATAGCCAAACAGCGCCAGCGCCAGCAAACCGATGTTCAGCAGCAGCGGCAGGAGAATGTTTTGCAACGTATCCAGCAGCAATGTGCCGTAAGGAACCTGCCAGACCAGACGCATATCCGTGGAGTTGAGCGCCGAAGAGATTTCAATCTTCGAACTATTAAAGTGGATACTGACGCTATCCGCCGCTTCTTTCTCATTATTATTGGTTCCCGCTGCGGCCGCGTCTGGCTCCAGACGGAAGCTATCCAACGGCATCCCCGGCGGGATCAAATCATTAATAGGCAGATCAAAAGCCACTACCGTCGCCAGATGTCCCGGCTGGTTAAAGGTGGTACGCAGGGTAAAATAATGACCGTTCTGCCAGGCCAGGCGGCGCAGGTTAGAAAAACTTTCACGTTCATCCAGGGCGTTGGCCTGTTGCAACATCTCTGCGCGACGAGAATCAACAATGTCACTGACAGTCGATTCTTTAAATCCCGAGGTCAGATCTTTTAGCGGTAGGGTGGAGATCAAAACCAGGCTGTTATCCTGGCCGTTCAGATAGTACATCGACCAGGGTACATTCTCTGCGCCCCACAATGTATCCAGATAAGTGGACATTCTTTGGGTCATTTCAAGCGTTGAGTTGTCGTGAGAACCAAAGATCAGGGCTTCCGTTTTGCGGCGCGGTTTTTCCAGATAATAGACATCCTGTTTCAGGCGCGTCTCCTGCAACCCTTCGCTGGAGGAGGTAGAGGCCGTCGCGGCAATGTTGTCGTAAATCTGCCAGGTCACATAACGCCAGGTATCGACGCGCTTTTGGATGGCATGGGTAATATCAACAATCTGGTAGCTTTTATCTTTCAGCCAGGCGTTAACGGCGCTTTGTACCATTACACCCATCGTCACTAGTAACACAATGATCAACAGTAAAAAGAAGCGGGTAATGCTCCCCGGTAGGAGTGAAAAGCGGGTCGTGGCCGTTGTCTCTTTCTGACGCATTCGTGTTTATGACCTGTTAAAACTTCGCAAAGTGATAGGGCAGTATAAAGGGTACAGTGTGAAATTCCAGACTCTTACCTGATTGATGTTAAGGCATTCGCCGACGATATTTCACATTTTTCCCTGCGGTAAATAAATGTACAAATGCCTTGTTAATGTACAAATAACCCACAGGCGTGAAGAAAATTATCAGGAAAATAGTGCAGATAGATTTTGTCGGTAATTGTTGTTGGTTTTTTACGAAATGGTTAACGATTGTTATAATTTTGCTACGGTAGTACAAGAAAATAAAAGATGTGTAAAGAAGGGTAAAAAAAACCGGATGCGATGCATCCGGCTGAAATAGGGGTAAACAGACATTCAGAAATGAATGACGGTAATAAATAAAGTTAATGATGATAGCGAGACATATTTTAGTTGCGAGTGAAGAATTTGTTTTAACATTCAGTGCGGTCAATAACTTAAGATTAAGTTATTGTTTTAAAGGTCGAAATAATCTTACTTGATGTTTAGTGCGTTATTTGCTCAAACATCAGAATCTGAAAAAGTTCCATCACATTTACATTTTGAAATACCTATGTGGATATTTGAAACATCTTAAAAGTTTTAGTATCATATTCGTGTTGGATTATTCTGCATTTTTGGGGAGAATGGACCTGCCGACTGATTAATGAGGGTTAATCAGTATGCAGTGGCATAAAAAAGCAAATAAAGGCATATAACAGAGGGTTAATAACATGAAAGTTAAAGTACTGTCCCTCCTGGTCCCAGCTCTGCTGGTAGCAGGCGCAGCAAATGCTGCTGAAGTTTACAACAAAGACGGCAACAAATTAGATCTGTACGGTAAAGTAGACGGCCTGCACTATTTCTCCGACAACGATAAGGTTGATGGCGACAAGACCTACATGCGTCTTGGCTTCAAAGGTGAAACTCAGGTTACTGACCAGCTGACCGGTTACGGCCAGTGGGAATATCAGATCCAGGGCAACGCTCCTGAAAGCGAAAACAACTCCTGGACCCGTGTGGCATTTGCTGGTCTGAAATTCCAGGACGTTGGTTCTTTCGACTACGGTCGTAACTACGGCGTTGTTTACGACGTAACCTCCTGGACCGACGTGCTGCCAGAATTCGGTGGCGACACCTACGGTTCTGACAACTTCATGCAGCAGCGTGGTAACGGCTTCGCGACCTACCGTAACACCGACTTCTTCGGTCTGGTTGACGGCCTGAACTTTGCTGTTCAGTACCAGGGCAAAAACGGTAGCGTAAGCGGCGAAGGCATGACCAACAACGGTCGTGATGCTCTTGAGCAGAACGGTGACGGTGTTGGTGGTTCTATCACTTATGACATCGGTGAAGGCTTCAGCTTCGGTGGTGCGATCTCCAGCTCCAAACGCACCGCAGATCAGAACAACAGTGCTCGTTTCATCGGTAATGGTGATCGTGCAGAAACCTACACTGGTGGTCTGAAATACGACGCTAACAACATCTACCTGGCTGCTCAGTACACCCAGACTTATAACGCAACTCTGGCTGGTGATTTAGGCTGGGCGAACAAAGCCCAGAACTTTGAAGTGGTTGCCCAGTATCAGTTCGACTTCGGTCTGCGTCCTTCTGTTGCTTACCTGCAGTCCAAAGGTAAAAATCTGAATGCCAACATCGCTGGTCGTACTTACGACGACGAAGATCTGGTGAAATATGTTGATGTTGGTGCTACCTACTACTTCAACAAAAACATGTCCACCTATGTTGATTACAAAATCAACCTGCTGGACGACAATAACTTCACCCGCGCTGCTGGCATCAACACTGATGACATCGTAGCTCTGGGTCTGGTTTACCAGTTCTAATCTCGATTGATATCGAACAAAGGGCCTGCGGGCCCTTTTTTCATTGTTTTCAGCGTACAAACGCTTTTTTTTGGTGTACTCTTGCGATTGTTCGCATGAGGATAATCACGTATGGAAATAAGCTTTACCCGCGTGGCACTGCTGGCTGCCGCGCTCTTCTTTGTTGGTTGCGATCAAAAACCACAACCCGCCAAAACCCACGCTACTGAAGTTACCGTTCTTGAAGGCAAAACTATGGGTACCTTCTGGCGTGCCAGCATCCCGGGCATTGACGCCAAACGCAGCGCCGAACTTAAAGAAAAGATTCAGACCCAGCTGGACGCCGACGATCAGCTGCTTTCGACCTATAAAAAAGATTCCGCGCTGATGCGCTTTAACGACTCGCAAAGTTTGTCGCCGTGGCCGGTAAGTGAAGCGATGGCCGATATCGTCACCACCTCGCTGCGCATTGGCGCAAGGACCGATGGTGCGATGGATATAACCGTCGGGCCGCTGGTGAATCTGTGGGGCTTTGGCCCGGAACAACAGCCGGTTCAAATTCCGAGCCAGGAACAGATCGATGCGATGAAAGCCAAAACCGGCTTACAGCACCTGACGGTGATTAATCAGTCCCACCAGCAATATCTGCAAAAAGACCTGCCGGATTTATATGTCGATCTCTCCACCGTCGGTGAAGGTTATGCGGCGGATCACCTGGCACGCTTGATGGAGCAGGAAGGGATTTCCCGCTATCTGGTGTCGGTGGGCGGCGCGCTGAACAGCCGTGGTATGAACGGTGAAGACCTGCCGTGGCGGGTAGCGATTCAAAAACCAACCGATAAAGAAAACGCGGTTCAGGCTGTGGTGGATATCAACGGTCATGGGATTAGCACCTCTGGCAGCTACCGTAACTATTACGAACTGGACGGCAAACGTCTTTCCCATGTTATCGATCCGCAAACCGGGCGTCCCATCGAACACAATCTGGTATCCGTGACGGTGATCGCTCCGACGGCGCTGGAAGCCGATGCCTGGGATACTGGCTTGATGGTACTCGGGCCGGAGAAAGCCAAAGAGGTTGTTCGCCGGGAAGGGCTGGCGGTTTATATGATCACCAAAGAAGGCGATAGCTTTAAAACCTGGATGTCACCACAGTTTAAAAGCTTCCTTGTCAGCGAAAAAAATTAAAGCGCAAGATTGTTGGTTTTTGCGTGATGGTGACCGGGCAGACTAAAGGCTATCCTTAACCAGGGAGCTGATTATGAAAAACGCCACATGCTTAACTGACGATCAACGCTGGCAATCTGTCTTAGCCCGCGACCCGCACGTCGACGGCGAATTTGTTTTCGCCGTGCGTACCACGGGTATCTTTTGCCGCCCGTCTTGCCGTGCCAGACATGCCTTGCGGGAAAATGTCTCCTTCTATACCAATTCCAGTGAGGCACTCGCCGCTGGGTTTCGCCCCTGCAAACGCTGCCAACCTGATAAAGCCAACGCCCAGCAACATCGGTTGGATAAAATCACCCACGCTTGTCGACTGCTGGAACAGGAATCGCCCATGACGCTGGAAGCCTTAGCCGACCAGGTGGCGATGAGTCCGTTCCATCTACATCGTTTATTTAAAGCCACGACCGGAATGACGCCAAAAGCCTGGCAACAGGCCTGGCGCGCTCGCCGTTTGCGCGAATCGCTGGCGAAAGGGGAGTGCGTCACCCGGGCGATTCTGAACGCTGGATTTCCCGACGGCAGTAGTTATTACCGCAAAGCCGACGAAACGCTGGGCATGACGGCTAAACAGTTTCGCCACGGTGGCGAAAACCTGGCTGTGCGTTATGCACTGGCCGATTGTGAACTGGGGCGTTGCCTGGTGGCGGAAAGCGAGCGGGGGATTTGCGCAATATTACTGGGCGATGATGACGCGACATTAATCAGCGAACTGCAGCAGATGTTTCCTGCCGCTGACAACACTCCCGCTGATCCGACGTTTCAGCAACACGTGCGCGAGGTAATAGTCAGTCTCAATAACCGCGATACGCCGCTGACGTTGCCACTGGATATTCGGGGAACCGCTTTTCAACAACAAGTCTGGCAGGCGCTACGCACTATACCTTGTGGTGAAACGGTGAGTTACCAGCAACTGGCGAACGCGATTGGCAAACCGAAAGCGGTACGTGCCGTAGCCAGCGCCTGCGCCGCCAACAAGTTAGCTATCGTAATACCCTGTCATCGGGTAGTACGCGGTGATGGCGCACTTTCTGGTTACCGCTGGGGCGTGTCGCGCAAAGCGCACCTGCTGCGCCGCGAAGCTGAACATGAGGAGATGTAATGTTGGATCTGTTTGCTGATGCAGAGCCGTGGCAAGAATCGCTGGCTTCCGGCGCGGTGATTTTGCGCCGTTTTGCTTTTAACGCTGCGGAACAACTGATCCGCGATATTAATGACGTTGCCAGCCAGTCGCCGTTTCGCCAGATGGTTACCCCGGGCGGGTATACCATGTCGGTGGCGATGACCAACTGCGGACATATGGGATGGACCACCAATCGACAGGGTTATCTCTATTCGCCCATTGATCCGCAAACGGAACAACCGTGGCCAGCGATACCGCAAAGTTTTCATGATTTATGTCAGCGGGCGGCCACGGCGGCGGGCTATCCAGACTTTCAGCCTGATGTTTGCCTCATCAACCGCTACGCCCCGGGCGCGAAACTGTCGCTGCATCAGGATAAAGACGAACCAGACCTGCGTGCGCCGATTGTTTCTGTTTCTCTGGGCTTACCCGCTATTTTCCAATTTGGCGGCCTGCAACGAAATGATCCGCTAAAACGACTGCTGCTGGAACATGGCGATGTGGTGGTGTGGGGCGGTGAATCGCGGCTGTTTTATCACGGTATTCAACCAATAAAAGCTGGGTTTCATCCACTCACCGCCGACTGCCGCTACAACCTGACATTCCGTCAGGCAGGTAAAAAAGAATAAAAATAAGAATTATTATTGCTGTGCGCGCGGAGATGTTTAAACTGCGGGCTGTAATTCATTGTCCGGGTTTTCTGCATGGAACTTCTTGTACTTGTCTGGCGGCAGTATCGCTGGCCATTTATCAGTGTGATGGCGCTAAGTCTCGCCAGCGCGGCATTAGGTATTGGCTTAATTGCTTTTATCAATCAGCGCCTTATCGAAACGGCGGATACCAGTCTGCTGGTGTTGCCGGAGTTTCTGGGTTTATTGCTGCTGTTGATGGCAGTGACGCTGGGATCGCAACTGGCGCTCACCACACTGGGACATCACTTCGTTTACCGACTGCGTAGCGAATTTATTAAGCGGATTCTGGATACTCACGTCGAGCGTATCGAACAACTCGGCAGCGCCTCGTTGCTGGCGGGGTTAACCAGCGATGTACGCAATATCACCATTGCGTTTGTTCGTCTGCCGGAACTGGTGCAGGGAGTCATTCTCACTATCGGTTCAGCGGCGTATCTGTGGATGCTGTCGGGCAAAATGCTGCTGGTAACGGCTATCTGGATGGCGGTCACCATCTGGGGCGGTTTTGTGCTGGTGGCGCGGGTGTACAAGCATATGGCGACCCTGCGTGAAACCGAAGACAAGCTGTACACGGATTTTCAAACCGTGCTGGAAGGGCGTAAAGAGCTGACCCTGAACCGCGAGCGCGCCGAGTACGTTTTTAAAAACCTCTACATTCCCGATGCACAAGAGTACCGCCATCATATTATTCGCGCTGATACGTTCCATCTTAGTGCCGTGAACTGGTCGAACATTATGATGTTGGGCGCTATTGGTCTGGTGTTCTGGATGGCGAACAGTCTCGGTTGGGCGGATACCAACGTTGCGGCGACCTATTCGCTGACGCTGCTGTTCCTGCGTACGCCGCTGCTTTCGGCGGTTGGTGCGTTGCCGACGCTGCTAACGGCACAGGTGGCGTTTAACAAACTGAACAAATTCGCGCTCGCGCCTTTCAAAGCGGAGTTTCCGCGCCCGCAGGCGTTTCCCAACTGGCAAACGCTGGAGCTGCGTAATGTTACGTTTAGCTATCAGGATAACGCGTTTTCCGTTGGACCGATTAACCTCACCATTAAACGTGGCGAACTGCTGTTTCTGATTGGTGGCAATGGTAGCGGAAAATCGACGCTGGCGATGTTGCTGACAGGTTTGTATCAGCCGCAAAGTGGCGAAATTTTGCTGGATGGCAACCCTATCAGCGGCGAAAAACCGGAAGATTATCGCAAACTGTTTTCGGCAGTCTTTACCGATGTCTGGTTGTTTGATCAACTGCTGGGGCCGGAGGGAAAACCTGCTAACCCGCAACTGGTTGAGAAATGGCTGGCGCAGCTGAAAATGGGTCATAAGCTTGAGTTAAGTAACGGGCGTATTGTTAACCTGAAGTTATCGAAAGGGCAGAAAAAACGTGTGGCACTGTTGCTGGCACTGGCAGAAGAACGCGACATTATCCTGCTGGATGAATGGGCGGCGGATCAGGACCCACACTTCCGCCGCGAGTTTTATCAGGTACTGCTGCCGTTGATGCAGGAGATGGGTAAAACAATCTTTGCTATCAGCCATGATGATCACTACTTTATCCACGCCGACCGCCTGCTGGAGATGCGTAATGGGCAACTTAGCGAACTGACTGGCGAAGAGCGCGACGCAGCTTCGCGTGATGCCGTTGCCCGGACGGCATAATGTTTTGACGCTGACCTGGCGGATCGCTGCCGCCAGGTCAATATTCTAAAAATCCCTTCATTTCCAATAACCCTATAATTAATCAACGAAATTATAATGTTTCTAAAATTAGAATATAATTTATAAACATTATTTAAATATTGTTACTTAAGTGTTACCGTTGATGCCGCGCAAATCTCACCTGCAATAAAGCGACTAAAAGTAAGGCATTAACAAGATGAAAAAAGTGACTGCCATGCTCTTCTCGATGGCCGTGGGGCTTAATGCCGTTTCGATGGCGGCAAAAGCGAAAGCGTCCGAGGAGCAGGAAACTGATGTACTGTTGATTGGCGGCGGCATTATGAGCGCCACGTTGGGGACCTATTTACGGGAGCTGGAACCGGAATGGTCGATGACAATGGTGGAACGCCTGGAGGGTGTTGCGCAGGAGAGTTCGAACGGCTGGAACAACGCCGGAACCGGGCATTCTGCGCTGATGGAACTCAACTACACCCCGCAAAACGCCGATGGTAGCATCAGTATCGAAAAAGCAGTCGCTATTAACGAAGCATTCCAGATTTCCCGCCAGTTCTGGGCGCATCAGGTCGAGCGCGGCGTGCTGCGTACTCCGCGTTCATTTATCAATACCGTTCCGCACATGAGCTTTGTCTGGGGCGAGGATAACGTCAACTTCCTGCGCGCCCGTTACGCGGCCTTGCAACAAAGTTCGCTGTTCCGCGGTATGCGTTACTCCGAAGATCACGCGCAAATCAAAGAGTGGGCGCCGCTCGTGATGGAAGGGCGCGATCCGCAGCAGAAAGTGGCTGCGACACGTACAGAAATTGGCACCGATGTAAACTATGGTGAAATCACTCGCCAGTTAATTGCTTCCTTGCAGAAGAAATCTAACTTCTCGCTGCAACTCAGTAGCGAAGTCCGCAGCCTCAAACGTAATGACGACAACACCTGGACCGTCACCGTTGCGGATCTGAAAAATGGCACTGTACAGAACATCCGCGCAAAATTTGTCTTTATCGGCGCGGGCGGTGCGGCGCTGAAACTGTTGCAAGAATCCGGTATTCCAGAAGCGAAAGACTACGCCGGTTTCCCGGTGGGCGGTCAGTTCCTGGTTTCGGAAAACCCGAATGTGGTTAATCACCATCTGGCGAAGGTTTATGGTAAGGCATCCGTTGGTGCGCCGCCGATGTCAGTTCCGCATATCGATACCCGTGTGCTGGACGGTAAACGCGTAGTGCTGTTCGGGCCATTTGCTACGTTCTCAACCAAATTCCTCAAAAACGGTTCACTGTGGGATCTGATGAGTTCCACCACTACTTCCAACGTGATGCCGATGATGCACGTCGGGCTGGATAATTTCGATCTGGTGAAATATCTGGTGAGTCAGGTGATGTTGAGTGAAGAGGATCGTTTTGAAGCGTTGAAAGAGTACTATCCGCAGGCGAAAAAAGAGGACTGGCGTTTGTGGCAAGCGGGACAGCGCGTGCAGATTATCAAACGTGATGCCGAGAAAGGCGGCGTACTGCGTCTGGGAACAGAAGTGGTCAGCGACCAGCAAGGAACCATTGCCGCGCTGCTGGGGGCATCTCCTGGGGCGTCAACAGCTGCACCAATTATGTTGAATCTACTGGAAAAAGTGTTTGGTGATCGTGTTTCCAGCCCGCAATGGCAGGCCACGCTGAAAGCGATCGTTCCGTCTTATGGCAGCAAGTTGAACGGCGATGTGGCGGCAACAGAACGTGAGTTGCAGTACACCAGCGAAGTGCTGGGTCTGAAATATGATAAGCCGCAGGCGGCAGACAGCACGCCGAAACCGCAGTTAAAACCGCAACCCGTTCAAAAAGAAGTGGCGGATATTGCGTTGTAATGATGCGCCGCATCCTGCATTGAGTGTCGGATGCGGCGTAACCGCCTTATCCGACCTACGGGGTGCAGCACTTCACAGCGGCGTAGGCCTGATAAGACGCGCCAGCGTCGCATCAGGCAATCGGCTCGGGCGTTAGATGTCGGATGCGGCGCAACCGCCTTATCCGCCCTACGGGGCGCAGCACTTCACAGCGGCATAGGGCTGATAAGACGCGCCAGCGTCGCATCAGGCAACCAGCTCGGGCGTTGGATGTCGGATGCGGCGTAACCGCCTTATCCGCCCTACAGGGGGAGCAGTTTACAGCAGTTTAGCGAACGACTGCGTTCTCAATCTTCTCTTCTGCCTTCCAGATGCGGTATTTCACATCCACATTGTCTGGCGTATACACCACGATCGGCAGCTTACTGTTGTAACGCAGCATTCCGGTATCGCCCAAATATGCGGTGACAAATTTCTTCTCTTTTTTGCCGTCCGGGCAGGCCATCATCGTCGAAACTGGCGAGCTAACTTTATCAAAGACATAATAATCATAGCCCCAGCCTTCCAGCGTTTTGCTTTCCAGCTTCCCACCGAGACGATGCAGATTGCAGTCGACTTCCAGCGTCTGACCGATTAACAGTTCTACTTTCAGGGTAGATTCATCTTCTTGCGGAGTTAGCTGAATCACCTGACGCTTCATCCCTTTTTCAGCTTGCGGATAAGGGGCGATTTTTTCCAGTGGCTGGACGCTGTCTGCCGCCCAGGCAGAGGTGGCGGCGAAAGCGGCAAACAACACTGCAGGTAGAATGGTCTTCATTTGTTTTCCTTCTTCATTTATAGGTTTTCATCGTTGATGTCGCTGAAGGTTAACATATTCATCAGATTTATTGATTTGCTTTATGAATAACTTAAGGAATATTCAGACAACTTTACCTTCTCTTTTGGTGTTATATGCTGACGGATGGTGAAGCCTGGAGAAATATCTTTGGTGAATTTATCGCTATGTAAAATTGTTTATAACCGATTGAAATGTGAATAAAAGCCCATTTTTGCCTGCCTTCCCGCCACTCTTTTGATCCTGCTACAGGTTTTACCCCGATCGGGGTATGCATCTTTGACACATCCTTTAATATCTTAGCGCCTATAAAAATGGCTTATTAATTATGCGGTTTATTTGGTCGCTCCAGCTTTGTGGAGCGCGTTAATGATGGAAGGTCAATGTGAAGATTGATGCATCCCGTCGGGGCATACTCACTGGTCGCTGGCGCAAAGCCAGTAACGGTATCCGTCCGCCCTGGTCCGGTGATGAATCTCATTTTCTGACCCATTGTACCCGCTGCGATGCCTGTATTAATGCTTGTGAAAACAACATTCTGCAACGCGGTGCGGGCGGCTATCCGAGCGTTAATTTCAAAAACAACGAGTGCAGCTTCTGTTACGCCTGCGCGCAGGCTTGCCCCGAATCGCTATTTTCTCCGCGCCACACCAGGGCCTGGGATTTGCAGTTCACCATTGGGGACGCGTGCCTGGCATATCAGTCAGTTGAATGCCGCCGCTGTCAGGATAGCTGTGAGCCAATGGCAATTATCTTTCGCCCGACGCTCTCCGGGATCTACCAGCCGCAACTTAATAGCCAACTTTGCAACGGATGTGGTGCATGTGCAGCCAGCTGTCCGGTATCAGCCATAACTGCGGAGTATCTCCATGCACACTAACTGGCAAGTTTGCAGCCTGGTCGTGCAGGCCAAAAGCGAACGAATTTCAGACATCAGCACTCAACTAAACGTCTTTCCTGGCTGTGAAGTCGCTGTCAGCGACGCGCCGAGCGGTCAGTTGATTGTGGTGGTGGAAGCAGAAGACAGCGAAACGCTGATCCAAACCATTGAGTCAGTACGCAACGTAGAGGGCGTGCTGGCGGTGTCGCTGGTTTATCACCAGCAGGAAGAGCAAGGTGAGGAAACACCATGAAAATCAGTCGTCGTAGCTTTATGAAAGCTAACGCCGTTGCGGCCGCTGCGGCGGCTGCCGGTCTCAGCGTGCCGGGCGTTGCCCGCGCCGTTGTTGGTCAGCAGGAAGCCATTAAATGGGATAAAGCGCCGTGCCGTTTCTGCGGTACTGGTTGCGGCGTTCTGGTCGGAACGCAGCAGGGGCGTGTGGTGGCCTGTCAGGGCGACCCGGACGCACCGGTTAACCGTGGCCTGAACTGCATTAAGGGCTATTTCCTGCCCAAAATCATGTACGGTAAAGACCGTTTGACGCAGCCGCTACTGCGTATGAAAAACGGTAAATATGACAAAGAAGGCGAATTTACCCCAATCACCTGGGATCAGGCCTTCGATGTGATGGAAGAGAAATTCAAAACCGCCCTGAAAGAAAAAGGGCCGGAATCGATCGGTATGTTCGGTTCTGGTCAGTGGACTATCTGGGAAGGTTATGCCGCGTCCAAGCTGTTCAAAGCTGGCTTTCGTTCGAACAACATCGACCCGAACGCGCGTCACTGTATGGCGTCGGCGGTTGTTGGCTTTATGCGTACCTTTGGTATGGATGAACCGATGGGCTGCTATGACGACATCGAACAGGCTGACGCGTTTGTGCTGTGGGGCGCGAACATGGCGGAGATGCACCCGATCCTCTGGTCGCGCATCACTAACCGTCGTCTCTCTAACCAGAACGTCACCGTGGCGGTGCTTTCTACCTACCAGCATCGTAGCTTCGAGCTGGCGGATAACGGTATCATCTTTACGCCGCAGTCTGACCTGGTGATCCTGAACTACATCGCCAACTACATCATTCAAAACAATGCGATAAATCAGGACTTCTTCAGCAAGCACGTTAACCTGCGCAAAGGTGCGACGGACATCGGCTACGGTTTACGTCCGACCCATCCGCTGGAAAAAGCAGCGAAGAATCCGGGGTCTGACGCTTCCGAACCGATGAGCTTCGAAGATTACAAAGCCTTCGTTGCTGAATATACGCTGGAAAAAACCGCCGAAATGACCGGCGTGCCGAAAGACCAGTTAGAGCAGCTGGCGCAACTGTATGCCGATCCGAACAAGAAAGTCATCTCCTACTGGACGATGGGCTTCAACCAGCATACCCGCGGCGTGTGGGCCAACAACCTGGTCTACAACCTGCACCTGCTGACCGGAAAAATCTCCCAGCCGGGTTGCGGTCCGTTCTCCCTGACGGGACAGCCTTCTGCGTGTGGTACTGCGCGTGAAGTCGGCACCTTTGCTCACCGTCTGCCTGCGGACATGGTGGTGACTAACGAGAAACACCGTGATATCTGCGAGAAGAAGTGGAATATCCCGAGCGGCACTATTCCTGCGAAAATCGGTCTGCACGCGGTGGCGCAAGACCGTGCGCTGAAAGACGGCAAACTGAATGTTTACTGGACCATGTGTACCAACAACATGCAGGCCGGACCGAACATTAATGAAGAGCGTATGCCGGGCTGGCGCGATCCGCGCAACTTTATCATCGTCTCCGATCCGTATCCGACAGTCAGTGCGCTGGCAGCGGACTTGATCCTGCCAACGGCGATGTGGGTAGAGAAAGAGGGCGCTTACGGTAACGCCGAACGCCGTACTCAGTTCTGGCGTCAGCAGGTACAGGCACCGGGCGAAGCAAAATCGGATCTCTGGCAGTTAGTTCAGTTCTCCCGCCGCTTCAAAACTGAAGAAGTATGGCCGGAAGAGCTGCTGGCGAAGAAACCAGAACTGCGTGGCAAAACGCTGTACGAAGTTCTGTATGCCACCCCGGAAGTGAGCAAATTCCCGGTATCCGAACTGGCGGAAGATCAACTGAACGATGAATCCCGCGAGCTGGGCTTCTATCTGCAAAAAGGGCTGTTCGAAGAGTACGCATGGTTTGGTCGCGGTCACGGTCACGATCTCGCACCGTTCGATGACTACCACAAAGCACGCGGTCTGCGCTGGCCGGTAGTGAACGGTAAAGAAACGCAGTGGCGTTACAGCGAAGGTAACGACCCGTATGTGAAAGCGGGCGAAGGCTACAAGTTCTACGGTAAACCGGATGGCAAAGCGGTGATCTTCGCACTGCCGTTCGAACCGGCGGCGGAAGCACCGGATGAAGAGTACGACCTGTGGCTCTCTACCGGACGCGTACTGGAGCACTGGCACACCGGCAGTATGACTCGCCGTGTACCGGAACTGCACCGCGCCTTCCCGGAAGCGGTCCTGTTTATTCACCCGCTGGATGCGAAAGCGCGTGACCTGCGTCGTGGCGACAAAGTGAAAGTGGTTTCTCGCCGTGGCGAAGTGATCTCGATTGTCGAAACGCGCGGGCGTAACCGTCCGCCGCAGGGCCTGGTGTACATGCCGTTCTTCGACGCCGCACAGCTGGTTAACAAACTGACGCTGGATGCGACCGATCCGCTCTCGAAAGAGACGGACTTCAAGAAGTGCGCAGTCAAACTGGAGAAGGTGTAAGCCATTATGTCCCGGTCAGCGAAACCTCAAAATGGTCGCCGCCGCTTTCTGCGCGATGTTGTTCGCACAGCAGGCGGGCTGGCAGCCGTGGGTGTGGCGCTGGGGTTACAACAGCAAACCGCACGCGCATCTGGCGTGCGGTTGCGCCCGCCCGGAGCCATAAACGAGAACGCCTTTGCCAGTGCCTGCGTACGTTGTGGTCAGTGTGTTCAGGCTTGCCCTTACGACACCTTGAAACTGGCGACGCTGGCCTCAGGCCTGTCGGCAGGTACGCCGTATTTTGTCGCGCGGGACATTCCTTGCGAAATGTGTGAGGACGTTCCGTGCGCCAAAGTATGCCCCAGTGGTGCGCTGGATCGTGAGATCGAATCGATCGACGACGCGCGGATGGGGCTGGCGGTGCTGGTGGACCAGGAGAACTGCCTCAACTTTCAGGGGCTGCGCTGCGATGTCTGTTATCGCGAATGCCCGAAAATTGATGAGGCAATCACCCTGGAACTCGAGCGCAACACGCGTACCGGTAAGCACGCCCGTTTTCTGCCAACAGTTCACAGCGATGCCTGTACTGGCTGCGGTAAGTGCGAAAAAGTGTGCGTGCTGGAACAACCAGCAATCAAGGTGTTACCGCTGTCACTGGCGAAAGGGGAGTTAGGTCACCATTACCGCTTCGGCTGGCTGGAGGGGAACAATGGCAAATCGTAAACGTGACGCCGGGCGCGAGGCACTGGCGAAGAAAGGCTGGTGGCGCAGTCACCGTTGGCTGGTGTTGCGTCGACTTTGTCAGTTCTTCGTGCTGGGAATGTTTTTGAGCGGCCCGTGGTTTGGTGTGTGGATTTTGCATGGCAACTACAGCAGTAGCCTGTTATTCGACACCATTCCGCTGACCGATCCGCTGATGACGCTGCAAAGCCTTGCCAGCGGTCATCTGCCCGCCACGGTGGCGCTGACTGGCGCGGTGATTATCACTGTGCTCTACGCCCTGGCTGGAAAGCGATTATTTTGCAGTTGGGTCTGCCCGCTGAACCCGATTACCGATTTAGCAAATTGGTTACGCAGACGATTTGACCTCAATCAGTCTGCGACGATCCCACGCCACATTCGCTACGTGCTGTTGGTAGTCATTCTGGTGGGATCGGCCTTAACCGGCACGCTCATCTGGGAATGGATCAACCCGGTTTCTCTGATGGGGCGCAGTCTGGTAATGGGATTTGGCAGTGGCGCGCTGCTTATTCTCGCGCTGTTTTTATTTGATCTACTGGTCGTTGAACACGGCTGGTGCGGCCATATTTGTCCGGTCGGCGCGCTGTATGGCGTGCTGGGAAGTAAAGGTGTTGTCACCGTTGCGGCCACCGATCGACAGAAATGTAACCGCTGTATGGATTGTTTTCATGTTTGCCCGGAACCGCATGTACTACGTGCCCCGGTGCTGGATGAACAAAGCCCGGTGCAGGTCACCAGCCGCGATTGCATGACGTGCGGTCGCTGCGTGGATGTCTGTTCTGAGGATGTATTTACAATAACTACACGATGGAGTTCGGGAGCGAAATCATGAAAAGCCATGACCTGAAGAAAGCGCTGTGTCAATGGACGGCGATGCTGGCCCTGGTGGTGAGCGGCGCAGTTTGGGCGGCTAATGGCGTCGATTTTAGCCAGTCGCCGGAAGTATCCGGGACGCAGGAAGGGGCCATTCGGATGCCAAAAGAGCAGGAGCGGATGCCGCTGAACTATGTGAATCAGCCGCCAATGATCCCGCATAGCGTTGAAGGTTATCAGGTAACGACCAATACCAACCGCTGCTTACAGTGCCACGGTGTCGAAAGCTATCGTACCACTGGCGCGCCGCGCATCAGTCCTACTCACTTTATGGACAGCGACGGCAAAGTGGGCGCGGAAGTGGCTCCTCGTCGTTACTTCTGTCTGCAATGTCACGTACCGCAGGCCGATACCGCGCCAATCGTGGGGAATACCTTTACCCCGTCAAAAGGTTACGGGAAATAAGAGGTTATTATGGGAAATTCTGACCGTAAGCCTGGTCTGATTAAGCGCCTGTGGAAATGGTGGCGTACCCCCAGCCGTCTGGCGCTGGGTACGCTGCTGTTGATCGGTTTTGTCGGCGGCATTGTCTTCTGGGGCGGCTTTAACACCGGTATGGAAAAAGCTAACACTGAAGAGTTTTGCATTAGCTGCCACGAGATGCGCAACACGGTGTATCAGGAATACATGGATTCCGTGCATTACAACAACCGTAGCGGCGTACGTGCGACCTGTCCGGATTGTCACGTTCCGCACGAGTTTGTGCCGAAAATGATACGTAAGCTCAAAGCAAGTAAAGAGCTGTATGGTAAAATTCTGGGCGTTATTGACACGCCGCAAAAATTCGAAGCTCATCGCCTGACTATGGCACAGAATGAGTGGCGGCGCATGAAGGACAACAACTCGCAGGAGTGCCGTAACTGTCACAACTTCGAGTTTATGGATGCAACTGCCCAGAAATCTGTCGCTGCAAAAATGCACGACCAGGCAGTAAAAGCTGGGCAAACCTGTATCGACTGCCATAAAGGGATTGCACATAAGCTGCCTGATATGCGCGAAGTTGAGCCAGGTTTCTGACAAGGTAAAGATGAGTGGTAATGCTTGAAGCCAGAGGTTTGCTCTGCGAGCGTGATGAACGAACGTTGTTCTGTGATTTATCGTTTTCCCTGAAAGCAGGGGAGTGGGTGCAGATTACCGGAAGTAACGGCGCGGGGAAGACAACGCTTCTCCGTTTGCTGACGGGGTTGTCTCGCCCTGACGCGGGTGAAGTTCTCTGGCAAGGGCAGCCCTTGCATCAGGTACGCGACAGCTACCATCAAAACCTGTTATGGATAGGCCATCAGCCGGGGATCAAAACCCGGCTGACGGCGTTAGAAAATCTGCATTTCTATCACCGTGACGGTGATACCGCACAATGTCTGGACGCCCTGGCGCAGGCCGGGCTTGCCGGATTCGAAGATATTCCCGTAAACCAGCTCTCTGCTGGGCAACAACGCCGCGTTGCGCTGGCGCGTTTGTGGCTGACCCGTGCCACGTTGTGGATACTCGACGAACCTTTTACCGCGATTGACGTTAACGGCGTCGATCGTCTGACCCAGCGTATGGCGCAGCATACGGAGCAGGGGGGGATTGTGATTCTGACCACTCACCAGCCGCTCAACGTTGCTGAAAGTAAAATTCGCCGCATTTCGCTGACGCAAACGAGGGGCGCATGATGTTCTGGCGCATTTTCCGTCTTGAGCTGCGCGTGGCGTTTCGCCATAGCGCCGAAATCGCGAATCCGCTGTGGTTCTTCCTGATTGTTATTACCCTTTTTCCGCTCAGTATCGGCCCGGAGCCGCAGCTGCTGGCGCGTATCGCACCGGGGATTATCTGGGTTGCGGCGCTGCTTTCTTCACTGCTGGCGCTGGAGCGGCTATTCCGTGACGATTTGCAGGACGGCAGTCTTGAACAATTGATGTTATTGCCATTACCCTTGCCCGCCGTTGTACTGGCGAAGGTGATGGCGCACTGGATGGTAACGGGTCTGCCATTACTCATCCTCTCGCCTCTGGTGGCATTGCTACTGGGAATGGACGTTTATGGCTGGCAAGTGATGGCGCTGACGCTGCTGCTGGGAACTCCAACGCTGGGTTTTCTCGGCGCACCTGGCGTGGCGCTGACTGTGGGGCTTAAGCGCGGTGGCGTACTACTGAGCATTCTGGTGTTACCGCTGACTATCCCATTACTCATCTTTGCCACCGCCGCGATGGACGCGGCTTCTATGCATTTGCCCGTTGACGGGTATCTGGCAATTTTAGGCGCGTTGCTGGCAGGCACCGCGACATTAAGTCCTTTTGCGACGGCGGCAGCGTTACGAATCAGCATTCAATGACGCTGGATTACTGATTTTTGTTCAAGTCTGGTATCGAAACTATGTGGAAAACACTGCATCAACTGGCGATCCCACCACGGTTGTACCAAATCTGTGGCTGGTTTATACCGTGGCTGGCAATTGCCAGTGTGGTTGTGCTTACCGTCGGCTGGATCTGGGGATTCGGCTTTGCTCCGGCTGATTATCAGCAAGGAAATAGCTACCGCATTATTTATCTGCATGTGCCTGCGGCGATCTGGTCGATGGGGATTTATGCCTCAATGGCGGTGGCCGCGTTTATCGGCCTTGTCTGGCAGATGAAAATGGCTAACCTGGCGGTGGCGGCGATGGCGCCCATTGGTGCCGTGTTTACTTTTATTGCCCTGGTCACTGGTTCTGCATGGGGAAAACCGATGTGGGGTACCTGGTGGGTATGGGACGCGCGTCTGACTTCTGAACTGGTGCTGCTGTTTCTGTATGTTGGTGTGATTGCCCTGTGGCACGCCTTCGACGATCGCCGTCTGGCAGGCCGTGCGGCAGGTATTCTGGTGCTAATTGGCGTAGTGAACTTGCCGATTATTCATTATTCCGTTGAGTGGTGGAACACCCTACATCAGGGATCAACGCGGATGCAGCAAAGTATTGATCCGGCGATGCGTTCGCCGCTGCGCTGGTCGATTTTCGGCTTCCTGCTGCTGTCTGCCACGCTGACGTTGATGCGGATGCGTAATTTGATTTTGCTGATGGAAAAACGCCGTCCGTGGGTGAGTGAACTGATACTGAAAAGAGGCCGTAAATGACCCCTGCATTTGCTTCCTGGAATGAATTTTTCGCAATGGGCGGTTACGCCTTTTTTGTCTGGCTGGCGGTGGTGATGACCGTTATTCCGCTGGTTGTTTTGGTCGTACACTCGGTGATGCAGCATCGCGCAATTCTGCGTGGCGTGGCGCAACAGCGGGCGCGTGAGGCGCGTTTACGTGCTGCGCAACAGCAGGAGGCCGCATGAATATTCGCCGTAAAAATCGTTTGTGGATTGCCTGCGCCGTGCTGGCAGGTTTGGCGCTGACCATCGGTCTGGTGCTGTATGCGCTGCGCTCTAATATCGATCTTTTCTATACGCCGGGAGAAATTCTCTACGGCAAGCGCGAAACCCAACAGATGCCGGAAGTCGGTCAGCGTCTGCGCGTTGGCGGGATGGTGATGCCGGGTAGCGTGCAGCGCGATCCTGACTCGCTGAAAGTGACGTTTACCATTTACGATGCTGAAGGTTCGGTCGATGTCTCTTATGAAGGCATTTTGCCGGATCTGTTCCGTGAAGGGCAGGGCGTTGTGGTGCAGGGTGAGCTGGAAAAAGGCAATCATATTCTCGCTAAAGAAGTGTTGGCGAAACATGATGAAAACTATACGCCGCCAGAAGTCGAAAAAGCGATGGAAGCCAATCACCGTCGCCCGGCGAGTGTTTATAAGGACCCAGCATCATGATGCCGGAAATTGGTAACGGGCTGCTGTGCCTGGCGCTAGGAATTGCGCTGCTGCTGTCCGTGTATCCGCTATGGGGCGTGGCGCGTGGAGATGCGCGCATGATGGCTTCTTCTCGCTTGTTTGCCTGGCTACTGTTTATGTGCGTGGCTGGCGCATTTCTGGTGTTGGTCAATGCTTTCGTGGTGAATGACTTCACCGTCACCTATGTCGCCAGCAACTCCAATACCCAGCTTCCGGTGTGGTATCGCGTGGCAGCTACCTGGGGCGCGCATGAAGGCTCGCTGCTGCTGTGGGTGTTACTGATGAGCGGCTGGACTTTCGCAGTAGCGATTTTTAGCCAGCGTATCCCGCTGGATATTGTTGCTCGTGTACTGGCGGTAATGGGCATGGTCAGCGTCGGCTTTTTGCTGTTCATTCTCTTTACCTCTAATCCGTTCTCACGCACATTGCCGAATTTCCCAATTGAAGGTCGCGATCTTAACCCGTTGTTGCAGGATCCGGGGCTGATCTTCCATCCGCCTCTGCTCTATATGGGGTACGTTGGTTTCTCGGTGGCGTTTGCTTTTGCCATTGCTTCTTTGTTAAGCGGGCGTCTGGACAGCACTTATGCACGTTTTACTCGTCCGTGGACGCTGGCGGCGTGGATCTTCCTGACGCTCGGCATCGTACTCGGCTCCGCATGGGCCTATTACGAACTCGGCTGGGGCGGCTGGTGGTTCTGGGATCCGGTCGAAAATGCTTCGTTTATGCCGTGGCTGGTGGGGACTGCGCTGATGCACTCGCTGGCGGTAACCGAACAACGTGCCAGCTTCAAAGCGTGGACATTACTGCTGGCAATCAGTGCCTTCTCGTTGTGTCTGCTGGGGACCTTCCTTGTGCGCTCCGGCGTGCTGGTATCAGTACACGCGTTTGCCTCGGATCCGGCGCGCGGCATGTTCATTCTCGCCTTTATGGTGCTGGTGATTGGCGGTTCGCTGCTGCTGTTTGCTGCCCGTGGTCATAAAGTTCGCTCACGCGTAAACAATGCGCTGTGGTCGCGGGAATCTCTGTTGTTGGCGAACAACGTTTTGCTGGTCGCCGCGATGCTGGT
The DNA here is from genome assembly GCF_001660175.1 of Escherichia sp. B1147. Lineage (NCBI taxonomy): Bacteria > Pseudomonadati > Pseudomonadota > Gammaproteobacteria > Enterobacterales > Enterobacteriaceae > Escherichia > Escherichia sp. B1147. Next base: position 385,854 of record NZ_LFHY01000005.1, read on the forward strand.
GGTGTTGCTGGGGACGTTGCTGCCGCTGGTACATAAGCAACTGGGATTAGGCAGTATTTCTATTGGTGAACCGTTCTTCAACAGCATGTTTACCTGGCTGATGGTGCCATTTGCACTGGTGCTGGGCATTGGTCCGCTGGTGCGCTGGGGGCGCGATCGCCCGCGTAAAATTCGCAATTTATTGATTATTTCCTTCATCTCTACGCTGGTGCTGTCGCTGCTGTTGCCGTGGCTGTTCGAAAGCAAAGTTGTGGCAATGACGGTGCTCGGTCTGGCAATGGCTTGCTGGATTGCGGTGCTGGCTATTGCGGAAGCGGCGCTGCGCATTTCACGTGGCACGAAAACCACCTTCAGTTACTGGGGGATGGTGGCGGCCCACCTGGGGCTTGCGGTGACAATTGTTGGTATCGCCTTCAGTCAGAACTATAGCGTCGAGCGTGATGTGCGCATGAAGTCCGGCGATAGTGTCGATATTCATGAATATCGCTTCACCTTCCGTGATGTCAAAGAGGTGACTGGCCCTAACTGGCGCGGCGGTGTGGCGACTATCGACGTAACGCGAGATGGCAAGCCGGAGACGGTGCTGTATGCGGAAAAACGTTATTACAACACTGCTGGTTCAATGATGACTGAAGCGGCGATTGACGGCGGCATCACCCGTGACCTGTACGCGGCGCTCGGTGAAGAGCTGGAAAACGGCGCGTGGGCAGTTCGTCTTTACTACAAACCTTTTGTTCGCTGGATCTGGGCGGGCGGGCTGATGATGGCGCTGGGCGGGCTGCTGTGCCTGTTTGATCCTCGCTATCGCAAGCGCGTGAGTCCGCAAAAAACTGCGCCGGAGGCTGTATGAAGCGCAAAGTACTGTTACTTCCTTTGATTATCTTTCTGGCGATTGCCGCAGCATTGCTGTGGCAACTGGCGCGTAACGCCGAAGGAGATGATCCGACCAATCTGGAATCAGCACTCATTGGCAAGCCGGTGCCGAAGTTTCGCCTCGAATCACTGGACAATCCCGGTCAGTTTTATCAGGCGGATGTGCTGACTCAGGGCAAACCAGTGCTGCTTAACGTCTGGGCGACCTGGTGCCCGACCTGCCGCGCGGAACATCAATATCTGAATCAGCTTTCTGATCAGGGCATCCGCGTGGTCGGCATGAACTATAAAGACGACAGGCAGAAAGCGATTAGCTGGCTGAAAGAGCTGGGTAATCCTTACGCGCTAAGTCTGTTTGACGGTGACGGCATGTTAGGGCTGGATCTGGGCGTGTATGGCGCGCCAGAAACGTTCCTCATCGACGGCAACGGCATCATTCGTTATCGCCATGCGGGCGATCTCAATCCCCGCGTCTGGGAAGAAGAGATCAAGCCGCTGTGGGAGAAATACAGTAAGGAGGCCGCACAATGAGGTTTTTATTGGGTGTGCTGATGCTGATGATCTCCGGCTCGGCGCTGGCAACCATCGACGTGTTGCAGTTTAAGGATGAAGCACAGGAACAGCAGTTCCGCCAGCTCACCGAAGAGCTGCGCTGCCCGAAATGTCAGAACAACAGCATTGCCGATTCTAACTCGATGATTGCCACCGACCTGCGCCAGAAAGTGTATGAACTGATGCAGGAAGGTAAAAGTAAGAAAGAGATTGTCGATTATATGGTGGCGCGTTACGGCAACTTCGTCACTTACGATCCGCCGTTAACGCCGCTGACCGTGTTGCTGTGGGTACTGCCAGTTGTTGCCATTGGCATTGGCGGTTGGGTGATTTACGCCCGCTCGCGGCGGCGTGTGCGGCTGGCGGTGGAGGAATTTCCTGAACAAAGCGTGCCGGAAGGTAAGCGTGCCGGATTTGCTGTTTACCTGCCGGGGATTGTTGTGGCGTTGATTGTGGCAGGCGTCAGCTACTACCAGACTGGCAATTATCAGCAGGTAAAAGTCTGGCAGCAGGCCACGGCACAGGCTCCGGCATTGCTGGACAGGGCGCTGGACCCGAAAGCTGACCCATTGAATGAAGAAGAGATGTCGCGCCTTGCACTTGGAATGCGTACTCAACTGCAAAAAAATCCGGGAGATATAGAAGGCTGGATTATGTTGGGCCGCGTTGGGATGGCGCTGGGGAATGCCAGTATTGCGACTGATGCATATGCTACTGCGTATCGCCTCGATCCGAAAAACAGCGATGCCGCGCTGGGGTATGCTGAAGCGTTGACACGCTCTTCTGATCCTAACGACAACCGCCTGGGCGGTGAGTTATTACGTCAGTTGGTGAGAAGTGACCACAGCAATATTCGCGTGTTAAGCATGTATGCGTTTAACGCCTTTGAGCAGCAGCGATTTGGCGAAGCCGTTGCCGCGTGGGAGATGATGTTGAAACTCTTGCCTGCCAACGATACTCGCCGTGCGGTGATTGAGCGCAGTATCGCTCAGGCGATGCAGCATTTATCGCCGCAACAAAGTAAATAAGAAGAAGCCCGATGGTTAATCCATCGGGCTATTTTTTTATTGCGCCCCGCGTTGTTGCAGGAACAGAATGGTGGCCGCCACGCGTGAGCGGACATTGAGTTTACGCAGCAGATTGCGGATATGGACTTTTACCGTCTGCTCGGAAATATTCAGTACCGAAGCGATCTGCTTATTGGACAGCCCTTGTGCCAGTTCGTGCAGAACATCTAATTCACGCTCCGTTAGCACGCTGAAGGGGTCTTCTTCAGCACCAAACATTTCACGCTCGCGTAAGTACTGACTGACGCGTTCACTAAAGACTTTGCTGCCTTTTGCTCCGGCGCGAATCGCTTCCAGCAACACTTCCGGATCGCTATCTTTCAACAGATAACCGTCAGCGCCTGCGTCTATCAGTGCAAAGATATCGCTGGAGGCATCTGATACGGTCAGGATAATAATTTGCGCGGTAACGCCATCCCTGCGCAAGGCATTGAGGGTATCCAGGCCACTCATACCTTTCATATTGAGATCCAGCAAGATAACGTCGATATCCAGCCTATTTGCCAGATCGATAGCACTCGCGCCGTCGCCTGCTTCGGCGACCACTTCAAAGCCAGGATCAAGCTCCAGTAACTGACGAACACCGCGTCGCATAAGTGGATGATCATCCACAATCAGCACCTGAAAAGGCGTTGCTTCAGGCATAGTAGTCTCCTGAGGTTTTATTAGAATCATTATGTTTGAGCGTAGCGTTGGTAACACTACCAGGCGCGTGAATGTTACCCCATTTTATGTATGGGCATGTAGTGAAAACTGTAAGTGTGGGGAGGGGGCATTGGCGTAGATATAAAAAAACCAACCTTTGCGGTTGGTTTTCTTGGGATTTTTGGTCGGCACGAGAGGATTTGAACCTCCGACCCCCGACACCCCATGACGGTGCGCTACCAGGCTGCGCTACGTGCCGACTCGTGGCTGCTTATACTACCGTTTTCCACGCCGATTGCAAGTAAGATATTTTGCTAACTGATTTATAATTAATCAGTTAGCGATAAAACGCTTCTCGTCTGTCAGCACTTGCAATAACAAACTCAACTGTGGTTTTTCGTCTCTCACTCTTTCACCACGTAAGTTGTACGTGCGGTATTTACCGTTATTGTTCAGTACCAGCGTCATTTTCGGTGTGGTAATTGCCAGCGTATCGTTATCCGCGGCTGTTACCCAGTAATGACGGCGCTCAGGGTTGAACAAGTCTTGACCTTGTGAGTATTCGCTGGCAGGCGTGCTGACGTGCAGCAGGCGTTGCATCAGCGTCGTCATAAGATCAGTATGATCGGTCAGGGTATTAATACGCTGTGCCGGTGTGCCTGGCCAGTGAATGACCAATGGCACCTGAAGATGGCCACGTGACCAGTCAAAGGTTTCTTCATCTTCGCTCAGCGGAATGCCGCGACCAGCAGTGATAATCACCACCGTGTTGTCCAGTTTCCCGGATTCACGTAACGCATTCAGGACGCGATTGATCTGGTCATCGACATTACCCGCCGCGCGGCTATATTTTCGGGCAAATGCTTGCTGGTTGCTGTCGTCAATATTGGTGCCATTGAAAGATACCCACGAGAACCAGCGGTTATCTTCTTGCGCGTAGCGGCCAAGCCAGTTGATCCACTGCGTGGCGGTCTGCTCATCGGATTGTGTATGTACGCTCGGCATCGAGAAGTCTGACAACAATGCCTGACGATAGAGCGGACTGGTAAAGCCATCTGACGAGAATAAGCCCAACTGATAGCCTTGCTGGTTGAGTGCGGTAATTAACGCCGCTGGTGTACGGGTTGACAGAATACCGTCCATATAGCTTGGCGAGATGCCATAGAACAAGCCAAAGATACCGTTGTCGGTGGCGTTGCCGGAACTCATATGCCGCGTGAACGAAATATTTTGCTCGGCAAAACCTGCCAGTGCAGGCATCTGCTTCTCGTAGCGCGAGTAGTTCAGGCCATCGACAGTAATCAACAGCACATTTTGCCCGGTGCCCATATCGCGGTAGCGCAATTCGCTTAACGGATACTGTACGGAAACTGCGTCTGGATTGCCTTGCTCGATCAGACGGCGTTGATACTCCTGCGCATCAAGCAGGCCATGCTTCTCTAGAAAACGTCGCGCCGTCATCGGGTACGAAAGCGGCAGGTTGGCGCGCTGCATAGTGATTGGGCGATAGAAGTTAGCATCGGCCCAGATATACACCATGTGTGAGGCAATAAAGGCGATAAATAAGAATGCAGCCAGCGGACGGGCGAAGCGCCGACGACGCGTCAGACTGCGCAGCTTTTGCCAGCTCCACGTCGCAAACACCAGTTCAATCAATAAAATAACTGGCACACTGATAAACATTAGCTGCCAGTCGCGCGCCATCTCATTCTCGTCCGGGTTGATAACTAACTGCCAGACAATGGGATTAAGATGGAGATGGAAACGGGTAAAGACTTCGCTGTCGATCAGCAGCAGCGTCATTCCCACAGTGGCCAGAATGACGGACAAAAACCTCATTAGCCTCTGTGAGCCGACGATAAAGGTCAGCGGGAAGAGGATCAGCAAGTAGGTGGCGAACACCAGAAAGCTAAAGTGGCCGATAATGCTTACATAGGAATAAATACGACCTGCAAGCGTTGTCGGCCAGTCGGCGATAAACAGGTAACGGCTGCCAATGACTAGTGAGAGCAGAATGTTGAACAGTGCAAACCAGTGCCCCCAGCTGACCATCTGGGAGACTTTTTCACGGTAGCGCTGACGATGAGTTACCATAACCTGTTATCTGTTTCCCTTAGTGCGCTTTGTCTTCGTTGATCGAGGACTGCAAAGCGCGGGCAAAAGAGTTGGCAATCGCCTGGCGTTGAGCCGGGGCAATGCTGGTATTGATAAGGTTAGTGACCATGTTGCCTAACACCATCAGGGAAAGGTCGGTCGGAGCCTTATGTTTTTCCAGTACGTTGAGCAGCTCTGCGAGCAATTGTTCAACCTGTTCATCACTGTAGCGGGAAATTTGTGGCATAAATCGAAATCAGTTAGTTGATGAAAGGGCAACATATTACCGTAGCAACGGTTTTTTTTCTGCTTTTTTATGCTTTCAATCATTCTCATTACGCAGCCTTCTGTAAAATGGCCGCCAACTTTTATTGCGTCGCTTTACCGGCGGTGGTTGAATACCGCCCGGTCTTAAAGGAGAGTTTATCATGAGTCTGGATATCAACCAGATTGCTCTGCACCAGCTTATCAAGCGTGATGAGCAGAACCTTGAGCTGGTGTTGCGCGATTCATTGCTGGAACCGACGGAAACCGTCGTTGAGATGGTGGCAGAGTTGCATCGGGTCTATAGCGCCAAGAACAAAGCCTACGGATTGTTCAGCGAAGAGAGTGAACTGGCGCAGACGCTGCGCTTGCAACGTCAGGGCGAAGAGGACTTTCTGGCATTTAGCCGAGCGGCAACTGGACGCCTGCGTGACGAACTGGCGAAATATCCTTTTGCTGACGGCGGTTTCGTACTGTTTTGTCACTACCGTTATCTGGCAGTGGAATATCTGTTGGTGGCAGTATTAAGCAACCTGAGCAGTATGCGCGTTAATGAAAATCTCGACATTAACCCGACCCATTATCTCGATATCAATCATGCGGATATCGTGGCGCGTATCGATTTAACTGAGTGGGAAACCAATCCGGAATCGACCCGCTATCTGACTTTTCTGAAAGGGCGGGTCGGACGCAAAGTCGCCGATTTCTTTATGGACTTCCTGGGTGCCAGCGAAGGGTTGAACGCGAAAGCGCAAAACCGCGGTCTGTTGCAAGCGGTCGACGACTTCACCGCAGAAGCGCAACTGGATAAAGCAGAACGGCAGAACGTTCGCCAGCAAGTTTATAGCTATTGTAATGAGCAATTGCAGGCGGGCGAGGAGATCGAACTGGAGTCGTTGTCGAAAGAGTTGGCGGGTGTCAGCGAAGTAAGCTTCACAGAGTTTGCTGCTGAAAAAGGGTATGAACTGGAAGAGAGCTTCCCGGCAGACCGCAGCACGCTGCGTCAGTTGACTAAGTTTGCCGGTAGCGGCGGTGGTTTGACCATTAACTTTGATGCGATGCTGTTAGGTGAACGCATCTTCTGGGACCCGGCGACCGATACGCTGACTATTAAAGGTACGCCGCCAAACCTGCGTGATCAATTGCAGCGCCGGACGTCTGGCGGGAACTAATCAGTGAATGCCAGATGCGGCGTGAACGCCTTATCTGGCCTACCCAAAAGAGCAATACCGTAATCAGGCATTAATCTGCAGATACAAAAAACCCCGCCGGAGCGGGGTTTTTTACAACTTATTCTGCGATTAAGCGCGAACGAAGTCGATGTGCTGCAGCTTCGGTTTGTACGGATGACGCTGTACGTCCTGAGCTTTAACTTTGATTTCTTTACCGTCAACAACGATGGTCAGAACTTCGCTGTAGAATTCAGCTTTAGCTTGCATGTTCATGACTTTGTCGTGATCCAGCTCGATAGCCAGCGGCGCTTCTTTGCCACCGTAGATGATTGCCGGGAATTTGTTAGCGGCACGCAGGCGGCGGCTCGCACCCTTACCCTGCTCTTTACGTACTTCTGCGTTGATAGTAAACATTTCTTTCTCTCTTAAATGATTCCTGCTACAGGCGACCCAGCAACAGGCAAGTGATCTGCTTTGCGTATGCAAAAGCGGGCGAGATTCTATACTCAATCGCCTTATACATCAATCAAAACTACCATTAACCGCGTAATTCATGCGCCCGCCGAAAACGACCTTCGTAATCGAATACTTTTTCACGCACCTGCCAGTACTGGCCTTTCATTCGTGCGACGACGAAATCCGGATGGCGCAGCAACGCTTGTTGGGCGAGGATATCGGCAGCGGTTATCCAGCGCAAAGGGATGCCCGGTGTACGTGTATGCGGACGGATAAAAAGCTGTTCAAAAGCGGTACGCTGGGCCGGTGTTTGCAGGCGGAAACGCTCACTGACATCAGCGCCATCTTCATCGTAATAGGTGATTTTCAGCCATTCGCCTTTTTCGTCGTGACCATGCTGCAAAGACATGCCGCTACAGCGTAGTACCAGGGCGTCTTTAAGTCGTAGAGCCGCTTTTAACATATCATCCGGGTCAACCAGAATGGTGTCACATTCGCGGCAACGGCGGGCGGCAATATCGTTTTCCGCGTTACATTGCGGACAATTTTTAAAACGGAAACGGAAGTCACACTGTTCGCGATGACCGTCGTCATCTTCAAACCATCCCTGACAGCGGCGACCAAAGTGTTCAATCAATGTACCGTCGGCGGTAGTTTTGCCCCAAAAGGTGTTGGCAAAGCCACAGGCAGGGCAGAAAACCTGCACCGGGACGTTGTCACTTTTGCCTTTCGGCGTACCAACTTCCGGTGCGTAGAGGTCATGAGGATTGCCTGCATAATCAAGAATTAAGCAATCTGTCTTACCTGGCGCCAGGCGCAGACCGCGCCCGACAATTTGTTGGTAAAGACTCACTGATTCGGTAGGGCGCAGAATGGCGATAAGATCGACGTGCGGGGCGTCAAAACCGGTGGTCAGTACCGCGACGTTGACCAGATAGCGAAAACGCTGGGCTTTAAAATCTTCAATTAATACATCGCGTTCAGCGCCGGGCGTGTCGCCAGTAATAAGTGCGGCATCCTCAGCGGGTAGCAAACCGACAATCTCTTTTGCGTGTTCGACTGTCGCGGCGAAAATCATCACCCCTTTACGCTTTTCGGCGAACTCCATAATCTGGCTGATGATGTGCGGTGTAATACGTTGCTGTTTTTTCAGTTCCCGGTTGAGATCAGCTTCGCTGAACAGCCCGTTGCTCTGCGCCTGCAAGCGGCTGAAATCGTATTGCACAACCGGCATATCCAGCCGTTCCGGTGGCGTCAGATAGCCGTGTTTAATCATATAGCGCAGCGGCAGCTCATAAATGCAGTCACGGAAAAGGGCTTTCTCGTCGCCGCGTACCATACCGTGATAATGAAACTGATAAATCCAGCCTTTACCCAGCCGAAAAGGCGTGGCAGTCAGCCCAAGCAGGCGTAAGTGGGGATTCACTTTTGTCAGGTGAGTAAGGATTTGCTTATACTGGCTCTCTTCGTCGTCACCAATACGGTGGCATTCATCGACAATCAAAAGCGAAAACTCACTCTGAAAGGCATCGAGATTGCGGGCAACCGACTGCACGCTGCCAAAGACCACTTTACCGTGGCTCTCCTTGCGCTTTAGCCCGGCGGCAAAAATATCGGCCTCCAGCCCCAACGCCTGGTATTTAGCATGGTTCTGCGCCACCAGCTCTTTGACGTGTGCCAGCACCAGAACACGGCCACGCGCCAGTCGCGCCAGTTCGGCAATCACCAGGCTTTTACCTGCTCCGGTAGGCAGCACGATAACGGCAGGGGTTTTATGACGACGAAAATGGTTGAGCGTGGCATCCACGGCTTCTTGCTGGTATGGACGAAGTGTAAAAATCATGGTTTAGCGTAGGTAGATTAATCTGCTAATAGTATGCCACGGATCTTTTTCCCTTGAGGGAAGTTATTAGACCGCTATACTGGGCAGACAACAGTTCTGATTTTCGGGTCTATGCCCGACCTCCGTTTTTTACAGGCAAAATCACACACATGCGACTTGATAAATTTATCGCACAGCAACTCGGTGTTAGCCGTGCTATTGCCGGGCGTGAAATCCGCGGCAATCGTGTCACCGTCGATGGCGAAATCGTCCGTAATGCAGCGTTCAAACTGCTCCCTGAACACGATGTAGCTTATGATGGCAATCCGCTGGCGCAGCAACACGGCCCGCGTTATTTCATGCTCAACAAGCCCCAGGGCTATGTTTGCTCAACTGATGACCCGGATCACCCAACGGTGCTCTATTTTCTGGATGAACCTGTGGCGTGGAAACTGCACGCGGCAGGGCGGTTGGATATTGATACCACCGGTCTGGTGCTGATGACTGACGATGGTCAGTGGTCGCATCGCATTACTTCTCCGCGTCATCATTGTGAGAAGACCTATCTGGTGACGCTGGAATCTCCGGTAGCGGACGATACGGCAGAACAATTTGCCAAAGGCGTGCAGTTACATAACGAAAAAGATCTCACTAAGCCCGCGGTGCTGGAAGTGATTACCCCTACGCAGGTCCGTCTGACCATCAGTGAAGGGCGTTATCATCAGGTGAAACGCATGTTTGCCGCCGTGGGCAACCACGTGGTGGAATTGCACCGTGAACGCATTGGCGGTATTACACTGGATGCAGATTTAGCGCCCGGGGAATATCGTCCATTAACTGCAGAAGAAATTGCCAGCGTTGGTTAACACTTTCATTTTATTCAGGAGCCCGTTGTGACCACTCGACAGCATTCGTCGTTTGCTATTGTCTTTATCCTTGGCCTTTTGGCCATGTTAATGCCGCTGTCGATTGATATGTATCTGCCCGCGCTGCCAGTGATTTCAGCGCAGTTTGGTGTGCCAGCGGGTAGCACACAGATGACCCTGAGTACCTATATTCTGGGTTTTGCGTTGGGGCAGTTAATCTACGGGCCGATGGCGGATAGCTTCGGGCGCAAGCCGGTTGTTCTCGGTGGTACGCTGGTGTTTGCCGCGGCGGCGGTGGCGTGCGCGCTGGCGCAAACCATCGATCAGCTGATTGTGATGCGTTTCTTCCACGGTCTGGCTGCGGCTGCAGCCAGCGTGGTAATCAACGCTTTGATGCGCGATATCTACCCGAAAGAAGAGTTCTCGCGGATGATGTCGTTTGTCATGCTGGTAACGACTATTGCGCCACTGATGGCACCGATAGTTGGCGGCTGGGTGCTGGTGTGGTTGAGCTGGCATTACATCTTCTGGATCCTCGCTGTGGCGGCAATTCTGGCTTCGGCAATGATTTTCTTCCTGATTAAAGAAACGTTGCCGCCAGAGCGTCGCCAACCGTTCCACATTCGTACCACTATCGGTAACTTTGCTGCGCTGTTCCGCCATAAGCGTGTCCTGAGTTATATGCTGGCCAGCGGTTTCAGCTTCGCCGGGATGTTCTCATTCTTAAGCGCCGGGCCGTTTGTCTACATTGAAATTAACCACGTCGCGCCGGAAAACTTTGGTTATTACTTTGCGCTAAACATTGTTTTCCTGTTCGTGATGACCATCTTTAACAGCCGCTTTGTCCGCCGGATTGGCGCGTTAAATATGTTCCGCTCTGGGTTGTGGATCCAGTTCGTCATGGCGGCATGGATGGTCATCAGTGCGCTGCTGGGGCTAGGTTTCTGGTCGCTGGTGGTTGGCGTTGCGGCGTTTGTGGGTTGCGTATCGATGGTGTCATCCAATGCGATGGCGGTCATTCTTGATGAGTTTCCCCATATGGCTGGAACGGCGTCGTCGTTGGCTGGAACTTTCCGTTTTGGCATTGGCGCAGTTGTTGGCGCTTTGCTTTCTTTGGCTACCTTCAATTCCGCATGGCCGATGATCTGGTCCATTGCTTTCTGTGCGACCAGTTCCATTCTCTTCTGCCTTTACGCCAGTCGACCGAAAAAACGGTGATCTATTGCACAACGGGGAAGCTAAAAGGCTTCCTTTGTTGATGCATGTCAACCGCAAATCTATCATTCCCCCGATATATGTTTATTTTATGTAAACTCAATTTATGTAAAAAGTCACATCATTGTAGTTAAAAAGGTTGAGTTAGATCGCAGAAACGGGTACATATAGCCCCGCAAACGTGACCACGCCCGCAGATATCATTTAAACCAGAACAATAGCGGCCACGCAGGCGAGGCATCAATCTTTACGATCTGTTGAAGGACAGATTGTTGATGATGTGTTAAAATTAATGTAAATAAATTGTGAAGTAAATGTGCTTCCGGGGAAAATAAGTGACTTCATTACAACTCTCAATCGTCCATCGACTGCCGCAGAACTATCGTTGGTCTGCTGGTTTCGCAGGTTCGAAAGTTGAACCGATTCCGCAAAATGGACAGTGCGGCGACAACAGCCTGGTGGCGCTTAAATTACTTAGCCCGGATGGCGATAACGCATGGTCGGTGATGTACAAACTAAGCCAGGCGTTAAGCGATATTGAAGTTCCGTGTTCTGTTCTGGAATGCGAAGGTGAGCCGTGCCTGTTTGTAAATCGCCAGGACGAGTTTGCAGCGACATGCCGACTGAAAAATTTTGGTGTGGCCATTGCCGAACCTTTCTCAAACTACAATCCATTTTAAGCGTCAGCTCAACGCCAGTAGCTGACGCGTATACTCCTGCTGCGGTGCGGCAAACACGCGCGCGCACGGTCCTTGTTCCACCACTTCTCCCTGTCGCAGCACGATCACCTGATGACATAACGCGCGGACAACGTGCAAATCATGGCTGATAAACAAATAGGCCAGTTGATGTTTTTGTTGCAATGATTTCAATAACGTCAATATTTGCGCCTGTACCGTTTTGTCGAGCGATGACGTTGGTTCATCAAGAATGATTAGCGAAGGTTTAAGAATCAATGCTCTGGCAATTGCAATACGTTGTCTCTGACCACCAGAGAACTCCGCCGGATAACGGTGGCGCGTTTCAGGATCTAACCCCACTTCATGCATTACGGCTTTCACTTGTTCTTCGCGTTGTACGGCAGAGAGCGTCGGTTGGTGAACCCTTAACCCTTCCTCAATAATTTGCAACACGTTGAGTCGCGGATTGAGTGAGGAGTTCGGATCCTGGAATACTACCTGAATGCGATGGCGGATTGGCAATAGCTGGCGACGATTTAAATTTTGCAATGGCTGACCGTCAAAGACGATGCTGCCTTGAGAGTTAATCAACCGCAGCAGCGCCAGCCCCGTTGTGCTTTTGCCGGAACCGGACTCGCCCACTAAACCCAGCGTTTCACCCGCCCGTAGCGTAAAACTGACGCTTTTCACCACCACGTTATGATCGACGATGCGCTTCAGGAGTCCTTTGCGAATGGGGAAGGCGACCTGAAGCTGTTCAACATCAAGCAACGTTGAGGCTGGTTCTGGCAACGGCACGGGATCGCCTGACGGTTCGCTGTTGAGTAACTTTTGCGTATAAGGATGTTCAGGAGAGGCAAAGAGCGTAACGGCGTTATTTTGCTCCACACTGCGACCGTTTTGCATTACCGCCACGCGGTGGGCCAGTTTTCTGACAATGCTGAGGTTATGAGTAATAAACAGCATACCCATATTCAGCTCGCCTTGCAGCTCGCGCAACAGTTGCAAAATCTGCGCCTGGACAGAGACGTCCAGTGCAGTGGTTGGCTCATCAGCAATCAATAACTCCGGTCGTGTGAGAAGAGCCATTGCAATCATCACCCGCTGGCGTTCACCGCCGGAGAGCTGATGCGGGTAATCTGACAGCCGTTTTGCCGCCTGACGGATACCGACGCGATCAAGGCAATTAAGGATTTCTCCACGCGCTGCTTCCCGACGCATCCCGCGGTGGAGTGAAAGCACTTCATAAAGCTGTTTTTCCAGGGTATGCAATGGATTTAACGACACCATCGGTTCCTGGAAAATCATGGCAATCTTATTTCCCCGCACGCCACGTAATGTTTGCTCGCTGGCATGAAACAGCGATTCGCCATGAAAACGAATATCACCAGCGAGATATTCAACCGGCGGGGAAGGGAGCAGGCGTAAAATTGACAGCGCGGTAACGCTCTTACCCGAACCAGACTCACCCACCAGCGCCAGCGTTTCGCCAGCTTCAATGTGTAGTGAAACATCATTCACTACGGTACGTACGGTTTGCTGATGGCGAAAACCCACCGACAAATTTTCAATCGCTAACAGAGTTTGCGCCATGCTACACCGCCTTATTAGGATCAAATGCGTCGCGGACTGCTTCACCGATAAAGATCAGCAAAGACAATAATATCGCCACCGACAAGAAGGCGGTGATCCCAAGCCACGGGGCCTGCAGGTTATTTTTCCCTTGTAATAGCAGTTCGCCGAGCGACGGTGAACCGAGCGGCAACCCGAAGCCGAGGAAATCGAGCGAGGTCAGGGTGGTTATTGAACTACATAAAATAAACGGTAAAAAGGTGAGAGTAGCGACCATTGCATTTGGCAACATATGACGCAGGATGATACTGCGATCGCTGACGCCAAGCGCCTGCGCCGCGCGGATGTAGTCAAAATTACGGGTACGTAAAAACTCCGCGCGCACCACGCCGACCAGACTCATCCAGCCAAACAAGACAGTAATTGCCAGCAGCCACCAGAAGTTAGGCTGTACGACGCTGGAAAGTAAAATAATCAAAAACAGCGTCGGCATCCCCGACCATACTTCAATAAAGCGTTGTCCCCAGAGATCGACTTTCCCACCGTAATAACCTTGCAGCGCCCCCGCCAGCACGCCCATCACACTGGAGCAGAGTGTCAACATCAGACCAAACAGAACCGAGATCCGCGTGCCATACAGAATGCGCGCCAGCACATCACCGCCGTTGGCATCCGTTCCCAGCCAGTTTTGCCGGGAAGGTGGGGAAGGGAAGGGCTTATCGGTAGCAAAGTTGATACTGGTAGCGCCAAAGCGAATCGGCGCCCACAGTACCCAGCCGTTATTTTCCAGTCGCTGTTTCAGCCACGGGTCCTGATAATCAGCCTGACTTGCCAGCGGGCCGCCAAAATCGCTCTCACTGTAGTTTTTCAGCAATGGGAAATACCAGCTGCCGTCATAACGCACCAGCAACGGTTTATCGTTGGCGATCAGTTCAGAACACAAACTCAAACCAAACAAGACGAGGAAAATCCATAACGACCAGTAGCCGCGACGGTTGTGACGAAAACGCGCCCAACGGGCCTGATTGACGGGGCTGAGTCGCGACATTAGCGTCCCTCGAAATCAATACGCGGATCGACCAGCGTATAGCTGATATCACTGACAATATTCAGCAGCAGGCCAATCAGGGTGAAAATGTACAGGGTGCCAAACATCACCGGATAATCGCGCGAGACGGTCGCTTCGTAGCCCAGTAAACCGAGGCCATTGAGCGAAAACATCACCTCAATCAACAGCGAGCCGGTGAAAAACATGCTGATAAACGTCGCCGGAAAACCGGCAATCACCAGCAGCATGGCGTTGCGGAACACATGTTTCCAGAGAATGTTTTTCTCACTTACCCCTTTCGCACGCGCGGTCACCACGTATTGCTTACGCACTTCATCAAGGAATGAGTTTTTTGTCAGCATCGTGAGCGCCGCAAAGCCGCCAATCACCGTCGCCAGCACCGGCAGCGTGATATGCCACAGATAATCCGTGATTTTCTGATACCACGGCAGCGAATCAAAGTTAGCGGAAACCAGGCCGCGTAGAGGGAACAGGTCGAAATAGCTGCCGCCCGCGAAGAAGACAATCAGCAGGATGGCAAACAAAAAGGCTGGAATGGCGTAGCCGATGATGATAAATGCGCTACTCCAGACGTCAAAGCGGCTGCCGTTATAAACGGCTTTGCGAATACCCAACGGAATCGACACCAGATAGATAATTAGCGTGCTCCACAATCCGAGTGTGATGGAAACCGGCAGACTGTCTTTAATCAGTGTCAGCACCGAAGCGCTGCGAAACAGGCTGTCGCCAAAATCAAAGCGGATGTAGTCCCAGAGCATTTTGAAGTAACGTTCGTGGATCGGCTTATCGAAACCGTAGCGATGGGTGATCTCAGCGATCACTTCTGGATCTAACCCGCGTCCGCCACGGTAATTACTGTCGCTGATATTGCCGACGCCCGTCTGTGCGTGGCTGGCACGAACGCCTTCGCCGCCTGCGCCGGGTAATACTCCGGCATTACCAAACTCAATGGCGGCGATGGCCTGGTCGACGGGACCGCCAGGCGCAATTTGCACGATGAAAAAGTTGATGGTGATAATCGCCCATAACGTTGGGATCACCAACAACAGACGGCGAATCAGGTAAGCGCCCATCTACTCTCCCTGTTTGCTGGCGGACGGTAGTTTGGCCGCTTTATTAACGTCATACCACCAGGTATCGATACCCAGGCTGTAAATAGGGCGCACAGCGGGTTGGGAGAATTTATCCCACCAGGCGAGACGGTCTTCCGCCATGTACCACATCGGCAGCATGTAATAATTCCACGTTAATACGCGATCCAGGGCGCGTCCCAGCGGCAGTAATTTTTCTTTATTTCCTTGGGCGGCAATAATCTGGTTGATCAGCGAATCGATAACCGGACTTTGCACGCCGGGGGCATTATAAGTGGAGTTGATATATTCCGATGACCAGGAGATCTGTAAATCGGAACTGGGCCACGGCATTGCCCGCCACACGCGCGGCATCATGTCATAGTCGCGGCTGCGCATTCGGTTGGTGATTTGCGAGTTATCAACCTTGCGAATGTCCATGTTGATACCCAGCCGTTGCAGGCTATGTTGGAACGGCAATACCCACTGGCTATTACTGCTTGCGGGAAGCAATAATTCAAAGCTGAGTGGCTGGCCTGTGGTGGCATTAACGCGTTGCTGACCTTTCAGCACCCAGCCTGCATCGTTGAGAAGTTTGTCGGCTTTTAACAGGTTGTCGCGGTCGTAGCCATCGCCTTTGGACGCTGGTGGCTGGTAGATTTGTGTGAACACTTCTGGCGGTAGATCTTTTTTCATTGGCGCAAGTAGCACCAGTTCTGCAGCGTCAGGGTAATTTCTGGCCGCGTATTCGGTATTCTGGAAATAACTGTTCGTGCGACTCCAGGCATTGTAAAACAACGCCTTATTCATCCATTCAAAGTCAAAGGCGAGGGTGATGGCTTCCCGGACCCGGCGATCGCTGAAGACCGGACGCTGAATATTAAACGCCAGCCAGCGCGTATCCTGGGCTGATTCGTTCTTTTGCTCATCTTTAATGATGTATTTTTTATCGAAATTCTTACCGGTATAGCGCGTGGCCCAGTTTTTGGCGTCGTTTTCCATGCGCAAATCAAAGGCACCGGCTTTAAACGCTTCAAAGGCGACATTATCATCGAGGTAATAATCGTAGCGAATGGTGTCGAAATTCCAGCGACCACGATTTACCGGTAAATCGGCTGCCCAGTAATCTTTAACGCGAGAATAGACAATATTCTGGCCCATTTTCCAGGATGTAATGCGGTAAGGACCACTGGCAAGCGGAGGTGTAGAGAGTGGGTCGCTCAGTTTATGATCCTTCCAGTATTTCTCAGGAAACACGGGGAGTGAAAACAGACTAAGCATATCTTCTTTGCCTGGTTTGGCTAATTCAATTCGCACGGTTAATGGCGCTATGGCTTTGACCGTTGTGCCTTTGTATACCAGGCGAAACTGCGGCACACCTTCGGTCATAAATTTTTGAAAAGTAAACTCAACGTCGCGTGCGGTAATCGGCGATCCATCATGAAAACGGGCGCGCGGATTGATAGCGACTTCTACCCAGGAATAATCGTCGGCATAGCGCGCGCTTTCGGCAATCAGCGGGTAATAACTGCCGGGTTCATCATCGGAAGTGGTAAATAGCGTGTCGTACAGTTGCTCGGTGCGTGCACCGGGGTTTCCGCGTAGTGCATAGCGGTTGAAATTATCGAAGGTGCCAATAGAGGATAATGTTATCTGCCCGCCCTTTGGCGCAGCGGGATTCACATAATCAAAATGGTTGAAATTAAAAGCATACCGGGGTTCTCCCAGCACCGCAAAGGCATAGCTTTCCTTGATAGCCTGCGCCTGCGCACCGAAGGTGAACAGGGTGATAAACAGCAGCAGTATGCGCACAATCATCTGCAACGGATTTCCTTTTACTCATCATTAGCCGCAATCCGGCATGCTTTAACTATGAATAATAAGGGACACAAGCACACCTTACCACTGCGGCGTATGCGGTTTCTCCAGCCAGCGGACAAAATCATCCATCGGTAAGGGGCGGCTAATCCAATAACCTTGTAGGAAATTAACACCGCGCTCACGTAGCCAGCGCGCCTGTTCCGGCGTTTCGACCCCTTCAGCAACCGTCAGCATATTGAGACGTTTCGCCAGCGTGAGCACTGCGTCAAGTACCGGAGATGTGACCGTTTCCGTACCTATAGCATTGATAAACCCACGGTCAATTTTCAGATACTCGAGTGTAAAGCGTTCCAGATAGATAAGCGCGCTGTGTCCGGTGCCGAAGTCATCAATAGCAATTTCCACGCCGACAGAGTGCAGCCAGGCGAACAGTTTTGTGGCCTCATGCTCTTTCAGCATATCGCGCTCGGTTATCTCCAGTACAATCTGGAAATGGTGTGCGGGTAGGGAGGCGAGCAGTCGATGTATGTCCGCTTTAAAGCTCTCGCTGTGCAGATGGTCCGGTGCGATATTAATGCCAAACTTTATGCCCACCGGCAGTACGTTTTGTAATTCAGCCGCATCACGGGCTATGAGCTCAAACAGATGCTGGGTCAGCGGCACGATCATCTTTTGCGATTCGGCATATTGAATGAAGGCATCCGGCGGGATTTCACCTGCTACAGGGTGACGCCAGCGTAGTAGCACTTCCAGGCCCGTGACCTGCAGCGTTTGTGTATCAACCACCGGCTGATACACCAGGTAAAATTGCTCACGTTTGATGGCAGCCATAATTTCTCTGCCTGGGCGCATACGCACACTCATCAGGTAATAGCAGAGCAGGCCAACGACAGTTCCGCTCATACCGCCCAGTAAAAACGCATACCACACATCGTTCCATGTCCAGTCATCAGCATAAAGCCGAACGGTCAGCGGAAGGCCCGCAATTTTGGTTTCGCGTACTGGTTTGCCGGATAACTCACGGACGTTCATCAAATGCGACGCAAATGTCGAGAGCACGGTATCGCCAATAATGAGTGCGATTCCGTCGAAATCTTGCTGACGAGAGCTATAGAGAAGATACGGCGTCAGGTGCAGATTTAATGCTGCAAAAACGCCGCTATTTTTCAATAAAGGGTTGCGATACCAGATGACGATAGCGGGTTTGTTGGGCACCATTGGCGTGCCAGGTAACATCGCCATATCGACGTCTTTGTTAATATCGAGCGCCGGGATCAACTCATTGAGCGGTATATCCATCTCCCCCGTTGCTGATGAACAAAAGCTCTTTTTATCTTTCACCAGCACAAATGTACGAACATTCATGCTAAACGCCGCGCGGGCAGTCAGTTCAGGGTTAGCCTGCTGACAGGTATCTAAGGTGAGCGGCTGTAGGCGGTCAGTGGTTGATTTCAGGTCGGCGAAATAGGTATCGAGATACTTTTGTACGTCGGTAATCAGTGTGTCGTATTTGACTTCGTGTTTATGCCAGGCGACCAAAAACTGAAGACAGCTGACCAGTATTGCAATCATCACGCCCGCAATAATGCAGGTAAGCAGGATCTTACGTCCGGAAGAGGGAGCGCGTATGAACATGGTTCCGTTAATATTCCTGAGATTACGAAGCGCTGAAGTGTAAGAGAATGACGGGACTATAGCCTGGTTCAAGGCACGTAAACATCATTCTCTATGATGAATGAAAATAAAAAAGCACTGCTTAAGCAGTGCCTTCAGTTAACTCGTCAGGATAGCCAAGGGATTGCATCCAAACGGTTTATTAGCTGCGGCTAAGAACCCGACGTGCTTCGTTGTAACGCTTTTTCCAGTACGGCTCATTCATGCTGGAAATGATAACACCACTGCTGGTGGAAGCATGAACGAACTGATTGTTGCCGATATAAATACCGACATGGCGTCCAGTTGAACCAGCACGGAACAGAACTAAGTCACCTGTACGCAAATTACTGCGGGAAACTGACTTGCCCATTTCCTGCTGTTCATAAGTTGAACGAGGAAGTTCTAAGCCAAATTGTTCGCGGAATGTACGCTGTACGAAACCAGAACAATCGATACCTTTTTTAGTGCTGCCACCCAGACGATAACGGACGCCTTTCCAGTCAGCATACTGATCCATAATTCGCGATTTTACGTCGACATTACGAACCAGGTTTTCAAATTCATCCTGAGAAGCTTGCAGTGATGATGTTTCACTACCCACTGCACGTGTCTCAGGATGCATATTCTTTGCGGTGTTATTTGCACTACATGCAGAAAGCAGAACCGCTACTGCAATCGCGGGAATCCCGCGCAAGATATATCTCAAAATCGGTTGAGATTTGACCATGTTGTTTGTTTTCCCTTGAAGTCCTTAACGACAAATATCGTTATAAAAAAATGCCAAGCGACACGAGACTAATTACCTGGGCATGTTGAAACAATTCCTTAAGGCCAAATCTGTGGACTAACGCACAAAATTATATGCTGTGAGGATAATCTACTGCCGAGGCAAAACGAGTTCGAGATTACCCGATTGACGCGGTCTTGGCGAGTGGTTTTACATGATTTTTTATAAGAAAAAGTGATACAGAAAGTTAATAAACGGGATTGGTCAATTAAAGTACGATAGGCTAAAAGATGCGCAATCCATTCATTTGCTTAGAGAATGATTATTTCACTTAATGAGCGAGAGCAAAGTCGCACATCATCAGGATTATCTTCACTATGAAAATAAACCTGACAATGTTAATTACTGTGAGTTATTTGTTTTATGAATGTTTATTTTTGCCAGGGAGTGATTTGTCAAAAAAGGCGATTAATCGATCACTTAGAGGGGTCATTAGCCACCAGGGCAACCCAATCAATATCACCGTCATGGAACCGACAATGATATCGGTAAACCAATGTGCGCCAATCATCACTCTGGGAAATGCAAAAACCACAAATATAATAAGGGCGATTACTCCTGCGACTTTTCCGAAATATCGCCACATAAAAGCGGAAAAAATAAGCAGCATCATGCCATGATCGCCGGGAAAACTATCTCGTGAGGCATCTTTCGTTGGAACAGAGAGCAGTTCGCTGACGCGGTTAATATCTGTAAAGGTCAATGTCGGACTGGCTCGTTTTACCGGAATCAATGCCTGACCCAACTGATTTAATACCACTGCGGTAAACAGCATAACCAGACCAATAATCACAATACGTCGTCTGCCGGGCGCGTTTTCTTTCAGCCAGAAACTCAGCATCAGTATTCCCATCGCCAGCAGTGAACAACCGTCGAAAGCGCGATTATTAGTCAACGCAACCAACCATAAAAAAGTCTTGCTTTCGACCAGTTTCTGATTAAAAAAATAAAAAATATCCGCATCAATCGGCAACCAGAATCCATGATTGACGGGAATGTACCAGGAAAGAAACAGCGCGAGGCCGACAATATTTAACAGCACTATTTGCGGCAAATTTTTGATCATATTATCTCTAATTATCTTACTGAAAAACGCAAGCAACCTTACGCGTTGGTCGCTAAACGAAGCTTCAACAGCGCGCTCTGTAAGGCGTTCCAGTCAGTTTCGCTGCTGGAAATCAGCTCAATGCGGCTATCCGGTGGTGCAACGTTTTGCGTTTCAATGTGCAGGTCATCGCCCTGACGGTTGATGCGCACAAGGCCTTCTGGTATCCGCATTACGCCTTTTACGCGTCCGACCGGCGCAAGTCGCGCCCATTCAAGGATGCCAATGGTGTCGAACACGGTATCAGCGTCGAATATCCAACCGCAGGCCTGATGTCCTTGTCCGCTATTCAGACTGCGACGCCAGCGTTGATGCTCTGGCAGGCTTAATGCCGCTAATCCTTTTTTCTCGTTATGTTGATGCGAATGAGTAGCGCTGGCGGGCAACTCAGTTAAATTTCGACGAGGTAAATCCAGAAGATAACCTTCAATTTGCCCATGATCGCTGTGAATTAATTGCCGTTCGCCACCGTTTTGTTGCCACCAGCGTTGTAACGCTTGCTCGCTTTCGGGCGTAGCACGGTCGGATTTATTGGCGACAATGATGTCTGCGGCAGCCAGTTGATCACGGAAGTTTTCATTGCTGATGCTTTTTTCGTCCAGCAGCAGGCGCGGATCGAGAATGCACAACGTAGCGCGCAGATCGATCCACGGTTCATAGACCGGCGCGGTTAACAGATCGAGGATCTGTTTCGGATGACCCAGTCCGGTCGGCTCTATCAGCAAGCGGTCAGGTTTTCCCTGGCGCAGCAAGGTATTCAGCCCCACCTGCATCGGTAAGCCATTGACGCAACACATGCAGCCACCGGGGATCTCTTTTAGCAAAGCGCCACTATCTGCGAGCAAAGCGCCGTCAATTCCGACTTCACCAAATTCATTAACCAGAACTGCCCATTTTTCGTTTGGATCTTTGTGGGCGAGCAGATGAAGAATAGAGGTTGTTTTCCCGCTGCCGAGAAAACCGGTGATGAGGTTGGTCCTGGTCACAACGGCTCCGCAATAATCAGATGAGTTAACTGTGCGTTAATCCTGGCTAAAAAAGCCGGAAAAGAGAAGAGAGAGGGCGGACGAAGCGATACTCCATCCGCTTTAACCGCAGAAATCGTTAAATTTTGAGGGTGTTTAATAGCGCCTGATGCGCGCCAAACAGCGCGATTTGTTGCCAGGCTTGTTCGATGGCCTGCACAAAATGCGGATTATCTGGCAGGTCATCACCGAATACTTCACGCAAAGAAAGCAGGGCGGTGACGCGTTGTTCATTGCTACTGCCTGCAACGAGGTCGTGAATTTTATCGTAAAGTGGATCGCGGACATCGATAGCTTTTCCGACATCATCAACGCCGCTCACATAGCGCATCCAGCCTGCGACGCCTAATGCCAGTAATGGCCAGTTTGTTTCTCTGGCCAGATGAATGCGAATCCCTGCTAACATACGTTGCGGTAATTTCTGACTGCCATCCATCGCGATTTGCCAGGTCTTATGTTTCAGCGCCGGATTGGCAAAACGTTCAATTAACGTATCCGCATAGTATGTTAAATCGACATCTTTAATCCGCAGCGTTGGCGCTTGCTCTTCCAGCATTAACGTTCTGGCGGCATGGCGAAACGCGCGGTCTTGCATGCAATCACTGATATGGGCGAATCCAGCCAGGTAGCCCAGATAAGCGAGAAAAGAGTGACTGCCATTAAGCATGCGCAGTTTCATCTCTTCCCACGGCAGGACATCATTCACCATTTGCACACCTGCAACTTCCCAGGTTGGACGCCCTGCGACGAAGTTATCTTCCACCACCCACTGGATAAAAGGCTCGCAGCTAATTGCACAGGGATCATTCACGCCCAGATATTGGCTAATTTCTGCCAGTGATTCTTCCGTTGCCGCCGGGACGATACGATCGACCATGGTTCCCGGAAAGCTGACGTGCTCTTTAATCCACTCGGCAAGTTCTGGAGAGCGTTTTTCAGCCATCCCCAGCACCGCGTTTTTCACCACATGGCCATTGTCGGGAATATTATCGCAGGAAAGTACGGTGAACGGCGCAAGGCCACGTTCGCGACGGCGTTTCAGTGCTTCGACGAGAATGCCTGGCGCGGAGTGAGGTTCTTCCGGGCTTTGTAAGTCGTGAATAATCCGCGAATTGTTGGTGTCGAGCGCACCGGTAGCCGGGTCGATACAATAACCTTTTTCGGTAATGGTCAGGGAAACAATTGCCACCTGCGGTTCGCAAAATTTCTCAATAATCGCTGCTAAGGAATCCAGTTTTGCATTCAGGCATTCATGAACGGCCCCGACAATAATCGCCTGATTGCCGTCTGCGCCTTTCTCCAGCACGGTATATAAATGATCCTGTTCGCGAAGTTGGCTCATTAGCAGATCGCCGCTGAACAAACTGATTTCACAGATCCCCCAATCGCTGCCCTGGGCATTCAGCACACGGTCGGTCAGTAACGCCTGATGTGCGCGGTGAAAGGCACCAAAACCAAAATGAACGATACGGGATTTCAATTGCTGGCGATCGTAGCGTGGAGTGTGAATGTGAGGCGGGAACGTAGTGGAGGCAATTGTGTTCATAGAAGTCACGTCTTAGTAACGATTGGTTAACAACGCTAGTGTAAAGTTATATGACAGCAATTGAAATTGGTCTGTATTGTTAATGCGATGAAGTGTGAGGGCGATCAATTTACAAGTGAATATTGCGGGCGAAAGGTGTTCAGGAAGCGCAAAATGAAGGATTGGTATAATAAATTAAAAAAGGGACCGCCTGAGCAGTCCCTTTTCTGAATGTGGCTGAAGTTAGTCAGCACGCCCCATATAACGGCGTTCTTCGATATGGATGCGGATTTTTTCGCCCGGGCTTAAGTATTCTGGTACCTGAATCACCAGGCCGGTGCTCAATGTCGCCGGTTTGTTACGGGCGCTGGCAGAAGCACCTTTGATGCCAGGAGCGGTTTCAACGATTTCCAGATCAACAGTCTGCGGCAGTTCAAGCGCCAGCAGTTGACCGTCCCAGGTCAGAACCTGCATGTCAGGCATGCCGCCTTCCGGCATAAACAGCAGTTCTTCTTCAATCTGATCTTTAGTGAAGGTATACGGGGTATAGTCTTCTTTATCCATAAAGACATATTCGTTGCCATCGACGTAGGAGAAGTCAACGTAGCGGCGGGTCAGCGTCACGGTATCAACGATATCATCGCCTTTAAAGCGTTCTTCCACTTTCAGCCCAGTACGGACGTCTGAAAAACGCATTTTGTACAGCGTAGCGGCACCGCGGGCGGTAGGCGACTGAATATCAATGTCCTTAACCAGCAGCAGTTTGCCGTTGTAATTCAGTACCATACCTTTTTTAATTTCGTTCGCTCTTGGCATCGAAAAATTCCTGTTGTCGAAAATGTCAAAAATATCGCGACAAACTACTCGCGACGGGCCTTTCAGGCAAGTGGTATTCGCACTTTTGCTGGTGCCCAAAAGGTGGTAAGGTGCGCGCTCCTCAATCCGGTGGTTAACCTTAAGAGAACAACGTATGGAATGCCGTCCGGGTTGCGGGGCGTGTTGCACCGCCCCCTCAATCTCCAGTCCTATTCCCGGTATGCCTGATGGCAAGCCCGCTAACACGCCCTGTATTCAGCTTGATGAACAACAACGCTGTAAAATTTTCACATCTCCATTACGACCGAAAGTTTGCGCAGGCTTACAGGCCAGTGCTGAAATGTGCGGTAACACGCGTCAGCAGGCCATGACCTGGCTTATCGATCTGGAAATGCTGACCGCGCCTTAAACATCTTTAATCCGCAGCAAGCAAAACAGAGTGGCAATAACCATCACCATCGCAAACCAGAACACCGCGTGATAATTCCAGATCTCGGCGACTACGCCCGCCACTGAACCAGCGATGATCCAGCCCACGCGCGACGTATTGGTATAGAGCGTGGTTGCTGAACCTGCCTGACCGGGCATCAGGTCCTGGAAATAGAGCATCCCGATACCGCCCAGAATGCCGATAAAAATAGCATTCAGCAGCTGTAAGCCCAACAGAATGACAGGTGAATGCGCCATCAGCATACCCGCGTAAAAGCAGACGCCACCTACGGCGGCAACGCGCATTAAGAAGCGCTTACCCAGACGTTTGGCAAAATATCCGGCAATCAACATGGTCGGGATTTCCAGCCCGGCGGCGGTCCCCATCATCACGCCCGCCAGTTTCTCAGGAAGATGCAGTTCGTTGATAATAAACAGCGGCATGTTGATGATGTACAGGCTGTTCGAGCCCCACATCAATGTACAAATCAGAAACAACAGCAGCGTATCGCGACGGTTATGGCGTGGGGCTTCAACCGTGTCAGTTGCCAGCGGCACCTCTTTTTGCATCGACGGTAAAAACAACCACACCATCACGCCGCAGACAATAAACGCCACCGCCGCGCTGAGATACATCACCGTAAAGCTGAATCCCATCGCTAAGGCATAAGCCAGCGGCGGGCCTATGACCCACGCTAACGAAACCTGGGCGCGTAAAAAAGAGCTGAACATCACCGCTTCACGCCCGGTTTTGTCGGCATGTTCACGGGCAAGAGCAAACATTTGCGGGTTGGCGGTAGAGCCAAAACTGCTTAAAAAAACGCCGATGAATAACAAAACAAAATAGTTGCGATTCCAGGCAAAAAGGGTACAGGCCAACACGCCTAACAGGCAGCAAAAGACAATCAGCGATTTACGATCGCCGCGTTTATCAGAGCGTCCGGCGAGAAATTGACTGACCAGAATTCCGATAACGGCACTACCAGTAAAGAAGAATCCCACCATCGCCGGGCGCGCGTGCACCTCATCAGTGAGGAAAATACTTAGCGTCGGGGTTTGCAGAGCACCTGCAATACCGGTGAGAAAGGCAACAATTAAAAACGCCGTTGACGTCAGGTCAAACGATTTCGCGCTGGAAACTGCGGGGGAGTTATGCATGCTGGTCGTTCAGTGAAAGATGAAGACGCGGAGTTTACGCTGCCTGTCAGAAAATAAACAGTCAGTGAAATCAAACTCGCCACGAATAATCAAAATGGCATTTCACTCTTGCTGATCCTCTGCTGACGCCACTGAAATGCTACTGCTGATGGCTAATTTCGCTGTCAGCATTTCAGAATTTTGGCAAAAAAATGTGCAGCGCATCAAACTTTTGGACATAATTTAGCGGCTTCCCTTGCGTGCTGAAGAAGAAGTATTATTCTTTATTGAAACGTTTCAGCGCGATCTTGTCTTTAATCCTAAGCCAGGTTGGCGCTTTTTTTCTCATAGAAGCTGAATCGTTTCAATTCAGCAAGAGAGGAGAACTATGTTCCAGTTATCCGTACAGGACATCCATCCGGGCGAGAAGGCCGGAGACAAAGAAGAGGCGATTCGCAAGGTCGCCGCGGCGCTGGTGCAGGCCGGTAATGTAGCTGAAGGCTACGTCAATGGCATGCTGGCGCGCGAACAGCAAACCTCAACCTTTCTCGGCAATGGTATTGCTATTCCACACGGTACGACCGACACCCGCGATCAGGTGCTGAAAACCGGCGTTCAGGTATTTCAGTTCCCGGAAGGCGTTACCTGGGGTGAAGGTCAGGTTGCGTACGTGGCGATAGGTATTGCCGCCAGCTCCGATGAACATCTGGGCTTGCTGCGCCAACTAACTCATGTACTGAGCGATGATTCCGTTGCTGAACAATTAAAGTCAGCTACCACCGCAGAAGAACTGCGCGCATTGCTGATGGGTGAAAAGCAAAGTGAGCAGCTGAAGCTCGATAACGAAATGCTGACGCTGGATATCGTTGCCAGTGATTTGCTGACCCTGCAAGCGTTAAACGCCGCTCGTCTGAAAGAAGCGGGCGCAGTTGACGCTACCTTCGTCACCAAAGCCATCAATGAACAACCGCTGAACCTCGGACAGGGCATCTGGCTGAACGATAGCGCCGAAGGCAACCTGCGTAGCGCGATTGCGGTAAGCCGTGCGGCAAATTCTTTTGATGTGGAAGGCGAAACGGCAGCCATGCTGGTGAGTGTGGCGATGAATGACGATCAGCCTCTCGCAGTACTTAAGCGCCTGAGCTCCCTGCTGCTCGACAACAAAGCTGACCGCCTGCTGAAAGCGGATGCGGCAACGTTGCTGGCGCTGCTGACCAGCGATGATGCGCCGACCGACGACGTGTTAAGCGCGGAGTTTGTGGTGCGCAATGAACACGGCCTGCATGCCCGTCCAGGCACCATGCTGGTCAATACCATTAAACAATTTAACAGTGATATTACCGTGACAAACCTTGATGGCACCGGCAAACCGGCAAACGGACGTAGTCTGATGAAAGTTGTAGCACTTGGCGTTAAGAAAGGTCATCGCCTACGCTTTACCGCCCAGGGACCAGACGCTGAACAGGCGCTGAACGCCATTGGCGACGCCATCGCCGCAGGTCTTGGGGAGGGCGTGTAATGAGCAGACGTGTTGCTACGATCACCCTTAATCCGGCTTATGACCTTGTTGGTTTTTGCCCGGAAATTGAACGCGGCGAAGTGAACCTGGTGAAAACCACCGGTCTGCATGCGGCGGGTAAAGGCATCAACGTGGCCAAAGTATTAAAAGACCTGGGAATTGATGTCACCGTTGGCGGCTTCCTGGGGAAAGACAATCAGGATGGTTTTCAGCAACTGTTCAGTGAGCTGGGCATTGCCAACCGTTTCCAGGTTGTACAGGGGCGTACCCGCATTAATGTCAAGTTGACGGAAAAAGACGGCGAAGTAACCGACTTCAACTTCTCGGGTTTTGAAGTCACTCCCGCCGACTGGGAACGTTTTGTGACGGATTCTCTGAGCTGGCTTGGTCAGTTCGATATGGTCTGTGTCAGCGGCAGTTTACCATCAGGCGTCAGCCCGGAAGCCTTCACCGACTGGATGACTCGCCTGCGTAGTCAGTGTCCTTGCATTATCTTTGATAGTAGCCGTGAAGCGTTAGTGGCAGGTTTGAAAGCAGCACCGTGGCTGGTGAAACCAAACCGCCGTGAGTTGGAAATCTGGGCGGGCCGTAAACTGCCTGAAATGAAAGATGTGATTGAAGCTGCGCATGCGCTGCGTGAACAAGGTATTGCGCATGTCGTCATTTCACTGGGTGCCGAAGGCGCGCTTTGGGTTAATGCCTCCGGCGAATGGATCGCCAAACCACCGTCAGTCGATGTCGTAAGTACCGTTGGCGCAGGGGATTCTATGGTTGGTGGGCTGATTTACGGCTTGCTGATGCGTGAATCCAGTGAACACACACTGCGTCTGGCGACAGCTGTTGCTGCCCTGGCGGTAAGTCAAAGCAATGTGGGTATTACCGATCGTCCGCAGTTGGCCGCAATGATGGCGCGCGTCGACTTACAACCTTTTAACTGACAGCAGGAGAGGCATAATGAAAACGCTGCTGATTATTGACGCTAATCTCGGTCAGGCACGCGCCTATATGGCGAAGACCCTGCTGGGCGCGGCGGCGCGAAAAGCAAAACTGGAAATCATCGACAATCCTAACGATGCTGAAATGGCGATTGTACTCGGTGATTCCATCCCTAACGACAGCGCGCTGAACGGTAAAAATGTCTGGCTGGGCGATATTTCCCGGGCCGTTGCGCACCCTGAGCTGTTCCTGAGTGAAGCCAAAGGCCATGCGAAACCTTACACTGCGCCGGTAGCCGCTACAGCGCCGGTTGCTGCCAGCGGGCCGAAACGCGTGGTTGCGGTGACAGCTTGCCCAACTGGTGTAGCTCACACTTTTATGGCGGCAGAAGCCATTGAAACCGAAGCGAAAAAACGTGGCTGGTGGGTGAAAGTTGAAACTCGTGGCTCTGTAGGCGCGGGTAATGCCATCACGCCTGAAGAAGTGGCAGCGGCGGATCTGGTGATTGTGGCGGCAGATATTGAAGTCGATCTGGCGAAATTTGCTGGTAAACCGATGTATCGCACCTCTACCGGTCTGGCGCTGAAGAAAACCGCGCAGGAACTGGATAAAGCCGTTGCTGAAGCGACGCCGTACGAACCAGCAGGCAAAGCTCAAACGGCGGCGACGGAAGGCAAGAAAGAGAGTGCAGGCGCGTATCGTCACTTGCTGACGGGCGTTTCCTACATGTTGCCGATGGTGGTTGCTGGCGGTCTGTGTATCGCGCTTTCTTTTGCTTTTGGTATCGAAGCGTTTAAAGAGCCGGGTACGCTGGCTGCGGCGCTGATGCAGATTGGTGGCGGTTCAGCCTTTGCGCTGATGGTACCGGTACTGGCAGGTTATATTGCCTTCTCTATTGCCGACCGTCCGGGCCTCACGCCTGGTCTGATTGGCGGTATGCTGGCAGTCAGCACGGGTTCTGGTTTCATTGGCGGTATTATTGCGGGCTTCCTGGCAGGTTACATCGCGAAGTTAATCAGTACCCAATTGAAATTGCCACAGAGTATGGAGGCGCTGAAACCGATTTTGATCATTCCGCTGGTATCCAGCCTGGTGGTTGGCCTGGCGATGATCTACCTGATCGGTAAACCGGTTGCAGGTATCCTCGAAGGTCTGACCCACTGGCTGCAAACCATGGGTACTGCGAATGCGGTGCTGCTGGGCGCGATCCTTGGTGGCATGATGTGTACTGATATGGGTGGCCCGGTGAACAAAGCGGCGTACGCGTTCGGTGTGGGTCTGCTGAGTACCCAAACCTATGGCCCAATGGCGGCGATTATGGCGGCAGGTATGGTGCCACCGCTGGCAATGGGGCTGGCAACAATGGTGGCGCGTCGCAAATTCGATAAAGCGCAACAGGAAGGCGGCAAAGCAGCTCTGGTTCTGGGACTGTGCTTTATTTCCGAAGGTGCAATTCCGTTTGCGGCCCGTGACCCGATGCGAGTGCTGCCGTGCTGTATCGTTGGTGGGGCGCTGACTGGCGCAATCTCTATGGCGATTGGTGCGAAACTGATGGCACCGCACGGTGGTCTGTTTGTTCTGCTGATCCCGGGTGCTATTACGCCGGTACTGGGTTACCTGGTGGCAATTATTGCCGGTACGCTGGTGGCGGGTTTGGCCTATGCCTTCCTGAAACGTCCGGAAGTGGACGCGGTAGCGAAAACAGCATAATAAAACGTGAACAACAGGGCAGAAATTTCCTGCCCTGAATCATTTGATGATAGCAGGGTGATTGACAAGTTCTTAATGGTAACTATATGAATTTATATGGTTTACCTTTAAGTCGAAATCTGAAATATTCATCAAACATCAACGTTGTTTCCTCAAGGGCAGATTAATTTCTGCCCTTTTTTATTGTTCCCATTCTGTGCATCCCGTCACAAATTCCTCGTTTTTTAAATCCATACATTTAATAGCGTTTTGTGAGCCTGTTCAAATCTGCCCATTTTGCCCATCTGGCGGCGATTTACTTTAAGTAAAACATGCATACTATGAGCACATGTTTAAATATGAACACATGTTTAAACGTTATTTGCAGTACCTATATTCTTGTGGATTGACAGAGTTGGTAATTTTTTTCCAGAGGACGTGCTATGCGCGAAAAGGAATATGTCGTAATTATAGGTTCGGCGAATATTGATGTCGCCGGATATTCACATGAATCATTAAATTATGCGGATTCAAATCCAGGTAAAATAAAATTTACTCCTGGTGGAGTAGGCCGCAATATCGCGCAAAATCTGGCGTTACTGGGGAATAAAGTCTGGCTACTGAGCGCTGTAGGCAGTGATTTTTATGGCCAATCGCTCCTGACGCAAACCAATCAATCCGGTGTTTATGTCGATAAATGCCTGATTGTGCCAGGGGAAAATACGTCGAGCTATTTATCATTGCTCGATAATACCGGTGAAATGCTGGTTGCTATAAATGACATGAATATTAGTAACTGTATTTCCGCGGAATATCTCGCACAGCACCGTGAATTTATCCAGGGGGCAAAGGCCATTGTCGCAGACTGTAATATCAGTGAAGAGGCGTTGGTCTGGATTCTGGATAATGCCGTCGACGTACCTGTATTTGTCGATCCTGTTTCGGCATGGAAATGTGTCAAAGTGCGCGATCGTCTAAGCCAGATCCACACGCTGAAGCCAAACCGTCTGGAAGCAGAAACTCTGAGCGGGATTGCGCTGTCAGGGCGTGAAGATGTGGCAAAAGTTGCCGCCTGGTTCCATCAACATGGCCTGAACCGATTAGTACTGAGTATGGGCGGAGACGGTGTTTACTACAGTGAAATCGGCGGTGAAAGCGGCTGGTCTGCACCGATTAAAACCAATGTCATTAATGTTACCGGAGCGGGCGATGCCATGATGGCAGGTCTTGCATCGTGTTGGGTCGACGGAATGCCGTTTGCCGAATCTGTTCGTTTTGCACAGGGATGTTCGTCAATGGCGCTCTCCTGTGAATACACCAATAACCCCAATTTATCGATTGCCAACGTTATATCGTTAGTGGAGAACGCAGAATGTCTGAATTAAACATTTCCCCTGAATTATTACAAATTTCCCCGGAAGTACAGGACGCTTTAAAAAACAAAAAACCGGTAGTTGCGCTGGAATCGACCATTATTTCTCACGGGATGCCGTTCCCACAAAATGCCCAAACGGCAATTGAAGTAGAAGAAACTATTCGTAAGCAGGGGGCCGTTCCTGCAACAATCGCCATTATCGGCGGCGTAATGAAAGTAGGTTTAAGCAAAGAAGAAATTGAATTACTGGGCCGCGAAGGGCACAACGTAACCAAAGTTAGCCGTCGCGATTTACCTTTTGTGGTCGCAGCCGGAAAAAATGGTGCTACTACCGTCGCATCAACGATGATTATTGCGGCACTTGCCGGAATTAAAGTATTTGCCACCGGCGGTATTGGTGGGGTACATCGCGGGGCGGAACATACCTTCGATATTTCTGCCGATTTACAGGAACTGGCGCACACCAATGTCACCGTAGTGTGTGCCGGGGCGAAATCTATTCTCGATTTAGGCTTAACCACCGAATATTTAGAAACTTTCGGTGTGCCGTTAATTGGCTATCAGACCAAAGCGCTGCCGGCGTTTTTCTGCCGTACCAGCCCGTTTGACGTCAGCATTCGTCTCGACAGTGCCACAGAAATTGCCCGCGCGATGGCGGTGAAATGGCAAAGCGGTCTGAACGGTGGCCTGGTGGTAGCGAATCCGATCCCGGAACAGTTTGCTATGCCGGAACAGACCATTAACGCAGCGATCGATCAAGCGGTGGCAGAGGCCGAAGAACAGGGCGTTATCGGTAAAGAAAGTACGCCGTTCCTGCTGGCGCGCGTTGCTGAACTGACCGGTGGCGACAGCCTGAAATCCAACATCCAATTGGTGTTCAATAACGCCATTCTGGCGAGCGAAATTGCCAAAGAATACCAGCGTCTCGCAGGTTAATTTCTGACGGGCAGAAAGCCGTCGCCCGTACCGATCATACATACCGAAACCTGGCGCTGGCGCCGGGTTTACTGGCATGAAGGGAAAATCCTTATGGATATAATGAGAAGTTTGGTAGGGATGGTGGTATTGCTGGCAATTGCATTTGTGTTGTCGGTAAATAAAAAAAGCATCAGTTTGCGCACGGTTGGGGCCGCGCTGCTGCTGCAAATCGCCATTGGCGGCATCATGCTCTATTTTCCACCGGGAAAATGGGCGGTAGAGCAGGCGGCATTAGGCGTCCATAAAGTGATGTCCTACAGTGACGCCGGAAGTGCCTTTATTTTTGGCTCGCTGGTGGGGCCGAAAATGGATGTCTTGTTCGACGGCGCGGGCTTTATCTTCGCCTTTCGCGTACTCCCGGCGATTATCTTCGTCACAGCGCTTATCAGCCTGCTGTACTACATTGGCGTAATGGGACTGCTAATTCGCATTCTTGGCAGCATTTTCCAGAAAGCCCTTAACATCAGCAAAATCGAGTCTTTTGTTGCAGTTACGACGATTTTCCTCGGGCAAAACGAGATCCCGGCGATCGTTAAACCGTTCATCGATCGCATGAATCGCAACGAGCTGTTTACCGCAATTTGTAGCGGGATGGCGTCCATTGCCGGTTCGATGATGATTGGTTATGCCGGAATGGGCGTGCCGATTGACTACCTGTTAGCGGCATCGCTGATGGCTATCCCCGGCGGTATTTTGTTTGCGCGTATTCTTAGCCCAGCAACCGAGCCTTCACAGGTGACATTTGAAAACCTGTCGTTCAGCGAAACGCCGCCAAAAAGCTTTATCGAAGCGGCGGCGAGCGGAGCTATGACCGGGCTGAAAATTGCCGCAGGTGTGGCGACGGTGGTGATGGCGTTTGTGGCAATTATTGCGCTGATCAACGGCATTATCGGCGGAATTGGCGGCTGGTTTGGTTTTGCCAATGCATCTCTGGAAAGTATTTTTGGTTATGTGCTGGCACCGTTGGCGTGGATCATGGGCGTGGACTGGAGCGATGCTAACCTTGCAGGTAGCCTGATTGGGCAAAAACTGGCGATTAACGAATTTGTTGCTTACCTGAGTTTCTCACCGTATCTGCAAACAGGTGGTACGCTGGAAGTGAAAACAGTGGCGATTATCTCCTTTGCGTTGTGTGGTTTTGCTAACTTTGGTTCTATCGGCGTTGTCGTTGGGGCGTTCTCGGCTATTTCGCCAAAACGCGCACCAGAAATCGCCCAGCTTGGTTTACGGGCGCTGGCAGCGGCGACGCTTTCCAATTTGATGAGTGCGACTATTGCCGGGTTCTTTCTTGGGCTGGCGTAATGCTCGATTTGTAGGCCGGATAAGACGCATCAAGCGTCGCATCCGACAATCGCACTATTGCAAATGATTTTTACTGCATCATCCCGGAGAATTTATTCTCCGGGTCCATTTCCAGCGCCAATCCTAACAACTGCTTTCTGTTTTTAATTAAATACCCTTTCTGACTTTTAATTAATAAACCGTCGTGAATGAATTGCGCGAGAACATATAACAGGTGCCGATAAGAAACACCCAAATATTCTGCCGCTTGTGTATGTTTTTCGTGATAAAGATCACCTTCTTGCGAAAGTAATATAAATGCTGCCAGGCGATTCACTAACGGGAATGATTGATTCTGCGTTAGAGAAACAATATTACGATAATTTTTATGGCTTAAGGTGACGCAGAGCTTTCGTAAAAACAGTGTGTCGTTTAATAACAGCGGACGGTAATGTTTCATGGGGAGTGCAAGGCACCAACACTCTTCAATAGCCTGTACCGCACGCGGTTCATGATCTTTATCGATTAGCTCAATCTCACCAATAAAACAGGGCGCGGCAAAGAAATCAATTAGCGATACGCGGCCATTGGCTAGCGTGGCGTAAAGCCTGGCGCGGCCTCGCGTCAGGTAAAACAGCCAGGACGGTTGTTGGCCTTCCTGCACAATGTAGTCCCGTGCTAAAAAGTGAAATAACCGCGTGTCGGTAGAAACATCGGTTGAAAAGCACTCCTTAAATGCGGATTCGTTAATCAGTTGTTGCTTCAATTCATTATTGTGGATTTCTTTCACGATGTTTATCCGCTATGAGATTTCTCATATTTAGCATACGTACGCTGTTGTTAAGATTCAATCATCGGCCGGTAGAAATTTCTTTGCTGTAGCAAAAAATAACGCAACTGGAAACAGAGGAAATAAACAATGGAAAAAAGAAAAATTATTCTGGATTGTGATCCGGGTCATGATGATGCTATTGCTATAATGATGGCGGCGAAACATCCAGCGATTGATTTATTAGGTATCACCATTGTGGCGGGTAATCAAACCCTCGATAAAACATTAATTAATGGCCTGAATGTTTGCCAGAAACTGGAGATTAATGTTCCGGTTTATGCGGGGATGCCGCAACCTATTATGCGCAAACAAATTGTTGCCGATAATATTCACGGAGAAACCGGATTGGATGGCCCGGTATTCGAGCCGCTGACCCGTAAAGCTGAAAGCACCCATGCGGTGAGATACATCATCGATACCCTGATGGCAAGCGAAGGCGATATCACTCTGGTGCCGGTCGGCCCGTTGTCAAATATCGCGGTGGCAATGCGCATGCAACCGGCAATTCTGCCGAAAATCCGAGAAATTGTGCTAATGGGCGGCGCTTACGGTACAGGTAACTTCACGCCGTCTGCCGAGTTCAACATCTTTGCCGACCCGGAAGCCGCACGCGTAGTGTTCACCTCCGGCGTTCCGTTGGTGATGATGGGCCTCGATCTCACTAACCAGACCGTTTGCACCCCAGATGTGATTGCGCGGATGGAAAGGGCCGGTGGCCCTGCCGGGGAGCTGTTCAGCGACATCATGAATTTCACTCTCAAAACGCAGTTCGAAAACTACGGTCTGGCTGGCGGCCCGGTGCATGACGCCACTTGCATTGGCTATCTGATTAACCCTGATGGCATTAAAACCCAGGAGATGTACGTCGAAGTGGACGTCAACAGCGGCCCTTGCTACGGGCGCACGGTCTGCGACGAACTGGGCGTTCTCGGCAAGCCCGCTAATACAAAAGTCGGCATCACTATTGATACCGACTGGTTCTGGGGCTTAGTCGAAGAGTGCGTTCGCGGCTACATCAAAACCCATTAAGTGTTGATAACAAACCGGGCCAGTATCGCTAGATGCAAGTCCGGCTTTTTCTGATGGGCAGAAAGCCGTCGCCCAAAATGACATGAAGAGATAATAACTATGGATGTCATGAGAAGTGTTCTGGGAATGGTGGTATTGCTGACGATTGCGTTTTTACTGTCAGTAAATAAGAAGAAGATCAGTCTGCGTACCGTTGGCGCGGCGTTGGTGTTACAGGTCGTGATTGGCGGCATTATGCTGTGGCTACCACCGGGGCGTTGGGTCGCAGAAAAAGTCGCTTTTGGCGTCCATAAAGTAATGGCGTACAGCGACGCAGGTAGCGCTTTTATCTTCGGCTCGCTGGTCGGGCCGAAAATGGACACCCTGTTTGATGGCGCAGGATTTATCTTTGGTTTCAGAGTATTACCGGCAATTATCTTTGTCACCGCACTGGTGAGTATTCTCTACTACATCGGTGTGATGGGGATCTTGATTCGCATTCTTGGCGGTATCTTCCAGAAAGCATTAAATATCAGCAAGATCGAGTCATTCGTCGCGGTCACTACTATTTTCCTTGGGCAAAACGAAATTCCGGCGATTGTGAAACCTTTTATCGATCGTCTGAATCGCAATGAGCTGTTTACGGCTATTTGCAGCGGTATGGCCTCAATTGCCGGTTCGACGATGATTGGTTACGCCGCACTGGGCGTACCTGTGGAATATTTGCTGGCGGCATCGTTAATGGCGATCCCTGGCGGGATCTTGTTTGCTCGCTTGTTAAGTCCGGCCACGGAATCTTCTCAGGTTTCCTTTAATAACCTCTCTTTCACCGAAACTCCGCCAAAAAGTATTATTGAAGCGGCAGCGACAGGGGCGATGACCGGGCTGAAAATCGCTGCGGGCGTGGCGACAGTGGTCATGGCATTTGTTGCCATCATTGCGTTAATTAACGGTATTGTTGGCGGCGTTGGTGGCTGGTTCGGTTTTGAGCATGCCTCGCTGGAGTCAATTTTAGGTTATCTGCTGGCCCCGCTGGCATGGGTGATGGGTGTCGACTGGAGTGATGCGAATCTGGCCGGAAGTTTGATTGGGCAGAAGCTGGCGATCAATGAATTTGTCGCTTACCTCAATTTCTCGCCATATCTGCAAACGGGTGGCACTCTGGATGCTAAAACCGTGGCGATTATTTCTTTTGCACTATGCGGTTTTGCTAACTTTGGTTCTATCGGGGTAGTGGTTGGGGCATTTTCTGCGGTTGCGCCACACCGTGCGCCGGAAATCGCCCAGCTTGGTTTACGGGCGCTGGCGGCGGCGACGCTTTCCAACTTGATGAGTGCGACCATTGCCGGATTCTTTATTGGTTTAGCTTGAGTGTCATTGCCTGATGCGCAAGCTTATCAGGCCTACATTTACTTGCTGAAATTGCCTGATTTGTAGGCCGGATAAGACGCGTTAAGCGTCGAATCCGGCAACATTGTTACACCATCGGTACTAATGAAAGCGCGTTATCGGCAGACAGGGTAGGGTTATTTATGCTGCCGCTGGCGCGCGAAATCGCCGCGCAAGCCATCGCAAAACGGGCGCTATCACGGAAATTGCTTCCTTCAAGAAAGCTATACACCAGGCCCGCCATAAAACCATCGTCAGCGCCAAAACTGTCTACTGTTGTATGTGTTGGTGCGGTCAGCAAAAATTGTTCGCCATCCTTTTCGCTGCAATAAACAGACTCATCGGGTAAATAAACAAACAGTTGCTGAACACCTTGCTGATGCAATGCATTCACTGCGGCATTACGGTCAGCATCGCTGGTGATGGCCTGTCCCCATAAAATTTCCAGCTCCGGCAAAGTGGGTTTCAGAGTGTGAATATGCGCCAGCCAGTGTTTGATTTTGCCCGCTTTAAATTCTGAAACGGTATCGACAAACACCGGAATTTCATCGGCAAGGGTGAATACCCACTCCAGCGCCTCAGCAGTCAGGTTACAATCTGCCAGCACCACGCCCGCATGACGAAGTAAATCGCGCGACCCGTTCAGTAGTTGCGGAGTCAACTGTTCCAGCAGATGGGTATCGTTAATCGCCAGCACGGTTTCATCGTCTTGATTGGCAATTGCCAGATATGTTGACGTACTTTGGCCGTGTAAACGAACGCAGCCGGAGACATTCACTCCGGCACGGCGCGTCTCTTCCAGGAGCATTTCGCCATAAAAGTCATCGCCAATCACCGAGAGTAAATGAACGTCGCGCCCTAACAGCGCCAGATTGTGGGCGATGTTGCGCCCAACGCCGCCCGCCGAGCAATGAATTGTACCGGGATGAGAAGCCGCTTGCGGATAACGGATATCCGCCATCCCGCGAATATCCATATTGATTGTCCCCACCACTACGCAGTATTCCTGCTCGGTGAGAATGTAACCTTTGCCTTTAATCCGCCCTTTGCGCATTAAATCCATAATATGCGCTGCTACGCGCGAGCGGCTGATTTGTAGCATATCCGCAATTTCATTCTGCTGAATCAGCGGGTTACGCCGTAAAATTGCAAGGATTTCCTTCTCCCGGTTGTTCATCTTCAGGCTACCGCTTTTTCAGTTTGTTGCGCTTTCAGCCAGGCGATCTCTTCTGCCCAGATATCCGGGTTGATGGTTTCGAGGATCAACGGAATGCCGTCGAAGCGGTCGTCCTGCATGATCCAGCGGAACGCATCATGACCGATATTGCCTTCACCGAGGCTATGATGGCGGTCAACGCGGCTGCCAAAGGTGCTTTTCGCATCGTTAAGGTGCATCCCGCGCAGATACTTAAAGCCAACAATACGGGCAAAATCAGCGAACGTTTTCTCGCATTCGGCCGGAGTACGCAAATCATACCCGGCTGCAAAAGCATGGCAGGTATCAATGCACACGCCGACGCGGGATTTATCTTCTACGCCGTCGATAATCGCCGCGAGATGTTCGAATTTAAACCCTAAGTTGCTGCCCTGACCGGCAGTATTTTCTATCACCGCGGTCACACCTTGTGTTTTATCCAGCGCAATGTTGATAGATTCGGCAATGCGCGCAAGGCAATCCTCTTCTGAAATCTGCATCAGATGGCTGCCGGGGTGGAAGTTGAGCAAAGAAAGTCCCAGCTGCTCGCAACGCTGCATTTCATCAATAAACGCATCGCGCGATTTTTCCAGGGCTTCAGCGACCGGATGGCCGAGGTTAATCAGATAACTGTCGTGGGGAAGAATTTGCGCCGACGTGTAGTGATATTTTTCACAGGCGGCTTTGAATTCATCGATGGTTTGCGTCGTGAGCGGTGCGGCACGCCACTGACGTTGGTTTTTGGTGAACAAGGCAAACGCGGTTGCGTCGATTTCGGCGGCGCGAATTGCGGCATTTGCCAGACCGCCAGCAGCACTAACGTGCGCTCCAATGTATTTCATGCGAGGACTCCTGTTAAACCCGCTGGAGGAAAACGGTAATGATAGCGGGTTAACAGGAGCAAGATGTAGTGGTTTATGCGATGACGCTTTGAATTACAAAGTTAATCGCAGCACCACCAACAATCAGCCAGGCAAACAGTACCAGTGCCATCAGCAGAGGTTTCGCCCCGGCTTTTTTCAGCGCGCTGACGTGAGTGGTCAGACCAAGCGCCGCCATCGCCATTGCCAGCAGGAAGGTATCCAGCGTTACCAGCATGTTCACCACGCTCTGCGGTAACAGGTGGAACGAGTTAAAGATGGCAACTACGATGAACAAGATGGCAAACCACGGAATAGTGATTTTGCTTTTCTCGCCGCTGTTCGCCCCGGACAGCTGTTTAACACGCGCCGCCAACAGGATGAGGAACGGAGCCAGCATCATCACGCGCAGCATTTTGGAGATAACTGCCGCGTTTTCTGCATCCGGGCTGATGGCATGACCTGCCGCCACCACCTGCGCCACTTCGTGCACAGTAGAACCAATGTAGATACCGAAAGTTTCCGGGCTAAACCATTGAGTCATCAGCGGATAAATCGCCGGATAGAGGAAAATCGCGACGGTCCCGAAGATAACGACGGTTGCAACAGCCACGGTTACTTTACTGGCTTCCGCTTTCACTACCGGCTCAGTCGCCAGTACCGCGGCAGCACCACAGATGCTGCTACCGGCACCGATCAACCAGCTGGTGTGCTTATCCAGACCAAATACTTTCTGCCCCAGGAAGCAAGCCAGCAGGAAGGTACTGGACAGCGTCAACACGTCAATGATGATCCCACTGATACCGACATCGGCAATTTGCGAGAACGTCAGACGGAAGCCATAAAGAATGATACCCAGACGTAATAAATATTGCTTGGCAAACAGCACGCCACCGTCACAGCTTTTCCAGATGTGCGGATAGATGGTGTTGCCTAAAACCATCCCCAACAAGATTGCGAGGGTGAGGGCACTAAACCCGGCACCCGCAACCGCGGGAATGGAACCACCCCACAGGGCGACCCCGGTGATAACTGCACTCAGGGCTAACCCCGGAATAAAATGCCACAGTGTACGATGTTGTTTCTGTAAGGTGATATTCGTCATAACCCTCTCCTTTAACCGGGCATAAGGTTACGACTAACTGGTTTAAAAATAAAATTGATTATATATTTATAATTAATCTTTATAAGTGGTAAGCGACTATGCACATCACCCTCCGGCAGTTGGAAGTTTTTGCAGAAGTATTGAAAAGTGGATCAACCACCCAGGCGTCGGTGATGCTGGCGTTGTCGCAATCAGCAGTGAGCGCAGCCTTGACCGACCTGGAAGGGCAGCTTGGCGTGCAACTGTTTGATCGCGTGGGGAAAAGACTGGTTGTTAATGAACACGGGCGGCTGCTCTATCCGCGTGCGTTGGCACTGCTTGAACAGGCGGTTGAAATCGAACAACTGTTTCGCGAAGACAACGGCGCGATTCGTATCTATGCCAGTAGTACCATCGGTAACTACATTCTGCCTGCAGTTATCGCCCGTTATCGCCATGATTATCCGCAGTTGCCGATTGAACTTAGCGTTGGGAATAGCCAGGACGTGATGCAAGCGGTGCTGGATTTCCGCGTTGATATTGGCTTTATTGAAGGACCGTGCCACAGCACTGAAATCATTTCTGAACCGTGGCTGGAAGACGAGCTGGTGGTTTTCGCCGCGCCGACTTCGCCGTTGGCTCGTGGTCCGGTCACCTTAGAACAGCTGGCCGCTGCGCCGTGGATCCTGCGTGAACGCGGTTCCGGCACGCGGGAGATTGTCGATTATCTGTTGCTGTCACATTTACCGAAGTTTGA
Organism: Escherichia sp. B1147; assembly: GCF_001660175.1. NCBI lineage: Bacteria > Pseudomonadati > Pseudomonadota > Gammaproteobacteria > Enterobacterales > Enterobacteriaceae > Escherichia > Escherichia sp. B1147. The sequence continues at coordinate 426,475 of NZ_LFHY01000005.1, forward strand.
GATGGCGATGGAATTAGGTAACTCCGAGGCAATCAAACATGCGGTGCGTCATGGGTTGGGAATTAGTTGCCTGTCGCGACGGGTGATTGAAGATCAATTGCAGGCAGGCACATTAAGTGAAGTTGCGGTCCCTCTGCCGCGCCTGATGCGTACGTTGTGGCGTATACATCATCGGCAAAAACACCTTTCCAACGCGCTACGGCGCTTTCTGGACTATTGCGATCCCGCGAATGTACCGCGTTAATTCGCTGTACAAGAACATGCTGGTGCTGTGTCGATTTCGTGACGCAGCGCCCTCAGCATGCATTCGCCAGAAAAGAGATTGGCTGCTTTACTTATAATCCCTGGGCGATCATGAAGGTGTCTTATAACCGTGTATTTCTGCCGGAAGGATTGCCAATCGTCTGCTACAATCGCGCCTCATTTTTAAGATGGATAGCATTTTTGTATGGGTTCCGAAACTAAAACTACAGAAGCGCCGGGCTTACGCCGTGAATTAAAGGCGCGTCACCTGACGATGATTGCCATTGGCGGTTCCATCGGTACGGGTCTTTTCGTTGCCTCTGGCGCAACGATTTCTCAGGCAGGTCCGGGCGGGGCATTGCTCTCGTATATGTTGATTGGCCTGATGGTTTACTTCCTGATGACCAGTCTCGGTGAACTGGCGGCATATATGCCAGTTTCCGGTTCTTTTGCCACTTACGGTCAGAACTATGTTGAAGAAGGCTTTGGCTTCGCGCTGGGCTGGAACTACTGGTACAACTGGGCGGTAACTATTGCCGTTGACCTGGTTGCTGCGCAGCTGGTCATGAGCTGGTGGTTCCCGGACACACCAGGCTGGATCTGGAGTGCGTTGTTCCTCGGCATTATCTTCCTGCTGAACTACATCTCAGTTCGTGGCTTTGGTGAGGCGGAATACTGGTTCTCACTGATTAAAGTCACAACGGTCATTGTCTTTATCATTGTCGGCGTGATGATGATTATCGGTATCTTCAAAGGTGCGCAGCCTGCGGGCTGGAGCAACTGGACGATTGGCGAAGCACCCTTTGCTGGTGGTTTTGCGGCGATGATTGGCGTAGCAATGATTGTTGGCTTCTCTTTCCAGGGAACTGAACTGATTGGTATCGCTGCGGGCGAGTCTGAAGATCCGGCGAAAAACATTCCGCGCGCAGTACGTCAGGTGTTCTGGCGAATCCTGCTGTTCTATGTGTTCGCAATCCTGATAATCAGCCTGATCATTCCATACACCGATCCGAGCCTGCTGCGTAACGATGTGAAAGACATCAGCGTCAGCCCGTTCACCCTGGTGTTCCAGCACGCGGGTCTGCTCTCTGCAGCGGCGGTGATGAACGCGGTTATTCTGACGGCAGTTCTGTCAGCGGGTAACTCCGGTATGTATGCGTCTACCCGTATGTTGTACACCCTGGCGTGTGACGGTAAAGCGCCGCGCATTTTTGCTAAACTGTCGCGTGGCGGCGTACCGCGTAACGCGCTGTATGCGACCACGGTAATTGCCGGTCTGTGCTTCCTGACCTCCATGTTTGGTAACCAGACGGTATACCTGTGGCTGCTGAACACCTCCGGTATGACAGGCTTTATCGCCTGGCTGGGAATTGCGATCAGCCATTATCGTTTCCGTCGCGGTTATGTGTTGCAGGGGCATGATATTAACGATCTGCCGTACCGTTCGGGCTTCTTCCCGCTGGGACCGATCTTCGCATTCATTCTGTGCCTGATTATCACTCTGGGCCAGAACTACGAAGCGTTCCTGAAAGACACTATCGACTGGGGTGGCGTAGCGGCAACCTATATCGGCATCCCGCTGTTCCTCATGATCTGGTTTGGCTATAAGCTGATTAAAGGAACCCACTTCGTACGCTACAGCGAAATGAAGTTCCCGCAGAACGATAAGAAATAAGTTTTCCCCCTTCCTTATAAAGCCCTCTCAATCGAGAGGGCTTTTTCTTTTCCTTGATATTCATGCGGATATAAAATTTAACATTTGGATTGATAATTGTTATCGTTTGCATTATCGTTACGACGAAATCAAAAAAGGCTGACAAATCAGAGGCTGTTCAGGTTTTCTGGCGTGATCTCCTGCCTATAAAAAGTCCACCGCGATGCTGCCGTACGCAAGGGGACATGAAGAAGATGTGAGCGATAACCCATTTTATTTTCGTAGTTACCTCATGGAGATATGGAATGTTTAGGTTGAACCCTTTCGTACGGGTCGGGCTGTGTTTGTCCGCAATTTCATGTGCATGGCCTGTGTTAGCGGTTGATGATGATGGCGAGACGATGGTAGTCACGGCATCTTCCGTTGAACAAAACCTCAAAGATGCGCCTGCCAGTATCAGTGTCATTACCCAGGAAGACCTGCAGCGTAAACCGGTACAGAATCTGAAAGATGTCCTCAAAGAAGTGCCGGGCGTACAACTGACGAACGAAGGGGACAACCGTAAGGGCGTCAGTATTCGTGGCCTGGACAGCAGCTACACCCTGATTCTTGTCGATGGTAAACGCGTTAACTCACGCAATGCCGTCTTCCGCCATAATGACTTTGACCTGAACTGGATCCCGGTCGATTCCATCGAACGTATCGAAGTGGTACGTGGCCCGATGTCTTCACTGTATGGTTCTGATGCGCTCGGCGGCGTGGTGAACATCATCACTAAAAAAATCGGCCAGAAATGGTCAGGCACCGTAACGGTAGATACCACCATTCAGGAACATCGCGATCGCGGTGACACTTACAACGGCCAGTTCTTCACTAGTGGACCGCTGATTGATGGCGTGCTGGGGATGAAAGCTTACGGCAGCCTGGCAAAACGTGAAAAGGATGACCCGCAGAGTTCCTCTACCACCGATACCGGAGAAACGCCACGTATTGAAGGATTCTCCAGCCGCGACGGCAATGTTGAATTTGCCTGGACGCCGAATCAAAATCACGATTTTACCGCTGGGTACGGTTTCGACCGCCAGGATCGCGATTCTGACTCGCTGGACAAAAACCGCCTCGAACGCCAGAACTACTCCGTAAGTCATAATGGGCGCTGGGATTACGGCACCAGCGAACTGAAATATTACGGTGAGAAAGTCGAGAATAAAAACCCAGGCAACAGTAGCCCGATTACTTCCGAAAGTAACACGGTTGATGGCAAATACACGCTGCCGCTGACGGCTATCAATCAGTTTGTCACGGTTGGTGGTGAATGGCGCCATGACAAACTTAGCGATGCGGTAAACCTGACTGGCGGCACCAGCACTAAAACATCTGCCAGCCAGTACGCGCTGTTTGTGGAAGATGAATGGCGGATCTTCGAGCCGCTGGCGCTGACGACCGGCGTGCGTATGGACGATCACGAAACCTACGGCGAACACTGGAGCCCACGTGCCTATCTGGTCTATAACGCCACCGATACCGTAACAGTAAAAGGCGGCTGGGCAACGGCCTTTAAAGCGCCTTCGCTATTACAACTTAGCCCCGACTGGACGACCAACTCCTGCCGTGGCGCATGCAAGATAATTGGTAGCCCGGATCTGAAACCAGAAACCAGCGAAAGTTGGGAGCTGGGGCTTTACTACATGGGCGAAGAAGGTTGGCTGGAAGGCGTTGAATCCAGCGTAACCGTCTTCCGCAATGATGTGAAAGATCGTATTAGCATCAGCCGTACGTCTGACGTCAATGCTGCGCCGGGTTACCAAAACTTTGTCGGTTTTGAAACGGGGGCAAACGGTCGACGTATGCCGGTGTTCAGCTACTACAACGTCAATAAAGCACGTATCCAGGGCGTGGAAACCGAGTTGAAAATCCCGTTCAACGACGAATGGAAGTTGTCACTCAACTACACCTACAACGATGGACGCGATGTCAGCAACGGGGAAAACAAACCACTGTCCGATCTGCCATTCCATACCGCTAACGGTACACTGGACTGGAAACCGTTGGCACTGGAAGACTGGTCGTTCTATGTTTCTGGTCACTACACCGGTCAGAAACGAGCCGACAGCGATACCGCTAAAACGCCAGGTGGCTATACAATCTGGAATACCGGCGCAGCGTGGCAGGTGACCAAAGACGTCAAACTGCGCGCAGGCGTGCTGAACCTGGGCGACAAAGATCTGAGTCGTGATGACTACAGCTATAACGAAGACGGACGTCGTTACTTTATGGCAGTGGATTATCGCTTCTGATGAGGAGATGCCCGGCGAACCGGGCCAAGTTTTACTTCAGTAAATACTGCGCATGGAAGCGCAGATGATCCTCTATAAAAGAGGCAATGAAGTAATAGCTGTGATCATAACCAGGTTGAATACGTAGCGTCATCGGCCACGCTTTCTGGCGTGCGGCTTCTGCCAGTACTGCAGGTTGAAGCTGGTCGGCAAGAAACTGATCGTTATCACCCTGATCGATAAGCGTCGGAATCGCATCTTGCGCATTGCTGGCGTACATCAGCGCACAGCTATCCCATTCCACCCAACTATTTTTATCCTCGCCCAGGTAGGCGCTAAATGCTTTGATTCCCCAGGGAACACAACACGGATTCACAATCGGCGCAAAGGCGGAAACACTGGTGTATTTGCCAGGATTTTTCAGCGCCATAATCAATGCGCCATGACCCCCCATCGAATGGCCGCTAATAGCGCAGCGATCGCTGACGTTAAATTGCGATTGAATCAGCGTCGGTAATTCATCGCGCAGATAATCATACATCCGGTAATGCGTCGACCACGGCGGTTGTGTGGCGTTAAGATAAAACCCTGCACCCTGGCCCAAATCGTAGCCATCATCGTTAGCAATCTGTTCGCCGCGCGGGCTGGTATCTGGCATCACCAGTACAATCCCCAGTTCTGCCGCTACGCGCTGGGCACCCGCTTTGGTCGTGAAGTTCTCGTCATTACAGGTTAAACCTGAAAGCCAGTACAGCACAGGTGGCGGGGCGTTATCACGGGGAGGCGGGAGAAAGATACTGAACGTCATCGGGCAATTTAAGGCACTGGAGTCGTGCCGCCAGCGTTGCTGCCAGCCTTCAAAACAGCGATGCTCTTCGAGCATTTCCATGCGAGGCTCCTTGTTATGTTGTTTGCAATTTTTTCATCATACCGTTTATTCAATGCGTTGTGAGTAACTTTCACTTCCGCATATGCATAACGATGTTTTAACATTTACGGCTGAAAGGCAGCGGCAATTACAATAATTATCGCTGTGAATACTGGATTATGTGCGTCACCTCACGCACAATAATCAGGCTGCTAATCAGCTTAATAACTTTGCCCCCACGCAGGGCGGAGGCGTCACACCTGCAGGAGAAAACATAAATGCCATCACTCAGTAAAGAAGCGGCCCTGGTTCATGAAGCGTTGGTTGCGCGAGGACTGGAAACACCGCTACGCCCGCCCGTGCATGAAATGGATAACGAAACGCGCAAAAGCCTTATCGCCGGTCATATGACCGAAATCATGCAGCTATTGAATCTCGACCTGGCCGATGACAGTTTGATGGAAACGCCGCATCGCATCGCCAAAATGTATGTCGATGAAATTTTCTCCGGTCTGGATTACGCCAACTTCCCGAAAATCACCCTCATTGAGAATAAAATGAAGGTCGATGAAATGGTCACCGTGCGCGATATCACCCTGACCAGCACCTGCGAGCACCATTTTGTCACTATTGATGGCAAAGCGACGGTAGCCTATATCCCGAAAGATTCGGTGATTGGCCTGTCGAAAATTAATCGCATCGTGCAGTTCTTTGCCCAGCGCCCGCAGGTGCAGGAACGTCTGACCCAACAAATCCTCATTGCGCTACAAACGCTGCTGGGTACCAATAACGTGGCTGTCTCCATCGACGCGGTGCATTACTGCGTGAAAGCGCGTGGCATCCGCGATGCAACCAGCGCTACGACAACGACTTCCCTCGGTGGTTTGTTCAAATCCAGTCAGAATACGCGCCACGAGTTTCTGCGTGCTGTGCGTCATCACAACTGATTAAAAGGCAGGAACCATGGAGCGCAACGTCACGCTCGATTTTGTTCGCGGCGTCGCCATTCTGGGGATCCTGCTATTAAACATCAGCGCCTTTGGTTTACCAAAGGCGGCTTATCTCAATCCCGCCTGGTACGGCACTATTACTCCGTCCGACGCCTGGACCTGGGCGTTTTTGGATCTCATCGGTCAGGTAAAATTCCTCACGCTTTTTGCGTTGCTGTTTGGTGCGGGCCTGCAAATGTTGCTGCCGCGTGGCAGACGCTGGATCCAGTCGCGGTTAACACTGTTAGTCTTGCTGGGCTTTATTCACGGTTTATTGTTCTGGGACGGCGATATCCTGCTGGCTTATGGGCTGGTGGGTTTAATCAGTTGGCGACTGGTGCGCGATGCGCCATCGGTAAAAAGTTTATTTAATACAGGCGTCATGCTGTATCTGGTGGGGATTGGCGTTTTGCTGTTGCTGGGGTTGATTTCTGACAGCCAGACCAGTCGTGCCTGGACGCCAGATGCGTCGGCCATTTTGTATGAAAAATACTGGAAACTTCACGGCGGTGTTGAAGCGATCAGTAACCGCGCCGATGGCGTAGGCAACAGTTTGCTGGCGCTGGGCGCGCAGTACGGCTGGCAGCTGGCGGGGATGATGTTAATTGGCGCGGCGCTGATGCGCAGCGGCTGGCTGAAAGGGCAGTATAGCTTGCGACACTATCGGCGTACCGGTTTTGTGCTGGCGGCAATTGGTGTGCTGATTAATCTTCCTGCCATCGCACTGCAATGGCGGCTGGACTGGGCGTATCGCTGGTGTGCCTTCTTACTGCAAATGCCGCGTGAACTTAGCGCGCCGTTTCAGGCAATTGGCTATGCGTCGCTGTTTTATGGCTTTTGGCCGCAATTAAGCCGCTTCAGGCTGGTGCTGGCGATCGCCTGCGTCGGAAGGATGGCGCTAACCAATTATCTATTGCAAACGCTGATTTGTACCACGCTGTTTTACCACCTCGATTTGTTTATGCAGTTTGACCGTCTGGAGTTGCTGGCGTTTGTGGCTCCGGTATGGCTGACGAACCTGCTTTTCTCTGTTATCTGGCTGCGCTACTTCCGTCAGGGGCCGGTGGAATGGCTCTGGCGTCAGTTAACCTTGCGTGCTGCCGGACCCGCATTATCTAAAACATCCAGATAACGATCTGGATCACATTCATTAACAAAATGACTGTAACCGTTTCCATTGCTGTGACTCGATTCACGAAGTCCTGTATTCAGTGCTGACAAAATAGCCGCCAGCAAGCAGTAATCTACTGCAATCTCATAACAGGTAGTGAATATGATCACCATTCGTGATGTAGCGCGTCAGGCTGGCGTCTCTGTGGCAACGGTTTCCCGGGTGCTCAATAACAGCACGCTGGTAAGTGCCGACACGCGTGAAGCAGTTATGAAAGCGGTGAGTGAGTTGGATTATCGGCCAAATGCCAATGCACAGGCGCTGGCAACTCAGGTGAGCGATACCATCGGCGTGGTGGTAATGGATGTTTCAGATGCATTTTTTGGCGCATTGGTTAAAGCCGTCGATCTCGTTGCCCAGCAACATCAGAAATATGTGTTGATTGGCAATAGCTATCATGAAGCGGAAAAAGAGCGTCATGCCATTGAAGTGCTAATCCGCCAGCGTTGTAACGCATTGATCGTTCATTCAAAAGCGTTAAGTGACGACGAGCTGGCGCAATTTATGGACAACATTCCCGGTATGGTGCTCATCAATCGGGTTGTGCCGGGCTATGCCCATCGCTGTGTTTGTCTGGATAATATCAGCGGCGCCAGAATGGCGACGCGCATGTTGCTGAATAACGGCCATCAACGTATCGGCTATCTTTCTTCCAGCCACAGCATTGAAGATGACGCAATGCGTAAAGCTGGCTGGATGAGCGCGCTGAAAGATCAGGATATTGTTCCGTCGGAAAGCTGGATTGGCACGGGTACACCGGATATGCCAGGCGGCGAGGCGGCGATGGTTGAACTACTCGGGCGCAATCTACAACTTACCGCTGTATTTGCCTATAACGACAATATGGCTGCTGGCGCTCTGACCGCATTAAAAGATAATGGCATTGCTATTCCGTTACATCTCTCAATCATCGGTTTCGATGATATCCCCATTGCTCGTTACACCGACCCGCAATTAACGACCGTGCGTTACCCCATTGCTTCGATGGCAAAATTAGCCACTGAACTGGCCTTGCAGGGGGCAGCAGGCAACATTGATCCGCGTGCCAGCCACTGTTTTATGCCGACGTTAGTGCGTCGCCATTCTGTCGCAATACGCCAGAATGCGGCGGCGATCACTAACTGAGCAAATCAGAGGATGTAACCGCTTTCAATTTGTGAGTGGTTTCACAGTATGTTAACAATCTGGTAGCTATGATTGCACTGTTTTAACGTTGTAACTTGTATGTAACAGTGAGTAATCGCTTTTATCGAGGTTATGGCGTCATCACAACAATTAGAGCCGTTTTATGGAGCGTTACCGGGCATGGAAGAACGAATTTTAAAACGTGAGCTTCGGCGTTCAGTAACACTTCATTAACTATACTGCCCCGCCAAGCATTTATCTCAAGCACTACCCTGCATAAGAAAAACCGGAGATACCATGAACAAGAAGGTGTTAACCCTGTCTGCTGTGATGGCCAGCATGTTATTCGGCGCCGCTGCACACGCTGCTGATACCCGTATTGGTGTGACGATTTATAAATATGACGATAACTTTATGTCTGTGGTGCGTAAGGCTATCGAACAGGATGCGAAAGCAGCACCAGACGTCCAGTTGCTGATGAATGATTCACAGAATGACCAGTCCAAGCAGAACGATCAGATTGATGTGCTGTTGGCGAAAGGGGTGAAGGCCCTGGCAATCAACCTGGTTGACCCGGCAGCTGCGGGTACGGTGATTGAGAAAGCGCGCGGACAAAACGTGCCGGTGGTTTTCTTCAACAAAGAACCTTCCCGTAAAGCGCTGGATAGCTACGACAAAGCCTACTACGTTGGTACTGACTCCAAAGAGTCCGGCATTATTCAGGGCGATCTGATTGCTAAACACTGGGCGGCGAATCAGGGGTGGGATCTCAACAAAGATGGTCAGATTCAGTTCGTACTGCTGAAAGGCGAGCCGGGCCATCCGGATGCAGAAGCACGCACCACTTACGTGATTAAAGAGCTCAACGACAAAGGCATCAAAACTGAACAGTTACAGTTAGATACCGCTATGTGGGACACCGCTCAGGCGAAAGATAAGATGGACGCCTGGCTGTCTGGCCCGAACGCCAACAAAATCGAAGTGGTTATTGCTAACAACGATGCGATGGCAATGGGCGCGGTTGAAGCGCTGAAAGCACACAACAAGTCCAGCATTCCGGTGTTTGGTGTCGATGCGTTGCCAGAAGCACTGGCGCTGGTGAAATCCGGTGCGCTGGCTGGCACCGTGCTGAATGATGCCAACAACCAGGCGAAAGCGACTTTTGATCTGGCGAAAAACCTCGCCGATGGCAAGGGTGCCGCTGACGGCACCAACTGGAAAATCGACAACAAAGTGGTGCGCGTACCTTATGTTGGCGTAGACAAAGATAACCTGGCTGAATTCAGCAAGAAATAAGACTGAACGGGCGCAATAGTTTATTGCGCCCTTATTGTATGGCCAACAAGGTAAAATTATATGGTCAGCTCAACGACTCCGTCATCAGGTGAATACTTGTTGGAAATGAGCGGTATCAACAAGTCCTTTCCCGGTGTGAAGGCTCTTGATAATGTCAATTTAAAAGTTCGGCCACATTCCATCCATGCTTTAATGGGGGAGAATGGTGCGGGAAAATCGACATTATTAAAATGCCTGTTCGGTATCTATCAAAAAGATTCCGGCACCATTTTATTTCAGGGTAAAGAAATCGATTTTCACTCTGCCAAAGAAGCGCTGGAAAACGGCATTTCGATGGTACATCAGGAATTAAACCTGGTATTGCAACGTTCGGTCATGGACAACATGTGGCTGGGGCGATATCCCACCAAAGGCATGTTTGTCGATCAGGACAAAATGTACCGCGAAACGAAAGCGATTTTTGATGAACTGGAAATTGATATCGATCCACGTGCGCGCGTCGGGACATTATCTGTTTCGCAAATGCAGATGATCGAAATTGCTAAAGCGTTTTCCTATAACGCGAAAATTGTGATTATGGATGAACCTACTTCTTCGTTAACCGAAAAAGAGGTTAATCATCTGTTCACTATTATTCGTAAATTAAAGGAACGCGGCTGCGGTATTGTTTATATCTCGCATAAAATGGAAGAAATCTTCCAGTTATGTGATGAAGTCACTGTATTGCGCGACGGTCAGTGGATCGCCACCGAACCGCTGGCAGGGCTGACGATGGACAAGATCATTGCCATGATGGTTGGTCGTTCTCTTAACCAGCGTTTCCCGGATAAAGAAAACAAGCCGGGGGAAGTGATCCTCGAAGTGCGTAACCTGACGTCACTGCGCCAGCCGTCGATTCGCGATGTCTCGTTTGACCTGCATAAAGGGGAGATCCTCGGTATTGCCGGACTGGTGGGGGCGAAACGTACCGATATTGTTGAGACGTTATTTGGCATTCGCGAGAAATCTGCTGGCACCATTACGTTGCATGGCAAAAAGATCAATAACCATAACGCCAACGAAGCCATTAACCACGGATTCGCGTTGGTAACTGAAGAACGCCGCTCAACGGGAATTTATGCCTATCTGGATATCGGATTTAACTCGTTAATTTCCAATATTCGCAATTACAAAAACAAAGTTGGCTTGCTGGATAATTCGCGGATGAAAAGTGATACCCAGTGGGTCATTGATTCGATGCGGGTAAAAACGCCAGGTCATCGGACACAAATTGGTTCGCTTTCCGGTGGTAATCAGCAAAAGGTGATTATTGGTCGCTGGTTACTCACGCAACCGGAAATATTAATGCTCGACGAGCCGACGCGCGGGATTGATGTCGGGGCAAAGTTTGAAATTTATCAGTTAATTGCCGAACTGGCGAAGAAAGGCAAGGGGATTATTATTATCTCCTCTGAAATGCCAGAGTTGTTAGGGATAACAGACCGTATTCTGGTGATGAGCAATGGCCTCGTTTCCGGAATTGTCGATACAAAAACAACAACGCAAAACGAAATTCTGCGTCTTGCGTCTTTGCACCTTTAAGATTAGGGGCTTCCCATGAGTGCGTTAAATAAGAAAAGTTTTCTTACTTATCTGAAAGAGGGCGGTATTTACGTCGTTCTTTTAGTTTTGCTGGCCATTATAATTTTCCAGGACCCAACATTTTTAAGTCTGTTGAACTTAAGTAATATTCTTACCCAGTCATCGGTGCGTATTATTATCGCGCTCGGCGTGGCAGGGTTAATTGTCACCCAGGGAACCGACCTTTCCGCAGGTCGCCAGGTGGGGCTGGCAGCAGTAGTAGCGGCGACGTTATTGCAGTCGATGGAAAACGCCAACAAAGTATTTCCGGAAATGGCGACGATGCCGATTGCGCTGGTTATTCTGATTGTCTGTGCTATTGGCGCGGTTATCGGTTTGATCAACGGCCTGATTATCGCTTATCTCAACGTGACGCCGTTCATAACCACTCTCGGCACGATGATCATCGTTTACGGCATTAACTCGCTCTATTACGACTTTGTTGGTGCGTCGCCGATTTCTGGTTTCGACAGTGGTTTCTCCACGTTTGCCCAGGGCTTTATTGCGCTGGGGAGTTTCCGGCTCTCTTACATCACCTTCTACGCCCTGATTGCGGTGGCATTCGTCTGGGTGCTGTGGAACAAAACCCGTTTCGGTAAGAACATTTTTGCAATTGGCGGTAACCCGGAAGCGGCGAAAGTTTCTGGTGTCAACGTCGGACTGAACCTGCTGATGATCTATGCGTTGTCTGGTGTGTTCTATGCCTTCGGCGGAATGTTAGAAGCCGGACGTATCGGCTCTGCCACCAACAACCTTGGCTTTATGTATGAGCTGGATGCCATCGCGGCGTGCGTGGTGGGCGGCGTATCGTTCAGCGGCGGTGTGGGGACGGTCATTGGCGTGGTGACCGGGGTCATTATCTTTACGGTCATCAACTATGGTCTGACGTACATTGGCGTAAACCCGTACTGGCAGTACATCATCAAAGGGGCGATTATTATCTTCGCCGTGGCGCTGGATTCACTGAAGTACGCGCGTAAGAAGTGATGTGAAGGCGGGCATTGCCGGATGCAACGCTGGCGCGTTTTATCCGGCCTACAATGGGTTCAACATACTGATTTGTATGGTTTTGTAGGCCGGATAAGGCGTTTACGCCGCATCCGGCAATCGGTATCAAATGCCGGATGCGATGCTGGTTCTACAACGTTACCGGATGTTCTTTCTCACCTTTTTTAAACTTCACTTCCCCAAGATCAATACAACCAACCGGGCAGACGTGACCGCAAAGCAAACAACCGACGCATTTCTCGGTATTACAATGTGGCGTGCGCGTTTTCTCATTCCACTCCATTGCCTGATGACCGCCGTCGTAACAGGAAATATAACAGCGCCCACAGCCAACACATTTATCGAGATTGATGTTGGGATAGACGATATAACTGCGGTCTAAATCTTCTGCCGGAACAATATTATGATTCGCCAGCCCCACCATTTCCTGCAACGAGGCAAATCCCTGATCGGCAAGGTAATGCGACAACCCGCTCGTCATATCTTCCACAATGCGATAACCGTACTGCATAATGCCTGTGGTCACCTGCAACGTTGCCGCGCCGAGCAATAAAAACTCCGCTGCATCTTCCCAGGTTTCAATACCGCCGATACCGCTGATCGGGAAATCGCGCAGTTCTGGATGCGTGCGCATTTGCTGAATAAAGCGCAGGGCGATCGGTTTCACCGCTTTACCGGAATAACCGGAAATACTCGATTTACCGTTGACGATCGGCATACCGATTTTCTGATTAAGATCGATATTGGTGATGGATTTGACGGTGTTAATCGCCGCAATGCCGTCTGCGCCGCCGCGTTTCGCCGCCAGCGCCACTTCGCACATATCACCGATATTCGGCGTCATCTTCGCCAGCATTGGCAGCGTAGAACCACGTTTCACCGCTCGACAATATTTCTCTACCAGTTCCGGGCTTTGCCCGACATCGCTCCCCATCGCATGGGAAGTCATTTGCGGACAGGAGAAGTTACACTCGATCATATCGGCGCCAGCTTTTTGCACCAGACGCGCCAGATCTTCCCACTGTTGCTCATTTTCCCCCATGATCGAGGCGATCAATACTTTGTCGGGGTAATCTTCTTTCAGTCGACGCAGGGCAGCCAGATTCTCCTCCAGCGGATGCTCGGCAATCTGCTCCATATTTTTGAAGCCAATAAATCCGGTATCTTCTTTTACCAGATGATCAAAACGCGGCGAGACTTCATTAGCGATAAAAAAACCGATCGTTTTAAATACCACTCCGCCCCAGCCTGTGTCGTAGGCTTTGGCGCACATCTCGTAGCAATTGCCAACCGGCGAAGAAGAGAGGCAGAACGGGTTGGGAAACTTCACGCCGCAAAAGGTAATAGAAAGATCTTTCGTTAACATGAGCAAGCCCCCTCTAAATAATGATGAATCGCCTCGGCGGCTTCTTTCCCGGTCTTCACGGCATAAACTACGGTTTTGTCACCCTCAACAATATCGCCAGCGGCAAACAGTTGCGGGTCGCAGGTCTGGTAATTTTGCGTTTCGATGGTGTTACGCTGTGGTTCCAGTGCGGAAAAAGCAGCAAGTTCGGCATGTTGACCTACGGCGAGAATAATTTTGTCCGCCGCCATCGTTAGTTCACCTGGTAAACGAACATGCTTAAAGGTGACTTTATTGCTGTCTACTGCCACTGGCGTAAAGCCATCAATAATCGATACACCCAATTTCTGGGCGCTGGTGAACTCTTTCTTGCTTGCCGGAAACGCATCTAACTCTTCGCGCGCTACACAGGTCACCGCCTGACAACCAAGAACTTTCAGCGTGCTGGCAACGTCCATCGCGACATCGCCGCCGCCAATAATTAATGCGCTCTGTGGGATGCTGATATCACCTTGCGCCTGGCGCGCGCGTTGCAAGAAATCGACGGCTATTTCAACGTCGCTGTGTTCAAACAGCGGCAGACCAGAACCGCTCGATAACCCCACGGTGACCAGTACCGCTCGGTTTTCTGCTTTCAATTGTTCCAGCGTGAGCGTTTTACCAATCTCGTAATTGCACTTAATGGTCACACCCATTTTTTCGATACGGGCGATTTCTGCATCCAGCACCGATTGCGGCAAACGAAATTGCGGAATACCGTTACGCAGCCAACCACCTGGCTGTGCTTCTTTTTCATAAATCGTGACGTCGTATCCCCGGTTGGTCAGTGTCACACTAGCTTGTAATCCGGCGGGGCCTGCACCAATAATCGCCACTTTGCCGAGCGTTTTACTGCCGGGCTGATAAATTTCCATTCCGGTTTGCTGTTCGAAATCAGTAACAAAACGCTGTAAGCGACCAATATCAATCGGGTCGTCGACCCCGGCTCGTGTACAACCGCGCTGGCATAATTTTTCCGTCGGGCATACTCTGGCGCAAACGGCACCGAGCGCGTTATTTTCGCGAATTGTCTCGGCAGCACCTTTAAAGTTACGAAAATAAATGGAGCGAATAAATTTTCCCGGATCGGTTTGTGCCGGACAAGCCTGACTACAGGGCGCGTCGTGACATAATAAACAGCGAGAGGCTTCTTTAATCGCCAGTAAAGGCGTAAAAGCCGGAGTGAGTTCATCCAGATAATTTTGTTGCGGCATGTGATCTTCCTTAATGCTATAGGTAATTAAGGCGAGCGTTTAGTAAATATATGTACTGATATGAAGGCTAAGCGTGCGGGGAAATTTAAACTGTGAAAAGATTCACAAATAGCTGCGGTTAAGAATGTGATATCCGCAGCTTATCAGGTGAAGTAATAATTATTCTCAATAATTAACTGGAGAGGGGGATATTAACGATAGAAAATAAGATAAATAATCATGCCAACAGATAAAAGTCCGAAACCGCTATACGCCACCATATAAGCAAAGAAGAGCCGCGGATTTTTTTCGCGCCAGACATACACCGGTTCCGGCGAATTTTTAACTCGTTTATCAATCGCGCCAGCACGCCAGCCTTTCCACGCTTCGCGAAAACAAAATACAGGGATCAGGAAAAAAACGGCAACGACAAAAAACTGCTGTACATCCATAACTACTTTCCTTGTTTCTTTTGTAATTCAAGTAACTGCTCGGGCGTGACGGCGGGATAGCCCTGCGCATCTTCCGGCACTTGATGCATTGCCGGAATAGGGACCAATGGACCTAAAAAGCGCGGCTCACGTTTAAAAATATAAAGGTCAGCCAGTGCGCCGAAACGGGCGGCAAATTCGCGAATACGTACCGACCACATATCTTTTGGTGATGGTACGGCATAACACTGGGCCTGAATACCCATATGTAAAGCAATAAATAATGCCCGCTCACAGTGAAAACGCTGGGTGATAATAATGAAATCGTTTGTATCGAACACTTTGCGCGTGCGTACGATGGAATCCAGCGTTCGGAATCCCGCGTAATCGAGAACAATATCAGAGGGGTCGACGCCGGCGGCTATTAAATCTTTGCGCATGGTCATCGGCTCGTTATAACTTTGCAACGCATTATCGCCGCTAAGTAATAGATAGTTCACCTTACCGCTGTTATATGCATTAATCGCCCCCTGAATACGGTAGCGGTAATACTGATTAATGACTCCGGTGCGATAATACTTTGCCGTGCCAAGCACCACACCGACCTGACGGTAGGGGAGATCCTGCAATTCGTCGTAGATATAAGGCGCGGTTTTCCAGCTCATCCAGCGATCGAGGCCGAGCACAGTTAACAGCAGCAAGCCGATCATGACTAACAGGCTGTAGAACACGCGCTTTAACATGCAGAAAACTCGATCTTGGGGAATTTCAATCAGGCTACTTTACCTGCGGGCTTTGCGCAAGAAACGGCAAACTGTTTGCCGGGATTTTCGACACCGGGATAAGTTGGCAAGCCTGATGCGACGCCTGGCGCGTCTTATCAGGCCTACAAAACATACCAGACCAGTAGGCCGGATAAGCGTAACGCATCCGGCATAAGGCTTAAGCGAGGAGAACGCGGTCGATGTTGTTACAACCGAGGGCTTTCAGTGTTGCTGAGGTTGCATCCCATTGAATCAACGGTGCGTCGGCTTTTTCTGCCAGAATCGCGCGCTGAATATCCGGGTAATCATAACCTTTGAGATTCAACAGAATTAACGCGGCCTGTAACGGTGGCAGCGTAGGGTTGAACGCCGCGTTTTCAGCATAACTACCACTGAAAATACGGCCATCTTTACATTCCAGCGCCACTCCGCTGGGAGACTTGCTATAAGGCATGTGTGAACGGTTCGCCGCGGCAATCGCTGCCTGAGAAAGTGCATCGCCAGTTAACGTAAAGCCGTGATCCTGCTCGTCCATCAGCAGCGTTTTAATCTCCAGATCTTTTGGTCCAAAGGCATCCGGCAGATAGTCACGCAGTGCGTGCGCTTCGCGACCTGGTAGATGAATACGCAGATCCAGACCGCTGTTCAGTTCATTCATAAACTGACGGCAGTGACCACAAGGGGTGTAGTTAACGGTAATGGCCGCGAGAACTTTCTCACCGCTTAACCAGGCGTGGCTGATTGCACTTTGTTCGGCATGAACGGTTTGCTGCATTGTTGCACCAATAAATTCCATATTGGCACCGAAATACCATGTACCACTCACGCCGCGTGCAATAGCGCCAACGTTAAAATTTGACAATGGCGTACGCGCACAGGCCGCAGCCAGCGGTAGCAGTGCGAAAGCCAGCGCGTCTTCGTCCAGCCCTGTTGCGCTCTTAAGCGAAGAGACTTGCTCCCCGGTCAACAAAGCGGGGAAGTACTTGTCTGCCAGAATAGGTTCCAGCGCAGATTGCAAGTTATCCGCAAGTTGGGCAAAAGCAGTTTGAAAACGTGGATGCATGGCGTTGCCTCATAATCATGTAATGGGATAACAGTTTACGAACCTGTCATGGCTTTATATGTGATCTGAATCTCATTAATTATGCAACTCGTGAAACTTACATCGAAAATGCGCGACGCATCGCAAATTTTAGCGCATTACTGCCAGGATAATCGGGAAAAGAAACGGTGCAAGCAGCGAGGTAATAATCCCGCATAGCACCAACGCCAGCGAACTAAATGCGCCTTCCTGATAATCCAGTTCGGCACAGCGTGCCGTACCGAGGGCGTGAGAAGCCGTCCCCATCGCCAGACCGCGCGCCGCTTTAGTACGAATACGCATCGCATTAAGCAACGTATGACCAAAGACCGCGCCGAGGATCCCGACGAAAATGACACAAACTGCGCTAATTGCCGGAATACCGCCAATACTCCCGCCGACCGCCATCGCAATTGGCGTAGTGACCGATTTCGGTAAGATTGACGCAGCAATTTCCGGTGAAGCCCCCATCAACAATGCCACGCAAGTCCCCGTGACCATCGCTACCACGCTGCCGACAAAACAGATGGTGATGATTGATTTCCAGCGGGCGCGGATCTGATGCAGCTGTTCATATAAAGGATAGGCCAGCGCGACGACTGCCGGTTGCAGCAGATCGTTTAACACTTCGCTGCCTTTAAAGTAGCTGTCGTAAGAGATACCGGTTAGCAAGAGAAAAGGAATGATCACCACCATTGCCACCAGTAACGGGTTAAGCAGTGGAAACTTATACCGCGCTGCCAGTTTGCGTGCGGCAAAAAAGACAATCAACGTTAGTGGTAATGACCACCAGATATTTGCCATCATTCTTCTGATCCTTTCTGACCTACGACTTTACGTTCACCGTGCACCAGGTGCGAGCTCCAGCTCACCACCAGAAAAACCACCAGCGTACTGACTGCACAGGAAACTACTACCGGGCCAAACTGCGCGCGTAGTAAATCAAAATATTGCATTACGCCTACGCCAATAGGCACAAACAATAGCGCCATATAGCGAATTAAAACGTAACACCCCGGATTGACCCACTTCGCCGGAAGAATTTGCAAGGCCAGCAGGACAAACAGGATTAACATCCCGATGATGCTGCCCGGAATGGTTACCGGTAGCAGGGATGCAATGAAAATGCCTGCATACAGGCAGGCATAAATCAGGACGAAAGCGCGTAAATATTGCCAGATAATGTTCAGTGTCTTACTCATAATCAACACCCCAGATGAGATGGATTCATCATACAATTAATTCGTAAAACGTGCTACCGATCACATTAAGAATTCATCGCTTATTTTTCGCGCCTGGGTATGACGATGTGAGTAGCGAACTCAGGCAAATCTGCTTTTTCGCAACAGCAAGTGTGTTTGCCATAGATCAAGCATAGAAAGGGATTGTAGCTTTGCAGTAATCTCATTCGGCAGACCTTTAATCCGCTGACCGGAGGCGCTAACATAGCGCCTCATTTTTTTGCGGGTGATGATATGCGTGTGTTACTGGCGCCAATGGAGGGGGTACTTGACTCTCTGGTGCGCGAATTGCTGACCGAAGTTAACGACTACGATCTGTGCATCACTGAGTTTGTTCGCGTGGTGGATCAACTGCTGCCGGTAAAAGTTTTTCATCGCATTTGCCCTGAGCTACAAAATGCCAGCCGTACTCCTTCAGGTACGCTGGTGCGCGTACAGTTGCTGGGGCAGTTCCCGCAATGGCTGGCAGAGAATGCCGCCCGTGCGGTGGAATTAGGTTCCTGGGGCGTGGATCTTAACTGCGGCTGCCCGTCGAAAACGGTTAACGGCAGCGGCGGTGGGGCAACATTGCTGAAAGATCCTGAACTCATCTACCAGGGCGCGAAAGCGATGCGCGAAGCCGTACCGGCGCATTTGCCCGTCAGCGTGAAAGTGCGTCTGGGCTGGGACAGTGGTGAGAAGAAATTTGAAATTGCCGATGCTGTTCAGCAAGCCGGAGCGACGGAACTGGTCGTGCATGGGCGGACAAAAGAACAGGGTTACCGTGCAGAGCATATCGACTGGCGGGCGATTGGCGAGATTCGCCAGCGGCTGAATATTCCGGTGATTGCCAATGGTGAAATCTGGGACTGGCAGAGTGCGCAACAATGCATGGCTATCAGCGGCTGCGACGCGGTGATGATTGGGCGCGGGGCGCTCAATATTCCCAACCTGAGTCGGGTGGTGAAATATAACGAACCGCGAATGCCGTGGCCGGAGGTCGTTGCATTGCTGCAAAAGTATACCCGTCTGGAGAAACAGGGAGATACCGGGTTATATCACGTCGCGCGGATTAAGCAGTGGTTGAGTTATTTACGTAAAGAATATGATGAAGCAACAGGATTATTTCAGCATGTGCGGGTGTTGAATAATTCCCCTGATATCGCAAAGGCTATTCAGGCAATTGATATCGATAAGCTGCGATAATAGTGGAATCGCAGCATATTAGAGACAATGAATCGCTTATTCAGCTTCATCGTATTGTTGCGCTCCTTTCATGTGCTAAGCCATATATCGCAACTGGCGCAAGGAGCGCGCAGGGGGCGGCCAATCGCCGCCGCCCCCTGCACCCCCAGGCTCTGGCGAACAAAATCGCCGCTGCGCGGTGCCCTCGGCTTATCCCTTACGGCTACCGGGTCGGGCGCGAGGTAACATCCCTGTAAGACGCGCCCTCAGCCCACATCCATGTGGGCTGCCCCGGCCTCCAGGGAACGCCTCGGCGATTTTGACGCCACCAACACCGGAGCTGTTTGTAAATCAAGTACACAAAACATCTAATACTATCCAGACTACCTATCTGCCATATCTGGTTTATCTGATATTCTAAAATATCATCTTAAATACGCCAGTCACCACCAGTAGCCCAATCAGGAAAATAATCAATACTGCCCAGAGTATAATTTTCATTGGCGTTCCTTTATTTGTGAGTGCTGAATAAGTATAGGTAAAAATGAAACCCTTTGCCGTTATCCATAAACGATTAAGATAAATCAGATGATATCATTCACTTGTTGTATATTTTTCTGGATGTGTCGTTTTATTTCCACTGATGTATTGCCACGCGAAACTAAAAAATATATCGCCACACGCGGTAATCTCCGCGCACCGTTTCTTACCTGATTATTCCCCATGAATCGTGATTCATTTAATGCAGCAAGCGTCTGTTTTCCGCTTTTAATTTTGTTGGCAGGATGTGCGCCTGTACACGAAACTCGTCAGGCGTTAAGCCTGCAAACGCCTGCCACGCAAGTGGACACAGCGTTACCTGCGGCATTGAAAAACGGTTGGCCAGACAGCCAGTGGTGGCTGGAATATCACGATAATCAACTCACTTCCTTAATTAATAATGCAATACAGAACGCGCCGGATATGCAGGTAGCTGAACAGCGCATTCAACTGGCTGAAGCGCAGGCGAAAGCAGTAGCGACCCAGGATGGCCCGCAGGTAGATTTTTCTGCGGATATGGAACGGCAAAAAATGTCGGCTGAAGGGTTAATGGGGCCGTTTGCCCTGAACGATCCAGCAGCTGGTACCACGGGGCCGTGGTACACCAACGGTACTTTTGGTTTAACGGCAGGCTGGCATCTTGATATCTGGGGAAAGAATCGGGCGGAAGTCACTGCTCGACTGGGGACGGTTAAAGCGCGGGCGGCTGAACGTGAGCAGACCCGGCAAT
Organism: Escherichia sp. B1147; assembly: GCF_001660175.1. Lineage (NCBI taxonomy): Bacteria > Pseudomonadati > Pseudomonadota > Gammaproteobacteria > Enterobacterales > Enterobacteriaceae > Escherichia > Escherichia sp. B1147. The sequence continues at coordinate 447,253 of NZ_LFHY01000005.1, forward strand.
TGCTGGCTGGCAGCGTGGCACGCCTGTACTGGGAGTGGCAAACCCAGGCGGCGTTAAACACGGTCTTGCAGCAAATCGAAAAAGAGCAGAACACCATTATTGCGACCGATCGCCAGCTCTATCAGCGTGGAATTACCTCTTCGGTTGAAGGTGTGGAAACCGATATTAATGCCAGTAAAACCCAGCAACAGCTCAACGATGTCGCGGGTAAGATGAAAATTATCGAGGCGCGATTAAGTGCGCTCACCAACTATCAGCAAAGTGCATTGAAGCTACATCCGGTCGCGTTGCCGAAAGTGGCAAGCCAGCTTCCTGATGAACTGGGATATTCCTTGCTGGCCCGGCGGGCAGATTTGCAGGCGGCACATTGGTACATCGAGTCGTCGTTAAGTACCATCGACGCAGCAAAAGCGGCATTTTATCCCGACATCAATCTGATGGCCTTCCTGCAACAGGATGCTTTGCATTTAAGCGATCTTTTTCGTAGCTCCGCCCAACAGATGGGCGTCACGGCGGGGCTGACATTGCCAATATTCGACAGCGGCAGGCTTAACGCCAATCTTGACATTGCGAAAGCCGAAAGCAACTTGTCGATTGCCAACTACAACAAAGCCGTGGTCGAGGCGGTGAATGACGTGGCGCGGGCGGCGAGTCAGGTTCAGACACTGGCAGAGAAAAACCAGCATCAGGCGCAAATTGAGCACGATGCCTTGCGTGTGGTGGGGCTGGCGCAGGCGCGATTTAACGCGGGTATCATCGCGGGTTCCCGCGTTAGTGAAGCCAGGATTCCGGCGCTTCGCGAACGAGCCAACGGCCTGCTTTTGCAAGGGCAATGGCTGGATGCCTCCATTCAACTCACCAGTGCGTTGGGCGGGGGCTACAAACGCTGAGGCTATGCGCTTTCTGTACTTAACGTTTAGTCAGCGTCAGGCGGAGAACCCAGTGGCACAGGTCGCGATTATTACTGCTTCTGATTCAGGGATAGGTAAAGCGTGCGCGTTATTACTGGCGCAGTAATGTTTTGATATTCAATGGGTAATATTTTTGTAGGCATGATAAGACGCGCAAGCGTCGCATCAGGCATAGAGCACCTGTTGCCTGATGCGGCCTGAACGCCTTATCCGAGACAACGGCTTTACGCCTGATTATCTGGCTTTTTCTTCCCGCGCCGTTTCAGCCACCAGCGAACACCAACCACCAGAGCCACAGCCAGAATCAACCAAACCCAGTGCTTTAGATGCTGGTCAAGATCGTGCAACCACGGTGCAATCACCTGGCCACCTGCGTAGCCAATGGTGGTAAAAATCAGCGCCCAGGCAAATGCGCCGAGAATATTCAGCGGTAGAAATATTTTCGGCGGAAGCTGACTGGCGCCAATCAGCGTCGGACCAATCACCCGAAAGCCATACATAAAACGTGTACCAATAACAAACAGATACGGATGACGTTGGATCAGCTTTTGGGCATGCTCGATTTTGTCCTGATGTTTTGAGAAGCGTCGTAACAGCTTGCCGCCAAACTGCCGTCCACACAGATAAAGCGCTTGGTCGCCAATCATGCCGCCAAGTGCTACGGAAAGTACCACCAGCGGGAATTTCAGTAGCCCCTGATGTACGGCAACACCACCGAGCAAGGTGACGGTTTCACCTTCAGCCAGACTGCCAAGTACCAGCGCGGCATAACCATATTGTGAGATGAGTGTATTGAGATCCATAAGCCAGTCTGTCTCCCTTTGGTTGCCTGTAAGCATACACCCAGTGAATTATTTGCGCAGAAAAAGCCCCACTGTGTGGCGCACTAATTTAGTAATCGCACAAAAAATAATCACAAGCTGACTTATACTTGAACTGTCAGGTTCATGAACTCACAACAAGGGGGCGGTATGAGCCATGTCTGGGGGCTGTTTTCCCATCCCGATCGTGAAATGCAGGTGATTAATCGTGAAAACGAAACGATTTCTCATCACTACACCCACCACGTTTTGCTGATGGCGGCGATTCCGGTGATTTGCGCTTTCATTGGCACCACGCAAATCGGCTGGAATTTTGGCGATGGTACTATCCTGAAGTTATCCTGGTTTACCGGACTGGCTTTGGCTGTCTTGTTTTATGGCGTTATGCTGGCTGGGGTCGCGGTGATGGGGCGAGTCATCTGGTGGATGGCGCGCAATTACCCACAGCGCCCGTCGCTTGCGCACTGTATGGTCTTCGCGGGATACGTCGCGACGCCGCTGTTTTTAAGCGGTCTGGTAGCGCTTTACCCGCTGGTCTGGCTGTGTGCTCTGGTCGGCACGGTGGCGCTGTTTTACACGGGGTATCTGCTTTATCTCGGTATTCCAAGCTTCCTGAATATCAACAAAGAGGAAGGTCTTAGCTTCTCCAGTTCGACACTGGCGATTGGCGTGCTGGTGCTGGAAGTCCTGCTTGCCCTTACCGTCATACTATGGGGGTACGGTTATCGTCTGTTCTAGAAAGTTCTTTTGTGCTGCATTGCTGGCGTAAATGTCAGCAACGCAGCATTTCCTCACGATTCTCCTTTGACGACCGCACTTTTTGCTCGTTATGATGGCTTCGCTAGCCTCAGTAAATCCTTACTCCGGCGGTGCGCAACCCGTGCGCGTGAACCACTATTTGAATGCTCATCATGCCGAAATTTCGAGTTTCTTTATTTAGCCTGGCCCTGATGCTGGCTGTGCCTTTTGCACCGCAGGCCGCTGCGAAAACGGCAGCCGCTGCCACCGCTTCGCAGCCGGAAATTGCTTCCGGTAGCGCGATGATTGTTGATCTCAATACCAACAAAGTGATCTATTCGAACCACCCGGATCTGGTGCGTCCGATTGCCTCAATCACCAAATTAATGACCGCGATGGTTGTGCTGGATGCGCGACTGCCGCTGGATGAAAAATTAAAAGTAGACATCAGCCAGACGCCGGAGATGAAAGGGGTCTATTCGCGCGTACGACTGAATAGCGAAATCAGCCGCAAAGATATGCTGCTTCTGGCGCTGATGTCCTCAGAAAACCGCGCGGCGGCGAGCCTGGCACATCATTATCCTGGCGGTTATAACGCGTTTATTAAAGCAATGAATGCGAAAGCAAAAGCTCTCGGGATGAACAACACGCGCTTTGTTGAACCGACCGGGCTATCGGTGCATAACGTTTCAACTGCACGTGACCTGACCAAATTGTTGATTGCCACCAAACAGTATCCGTTGATCGGTCAGTTAAGTACCACCCGTGAAGATATGGCGACCTTCTCTAACCCGTCGTATACGCTGCCGTTCCGCAATACTAACCATCTGGTGTATCGCGATAACTGGAATATCCAGCTAACCAAAACCGGCTTTACCAATGCAGCAGGGCATTGCCTGGTGATGCGCACGGTTTTTAATAATAAACCGGTGGCGCTGGTGGTGATGGATGCGTTTGGCAAATATACCCATTTTGCCGATGCCAGCCGCCTGCGTACATGGATTGAAACCGGCAAAGTAATGCCCGTTCCGGCAGCGGCGTTGAGCTATAAAAAACAAAAAGCCGCCCAGATGGCGGCGGGGCAGACGGCACAAAACGATTAAGTTTAATCACTGTTGGTATTGCCTGATGCGACGCTTGCGCGTCTTATCAGGCCTACAAAATGCGCCGTACCTGTAGGCCGGATAAGGCGTTCACGCCGCATCCGGCAGTCGGCGCACGATGCCTGATGCGATGCTGGCGCGTCTTATCAGGCCTACAAAATGTGCCGTACCCGTAGGCCGGATAAGGCGTTTACGCCGCATCCGGCTATATTTACTTCACTTCCTGCCAGTTTTTCCGTTTACTGGTTTTACCGATCCCAGGATTCATACTGTTGGTCGGATCATTCTCGCGATAGAACTTCTGCAGCGTCTCCGGTGCTTTATACAAATGACCGACGTTATGCTCGGCAGGATATTGCGCGCCGCGCTGGCGTAACAATTCCAGCATCTGTTCCTTCAATGCATGCACATCCACGCCTTTCTTAACGATGTAATCCTGGTGGAAGACATAGCACATAAAATGCCCGTAATAGAGCTTATGCACCAACTGACTGTCGATTTCCGGCGGCAGATGTTCATACCACTCGGTGTCATTACGCCGCAGAGCAATATCCAGTGCCAGAATGTCTTCGACTTCATCGGAATGTACCGCCTGATAACGTATCGCTGCACCCGCAGCCGCGAAACGGTGTAAAAACGCTTTATTACCTTCCTCCGGCGTACAGACAAAGAAATCGCCTTCGGCCTGTTTGAAAAAATCTACCAGCCAGGATTTTGCTTCGCCCACGCCATCCCCCGCCATTTTTAACAGCAGATGATGTTCATATTTATCGCGCCAGCTTTTCATGCGCGGCGGCAAATGACTGGGGAACAAATGACTGAATTTCTGCATGGCGAGGTCGGTAAAGTGTGGGCGGAAGAACTTTACCTTCTCCAGCATCGCATCGGTACGTCCCTTGATATTAAAGAATAGCGGCATCTTGTCGGTGCCTAGCTTATCGATCATCAGGAAGGTGTCTTTGCCGTATTTTTCTGCAATATCGTAGATATCCCGGTGCATGTATTCCCCGGCAACCGGCAGGTTTTTAAAATTGGCCAGAATATGGCGGCGGAGCTCGGTCAGTACTTCCGGCTGATTGGTGCCGATATAAAACACCTGCTGGTTTTTTTCCGCTTCGAAGGTGTCAAGACGTACCGCGAATACTGCCAGTTTTCCGGCGCAACCGGAGGATTCAAACAGGCGATCCGGGTCGGCGTTATAACGTGCGGGAGTGTCGGCTTCAATATCTCGTACGCGGTGAACATAGTCATAATCATGAGCGTGGCGGCCATCGTGGCGCACATCATCTTCTTTGATGCGATCGTCATCCAGCTTACTGAGGATTTGTTCCGGCGTTTCGCCCAGATCAATCCCCAGATGGTTAACCAGCGTCAGCTTGCCGTTTTCATCTATGCGCGCGAACAACGACATTTCGGTATACGCCGGGCCACGCTGCACCAGCGAGCCGCCGGAGTTATTACATATGCCGCCAATAACCGATGCGCCAATACACGATGAACCAATCACCGAGTGCGGTTCGCGACCTAATGGTTTGAGGGCTTTTTCCAGCGAATAGAGCGTGGTGCCAGGATATGCCAGCACTTGTTCGCCCTTACCGAGAACATGCAGCTTGTCGAGGCGCAGGGTGCTGATGATAACGATATCGCGATCATAATCGTTACCGTTTGGCGTGGAGCCTTCGGTCAGACCGGTATTGGCGGCCTGCATCAGAATAATTTTGTCGGCGGTGACGCAGGCTTTCAGTACTCGCCACAATTCCAGTAGCGAGCCAGGAAGAACAACGGCCAGTGCGTCACCCTGACCGGAGCGGAAGCCCTTGCGATAGCGGGCCGTTTTTGCGGGATCGGTGAGCAGGTGTGAATGACCGACCAGACGGGCAAGTTCATTCAAAAAGGTTTTATTATCAGTTGTTGTCATGGAAGACATTTTCCACTCCTTGTGGTGGCGAAAAAATATCACCAACTAGAATAGCTCCTTGTATGACAATTCAGCGAGTGAATATTTTGAGAATTCAGACAATAAACTGAGCATTCTTTTTCTCTCTCCATCATGCTTATGGCAAACTACCGCTTTTGCACCATTTTCGCTGCCTCGTCGGGCAACAGAGGAAGAATAATCCACATGAAATGGCTATGTTCAGTAGGTATCGCAGTGAGTCTGGCCCTACAGCCAGCACTGGCGGATGATTTATTCGGCAACCATCCATTAACGCCCGAAGCGCGGGATGCGTTCGTCACCGAACTGCTCAAAAAAATGACGGTTGATGAGAAAATTGGTCAGCTGCGTTTAATCAGCGTCGGCCCGGATAACCCGAAGGAGGCTATCCGCGAGATGATCAAAGAAGGGCAGGTTGGCGCAATTTTTAATACCGTCACACGTCAGGATATCCGCGCCATGCAGGATCAGGTGATGGAACTGAGCCGCCTGAAAATTCCTCTTTTCTTTGCTTACGACGTGCTGCACGGTCAACGTACTGTCTTCCCGATTAGCCTCGGTCTGGCGTCATCTTTTAACCTTGATGTGGTGAAAACCGTAGGAAGCATTTCTGCCTATGAAGCGGCGGACGATGGCCTGAACATGACCTGGGCGCCGATGGTCGATGTCTCGCGCGATCCGCGCTGGGGTCGCGCTTCTGAAGGTTTTGGCGAAGATACGTATCTGACCTCAATTATGGGTAAAACCATGGTTGAAGCGATGCAGGGCAAAAGCCCGGCGGATCGCTACTCGGTGATGACCAGCGTCAAACACTTCGCGGCTTACGGCGCGGTAGAAGGCGGCAAAGAGTACAACACCGTCGATATGAGTCCGCAGCGCCTGTTTAATGACTATATGCCGCCGTACAAAGCGGGGCTGGATGCAGGCAGCGGCGCGGTGATGGTGGCACTGAACTCACTCAACGGCACGCCTGCAACTTCTGACTCCTGGCTGCTGAAGGATGTCCTGCGCGATCAGTGGGGCTTTAAAGGCATCACGGTTTCCGATCATGGCGCAATCAAAGAGTTGATCAAGCACGGTACGGCGGCAGACCCGGAAGATGCGGTGCGCGTGGCGCTTAAGTCCGGGATCAACATGAGCATGAGCGACGAGTACTACTCGAAGTATCTGCCTGGTTTGATCAAGTCAGGCAAAGTGACCATGGAAGAGCTGGACGACGCCGCCCGCCACGTATTGAACGTTAAATATGATATGGGGCTGTTTAACGATCCATACAGCCATCTTGGTCCGAAAGAATCTGACCCTGTTGATACCAATGCCGAAAGCCGCCTACACCGCAAAGAAGCGCGTGAAGTGGCGCGCGAAAGTCTGGTGCTGCTGAAAAACCGTCTCGAAACGCTGCCGTTGAAAAAATCTGCCACCATTGCGGTGGTTGGCCCGTTGGCGGACAGTAAACGTGACGTAATGGGAAGCTGGTCAGCAGCCGGTGTCGTCGATCAATCCGTGACCGTGCTGACCGGGATTAAAAATGCCGTCGGTGAAAACGGCAAGGTGTTGTACGCCAAAGGGTCGAACGTCACCAGTGATAAAGGCATTATTGACTTCCTGAATCAGTATGAAGAAGCGGTAAAAGTCGATCCTCGTTCTGCGCAAGAGATGATTGATGAAGCGGTACAGACCGCGAAGCAATCTGATGTGGTGGTGGCTGTGGTTGGTGAAGCCCAGGGGATGGCGCACGAAGCCTCCAGTCGGACCGATATCACTATTCCGCAAAGCCAGCGCGATTTGATTGCGGCGCTGAAAGCCACTGGAAAACCGCTGGTGCTGGTGCTGATGAATGGCCGTCCGCTGGCGCTGGTCAAAGAAGATCAGCAAGCAGACGCGATTCTGGAAACCTGGTTTGCCGGGACTGAAGGGGGTAATGCGATTGCCGACGTGTTATTTGGTGATTACAACCCGTCCGGAAAGCTGCCGATGTCCTTCCCGCGTTCTGTTGGGCAGATCCCGGTTTACTACAGCCATCTGAATACCGGTCGTCCGTATAATGCCGACAAGCCGAACAAATACACTTCACGTTATTTCGATGAAGCAAACGGGGCGCTTTATCCGTTCGGTTATGGCCTGAGCTATACCACTTTTACCGTCTCTGATGTGAAACTTTCTGCCCCGACCATGAAGCGTGACGGCAAAGTGACCGCCAGCGTACAGGTGACGAACACCGGAAAACGCGAAGGGGCGACGGTGATTCAGATGTACTTGCAGGATGTGACCGCTTCCATGAGCCGCCCGGTGAAACAGCTGAAAGGCTTTGAGAAAATCACCCTGAAACCGGGCGAAACTCAGACCGTCAGCTTCCCGATCGATATTGAGGCGCTGAAGTTCTGGAATCAGCAGATGAAATATGATGCCGAGCCAGGCAAGTTCAACGTCTTTATCGGCACCGATTCCGCACGCGTTAAGAAAGGTGAATTTGAGTTGCTGTAATTCTTTAGCGAGGGCGCGAAGCTTGCGCCCTTTGCCTGATGCGCTGCGCTTATCAGACCTACAGGATGGTTGCAATTTGTTGAATTTTCAACGTTTGTAGGTCGGGTAAGGCGCTCGCGCCGCATCCGGCAAGAAACGCTGAGAAAGATACGCCCTGTCAGGCCAATCCCGCCATTATCAACTATGCTTTTCTCTTAATTCGCTGAAAACAACAGTAAAAGAATGAGGAAAGCATCATGCCACTCTCAAAGCTCTGGGCTGGTTCACTGGTTATGCTGGTAGCCGTGAGCCTGCCGCTACATGCGGCTTCCCCCGTTAAGGTTGGTTCGAAAATCGATACCGAAGGCGCGCTACTCGGCAACATCATCTTGCAGGTACTCGAAAGCCACGGCATACCAACGGTAAATAAAGTGCAACTGGGAACCACGCCCGTGGTGCGTGGGGCGATTACTTCCGGCGAACTGGATATCTATCCGGAATACACCGGCAATGGCGCTTTCTTCTTTAAAGATGAAAACGATGCGGCGTGGAAAAATGCCAGACAGGGTTACGAGAAAGTCAAAAAGCTCGATGCGGAGCAAAACAAGTTAATCTGGCTGACGCCTGCGCCTGCGAATAACACCTGGACCATCGCCGTGCGTCAGGATGTTGCAGAGAAAAACAAACTCACTTCGCTTGCCGATCTCAGCCGTTATCTGAAAGAGGGCGGCAACTTCAAACTGGCGGCCTCGGCAGAGTTTATTGAACGCGCCGATGCGCTACCCGCCTTTGAAAAAGCCTATGACTTTAAACTCGAACAGGGGCAGTTACTGTCACTGGCAGGCGGCGACACGGCGGTGACGATTAAAGCCGCTGCCCAACAAACATCCGGTGTTAATGCGGCGATGGCTTACGGCACTGACGGCCCGGTAGCGGCGCTGGGGCTACAAACATTAAGCGATCCGAAAGGCGTGCAACCTATCTACGCGCCTGCGCCAGTGGTGCGTGAATCGGTGCTGAAGGAGTATCCGCAAATGGCACAGTGGCTACAGCCAGTTTTCGCCAGCCTCGATGAAAAGACATTACAGCAGCTGAATGCCAGTATTGCCGTTGAAGGACTGGATGCCAAAAAAGTGGCTACCGACTACCTGAAACAAAAAGGGTGGACGAAGTAATTTCCCGTGGCTTATCTACGTATTAATCCTGTACTGGCGTTGCTGCTGTTGCTGACGGCAATAGCAGTAGTGCTGCCGTTTATCAGTTACGCGCCTAACCGATTAGTCTCTGGTGAGGGTCGTTATCTCTGGCAACTGTGGCCGCAGACTATCTGGATGCTGGTGGGCGTTGGTTGCGCCTGGCTGACTGCCTGCTTCGTTCCTGGCAAAAAAGGCAGCATTTTTGCACTTATCCTTGCGCAATTCGTCTTCGTGTTACTGGTGTGGGGCGCAGGAAAGGCCGCGACGCAGTTGGCGCAAAATGGCAGTGTGCTGGCGCGTACCAGCCTCGGCAGTGGCTTCTGGCTGGCTGCGGCGCTGGCATTGCTGGCCTGTAGCGATGCCATCCGCCGGATCACTACGCATCCGCTGTGGCGCTGGTTGTTGCATATACAGATTGCCATTTTTCCGCTGTGGTTGCTGTTCTCCGGCACGCTTAACGATCTCTCGTTATTGAAGGAATATGCCAATCGCCAGGATGTGTTCGATGACGCGCTGGCGCAACATCTGACCCTGCTGTTTGGTGCAGTGCTACCTGCGCTGGTGATTGGTGTGCCGCTGGGCGTCTGGTGCTACTTTTCCACCGCGCGGCAGGGAGCGATTTTTTCTCTGCTTAATGTCATTCAGACCGTGCCTTCGGTGGCGCTATTCGGCCTGTTGATTGCCCCGCTTGCCGCGCTGGTTACTGCCTTTCCGTGGCTGGGTACGCTTGGTGTGGCAGGAACAGGCATGACGCCAGCACTGATAGCGTTGGTGCTCTATGCCCTGTTGCCGCTGGTGCGCGGCGTGGTAGTGGGGTTGAATCAGATCCCGCGTGATGTGCTGGAGAGCGCCAGAGCGATGGGTATGAGCGGGGCGCAGCGTTTCCTGCAGGTTCAGTTACCGCTGGCACTACCCGTATTTCTGCGCAGCCTGCGGGTGGTGATGGTGCAGACCGTCGGTATGGCGGTGATTGCGGCGTTAATTGGCGCGGGTGGCTTTGGCGCGCTGGTTTTCCAGGGGCTGTTAAGCAGTGCCATTGATTTAGTGTTGCTGGGGGTGATCCCGGTAATTGTACTGGCGGTGCTTACCGATGCACTGTTCGATTTGGTTATCGCACTGCTGAAGGTGAAAAGTAATGATTGAATTTAGCCATGTCAGCAAACTGTTCGGCACACAAAAGGCCGTCAACGATCTCAATCTTCATTTTCAGGAGGGGAGTTTTTCGGTGCTGATTGGCACGTCAGGCTCTGGTAAATCTACCACACTGAAAATGATTAACCGTTTGGTGGAGCATGACAGCGGCGTGATCCGCTTTGCCGGAGAAGAGATTCGTTCGCTGCCAGTGCTGGAGCTGCGCCGCCGGATGGGATACGCGATTCAATCTATTGGCCTTTTTCCCCACTGGAGCGTGGCGCAAAACATCGCCACCGTACCGCAATTACAAAAATGGTCGCGGGCGCGGATTGACGATCGTATCGACGAATTAATGGCGCTACTGGGGCTGGAGCCGAATCTGCGTGATCGTTATCCGCATCAGTTATCCGGTGGTCAGCAGCAACGTGTGGGAGTGGCCCGCGCGCTGGCTGCCGATCCGCAAGTCTTACTGATGGATGAACCGTTTGGCGCACTGGACCCGGTAACGCGCGGCGCGTTGCAACAAGAGATGAGGCGCATTCACCGTTTGCTGGGGCGTACTATTGTTCTGGTGACCCATGATATCGACGAGGCACTGCGGCTGGCAGAACATCTGGTGTTGATGGATCACGGAGAGGTGGTGCAGCAGGGCAATCCACTGGCGATGCTTACTCGTCCGGCGAATGATTTTGTCCGCCAGTTTTTTGGGCGCAGCGAACTGGGCGTGCGCCTGTTGTCTTTACGCAGTGTGGCAGATTACGTGCGCCGCGAAGAACGTGCTGAAGGTGAAGCGCTGGCAGAAGAGATGACGCTACGCGATGCGCTCTCCCTGTTTGTTGCGCGGGGATGCGAAGTGCTGCCGGTGGTCAACACGCAGGGGCAGCCTTGCGGTACGCTGCATTTTCAGGATCTGCTGGTGGAGGCGTAAGCGTATGAAGATGTTGCGCGAACCGCTATTCTGGCTTATAGCTCTGTTTGTGGCGCTGATTGTCTGGCTACCCTATAGCCAGCCGCTGTTCGGTGCCTTATTTCCGCAACTGCCGCGGCCCGTTTATCAGCAAGAAAGTTTTGCGGCCCTGGCGGTGGCCCATTTCTGGCTGGTGGGGATCTCAAGTTTGTTTGCGGTAATTATCGGCGTGGGTGCCGGAATTGCCGTCACTCGTCCGTGGGGTGCAGAGTTTCGTCCGCTGGTGGAAACCATTGCCGCCGTTGGGCAGACTTTTCCTCCTGTAGCCGTACTGGCGATTGCCGTTCCGGTAATGGGATTTGGTTTGCAACCGGCGATTATCGCGCTGATCCTTTACGGCGTGCTACCGATCTTACAGGCGACACTTGCCGGGCTGGGATCGATAGATGCCAGCGTGACAGAAGTTGCCAAAGGCATGGGAATGAGCCGCGGTCAGCGTTTGCGCAAAGTCGAGTTACCGCTGGCGGCGCCGGTGATTCTGGCTGGCGTGCGGACGTCGGTGATTATCAACATTGGTACGGCGACTATCGCCTCAACGGTAGGAGCCAGCACGCTGGGTACGCCGATCATCATCGGACTTAGCGGATTTAACACCGCTTATGTGATTCAGGGGGCGTTACTGGTGGCACTGGCGGCGATCATCGTCGACCGCCTGTTTGAACGGCTGGTGCAGGCGTTTAGCCAGCACGCAAAATAAAGGTATAACCAGCGAGCATGACGCCACCAATTCCACCTAACGCCATAAACAGGAACAGGGTGATGACCCCAATTTTAGCTATGCGCATAATGCACTCCTTATGTTAACGAAAGGATTGTACAGTAAAGCGCATTTGTTAACGAAACATTAAATGCCAAGCGGGAAAATATCATGGCCTTGTTCCTGCCAACTGGTGAGTTGCTGCTGCTGGGCAGGAGACTGGTTATCACCACACCACACCAATAGCGTGCGACCTTCAAACAGTTCCGGGCGTAGTTGATTGAGCGAGTGAGCAAGAACATCAATACGCCATCCCTGCTGGCTGGCGATCCAGCCTTCCAGCCACAGACGCGTGGTATCCTGAATATTCCAGCCAACCACCAGCGCATCTTTACCCTGTTTTTTACGTGCTGAGGCCAGACAAATGGCGATGTAGTTGATCAGCACACCGTCCAGAATCGCCAGCAATGCCTGAAGAGTCGGTTGTTGGCATTGAAGCCGTCGACGCAGAGGAATAAGCAGGTGCGTGGTGAGTGTCTGGGCGGGATAATCCTGGCCGCGCTCTTTGATCCACATTCGTAGACTCTGGAGATTACCGCTTTGTAGGTAATTAAGCAGTATTTCTTGCTGGTCGCGCCAACCGTTCTGCGCATCAATATTCTCATTACTGAGCAGCATTTTTACTTTGCTGACCTGCACGCCGTTGTCGATCCAGCGCTTGATCTCCCGGATCCTGTCGATATCCGCATCGTTAAACAGGCGGTGTCCGCCGTCTGTCCGCTGCGGTTTCAATAACCCGTAACGCCTCTGCCACGCGCGTAACGTGACAGGATTGATATCACAAAGCAACGCCACTTCACCAATTGTGTAAAGCGCCATCGTTTCACCCTTGCTTGCGAGGTCCCAGCATAACTGTAGACGTTCTTTTATGAACCAGGTAGTTTTGGCCGTTTTTTGATCTCGATTAGGATGATTTTGTTTTTGCCAGGTTGTTTTGAGTGATCATACTCACGATTTTTCATTTTTCTGCAACAGTTCAAAGAAAGTTAAACGCGAGCAATGTATGTTACGCGTTTTAAAGGGAAGTGTGGTTTGCGGGTATGTACGATTTTAATCTGGTGTTGCTGCTGCTTCAGCAGATGTGCGTTTTTTTAGTCATTGCGTGGTTAATGAGTAAAACGCCATTATTCATACCGTTAATGCAGGTCACGGTTCGTCTGCCGCACAAATTTCTCTGCTATATCGTCTTTTCCATCTTCTGCATCATGGGCACCTGGTTCGGGCTGCACATTGACGATTCTATTGCCAATACCCGGGCGATAGGCGCGGTAATGGGCGGACTACTCGGTGGTCCAGTAGTGGGAGGATTGGTTGGTCTGACCGGCGGGTTACATCGATACTCTATGGGGGGCATGACCGCACTGAGTTGCATGATCTCGACGATCGTCGAAGGATTGCTCGGCGGGCTGGTACATAGCATCCTGATCCGCCGCGGGCGCACCGATAAAGTCTTTAACCCCATTACCGCGGGTGCCGTCACGTTCGTTGCGGAAATGGTGCAAATGCTGATAATCCTGGCTATCGCCCGACCTTATGAAGATGCGGTGCGTCTGGTGAGTAATATCGCTGCGCCGATGATGGTAACCAACACCGTGGGCGCGGCGCTGTTTATGCGTATATTGCTCGATAAACGCGCGATGTTTGAAAAATACACCTCGGCTTTTTCTGCCACCGCGCTGAAAGTTGCGGCCTCAACGGAAGGCATTTTGCGCCAGGGCTTTAACGAAGTGAACAGCATGAAGGTGGCACAGGTGCTGTATCAGGAGCTGGATATTGGCGCGGTAGCGATTACCGATCGCGAGAAACTGCTGGCTTTTACCGGTATTGGTGACGACCATCATTTACCAGGCAAACCGATTTCTTCGGCTTATACCTTAAAAGCCATTGAAACCGGAGAAGTGGTCTACGCCGATGGCAACGAAGTGCCTTATCGTTGCTCTTTGCATCCGCAGTGCAAGTTAGGCTCAACGCTGGTGATCCCTCTGCGTGGTGAAAATCAACGGGTGATGGGTACCATCAAATTATATGAAGCTAAAAATCGGCTGTTCAGCTCAATCAATCGCACGCTGGGTGAGGGGATTGCACAACTGCTTTCGGCGCAGATCCTCGCGGGGCAGTATGAGCGGCAAAAAGCCATGCTCACGCAGTCGGAAATTAAACTGCTTCACGCCCAGGTGAATCCACATTTCCTGTTCAACGCGCTTAACACCATTAAAGCGGTGATTCGCCGCGACAGTGAACAGGCCAGCCAACTGGTGCAGTATCTTTCCACTTTTTTCCGCAAAAACTTAAAGCGACCTTCGGAGTTTGTTACTCTCGCCGACGAAATTGAACATGTGAATGCTTATCTGCAAATTGAAAAGGCGCGTTTCCAGTCGCGGTTGCAGGTCAACATTGATATTCCGGATGCGTTATCTCAGCAGCAGTTACCCGCATTTACCCTGCAACCGATAGTGGAAAACGCCATCAAACATGGGACATCACAGCTGCTGGAAACAGGGAGAGTGGCAATTAGCGCCCGACGTGATGGGCAACATTTAATGCTGGAGATCGAAGACAATGCCGGTTTGTATCAACCGGTAACCAATGCCAGCGGGCTGGGGATGAATCTGGTGGATAAGCGTTTACGTGAACGGTTTGGCGATGACTATGGGATAAGCGTCGCCTGTGAGCCTGATAGTTACACCCGAATAACGTTACGACTGCCATGGAGGGACGAGGCATGATTAAAGTCTTAATTGTTGATGATGAACCGTTAGCACGGGAAAACCTGCGTGTGTTTCTGCAGGAGCAGAGTGATATTGAAATCGTTGGTGAGTGCTCAAACGCCGTAGAAGGGATCGGTGCGGTGCATAAACTGCGCCCTGATGTGCTGTTTCTCGATATCCAGATGCCGCGTATCAGCGGTCTGGAAATGGTGGGTATGCTTGATCCGGAACATCGCCCGTATATTGTTTTTCTCACCGCGTTTGACGAATACGCTATAAAAGCCTTTGAAGAACATGCCTTTGATTATCTGCTGAAGCCGATTGATGAAGCGCGGCTGGAGAAAACACTGGTGCGTTTGCGACAGGAGCGCAGCAAGCAGGATGTTTCGCTGTTACCGGAAAATCAGCAGGCGCTGAAATTTATCCCTTGTACAGGTCATAGTCGGATTTATTTGCTGCAAATGAAAGATGTGGCGTTTGTTAGTAGTCGGATGAGCGGTGTTTACGTCACCAGTCACGAAGGGAAAGAGGGCTTCACGGAATTAACTTTGCGCACGCTGGAGAGTCGCACACCGCTACTGCGCTGCCATCGACAATATCTGGTTAATCTCGCGCATTTACAGGAGATTCGCCTGGAAGATAATGGTCAGGCTGAGTTGATTTTGCGTAATGGCTTAACCGTGCCAGTCAGTCGCCGTTATCTGAAAAGTTTAAAAGAGGCGATTGGCCTGTAAAAGACTGCTAAAATGGCTTTTTGCCTCATCAACACCTGAAGGCCTCATGCTAAGTAACGATATTCTGCGCAGCGTGCGCTACATTTTGAAAGCCAATAATAATGACCTGGTGCGTATTCTGGCGCTGGGTAATGTCGAAGCCACCGCGGAACAGATTGCCGTCTGGCTACGTAAAGAAGACGAAGAAGGTTTTCAACGTTGTCCGGACATTGTTTTGTCTTCATTCCTGAATGGCCTGATTTATGAAAAACGCGGCAGGGATGAGTCCGCACCGGCACTGGAGCCGGAGCGTCGCATTAATAACAATATTGTACTGAAAAAATTGCGCATCGCGTTTTCACTGAAAACCGATGACATTCTGGCGATCCTTACCGAACAGCAGTTCCGTGTTTCGATGCCGGAAATTACTGCGATGATGCGCGCACCGGAACATAAAAACTTCCGTGAATGCGGCGATCAATTCTTGCGTTATTTTCTGCGTGGACTGGCAGCGCGCCAGCATGTGAAGAAAAGCTAAGACAGGTATGGCGGCCATGTGAAGAACATGGCCGCCGACAGATTATTTCACTTCTTTAAAGCCAGCGGCTTTCATCACCAGTTCCATTTGCGCCATAGTGATGCCTTTTTTGGCATCGTCAGCAGAAATGTTGATGCCGGAAATACCCTGCAGAGCTTTAAAATCAACTTTTTCCATATCGATAGTCACGTTTTCCTGCGCGTAAGTATCAGTAAAGGTTAATTTTTCTTCAACGCCTGCAATGTTTTTGTATTTGGCGCTTAACGGCTCAAGGGTTTTAGCCGCATCTTCTTTGTTAGCCGCGCCGATGGACGCGAACTGGATTTTGGTTTCTGAAGATTGTTTAAGCACCTTGTCGCCTTTGTAGACATAGGTAATGGCAATTTCAGTACCGTTCAGATTAGCGCTAAATTTCTTTGATTCTTCTTTGTCACCACAGCCAGCGAGAGAGAAAACCAGAACAGATGCAACAACGAGGGAAAACAGCTTGTTGAAAGCCTTCATGTAAAACTCCATTTTATCAAGATCAGAAAACTGGTGACTCTCACCAGGGCGCTATAGAATATTCTTTATACCTCGTCTTGAGCAGTCCGGAAATGGAGTAGATCTCTTAATAAAAAGGATTTTTTTCTCCTTGTTGCTCAAGCATCAGTAACAACTGTTCGCAGAGTAAAACGCAACTATTCAATGTTTCTACCAGTGCCTCGCCTTCCGAATTGCGTAATTGCTTCAACACATGCGCCAGTCGATAAAAACCTACTACGGTGAGCTCGTTCGCCAGCAAATCAGCCTGGCTAATGATGCTCTGTGCCTGATAGCGCCAGCCGTTATGGAGTAGCTGAATAAGCAACGCCTGACAGCGCATCAGCAACTGATGAGCGGTGGACGGCACAGGAAGAACGTTGGCGGAAGGTAGCGGTGCCACAGGCGCAGTTTCTGCATCCAGCGCCCAGGCTCTGGTTTGCGTCATCATCACTTGAGGTTCCAGCGTTAACTGTCCTTCAACAAAACTGACGAATCCAGAAACCAGACACACAGGGTCATCCTGCTGTTGTAACAGTGCCGCCATGCGTTCAGTGGCAAAGGGCCCGCAGGCAGAGGCTGGCAGCGACAACGTCAGAACATTATTTTCACCTTCGCCGCTAATCACCTGCGCATCCAGTGTCTGGCGGCTGCTGTCCCATCCGAGCGAAATACACTCCGCCACCGGCAGAATAAATAAATTATCCACCTGATTAAGCGGCCGGACGCAGACTGGCGGACGCTGGCGTAAGTATTCCCGCAAAGCCGCAATGCCGGGCTGGCGCAACGGCGCACTGAGCATTTGCCAGGCATCGGGCGACAGTGGGACAACGCTGCTCAAGCGGTTGCGCGTACCTAATAACAGTTCACCTTCGGCGCTCCGACGTGCAGCTTGTGAAACAATTTGCCCCCCCGCCAGTGCGCCAGCCTTAAAGCTAAACAGCCGACGTGTTGCCGCAGGCGCGTTTTCTTGTTCACTTCTCGGCCAACAACGAGAAAGGTGCAAAATACTGCCGGTGTCAGGATCGGTGAACCAGATGCGTAAACCATACTGTTGGAAATCCTGCCAGCAGCGCATACCTAATGACACCATTCGCAGATGATCAAGCTTTGCTTCTCCGGCAATGCCTGCGCCAACCACCGTGCGCCACGGCATGGGCGGTACTTCGCCGATACTGTCGCGGCGCGCCATTTCTTGTGCGCTGTTCAGGCGACTGGTCAACGCCGCAAGCTGACGCAAGCATTCTCCGGCATGATAGTGACTGGCTCTGGCGTGAGAAGCATCAACACTGGCCTGAAGCTGACGTAGCGATTCACTTACCCAGCGCCAGTGGCAGATTTCTGCCGCCTGCAATGCACGGCTGAATGCCGCTTCGTAATGGATTAACGGCTGGCTGATGCCACCCAGCCATAATGCCTGGCTTAATTGCTGAACATACTGGCGACACGTTTTGCCCTCGTCGCTGGCAAACGGATCGTCAGATGATGTGACGTGTTCGCTGCGCATCTGCCAGATTAAATGAGTAAACTCAGCTTGCTGCGCTTTGGCCTCGGCGAATGCCTGTACCGCCAGCGCCACGTGTTCGCAAAGCGTTCCGGCAATACAATCACAGCGGGCGAAGCGAATACTGCTGCGGGAATAAAAACGTACGTCACTCATCGGCAAACGGGCAGAGGGAATTTCCCCTGGCGCACAGAACAACTCGATGCTGATGCCTTTAGCGATTAGAGCTTGTGCTCGTTTACGCGTGGCATCGGGTAGGGTAGCCAGCTCTTCCAGCCAGATTACCGGATCCCATTCTTCTTTTTCCGTGGGCTGGGTAGCGGCGCAAAGTCGTTGATAACTTAACACCAGCATCACGCGATGGCGGCACATTCCACTAGCTCCGCAGCTGCACTGGGCCTCTTTCAAAGCCTGACCGCTTGCCAGCTGGGTACGTATACCGTCACTGAAAGTGGCGATTAAGGCGCCGTTCTCATGACTGATGTCTGGAACATTGCCATTTTCCAGTTCCTTAAGGCTGCGCTTAACAAAACCGGCATTGCTTAACGCTGTCAGAGCTTGTGGCGTTAGTTCTAATAATTCCGGGCGTAGTGAATTCATGACTGCAAATTCTCCGCAAGCCAGGTAGCCAGTTCGCCTGGCGTCATCGCGGCTATTTGTGCGCCGACATTAACCAGCGCCTGGGCCGTATCGCGGTCATAGCATGGTGTTGCTGTGCTATCAAGTGCCGCCAGCCCCAGCACTTTTATGCCGCTCTGGACACACTTTTTCACCTGATGCGTCAGCAATGATGATGAACCCCCTTCATAAAAATCACTCACGAGGATGATTACGCTTTTCGCCGGTTGTTCAATGAGTTGCCGACCATACTCTACTGCGCTTGCGATATTGGTCCCGCCGCCCAATTGTACTTTCATTAATAACTCTACCGGATCAGCAACGTCTGCCGTGAGATCGACGACGCTAGTGTCAAACGCCACCAGGTGGGTACGAATGCCGGGTAACTGCCATAAACAGGCCGCCATCACCGCTGAGTGGATCACTGAATCCACCATTGATCCACTTTGATCAACCAGTAAGACCAGTTGCCATTGTTCACTGTGGCGCTTAATGCGGCTGTTAAAGCGGGGGGATTCGATATACAACTTGCCATGTTGCGGATGCCAGTGTTGCAGGTTGGCGCGCAGAGTACTTTTGAAATCAAAGTTTCTCGCCAGTGGAATATACTAGCGGCGACGGCGATCGCGTACACCAGAAAAAGCCTGGCGAACTTCCTTTGCCAGTCGCGCCATAATCTCTTCAACAACCTGGCGTACTATCCTGCGGGCGGCAGCCAGTACTTCGGGATTCATCAGATGTTTGGTGTGCAAAACGGCGCGTAACAGGCTTTCAGAAGGCTGCATGCGTTCCAGCACATCGAGATTTGTCACCACATCTTCAATGCCGTAGCGCAGTACAGCATCGCTTTCCAGCCGCTCAATCACGGGTTGCGGAAACAGCGTGTGAATACTGTTGATCCACTCAGGCGTGGTGAGATTTGAGCGACCTAATCCTCCGGTCCTTTCACCACGCTGGAGCCGTTCAGGATCGCGTCCGTACAGCCATTCCAGCGCGTGATCTATCTGCCGGGCGTTGTCATCCAGCCCGCAAAGCGTAGTTTCCGCCGCTTCGCCAAGAATTAATCGCCAGCGTTGTAGCTCACGGGTAGTCAGAAGATCGTTTTGTTCAGACATGGAAAACTCCCCAGTGTTGCAGCGATGCCAGTGCTTGCTGTTCGATTTGTTGATAATGAGCAATGGCTTGCGGTGGACAATGCAACGGCATTTGCAGCGCCGAAACGGGAAGCTGCGCCAGTTGGTAATGCTCAAGCACCTGATGCGCCAGCGTCCCGCGTTCTCGTGGTGGTAGCCAGGCCATCGCCGCGCGCAAATCGGGCAGGGCGTTAATAAAATCGGCGTCACTCAGTTGATTTAAATGACTGCTGAAACCGGCGATGAATGCAGGCTGACAGGCCAGCTGATGGCGGGCCAGCGCCAGCAAACCGTGCAGCGCCTCGCCGGATTGCGTCGGGGATAACTGCGCCAGCAGCGTAAGCGCCGCTTCGGCACTGGCGTTGGGATGTTCCAGCCGCATTAACGCGCCAAGAGCCGCGCCGCGATCCAGTGCCGTGGCATGGATAGCCTGACTGCGGCGCTCCAGTAAGGCTACCGCCGCAGAAAGAGAAACGCCGGGTATCTTCACACCGCTATGAAGATCGCGCAGGATATGGCAAAGCGCCTGCCAGCTATGCAGGTGCGCATGAAATTCCTTTTCATCCGGTCTGCCGTTGGATTCACACAGCCACAGCGTGCGATCGATAGCCGCGCATAACGTCGTTTGTAATATCTGCGCGCCTTGCATACCGCTGATTTCATCTAATCGCCACAGGGCATAAAGCACTTCC
The DNA here is from genome assembly GCF_001660175.1 of Escherichia sp. B1147. Lineage (NCBI taxonomy): Bacteria > Pseudomonadati > Pseudomonadota > Gammaproteobacteria > Enterobacterales > Enterobacteriaceae > Escherichia > Escherichia sp. B1147. The sequence continues at coordinate 467,707 of NZ_LFHY01000005.1, forward strand.
AGCGCCTGTCCCATTTCGGCAAACTGATTTTCCAGGGCGATTAATAAGCTGAGTTGTTCCAGTAACTGCTGACTGAAGGACGCAAGACCAGCTAACGCGGCCTGGCTAAGACATGTGGTGATGTTGCCGATTCCTCCGGCATTCAGCATGTCTGCTTCTAATTTATTCCGTGCGGCTTCCTGGAGTGTGGCGCCAAAGCAGGCGGCTTCAATCAATGCCGCATGTTGGCTAAGTGGCTGGGTTAATTTCCACTGTTCTTCACCGTTACCCGCCAGCGTCAGTGTACTTCCGTGCTGGCGCACAATCCCCGGGATCTCCAGTATTGCCAACCGATGCAGCACCTGGCTTTGCGCCAGGCCGCTGGGGGTAAAGCGATTCAACGTCAGGTTGGATGGAAGAGTGATTTCGGTACGTTCCAGTTCGGACGTCACATCTTTTGGTAGAGGAGGCAGAGGCGTGGAAGGGGCAAGTTTGCCAAATCCATCTCCTGCCAGGACATCAATCAGTGTCAGCAAAATGGGATCGGTATCCGGGTGAATGACTCCGCGATAGCTCCACGGTAGCGGCGCATTTAATGCTTCTTTGATAAGCGAGCTCGCTAATGCATCCAGCCAGTCAGTACGTAGCGGCAGAGTATGACCGCGTAGTTGTGCCAGAGCCATTGAATGCAGATGGGCGGCAGCCATATCGGCAGTGGAGGCAGGTAAGTGATGCTGACGTAAACGGGTTAGAATCGTTTTAAGTAACAGCTCTCCGGCGCGTTGCAAACCAAATTTCCAGCACCAGTTTTGCCAGACCGGGGCTGGCATTCCTGAAAGGTATCCTGCCAGCACATCAAGGCGTTTTTCACTGTATGGTGTGAGATAACAACCAGTAACAGCTTCTGGTAGCGATGGTAATTCTGGTTTTTGACTTTCCTGCAAGCATTCGCGCCATCTTTTTGCCAGAGCTGGGGCGTGCCAGCCGCCGCAGACGACTAACACATTGCCATTGTTTTGCCGCATAGCCCATGCAATCCAGCGAGCCATAAAGGCTTCACGCTGGCAGTTGAGAGCATCAGCAGGGGATTCGCCCCGTAGTTGTTCAAAATAGCGTGCCAGTGATGATGGCAGTACAGTTTGCTGGCTTTCATCTTCGAACAGGTGATCCCACAGCGTGTCGCTGTTATCCATGCGTGTCGCGCGTAGCAGTAAGGCCTGACTGTCATCAGCCGCAGCCGATTCATCGTCATCCTCTTCATTCTGCGCCCAGCAAGGCAAATCGATAAAGTAAGTTTGTGCCTGAATATGACGTGCGGCTTGTAGTGCCTGCCACTCTGGCGAAAATTCGGCAAATGGCGTCCAGGCGCCGCGCCCGGGGGCAGCACCGTCCTGATACTGGCAATAACTGTAAATAGCTACCGGAAGCTGGTGGGCTAAAAACAGTTCGTCTACCCGGTCATTAAAATCAGCCGGGCCTTCAATCAACACGTATCGTGGTCGCTGGCTTTCGATTAACGATTTCACCAGCCGGGCGCAGGCCGGACTATGATGCCGGATGCCGACAATTAACGGCTCACTCATGCATCTTTCCTCACGGCAGGCGGTGGCGAGCTTGATAATAAGCCTGCCAGTGAGCTTCTTTATGTGTGGCAACACGCTGTTCGAAGTAACGGCGCACACGAGCGCGATCTTCTTCGTTATCTTTGACGATGGTTCCGGCAATACAGTCCACCAGATCGGCAGGCTCCCCCGCGCGATTTGCTAAAAACCAGGCGCGGACGCCCACGGCATGGGCCACGTTCACGGCTTCAGCGGTGGACATTATTGCTGTCAGAGTATCCATTGACGTTTTCTTTTCGCCGTTGGCACGCAGATCGCGAAAGGTGCGGACCAGTAACTCCAGTACTGCGTCAGGGACTTTATGCGGAATACCGCTATGGGCCAACAAACGCGCCGAAGCACTGGCGACAAGTTCCAGCTCCTGGGCGAAATCCATAATCGGAAAGACGGTTTCAAAATCGAAACGACGCTTGAGCGCTGCACTCATTTCATTGACGCCGCGATCGCGGGTATTGGCAGTGGCAATAATATTAAAGCCTTCTCGTGCATAGAGCTGACTGGCTTCACCAGTGAGTTCCGGCACCGTCATTACCCGATCAGAAAGCATACCTAACAGACAGTCTTGCACTTCCAGCGGTGTACGCGTTATCTCTTCAAAACGGACGATTTTGCCGTCGCGCATTCCCTGATAGAGCGGGGCAGGGACCAGCGCGTCCGTTGACGGACCATGATTGATAAGCAGGGCGTAGTTCCAGCCGTACTTGATTTGATCTTCGGTGGTAGATGCGCCGCCCTGGATAGTTAACCCGGCATCGCCGCTAATAGCGGTTGCCAGTAATTCAGAAAGGAGAGACTTTGCGGTACCCGGTTCCCCGACTAGCATTAAACCGCGCCCGGTGGCAAGAGTGACTAACATGCGTTCGACAGCGGAGGGGCTAATCACGACTTTACGGCTGATATTTTGCGCTTCGTCGCCAAGGATAAAAGCACGGGCCGCAGGCAAACTTAACTGCCAACCTGGCGGGCAGGGTGCGTTATCATTTTGTTTTAATTTTGCCAGTTCATTGGCGTATAACACAGCGGCAGGCGGACGCTGCAGATGATTATTCTGCACTGACATATATTCATCCCTGAAATGTATTAATAAATTTAACGATATTTTACGCGCAATAAATGTTTGGCGCATTAGTTGTTTGACTGGAAAATAGTAAGTAAATATCTGGAAAGTGGATCACAGTAAATAAAAAAACCTGCTGGTGAGGCAGGTTCTTTTATTTACTATTTTCAGGCCCAACACCGCAGCCTGTGCAACATCGTGTTCCAACGAACGAATTATAACCACCGCTGGACCCCGTTGCAATTAAGATAATGAGATTTATAATCCTGACTGTTGGGAAGTTGCGCCGGATCGAACCCATTTCAAGCCCTGGCTACCGGACGGGTGGTGCTGCAGGTGGTGCCCTGATCCGGAGTGCAACATCGTGGTCCAACAGACGTAAACCAGTATCGACAGGCAGTGTAAGGGTAAGGTGCTGGTGTTGCGCTCCTTAATAAGGAGAGCGGATGGACACGCTGACACGAAAGTTAACCGTGCTCATTGCCGTACTGGAGTTATTAGTGGCTCTGTTACGGTTGATTGATTTGTTGAAGTAACGGGCAAATTGAAACGCATCTAAGGGGGAGTACCGTTTCCCCCTTTAATAAACTATTATTCTATTTGTTGGTTGAATATATTCTGTAGTTCACGATTAAAAATTGCTATTACAGTTTCTGCCGATTCACCTCGTAATTTTCGTTCATCAATAAACTCATCTCTTATATATATCAAGGCATCATTTATTACCGGGGCTGTATCCTCTCGATCACATTGATTAAACGTTGGGCGTAGCCGAAAACGTTCCATACGATAGACTGCACCAGTAAATAATTGAGCATATTTATGGATTTCAAGTCGTAAGGAAAAGGGGTCATCAGGATCAATAACCTGATAATCGTAAACGGCTACCAGTTTACTTTGTATGATCATAGCTTCCTCAGTTTTCAGATAACGGGCAGTATGGTTACTGCCCGCAGTGTGTTAGTGAAAAATGATGTCTGGCGTACTTAACGCTTCACTCAAATCAAACACATCGAGTTCGGCAAAAGTGACAGATTTATTGTCACGGTACACTCGAAGAGAACGGAAGCTCATTAGCGCTTTGCTATCAGCATTGTAGTGGTTAAAACCGGGGGAAAACTCAAGGACCAGACGATACTCACCTGAGTCATAGACAAATGCGTCCTCATAGCCTGACTCCCAGCCTTTGTATCGCATTCCCATAAGTTGCCCAACGGTAGCGGATTTACCTTCCCAGCGGTTCAAACTATTACTGGCTGACTCGTCAGGAGTGAGCAGCACCGTGCGTCGCGTTAACTGGCGAAGTGGCGGCATAATCTCGTAATCGGCAAAAAGTTGGGCAAATTCACTGCGCATTTCTGCTGTCATTTCTAACGGGTGGGCAATGCCAATCAGGGCATCCGCAGGCAGGTCAATGGACTCATCTTGCGCATTGCAGAACTCCCCCTCTGCGGCCACACGAAAGGCGTTGAGTAAACGACGCGGTTCACTTGCCGGATACACGCCCCATATTAATCGCTGGGTAACCAGGCGGGTGAAGGGATGATTAACAAACAAAGAATGAAAATCTGCCAGCGACCAGCGCCGGGTGGTGCGTAGGGCTGTTTCAAGACGCGGTAGCAGGTTTTTGCTCACCTGAGTAGCATCTTTTTTTAGTCCTTTTAGTCGGGCCAGGGCCTCGGGCGCTTTCAGTTGATCGTCATCAGCGCGCAACCGGGGAACGCTTTTCTGGCGAACGTTTTGCTGGTCATAGATAACCGGGGTGAGGTTTTCATCGAAGCGAACGGTAAACTGCCGTGGACCAAAATCAAAAATTAACGCCTGTGGATCATCAAGACCCAGTGTTGGGACTAATCTGTCCGCTAACTCTTCTTGGCTTAACCCGCGATTTTCTGCGACCACCTGAAGAAATTCCGCCGCGTTATCACGTAAGGGGCGGGATTTCGCCCGTTGCGATATATGATGCAGTTGTATCAGCGCCATATCATTATTCATCAGGGTAAGGATGTTCAGGCCACTGACGGCACGGGCAGATTTTCCTTCCTGTGGCCAGGCGAGGATCTGTGTCGTCAGATCCCGAGCCGTGCTTTCGTCGCCAAAGAGACTTAACGCCAGAAATGCCCAGTTATCTTTTGCGGGGGCGCCAGCTTGTTGCCAGGCGGTGAAGAGATCCCAGGCAAAAGCTGCCAGCGTTTGCGGCTGGCAGAACGTTTTCAGTTGTTCCAGCCCATTATAAAAACGCCCACCCTGGGTAAAGCGCAGCATTTCGCCGATAATTTCCAGAGCATCATCGGTAATCGGCTGATTATTAAAGATAAGTCTCGGCCTGGACCACATTGCTGGATGCCAGAAATCAGGTGCTTTTGGTATGCGTGGCGGGTAAATTTCCAGCGGGTTCTGGGTAAGCAATTGTTCCAGGGCTGGCCATATATCAGTACGTTGCCAGCGGTTTGCCACGGTTTGCAGCAATTCACCATGTCCCTGTTCATACAGTAAACGAAGGGTAAGTAATGCCGCTTCGCTGTTGTCGCTGGGTTTAGCAAAGACGAGTGGAATAAGGGCGGTTGCCGTATGTTCCGGCCATTGCAAAATCCACTGGCGAGCCAGATCACGCTGCGCTGCGAAACGTCGCCAGACGCGAGCAACGGGTAGCGCCAGTTCGGTTGTGCCGAAATTTAAAATTAACGGAAATGTTTCTTTTGGACGATGTGAAAAAGCCAATAACAGACCGGGTAGCGCATCCAGTCCGAGGATACTGAGAAAATAGTCTTCGCCAGCGAACAGGTATTTTTTCTCATTGATACGCAGCCAGAACGTCAGTGCCATCTTTCGTGGCAGCTGTGCCAGCAAATACAGATTCCAGACACTCTTTTCCCGACGATAACGCGAGTAGCTGTCATTTTCCCAGGCGTAAATTAATGCTTCAACGTCTCCGCTACGAAGCGCCTGTTCTGCGGATTGTGCTTCCGGAGAATTCCAGCCATGCAGGATCTCTTCAACCCGCCCCGGGTAGTAATGCCACTGAACAATGAGTGAATTGCGTGCAGCATCCAGTTTTCCGGGGAGTATATAATTCTGAAACAGCCATACATCATCCCCAAAACCCAATTCCTGCAATACGACACGACCACTTTTTCGCTCTAAGCGTTCGACAACAGAATCCGTGCTGAAGTAGTGAGCAGATTCTGTTGAATTAAGTCTCTCGCGTTCGCCCGGTTGCCAGTAAACTTGTGGCGTTAATTCGAGTGGCGCTAAATCAAGGCGCGGAAGTGTCATTTTTTTCTTACGACGCCACGGCGGTGAAACAAGGATTTCAGGCTGGTTATTGCTTTCAGGACTTTCCATAGCAAGCGTTGGCGGTGCGGATAAATAGCCGTTCAACACGGCTTGGGCATTTGTACTTAACCACGGCATCACCTCTTCTGCCAGTTGTGGCTGCGATGCCATCAGTGTTTGTAACAGCATACGCCAGTATTCATCTCGAGCTTTTTGCTGTGCAGGCAGCTTTTTGTCTTCGATGATTGGATAACCAGGGCGGGCAGGTGGTTCTTTTATCGCCAGAAGCTCTGCCAGTGCGGCAAGCGTCGCATGGGGGAAATTTTTACTGAATTTAGCAACACGTTGCAGGCTGGGTTTATTTTTATCGGCAACGAGCAGCAAAATGCGGATGACCTGTGGATGGTTAATTTGTACCAACAGGCTTCCGCAATCCTCTTTATGCGCATACAACGCGAGGCGAGGAATGGCTGCCAGCCCTTGTTCGCGCAATAGGGCGGCACAGGCCGCGTAGCCGAAGTGGTTTTTCTGCGACATATAACTCGCTTCGCGATCACTAAATATGTCCAGGACCCAGAAACGTTCAAGTTTCGTTACCGCTTTAGGGTCAGTCGCTACGGCTTTTAACCACTCTTTAGAATGAAAATGAGTCCTCGGGCATTCAAGACCTACCAACTTATTAGCAATTTCTGGTTTTTCCGGCAGCACCAGCGCAATAAAAGGACGGCGAACTTTGGGTATTTCTGGCAGTGCGGCAATGAGTTTATCCGCGCAACGTTGCCAGCAGCTTTCTTCCGCCAGGGAAAGATGTTTACGCAGTCGCAGATCGAAATCGTTGTAGGTTTCTGAGCGATAGCCATAACTCTGGTCATCAGTCACTGTCATTAAATGCACTGTTGATGGGTCAGTACGGTAGCCCTGCGCAATACTCTGACGGGCTATCACCACATCCGTTGCATATTCCAGCCCTTCTTTTTGGACGATTTCATCCAGCAACTGCTCATTGTCACTGTTTGCGATACAGATCAGTGCCGCCATTGTAAGGGGAGATATTGATGTCTTATGCTCGCCGAGCAGTGCGATCGCTTGTCTGATGGGGGCGAGCCACTCTGCTGAACAGTGCTCATATTGCCAGCTAATATTTTCTTTGCTGCCTTCACGTAGCAAAAGTTCATCACCCAGTGTCTGAATGATGCTTTCAGTGATAACGGGCACCGGTTCTCCCGGCCAATTGCGATGACTGAGTGGCGTTTTGCCTTTTTTATATTTCAGTTCCAGTTGCGCGTTATCCGCCAGCCACGGTAATTCCTTGCTCATGTTCTTTCCTTATTCAAACAGTGCTTCAATATCGTTAATCAGCTCGCTGGAGGTAATGTCGTCGAGCACGGAGAACTGTGCTTCCTGAGTTGAATTACGTCCCCAGCCATAGTTTTCTGCTTTGCCGTCCCACAGCCATAGTTTACTTAAAAGCTGCTCGGCGCTCAGTTCGGCTGGCGACATGCCTACCGCAAATCCTTCATCGATTTCCATGATTAACGACCAGCGGCCCAGAGGTTTTATCATCCAGCCGATCCAACCTGCATCCTGCGGTTCACCACGCATCCAGCCTTTATTCGCCAGCCCCATTACCCGGCCGCTCGGGCATTTTCTACCTGCCCAGCGGGTCAGTTCGCTGGCATTGCGCTCGGCTTCTGTCAGGGCGTAACTGTTACGGTCAAGCTGGCGGAACGGCGGTAACAGTTCGTAGTCGGCAAAAAGTTGACCAAAGGCGGCGGCATCCGTCGGTGATATTTCCAGAACGTGAGGAATACCAATAGAGATATCGCCTTCAGGCAAAGTGAAAAGGTCATCGTCAGCGGTGCTGTAGCTGTTATCTTCCGCCACGCGAAAGCACGCCAGTAGCTGGTTATCGACGCTATAAACGCCCCAAATCAGACGGCGGGTTAAGTGGCGAACCAGCGGATGCTCAACCAGAAAGAGCTGGAAGTTTTCCGGCGACCAGCGGCGGCGCAGGCACATGGCGGACTCCAGCCTTGCCACCTGCTGGGCGGCGACGGTACGAGCATCTTTTTTCAGCAGTTTGTAGCGGTTAACTGCCTCGTTCGCCTGTGATTCATCATCGCTTTTGTTCGGTTTAGGTAAATCTTTCAGGCGGCTGCCGGAAGCATCACGTACAAACGGTTTTAAGGTTTCATCAAAGCTGACAGTGAATTGACGTGGACCGAAATCCAGCAGCAACGAACCGTTATCATCCAGACCGAGGTCCGGGGCCAGGCGATCTTCAAGCTCCGCTACCGTGAGTTCACGGCTTTCGGCAATATCGGCAATTTTTTCTTTTGCCCGCTCCTGTAATGCTTTGAATTTCAGTTTCTGGGCGATGCCGTTAAGCTGCATCAGAGCGATGTCGCTGCCGATAGCGGCGAGGATATCCAGCCCGACAGTGGCGCGTTTATGCTGGGATTCACCAGGCCAGGCGCGGATTAATGGCGTCAGTTTGCGGGCGGTATCATCGTTACCGAGAACACCTAAGGCGGAGAATGCCCAGCTCTCTTTTGACGGTGCGCCAGCGGTCTGCCAGGCGGTAAACATATCCCAGGCAAATTCTGCCAGTGAGTCGGCGGTGCAGGCGTCTTTCACCTGTAATAACCCCGGATACAGTGCCTCTTCCTGGGGGAAGCGGAGCATTTCGCCGAGGTGGAGGAGGGCGCTATCTGGCAGTGATTGTGCATTTACTTTTAATACCGGGCGCGTCCAGAGCGATGGCTGGTAAAAGCTCGGAAGAGTGGGGATTTTTGTCGGGTGATTATCTAAGGGATCGAGCGCAAGCAGAGCGTTCACCGCGTCTGTTACTTCCGGCTGGTTATAACGCCGGGCGATTTCTGCCAGTAATGGCTGATGACCGTTTTCGGTAAGCATACGCAAGGCAGCGCGGGCGTTATCCTGGGCTTCACCGGCTTTGCCGAGCGCTGCAGGCAGCAGGCCGGTAATGGCATGTTCCGGGTATTTCAACAGCCAGGTGCGGGCGTCTTGTCGTAGGGTTTTGAGTTTGTTGAAGGCGCGGGCGATGGCGGGTGCCAGTTCCGTAGATGCAAAATAATCAGCAATAGCAAAACCTTCTTGAGGGTAGCGTGAAAACGAGTGCAGAAAACCACTCATACCTGCAAGCCGCAAATAAAGCATGACAGGTTTCACCGCAGTGTGTGGTTCTTTGCTGAGAAACTCCCATAGCTTGATTGCTTTTTGCATGGGTAAAAAGGGAAGTGAGTTGAGGTGCCATTCCCTCTGATACGGCGCGTGATGTGCTTTAAACATTTGAATGAGTGCGGCGAAGTCCTCTCGTTCCCAGGCATCAATTGCTGAGTCAGAAGCACCAATATATTTATATGTGTCAAAATCCCAGCGGCGATATCCCAGTGAGTAAAGGAAATCTTTAGCACCTTCACCTGGCTTTTGCGGCTCCCAGTCCCAACGAGTTTGAAACTCTTTAGCTTCTGTGTCGGTTATTGTGCATACAGATTCGAGGCTAAGTGGTGCTAAATCCAGCACTGAAATCGTCGATTTTTTCTTTTTAGCCAGCCAGGGCGGTGAGACTAATACGGTAGGTAACATATCGGCGTTTGCATAAACTGAAGGTTGTATCAGCTGTTGCTGGCATGATTTCAGCACGGTAGCTGCCGGGGCAGATAGCCAGGGGATTACCCGCTCTGCTAATGCTGGTTGTGAGATAAGCATTGCCATTAGCATCATGCGCCAGCGCTTTTCATCTTTTTGTGCTAGGAGTTCTGCTAATGCCGCCAGCGCTGCATGTGGAAATGAAGCGCAGGCTTTCATCATTCGTTCATGACAGCGTTTAGATTGCCCAGCTACACGTATAAGCAGTGTCAACGCGAACGGATGATTGATATGGCGCAGAACATCGCCGCAGTAGTCACTAGCAGCATACGGAGCAAATCGGGGCAGGGCTGCAACACCTTGCTCTTGTAATACAGTAGCTGTCCATATGGCACCATGATAATAATTATCAAAAACTTTATATTGCTCGTAATATTTTTCTAATGAGGCAAGAATGTGTTCATCAGTTGCCACTATTTTTAGCCACTCAAGTGCGGGTGATTTTTTTTGTCTAAGTAGACGATGAGCAATTTCATGTGCAACTTCTGGTTTTTCAGGTAACAACAGGGCAATTAATGGCTGTCGCCATTCTGGAATATTTGGGATTGCAGTGATAAGTTTATCCGCACATTTCTCCCAAAGAGACTCTTCAGCCAGTGATAAATGTTTACGTAGGCGTAATTCAAAGCTGGAATATTGCTGCAAGTAATCAGGTGAAATGTCAGACGACAGGAAAACAATATTATTGTTGACATAATCCCATTCAATAGATATTTGTTGAAGATGTATTATTACGTCAGTAGCATAATCCAGACCGCCTTCCTGAATAATCTGATCCATAACATCCTCACGCTCTTTATATCTTGTGCATTTCATTTCAAGTGCCGTGAGTACAGCCATTACGGGTGATGGTAACTGTGTTGTTTTCAGGCTGTCGATCTGACTGAGCGCCTGGGCGATGGCGTTTTGCCATTCTAAAGAACAGGCGCTGAAGTTAAATGTGGCTGTTTTATTATCCCGTTGCGACACGCTACAGGCTAAACGGCGTAACTGGGTCAATTTGTCTGCTTGCTGAACAGGAACTCCGGGAAAGCGGCGATGGCTGAACGTGGTGTGTACAACTTCGGGTGGAAAAACGACAGCTATATCTTTCGCCAGCCACGGTAAAACAACATCTGTATTTTTGTCAGCTGCGCAGATTTCTGGTGTAACTGAGGTCTGTTCCTGAATGATAGTGGAATAGTCAGGCAATTCGAGAGATTTCGTTACCGTGTGAGTCTGTTTTGAATGATTATCCTTCGCTTGCTCCACATACCCCTTCTTCACCTTCTCCGCAATCAGCTTCAGTTCCGCTTTTTCCGCCGCCGCCGCATCAGCAAAGCTTTTTACCTGGCTTTGCCCGTTGGTGCCGACTTTGCCCCAACTGATATGCAGTTCATTTCCCTGCTGCTCAACCGCCCAGAATTTATGTGATTTTTCATCCTGATAAATATAGGTTTTCATTGCTAAATCCTTTTAATCAAACAGTGATTCAATGTCGTTAATGAGTTCGCTGGCGGTGATGTCGTCGAGCGCGGAGAACGTGAGTGAGGATTGTTTACTGTCGCGGTTACCCGGTGAACTCATTTTTACGCTTTCAACAGGCAACAGGTCGCCATATCCCGTTTCGCCATAAATTAATGAAAAAGGTTCTGTTTCAAGCTCGATATCGCCATAAGAGGTAGATTTTCGCATTGCATAGACGCTGCCGCTTTCCTCCAGGCGTTGCCAGCCTCTGCGTTCCAGGCCGACAATGCGTCCGGCCTGGCAAAGACGTCCGTCCCAGCGCGTCAGTTCGTGGGCGCTACGTTCATTATCAGCAAGACGATAACTACCACGATCGAGCTGTTGGAAGGGGGGAAGCAGTTCGTAATCAGCGTAAATTTGCCTGAATGTAGTGGCGGATTCAGGGGAGATTTCCAGCACATGCGGAATACCTATGTTTCCTGCTGGCAGCGTGAATAGTTCATCCTGCGCATCGCTGTAAGTGCCGTCTTCTGCGACCCGGAAGCCGGCAATCAGCATGTTTTTGTCGGTATACACCCCCCATAACAGTCGTCGGGTTAAGTGGCGCATCAGCGGATGTTCCGCCAGAAACAGGCGGAACTGTTCTGCAGTCCAGCGCCTACGCTGGCACATAGCTTGCTCCAGGAGGGTAATTTGCTGGCCGGCGATGGCGCGTACATCTTTTTTTAATTGTTTGAAGCGGTTAACGGCGTCAGTTGCCAGTGTTTCATCATCGCTCTGGTTTGGTTTGGGTAAGTCTTTCAGAACTTTACCGTTTGCGTCGCGAACAACGGGTTTTAAGGTTTCGTCAAAACCAACGGTGAATTGACGTGGGCCGAAATCAAGTGTCAGCGAACCGTTGATATCAAGCCCCAAATCTGGAGCCAGGCGGTCTTCCAGTTCGGCCATAGTCAGCCCACGGTTTTCAGCGACCATGTTGATTTTGTCGCGGGCATGTTCCTGCAATGCTTTGAATTTAATCTTTTGTGCAACGCCATTAAGCAGCATCAGTGCAATATCGCTACCGATATCAGCTAATACATCCAGCCCGTAAACCGCGCGTTTATGCTGGGATTCTCCAGGCCAGGCACGGATAAGCGGAGTTAATTTACGCGCGGTGTCGTCATTGCCTAAAATTCCCAGCGAGGTAAATGCCCAGTTTTCTTTTGCGGGTGCGCCAGCCTCTGTCCAGGCGGTATACAGATCCCAGCCAAATTCAGCCAGTGATTCGCGGGTGCAGGTTTCTTTGATGATATACAGCCCAGCGTAGGGGGTAATGTCGCGTGGAAAACTCAACATTGTGCCGAGGTGGCGCATAGCGTCATCTGGCAGAGGCAGGTTGTTACTTTTAAGCCGTGGTCTGCGCCATAAGCTGAACTGATAAAAGCCGGGCAGTGGGGCGATTTTAGCGGGATATTCTTCCAGCGGATCGCTATCAAATAATGTTGCCAGCGCCGCTAAAACATCAGGTTGGTTATACCCTTGGGCGATTTCCTCAATGGTTTCTCGCTGGTTTAATTTCACCAGCAAACGGAGTGCCTGGCGGGCATAATCACGATCTTTTCCTTGTTTGCCCAGTGCCACAGGAAGTAGTCCGGCGGCGGCATGGCGCGGGTAATCCGTTAGCCAGTTTCGCGCATCTTCATAAGACATTTTTTTCTGTAGCTGTTGCGCCATCGGTAAGGCCAGTGCACTGACACCGAGGAAGAAGGTGAAAAACCACAACCGTTGTGGCTCACGTTGCAGGCAGGTCATAAATGCAGGAATGGCGGCGCTACCAAAAATGGCCAGAATATATCCCTCACCAGAATAGTTATCTTCTTTGACTATCTGGTTAAGAAAAGAAATGGCCTGTTGACCAGGCAGGTAACAGAGGGCAATGAGATTCCAGCTTTTGTATGCATTGTTATGGTATTGCGCAAATTCAGCATTGAGTGCTGGAAAATCGAAGCGTAACAGGGCATCAACGGCGCTTTGTGGTGCCGGAACTTTTTCGTATATTTTTTCTCCGCTCTCCCGCCATTTGTCAAAACCCAGATACCACAGAATTTGCTGTTCTTGCGTAAGGGGGACTAAGTGTGTCTCCCAACTTGCTTTTTCCATCGGCGGCAGGTCGGTAAACAATGTTTGTTTTGATGCCTGCTGTTGGGCTATTTGCTGGAAGCGTGTGACAAGGTAAGTACGGGTTAGTTTTTTGGCAATCTCTGGAGTGATATCCGAAACAGAAGGAACTGGAAGCACAGGAAGATCAAACACCAGCGTATTTTTCTTTTTCTCTTTGGTCATCCAGGGCGGCGACACAAACATCTCCGGCAACATATCCGCAGTGGCGTATTCGCATTCTTCAGCGACTGGTTGCGGACGGCATTCAGATAAGATGCCTGCCGCTTTAGGATTAACCCAGGGAATAACGTCACATACCAACTCTGGCGTGACGGTAATCAGTTTGACAAGTGCGTTACGCCACTCTTTATTTTCATGTGTTGCCAGCAAAGTAGCGTAAGCCGCAATAGCCGCAGCGGGATGCTTTTGACAGGCTTTGCTTAAGTATTCCAGGTGCTTTTTCTTGCCAATTACACCGAGGATCAGAATTTGAATCGCATCCGGGTGATTCGTTTTCCATAGCCATTTGACAAGATTTTCAGTCTCGCTGATGCGATCGAAGAGATAACAGGGATTGTCAGAATGATCTTCCGTTAACTCAAGAAGTATCCGGCTTACACCGCACATCCCATGATTTGCCAGCAACATTGCCAGATAAGCGCGAAAATCACGATGCAACGGTGGGAAGTCGTATTTTTCCGCTGTGCTCAGAGCTGTGTCATCGGTTACCACCAGTCTTAACCAGGTCATTGCCGGGACGTTTTGATCTGCATAACGTAGCGCCATTGCATTGGCGATATCCGGTCGTTCAGGGAGCAGTAGCGCCGCAAAAGGTTGCCGTGCGGGGGAGAGCGAGGGAATAGCCGCAAGTATTTTATCCACGCAACGTTGCCACTCATCTTCTGAAGCGAGTGAAAGATGATGACAAAGACGCTGGTGCCAATTCGGTAGTGATTCTGCTTCGTGATCTGGAGGAATAATGGTTGTGACAGCGGCTTTTACTGTTTTATATCTAAGTTGAAGAGCGAGAAGGGCGATTTCAACGGTACTTTCCAGGCCACAACGAACGACTAAGTCATCGACCAGTTCATCTGTTGAGTAAGAGTTCCTTAAGTGCCAGAGTAATGCAGCGTCAGATTGTGCACTCCCTGTCTGTAGATTATCCTGAATTCGCAACTGTAATTCGGCAAACGCCTGTCGCCAGTTTTCCGGATAAGAACTGTAGTATTCTTTTAAATCATATGCATCGGTGTTATCTGCAATACGTTTCCATATCTCACCTTTATTGCGCAGATAATTAATTTCTCTTGGCCTGGTGCGATGAGGAAAAGCAAAGCGATTAATATCATCAGTTAACGGAATGACTGCATCATCAGCCAGCCATGGGCGTTTGTTTTTACTCTCAGGGAAAATTTTAACTTCAGGAGTGACTTTGGTGGCGGGTGGGAGATTCACATTTGCTGAATCGCCTTCCACATAGCCTTTTTTCGTTTTCTCTGCGATCAGCTTCAGTTCCGCTTTCTCCGCTGCCGCAACATCCGCAAAGCTTTTTACCTGGCTTTGCCCCTGGGTACCAACTTTTCCCCAGCTGATATGCAACTCGTTTCCCTGTTGCTCAATCGCCCAGAATTTATGTGATTTTTCGTCCTGATAGATAAACTGTCTCATTCTGCATCCCTGTATTTTTATCCAGTTGAATGTAGATGCTAACAGTATTTATGCAGGTTAGAGAGAGACGAAATCGCAAGAAAACAACTTTAGGAATTTATAAAGAAAAGGCGCTGTCGATGCAGCGCCTTGAAGGGGGATTATTTCACCTGATGGCCAGGTTTAGCACCAGCATCCGGGCTTAACAGGAAGATATCTTTCCCGCCAGGACCAGCAGCCATTACCATGCCTTCGGAGATACCAAAGCGCATTTTACGCGGCGCCAGGTTAGCCACCATAATGGTGTGACGACCGATAAGTGCCTGCGGGTCCGGGTAAGCAGAACGAATGCCGGAGAAGACATTGCGTTTTTCACCGCCGAGATCCAGCGTCAGGCGCAGCAGTTTATCGGAACCTTCAACAAACTCTGCGTTTTCGATCAGCGCCACGCGCAGGTCAACTTTGGCGAAGTCGTCAAAGGTGATGGTTTCCTGAATCGGATCATCAGCCAGCGGACCAGTTACCGGTGCTGCAGTGGCTTTCACTTCTTCTTTGGATGCTTCCACCAGGGCTTCAACTTGCTTCATATCAATGCGGTTATACAGCGCCTTGAACGGATTGACTTTGTGGCCCAGCAGCGGTTGCTGGATACCATCCCAGGTCAGTTCCGTATTCAGGAACGCTTCCGCGCGCTCAGTCAGTTTCGGCAGAACTGGCTTCAGATACGTCATCAGTACGCGGAACAGGTTGATGCCCATTGAGCAAATCGCCTGCAGGTCGGCATCGCGGCCTTCCTGTTTTGCGACAACCCACGGAGCCTGCTCGTCGACATAGCGGTTAGCCAGGTCAGCCAGTGCCATGATTTCGCGCACTGCTTTACCAAATTCGCGGCTTTCCCACGCTTCGCCAATCGCTTCAGCGGCATCGGTAAAGGTCTTGTACAGCTCAGGGTCAGCCAGCTCGCTTGCCAGTACGCCGTCAAAACGCTTGTTGATAAAGCCAGCGTTACGGGAGGCCAGGTTAACCACTTTGTTAACGATATCGGCATTCACGCGCTGAACGAAATCTTCCAGGTTCAGGTCGATATCATCAATACGCGAAGACAGTTTGGCGGTGTAGTAGTAGCGCAGGCTGTCGGCATCAAAGTGATTCAGCCAGGTGCTGGCTTTAATAAAGGTGCCACGAGACTTGGACATCTTCGCGCCGTTCACCGTCACATAGCCGTGAACAAACAGGTTGGTCGGCTTGCGGAAGTTGCTGCCTTCCAGCATGGCAGGCCAGAACAGGCTGTGGAAGTAAACGATATCTTTGCCGATGAAGTGATACAACTCGGCGGTGGAATCTTTCTTCCAGTATTCATCGAAGCTTACGGTGTCGCCGCGCTTGTCGCACAGATTCTTGAAAGAGCCCATGTAGCCAATCGGCGCGTCCAGCCAGACGTAGAAATATTTGCCCGGTGCGTTTGGAATTTCGAAACCGAAGTACGGCGCATCGCGGGAGATATCCCACTGTTGCAGGCCGGATTCGAACCATTCCTGCATTTTGTTAGCCACCTGCTCCTGCAACGCGCCGCTGCGGGTCCATGCCTGCAACATTTCGCTGAAAGAGGGCAGATCAAAGAAGAAGTGCTCGGAATCACGCATTACCGGCGTAGCGCCAGAAACCACCGATTTCGGTTCGATCAATTCAGTCGGGCTATATGTTGCGCCGCAAACTTCACAGTTATCGCCGTACTGATCTGGCGCTTTACATTTCGGGCAGGTGCCTTTTACAAAACGGTCCGGCAGGAACATGCCTTTTTCCGGATCGTACAGTTGAGAGATGGTGCGGTTTTTAATAAAACCGTTCTCTTTCAGGCGAGTATAAATAAGCTCTGACAACTGGCGGTTCTCTTCGCTGTGCGTCGAGTGATAGTTGTCGTAGCTGATATTAAAGCCTGCGAAATCAGTCTGATGCTCCTGACTCATTTCGCCAATCATCTGCTCCGGGGAGATACCAAGCTGCTGGGCTTTCAGCATGATCGGCGTACCGTGGGCATCGTCGGCGCAGATGAAGTTGACCTCGTGGCCGCGCATTCGCTGGTAACGGACCCAGACATCAGCCTGGATGTGCTCCAGCATATGGCCGAGGTGGATTGAGCCGTTGGCGTACGGCAGTGCGCACGTTACCAGAATTTTCTTCGCGACTTGAGTCATAGTAGGCATTACTTCTTTGTAGTGAAAAGGGCTTAGATAGTACCAAATGGGGCATGGTTACGTAAGTCCTGTGCAAGCATCTTATGATGCATTATTAGGTAAGTACTTAGCTGTTAACTTCAGGTAAACTAATAGCGATAAGTTATCTTTATAAATAAGGAGTCGGGATGAACGAACAATCCCAGGCCAAATCACCAGAAGCCCTGCGCGCAATGGTCGCCGGGACACTGGCCAATTTTCAGCACCCAACCCTCAAGCATAACCTCACTACGCTAAAAGCGTTGCATCATGTCGCCTGGATGGACGACACGTTGCATGTGGAACTGGTTATGCCGTTTGTCTGGCATAGCGCGTTTGAAGAATTAAAAGAGCAATGTAGCGCTGAATTGCTGCGTATCACTGGGGCGAAAGCTATCGACTGGAAACTGTCGCATAACATTGCCACCCTGAAACGCGTGAAGAATCAGCCGGGTATTAACGGCGTGAAGAACATCATTGCGGTCAGTTCCGGCAAAGGCGGCGTGGGTAAATCCTCCACGGCGGTAAACCTGGCGCTGGCGCTGGCGGCGGAAGGGGCGAAAGTTGGTATTCTGGATGCCGATATCTACGGCCCGTCAATCCCCACCATGCTGGGGGCAGAAAATCAGCGTCCGACTTCGCCAGATGGCACTCACATGGCGCCGATTATGTCTCATGGCCTGGCAACCAATTCAATTGGTTATCTGGTCACTGATGACAACGCGATGGTGTGGCGTGGCCCAATGGCCAGCAAGGCGCTGATGCAGATGTTGCAAGAAACCTTATGGCCAGACCTCGACTATCTGGTGCTCGACATGCCGCCAGGAACCGGTGACATTCAGCTGACGCTGGCGCAGAACATTCCGGTGACCGGTGCAGTAGTGGTAACAACGCCGCAGGATATCGCGCTGATTGATGCGAAAAAAGGCATCGTGATGTTTGAAAAGGTCGAAGTTCCGGTGCTCGGTATTGTTGAGAACATGAGCGTGCATATTTGCAGTAACTGTGGCCATCACGAACCGATTTTCGGTACTGGTGGCGCAGAGAAACTGGCAGAGAAGTATCATACACAACTGCTGGGACAAATGCCGTTACACATCAGCCTGCGTGAAGATCTCGACAAAGGCACTCCGACGGTTATTAGCCGTCCGGAGAGCGAATTTACCACTATCTACCGCCAGCTGGCAGACCGTGTTGCAGCTCAACTCTACTGGCAGGGCGAAGTCATTCCTGGCGAGATTGCCTTTCGTGCCATATAGCGCGCATTAATCTTTCTGGTTGTTCTTCATTCACCGCATCAATGTTAAATTGATGCGGTGAATTTTTTTGCAGCCTTAATAATCACTTTTTTAATGCTGCGAATATTCAGTGGATCTTAGTCCGAAACTGTACAAAGGCGATTGAATGTGCAAGCACTGTCTCTTTATCATCCCTCATGGCTGTGTAGCGGATGTACAGCTATAGTTTGTTATGCACTCAATCTACCCGGCATAACCTTTACTACAGGGATAACGTTCAATGAATAAGTATTGGTTGTCAGGAGTTGTTTTTCTTGCTTATGGACTAGCATCACCCGCGTTCTCTTCTGATACTGCAACATTAACCATCAATGGCAGGATTAGTTCCCCTACATGCAGTATGGATGTTGTTAATAACTATCTTCAGCAACGTTGTGGGCGGTTGTTACAACGAGTTGAAACCAGCTATCGTGCTTCTTCTACTGCAAAAGGCGTTACGACAGAAGTGGTTGCTGTGGGTAATAATGACAAACGCAAAATCGTGTTAAATCGCTACGATTAATTTGGCAACACCGTTTTAAGTATATTTAGAAAGCCAAAATCATTTTCGTGAATGATTTTGGCTTTTTTTATTTGATTCATAAATGTTATTTACGGTAATTAATCAGTTTTAAAAATGTTTGTTATGGCGAATTATTTGTTGCAATTATATTGCATTGGTTAATTTGTTTTAAATCAACAAAACAATATGTTTACATTGCGGCAACCTTTTTGGTGTGAGAAATTTGTTTCCAAGAGATACAGACTCTTAACAAAACAAAATAAACTTATTAAGGAACGCATCATGAAAAATTCAATTATTGCTGCCGCTGTCTTATCTTCTGTATTTATGAGTGCTGGTATTTTCGCTGCTGAAGTAGATACCGGAACTTTAACTATTAAAGGTAATATTGCTGAATCTCCATGTACATTTGTCGCTGGTGGTGATTCAGTCAGTATTAATATGCCGACTGTACCAACCACAGTATTTGATGGTAAGGCGAAATATGCAACTTACGATGACGCTGTTGGTGTAACCAGCAGTATGCTGAAAATTACTTGTCCGAAGACTATTGATGGCGTAAAACTTTCATTGATCACCAACGAGAAAATTCTTGGTAATGATAAGGCAATATCCAGTAGTAATGACACAGTCGGATATTATCTCTATTTGGGTGATAGCAGTGAGGTACTGGATATTTCCGCACCGTTTAATATTGAAAGTTATAAAACTGCTGATGGACAATATGCCATTCCGTTTAAGGCAAAATACCTGAAGTTGACCGACAGTAGTGTTGCATCTGGTACTGTTAACTCTTCATTGGTTATGCGTGTTGCCCAGGATTAAATATTTAAAATAATCAAATTTTTTCAGTAAACTAAAATGACCGCCATATTCATGGCGGTCAGCATAAATATAAGAGGCATTAAGATGAAAGGATTATTATCTTTACTCATCTCTTCTATGATATTTCCCGCGCATGCCGGAATGGTTATTTTCGGGACCCGTATCATTTACCCGGCAGAGCAGAAAGAAGTCATGGTACAACTGATGAATCAGGGTAACCGTTCTTCGCTGGTGCAGACGTGGATTGATGATGGTGACACGTCTCTGCCGCCAGAAAAGATTCAGGTTCCTTTCATGTTAACGCCACCAGTAGTTAAAGTAGCGGCCAATTCTGGGCAACAAATAAAAATTAAAATCATGCCTAATAAATTACCCGTTAATAAGGAAAGTATTTTTTATCTTAACGTTCTGGATATTCCACCGAATAGCCCAGAAGATGAAGGAAAGAATGCGTTAAAATTTGCCATGCAAAACAGAATTAAGTTGTTTTATCGACCAGTAGGTGTTGCCCCGGTAAATAAAACGACCTTTAAAAAATTGCGGATGAATCGTAACGGTAATAACGTAGTCATAAAAAATGACTCGCCAAATTGGGTGACGATTTCTGACATTAAGGCGAATAATGTCAAAGTGAATTATGAAACTATCATGATTGCACCACTAGAAAGTCAGAGTGTCAGTGTAAAAAATAATAATGCGAATGGCTGGCAACTGACCATTATCGATGATCACGGCAACTATATTAGTGACAAAATTTAATTGCAGGAGCTGCCTATGTTGAGAATGACCCCGCTTGCATCAGCAATAGTCGCGTTATTGCTCGGCATTGAAGCACATGCAACAGAAGAAACCTTTGATACCCATTTTATGATGGGAGGAATGAAAGGTGAGCAAGTAACAAATTTGCGTCTTGATGATAATCAGCCTTTACCAGGCCAGTACGACATTGATATTTATGTCAATAAGCAATGGCGTGGGAAATATGAAATTATCGTAAAAGATAACCCAGATGAAACTTGCCTGACGCGTGAAATTGTAAAGCGGTTAGGTATAAATAGCGATAATTTTGCACGCGAAAAACAATGTTTAACATTTGAGCAACTTGTACAGGGCGGAAGCTACGCCTGGGATATTGGGATTTTTCGTTTGGATCTTGCTGTCCCCCAAGCCTGGGTTGAAGAACTGGAAAATGGTTACGTTCCGCCAGAAAACTGGGAACGGGGAATCAATGCGTTTTATACATCTTATTACGTAAGTCAGTATTACAGTGACTATAAAGCCTCGGGTAATAGCAAGAGTACCTATGTGCGTTTTAACAGCGGGTTAAATTTACTGGGGTGGCAACTGCATTCTGATGCCAGTTTTAGCAAAACGGATAACAATCCTGGGGAGTGGAAAAGCAACACACTGTATCTGGAGCGTGGATTTTCTCA
This sequence comes from Escherichia sp. B1147, assembly GCF_001660175.1. Classification (NCBI taxonomy): domain Bacteria; kingdom Pseudomonadati; phylum Pseudomonadota; class Gammaproteobacteria; order Enterobacterales; family Enterobacteriaceae; genus Escherichia; species Escherichia sp. B1147. The sequence goes on from NZ_LFHY01000005.1 coordinate 488,819, forward strand.
AATTCTCGGTACGTTGCGTATTGGTGATATGTACACGTCAGCGGATATATTTGATTCCGTTCGCTTCAGTGGGGTTCGGTTATTTCGTGATATGCAGATGTTGCCAAACTCGAAGCAAAATTTTACCCCACGAGTACAGGGGATTGCTCAGAGCAACGCGTTGGTAACTATTGAACAGAATGGTTTTGTCGTTTATCAGAAAGAGGTTCCACCTGGCCCGTTTTCGATTAGTGATTTGCAGTTGGCGGGCGGAGGTGCGGATCTTGATGTGAGTGTTAAGGAAGCCGATGGTTCTGTGACTACGTATCTGGTGCCTTATGCGGCAGTACCTAATATGCTGCAACCTGGCGTATCAAAATATGATTTTGCGGCGGGCCGTAGTCATATTGAAGGTGCGAGCAAGCAAAGTGATTTTGTCCAGGCGGGTTATCAGTATGGTTTTAATAACTTACTGACGCTGTATGGCGGCACGATGGTTGCTAATAATTACTATGCGTTTACCTTCGGAACAGGGTGGAACACGCGCATTGGCGCAATTTCAGTCGATGCAACTAAATCGCACAGTAAACAAGACAATGGTGATGTATTTGACGGACAAAGTTATCAAATTGCCTATAACAAATTTTTGAGCCAAACATCGACACGTTTTGGTCTGGCGGCCTGGCGTTATTCGTCGCGTGATTACCGCACATTTAACGATTACGTGTGGGCAAATAATAAAGATAATTATCGTCGTGATAAAAACGATGTCTATGACATTGCCGATTATTACCAGAATGATTTTGGTCGCAAAAATAGCTTTTCCGCCAATATGAGTCAGTCATTGCCAGAAGGCTGGGGGTCTGTGTCATTAAGTACTTTATGGCGTGATTACTGGGGGCGCAGCGGCAGTAGTAAAGATTATCAGCTGAGTTATTCCAATAACTGGCAGCGGATAAGCTATACCCTCGCGGCAAGCCAGGCGTATGACGAGAACCACACCGAAGAGAAACGCTTTAATATTTTTATATCGATTCCCTTTGACTGGGGCGATGACGTTACGACACCGCAGCGGCAAATATATATGTCTAACTCAACGACCTTTGATAATCAGGGGTTTGCCTCAAACAATACCGGTTTATCGGGAACCGTTGGGAGTCGCGATCAGTTTAACTATGGTATCAACTTGAGCCACCAACATCAGGGAAATGAAACGACAGCTGGGGCCAATTTGACCTGGACCGCACCGGTCGCAACAGTGAATGGCAGCTATAGTCAGTCGAGTGCCTATCGACAGGCCGGAGCCAGCGTTTCAGGGGGCATTGTCGCCTGGTTGGGTGGCGTTAATCTGGCGAACCGTCTTTCCGAAACGTTTGCTGTGATGCATGCACCAGGAATTAAAGGTGCTTATGTCAATGGGCAAAAATATCGCACAACAAACAGTAATGGTGTGGTGGTTTACGACGGAATGACACCTTATCGAGAAAATCACCTGATGCTGGATGTGTCGCAAAGCGATAGCGAAACAGAATTACGCGGGAACCGTAAAATTACCGCCCCTTATCGCGGCGCGGTCGTTCTGGTTGATTTTGATACCGATCAGCGTAAGCCCTGGTTTATAAAAGCATTAAAATCAGATGGACAGCCATTAACGTTTGGTTATGAAGTCAATGATATCCACGGTCATAACATTGGTGTTGTCGGCCAGGGAAGTCAGATATTTATTCGCACCAATGAAATACCGCCAGCGGTTAATGTGGCAATTGATAAACAACAAGGGCTTTCATGCACAATCACCTTCGGTAAAGAGATTGATGAAAGTAGAACTTATATTTGCCAATAAGCATCGGGTAGTTTTATGAAAATTAACATAGTATTATTTATATTCATGGTGATGGTTATACCTGCGAGCTATGCGGCATGTTATGGAGAGTTGTCAGCGCAGCATAATCTGGTTGTTCAGGGGGACTTTGCACTGACTCAAACACAAACAGCGAAATATGAACATAATTTTAATGATTCGTCATGTGTGAGTACGAATACCATCGCCCCTATGAGTCCTTCGGATATTATTGTTGGGCTTTATAACGATACCATTAAATTAAATTTACATTTTGAATGGACTAATAAAAACAGCATCACATTATCAAATAACCAGACCAGCTTCACAAATGGTTATTCAGTAACCGTGACATCGGTGGCCAGTAACGCGAAAGTGAATGTTTCTGCGGGGGGCGGCGGAGCAGTGATGATTAATGGTGTCGCGACATTATCCAGTGCTTCATCAACAACGCGTGGGAGTGCCGCAGTGCAATTTTTAATGTGTCTGTTAGGAGGAAAGTCGTGGGATGCATGTGTGAATAGCTACAGAAATGCATTGGCACAAAATGCCGGTGTCTATTCCTTTAATCTGGCATTATCATACAACCCGATAACAACGACCTGCAAACCTGATGATTTATTAATTACTTTAAAGAGTATTCCCGTTTCACAATTACCAGACACAGGTAACAAAGCAACAATAAATAGTGAAGAAGGGAATATTATTCTGCGTTGTAAAAATTTATTAGGTCAACAAAATCAAACATCACGGAAAATGCAGGTGTATTTATCAAGTTCTGACTTGTTAACCAACAGTAACACGGTACTGAAAGGGCCGGAAGATAATGGCGTAGGATTTATTCTTGAAAATGATGGTTCGCCAGTCACACTTTTAAATATCACTGACAGCAGTAAAGGATACACAAATTTAAAAGAAATTGCGGCGAAGTCAAAAATTACAGATACAACGGTTTCAATTCCAGTAACAGCCAGTTACTATGTTTATGATAAAAATAAAGTTAAATCTGGCGCACTGGAGGCAACCGCATTAATCAACGTGAAATACGACTAATAGCAAGCAAGACCAGTAAGTGGCTAATAATAAAAAATAATAAGGTGTCTGCATTTCCCCCTCTCTCCGAGGGGGCTTTTTTTAGCGATGATAAAAAATCTCACCATCGTAGGCTTTAATGATTTTCCCGTCGGTATCGTTGATCAGCACATATGCACCGCCCATATAGGTCCAGTGGGTTCCGGCGTCAGGGGCGGGCAGATTACGCAACTGCCACTGCTTAATGTTGTACTCATCGGTACGGTACATTTCTGGTACGGTGTCACCTGGTTTGAAATGCTTGAAGTCAGCAATGAAACTGCTTAACTCATACTTTGAAATTCCCGAGGCATTGGTCGAACCCGCGGTGGCTGGTGCGGCCCATGCTGCGCTGGTTACCAGCAAAAGCGCACCCAGCAACATCTTATTTTTTATGGTCATATACTCTCCACTTTGGGGATCAGTAAAATCAGTCGCATATCTTTCCTGCCATACAATATAACCGACAAGAGATATTTTGTTAGTGATCCCATGATTTCGTAAAAAGTGTAAATGAAAGGATGCAGCAAAAGCATCCTCATTGAACGAGAAGTCAGCGGAATAAGTTGATTTAAGAATCATCCTGGGCTAAAGGGATAGCGAAGCCCAGGTAATTGTTTTATCTCATAATACCCATAAAGCCATGCACTCCCATATACAACCCGACTAAGCCAATTAACAGACTGGAGAAATAGGGGGCGCGTTTAGCGACAGTGTTAAATCCGCGCCAGCGTTTTGCAACCTGTTGAACACTGATTGCCGCCCCAACGCCTACGGTGACCAGCGTTAACGCCAGGCCAATGCTGAAACTGACGACCAGTGTTGCGCCCAGTGTCAGGGCTTTCAACTGAATGCAAATCAATAGCACGGTAATTGCCGCTGGGCAGGGGATCAGTCCACCTGTTAAACCAAACAATAAAATTTGCCAGTTGGTCACTTCTCTGCCATCGAAGCGGCGTTTAATGTCATTGGCATGGGCTCGTGCATGGGCATCCTGATACTCTTCGCTGTCGCTATGTTCATGATGGTGGTGATGTTCGTGGTCGTGATGATGTTCATGATCATGCCCGTGCATATTCTCAAGCCAGCTTCGTTCGCCGCGCCAGGTGCGCCAGAACATCCAGAACGCGGTGCCAATAATGATCACCGCGGAAATCAGCTGGAGCCACGGTTCCGCTGACTGCGCAGTAAAGCGTTTGCTTATCACCATCCCACCAAAAGCAATCAACCAGACTACCACGGTATGCGATATGGTTGCCGCCAGTCCAAGCATCACCGCCTGTTTGATGGTGCCTTTAATGGCGATAATAAACGCCGCCATCATCGTTTTTGAGTGTCCTGGCTCCAGACCATGTAGCGCACCAAGTAAGATGGCGCTGGGGATGAAAAACCAGGCGTTTCCTTGCTGAAGAAGAGTGGTAAATTCGGTCATGATAATAATTCTTAGTATTAAGTCGGCGGCCTGATTCTACTCCCCCCCAGTACATGATACTACCCCCCAGTAGATTAGTAGTGCTATGATTTTCCATGATCTTGTTAACCAGGTGTTACCATGTCTCATACCATTCGCGATAAACAGAAACTGAAAGCACGCGCCAGTAAGATTCAGGGACAGGTCGTCGCGCTCAAGAAAATGCTCGACGAGCCGCACGAATGCGCTGCCGTTCTACAACAGATTGCCGCTATCCGTGGTGCGGTAAACGGTTTGATGCGGGAAGTGATTAAAGGTCATCTGACGGAACACATAGTTCACCAGGGGGATGAGCTAAAGCGTGAAGAAGACCTGGATGTTGTTCTTAAGGTGCTGGATTCTTATATCAAATAATTTCACAACATTATTGTAATACCGCCGTTTTTCCTCGTTTACAACGTGTGCGCGGGACATTACCATCCTCATCTGCGATTCATCATCGCAACTAAACGACTCGGGGTGCCCTTCTGCGTGAAGGCTGAGAAATACCCGTATCACCTGATCTGGATAATGCCAGCGTAGGGAAGTCACAGGCCGCCAGGTCATTGCTTCTTCACGTTATGGCAGGAGCAAACTATGCAAATCGACCTGCTGAGTCCGGCGCAACCTGCGCACGCGTTACACCTTTTTCACCAACATTCCCCCCTTGTGCATTGCATGACCAATGATGTGGTGCAAACCTTTACTGCCAATACCTTGCTGGCGCTCGGTGCATCGCCAGCGATGGTTATCGAAACCGAAGAGGCCAGTCAATTTTCGGCCATCGCCAGTGCTTTGCTGATTAACGTTGGCACACTGACGCAGCCACGCGCACGGGCGATGCGTGCCGCCGTTGAACATGCAAAACACTCCCAAACGCCCTGGACGCTTGATCCGGTCGCGGTTGGTGCGCTCGATTATCGTCGCCGTTTTTGTCATGAACTTTTATCTTTTAAACCGGCAGCGATACGCGGTAATGCATCGGAAATCATGGCATTAGCGGGCATTTCCAATGGTGGCCGTGGTGTGGATACCACTGACGCCACAGTAAGCGCATTGCCTGCTGCGCAAACTCTGGCTCTGGAAACTGGCGCAGTCGTCGTGGTCACTGGCGAGGTGGATTATATTACCGATGGTCGTCGCACCGTTGGTATTCACGGCGGCGATCCGTTAATGACCAAAGTGGTAGGAACTGGCTGTGCATTATCGGCGGTTGTTGCTGCCTGTTGTGCATTACCTGGCGATACGCTGGAAAACGTCGCATCTGGCTGTCACTGGATGAAACAAGCCGGAGAGCGCGCAGTCGCCAGAAGCGAGGGGCCGGGCAGTTTTGTTCCACATTTCCTTGATGCGCTCTGGCAATTGACGCAGGAGGTACTGGCATGAAACGGATTAACGCTCTGACGATTGCCGGTACTGATCCGAGTGGTGGTGCAGGAATTCAGGCCGATCTTAAAACCTTCTCGGCGCTAGGTGCGTACGGTTGCTCGGTAATCACCGCGCTGGTGGCGCAAAATACCCGTGGCGTACAGTCGGTGTATCGCATTGAGCCTGATTTTGTCGCTGCACAACTTGATTCGGTGTTCAGCGATGTACGAATCGACACCACCAAAATCGGCATGCTGGCGGAAACCGATATCGTTGAAGCGGTGGCAGAACGGCTGCAACGTTACCAGATCCAAAACGTGGTACTGGATACCGTCATGCAGGCAAAAAGCGGCGACCCGCTACTTTCACCTTCGGCGGTTGCCACGCTGCGCAGTCGATTATTGCCACGGGTTTCATTAATAACGCCAAACTTGCCCGAAGCTGCCGCCTTGCTCGACGCGCCACATGCGCATAACGAACAGGAAATGCGGGAGCAGGGGCGAGCACTGTTGGCGATGGGCTGCGGTGCAGTGCTGATGAAAGGCGGTCATCTGGATGATGAGCAAAGCCCGGATTGGCTGTTTACTCGCGACGGCGAACAGCGGTTTACCGCGCCGCGCATTATGACCAAAAACACCCATGGCACGGGTTGTACGCTCTCTGCGGCGCTGGCGGCATTGCGTCTGCGCCATACAAACTGGGGCGACACCGTTCAGGAAGCAAAAAGCTGGCTTTCAGCGGCGTTAGCGCAGGCAGACACGCTGGAAGTCGGTCACGGGATTGGTCCGGTTCACCACTTTCACGCGTGGTGGTGAGCACCGTACTATAGCTGCTTTGGCATTTTTCAGCTTTTTCGCGCTGAAATTCAGGGATGAAACCAATGCAGCTAAGAATCGCCAGTCGAAAAAAATTCACCGCTTTGCTATGCACTCTGGGGCTAATTTCCATTGTTGCGATTCATCCTGGCCAGACGGTGAATTTTTTCTATTCGACAGCAATTCAGATTAAAGACTACATCTACTTTTATGGCTATCGTCCGGTCAAATCTTTTGCTATTCGCATTCCTGCCAATTACACCATTCACGGTATTGATGTTTCACGCTGGCAGGCGCGGATCGACTGGCAGCGTGTCGCAAAAATGCGCGACAACGGTATCCGCTTACAGTTTGCTTTTATTAAGGCGACGGAAGGCGAAAACCTGGTGGACCCCTATTTTTCGCGTAACTGGCGTCAAAGCCGTCAAAATGGCCTGCTGCGTGGCGCGTATCATTATTTTTCTCCGTCGGTATCCGCCACCGATCAGGCGCAATTATTTCTGCAAACGGTGGATTTCTCTCAAGGCGATCTCCCCGCGGTACTGGACGTAGAAGAACGGGGAAAATTATCGGCGAAGGAATTACGCAAGCGGGTAAGTCAGTGGCTAAAAATGGTCGAAAAAAGCACGGGAAAAAAGCCGATTATTTACTCCGGAGCCGTTTTTTATCACACGAATCTGGCGGGCTATTTCAATGAATATCCGTGGTGGGTGGCTCACTATTATCAACGTCGTCCGGACAATGACGGCATGGCCTGGCGTTTCTGGCAGCATTCCGACCGTGGACAGGTAGATGGCATTAATGGCCCGGTGGATTTTAATGTGTTTAATGGCACAGCGGAGGAGTTGCAGGCTTTCGTTGATGGCATTAAAGAAACGCCTTAAATAACCAGCAGTGATATACTCCTACCAGATTCCCCGGCAGGAAAAAGACAAATGGAACAAGCGCATACCCAGCTTATCGCCCAACTGAACGAACGTATTTTAGCGGCGGACAACACGCCGCTTTATATTAAGTTTGCGGAAACGGTAAAAAATGCCGTACGCAGCGGAGTGCTGGAGCATGGCAATATTTTACCCGGCGAGCGCGATTTAAGTCAGTTAACCGGCGTTTCGCGTATTACGGTGCGCAAAGCGATGCAGACGCTGGAAGAAGAGGGCGTGGTGACGCGTTCGCGTGGCTACGGTACGCAGATCAACAACATCTTCGAATACTCGCTGAAAGAAGCGCGAGGTTTTTCTCAGCAGGTGGTGTTGCGCGGTAAAAAGCCCGATACGCTATGGGTTAACAAGCGAGTGGTAAAGTGCCCTGAAGAGGTGGCACAGCAACTGGCGGTTGAAGCGGGAAGTGATGTCTTCTTGCTTAAGCGTATTCGTTATGTGGATGAAGAAGCGGTATCGATTGAGGAGTCGTGGGTTCCTGCTCATTTAATTCATGATGTTGATGCCATCGGTATTTCTCTTTATGACTACTTCCGCAGTCAGCATATTTTTCCAAAGTGTACCCGTTCCCGCGTTAGCGCCCGAATGCCGGATGCCGAGTTTCAGTCACATATTCAGTTAGATAGCAAAATACCGGTGCTGGTGATCAAGCAAGTAGCGCTTGACCAACAGCAACGGCCTATTGAATACAGCATCAGCCGCTGTCGCAGCGATTTATACGTTTTTGTGTGCGAGGAGTAGTTCCTCGCGCGTCGGCGCGCAATCCCCGCCGCGATGCCCGACAACCCACGACGCCACCGCATTGCCCAGCAATACTGCATCTGCCAGTGGCAGACCGGATGCCAGCCCGGCCAGTACGCCACCAGCATGGCTATCACCTGCGCCAATTGTATCTACGACATGCGTTGGAAATGCCGGTATACAGCCTGAAACGTTATCGCTGAAATACCAGGCACCTTCTTTATCGAGGCGAACGATCAACGGTGCGGCAAATTTCTCCTGCCATTGCTTGCCAAGCGTTGTTATATCTGCGGATAAAGCAAAACGTTCGGCGGCAATCTCAGCCTCCTGACGATTGAGAGACACTAATGGTCGACAGGCCATGATGCGCGCCAGTAATGCATCCGGGATATCGCCAATACGGGGGCCAAAATCGATAAACGGCGTCACGTCTGGCAGCTCTTCCAGCCATTTCACTAACAATTCGCCACAGGGCGAGGCCAGTTGATAACCGGAAAAATAGAGCAGGCTGCCAGGCGCAACGGTTAATCGCGCCAACCACTGGCGATTCCACTGATTTTCCACACCACTGAATGACATAAACGTGCGTTCGCCATCCGGCTCAACCAGCGCCAGACACCAGCCATTATCGCCTTCGGCGTTATCAATCAGGCTGATTAATCCCTCTTTTGCCATCCGGTTGCGAATAATCTCCGCCCACACTCCCTGACCGAGCGGCAAGGCGTTACCCGCTTCGATGCCGAGGCGCTTTAACGCCACGGCAATATTCAGTGCGCAGCCGCCAACGTTAACGCTCTGCTGTTTCAGCTCGATATCGCACCCGCGCCAGGGCAGGGCGTAAGCGTCGGCGATCACATCAATGACCGCCGCACCAATCACCATCACCGGCTGACGCGTAGTTAATTCAGGCAGCAGCGTGTGTAATCGAGCGCCGCTCATACTGCCTCCCGTTGTTGACGATATTTCGCCAGTGCCGTGGCATAGCGGTTGAAATCAAGCTGATTTACCGCATCCAGTTCCGCCTTTAACGCAGGATCGATAGCGTTAACGCCATGCAACGCGCCACAAATTGCCGTCGCCATGGCGCCGATGGTGTCAGTGTCACCACCAAGATTGGCGCACAGAACGGCGCAACGGTTAGGATCGGTTTGTGCCAGCTCAACCAGCGCAATGGCGCACGGCACGGATTCAATGGTGCTGGTGCCCGCGCCAACAACCTGATAAAGCTGTTCGCTGGCGGACTCGGTGCCGTCGGCATTGCGCACAATTTTCAGCGCAATCTCCAGACGCGCCGCCAGAGAGGCGCTGAACGTGGTGATGCGTTTTTGTTGTGCATGTCGCGCAATTGAGGGCAGGGAATCAACAATTGCTGACCAGCGTTCTCCGTCAATCGCGCGAGAAATCGCCCATGCGATAACAACCGCCCCTGCAACCGCCAGATCGGATTTATGGGTCGGGCTTGACGCCAGCGCCACATCATCAATAAAAGAGTCAACATCGCGCGCCGGAAGCAAACAACCTAATGGCGAGACGCGCATTGCCGCGCCGTTGGTCACGCCATTGTTTTCCAGTTCAGCTACAGGTTTACCGTTGCGAATGGCGTTAAGTGCAATCTTCGAGGTCGGGCCAAGCACGTTTTTGTTGAAAGCGTCGAAACGCAGCGCCCAGTCGAGAATATTACGTCCAATCAGATCCGGGTCGATCTCGCCTTCACGTTCCAGTAAAGCATCCGCCAGACACAGCGCCATCGAGGTGTCGTCGGTAAATTCGCCGCGGTTAAAATAACAGGCTGCGTTATTCTCCTTTGGGCCAGGCAAAAAACGGTCAATCCAGCCAAAGTGTGCTTTGACGCGGGAGCGCGGCCAAAGCTCGGACGGCATACCCATCGCATCCCCTAACGCCTGCCCGTAAAGAGCACCGAGAATACGTTCTGTTTTCATTTAACTTCCCCTTGTGTCAACGCAATATCGCGATCATCGACCTTGATGGCCGTAATTTCGTTGTCGGATTCGCGGAAAAAAATCATGAACAGCACGGCGATAATGGCAATCATCACCGCGCCGAAAGTCCACATCCCGGCCCAGTTGAAGGTCAGCCCGTTTACCGGGTCCTGATAAGCAAACATCTTCTCCATCATCACGCCACCAAGACGATAGCCGAGCAAACTGCCGAATCCCTGGCAGCACAGCGTGATCAAGCCCTGCGCGGCGGTACGCATATGCACGGGGGCTTTTTTATCGACGTAGATGTAGGCGGTAACGTAGTAAAAATCGTAACTCACGCCGTGCAGCAAAATGCCAAGGAACAGTAACGCGTAGGTAAAATATTCATCCGCACTACCGTAAATAAAGAAGCCATAACGAATCGCAGCGGTGACCAGACCAAGTAATAATACCTTTTTGATACCAAAGCGTTTGGTGAAAAACGGCAATGCCAGCATAAAGAAGATTTCAGAGAACTGGCCGAGCGTCATCCAGCCGGTGGCGTTTTTCATGCCGACTTCGGTCAGATAACCGTTGGCAAAGATGTAATAGAACGCCAACGGCATCGCAAACAGGAATGAACAGAAGAAAAAGACGAGGAAGTTTTTATCGCGTAGCAGGATCAGCGCATCCAGACCGAGCATGACTTTAATGTCCATTTTGCCGGTGCTTTTTGGCGGCGTGTCTGGCAGGAACAAGGCAAATGCACCGAGCAATGCGGAACTTCCGGCGGTAATTAACAGCGGAATATTGGTCGGTGAGATATCGTCATATCCCAGCATCTGAGGCAAGAATCCGCAGACCAGACCAGAGGCAATCCAGCCTATCGTCCCCAGTACGCGAATGCGCGGAAAATCACGCTCCACATCCGGGACGTTAGCAAACGCGATACTGTTTGTCAGCGCAATGGTCGGCATATAGGTCAGTGAGTAGGCCAGCAGTAACGGGAAGAATCCGGTAAAGGTGGTCTGTTGCGCGGCGAAATACATTAGCACCGCACCAGCGAACATCAATACAGCCAGCACTTTCTGCGCCGAGAAAAAGCGGTCAGTGATGGAGCCAACCAGAATAGGTGACAGGATCGCTGCAATGGCTGTACAGGCATAGGACCAACCAATTTCTCCGGCACTGAAACCGCTTTTACTTAGCCATAACCACAATGGCACAAACCACGCGCCCCAGATAAACCATTCAACAAACATCATGAACGACAGCTTTGCTGTTGTTTTCATCTTTTAATTCCTTCATGACAGGTAATGTAAGGTACGCGCTGACAATACCACTTAATAATACCTTTTAAATACCTTTGCGGTGAAAGCTTGACCGCTGTAACACTTTTTCTGATGAATCGTGCCAACAGAAAACGCTGAAAAAACATCCAGAAGATGGAAAAACCAGCCCGTAACGACCAGGATTATGATTGCCCGCCAAAGGTGGGCCAGGACAATCCATAGCCGAAATCTAATCGGAATTTACGGGAGCATAGTAATGACAGATATTGCGCAGTTGCTTGGCAAAGACGCCGACAACCTTTTACAGCACCGTTGTATGACTATTCCTTCTGACCAGCTTTATCTCCCCGGACATGATTACGTAGACCGCGTGATGATTGACAATAATCGTCCGCCAGCGGTGTTACGTAATATGCAGACGCTTTACAACACCGGGCGTCTGGCCGGCACAGGATACCTTTCTATTCTGCCGGTTGACCAGGGCGTCGAGCATTCTGCCGGGGCTTCATTTGCCGCTAACCCGCTCTACTTTGACCCGAAGAACATTGTTGAACTGGCGATCGAAGCGGGATGTAACTGTGTGGCGTCAACTTACGGTGTGCTGGCATCGGTATCGCGGCGTTACGCGCACCGCATTCCTTTCCTCGTCAAACTTAATCACAACGAGACGCTAAGTTACCCGAATACCTATGATCAAACGTTGTATGCCAGCGTGGAGCAGGCGTTCAATATGGGGGCGGTGGCGGTTGGTGCGACCATCTACTTTGGCTCGGAAGAATCACGTCGTCAGATTGAAGAAATTTCTGCGGCCTTTGAACGCGCGCATGAGCTGGGCATGGTGACTGTGCTGTGGGCCTATTTGCGTAACTCAGCCTTTAAGAAAGATGGTGTCGATTACCATGTTTCCGCTGACCTGACCGGCCAGGCGAACCATCTGGCGGCGACCATAGGCGCAGATATCGTCAAACAAAAAATGGCGGAAAATAACGGCGGCTATAAAGCGATTAATTACGGTTATACCGACGATCGTGTGTACAGCAAGCTGACCAGCGAAAACCCGATTGATCTGGTGCGATACCAGTTAGCCAACTGTTATATGGGGCGCGCAGGGCTGATTAACTCCGGTGGTGCAGCAGGCGGTGAAACCGATCTTAGTGATGCGGTGCGTACTGCGGTCATCAATAAACGTGCGGGCGGAATGGGGCTGATTCTCGGACGTAAAGCGTTCAAGAAATCGATGGCCGACGGTGTAAGACTGATTAACGCCGTGCAGGATGTTTATCTCGATAAAAAAATTACGATTGCCTGATACGCTTCGTACGAACAGCACAGCCCCGTAGGCCAGATAAGGCGTTCGCGCCGCATCCGGCATAAAACCACGTGCACTTTGTTACGGCTTCCCCCGGGAGGCCATTTTTTTTGCCTGTCATTCTGGATTAATTTTCATATTGTCGTTTTTGTGATCGTTATCGCGACATTTAAAAACAAAAAATTTCATTATATTTTGAAATCGAAAATAAACGATAGGATATGAAAATGTACGTGGTATCGACAAAGCAGATGCTGAACAACGCGCAACGCGGCGGCTACGCGGTTCCTGCATTCAATATTCACAATCTCGAAACGATGCAAGTGGTGGTGGAAACCGCTGCCAACCTGCAGGCACCAGTCATCATTGCCGGAACGCCCGGCACCTTTACTCATGCTGGAACAGAAAATCTACTGGCGCTGGTCAGCGCAATGGCGAAGCAATACAACCATCCGCTGGCGATTCATCTCGACCATCACACTAATTTTGACGATATAGCTCAAAAAGTCCGCTCCGGCGTGCGCTCGGTGATGATTGACGCTTCGCATCTGCCTTATGCGCAAAACATTGCTCGAGTCAAAGATGTGGTGGATTTTTGCCATCGCTTTGATGTCAGTGTCGAAGCGGAACTGGGGCAACTGGGCGGCCAGGAAGAAGATGTTCAAGTAGATGAAGCCGATGCGTTTTATACCAATCCTGTTCAGGCCCGCGAGTTTGCCGAAGCAACCGGCATTGATTCTCTGGCGGTCGCGATCGGCACTGCTCACGGTATGTATGCCAGCGCCCCAGCACTCGATTTTTCGCGGCTGGAAACCATTCGCCAGTGGGTGGACTTGCCGTTGGTGCTACACGGTGCGTCAGGATTATCGACTCAGGATATTCGGCAAACCATCAATCTGGGCATATGCAAAATCAACGTTGCGACAGAGCTAAAAAATGCCTTTTCGCAGGGGTTAAAAAAATACCTGACCGAACATCCCCAGACAACCGACCCTCGGGATTATTTGCAACCGGCCAAATTAGCGATGCGCGATGTCGTGAGTAAAGTTATCGCCGATTGTGGCTGTGAGGGCAGGGCATAACGCACCTGCCATTTAACAAGGAAAAACAATGAAAACGTTAATTGCCCGGCATAAAGCCGGTGAACATATCGGCATATGTTCAGTCTGTTCTGCACATCCGCTGGTTATCGAAGCGGCGCTGGCTTTTGATCGCAACAGCACGCGCAAAGTATTAATTGAAGCAACGTCAAACCAGGTCAATCAATTTGGCGGTTATACCGGAATGACGCCAGCGGACTTTCGTGAATTTGTGTTCGCAATTGCCGATAAAGTCGGATTTGCGCGTGAGCGCATTATTCTCGGTGGCGACCATCTGGGGCCGAATTGCTGGCAGCAGGAAAGCGTGGATGCGGCGATGGAAAAATCCGTCGAACTGGTAAAGGCATACGTTCGCGCAGGTTTCAGTAAAATTCATCTTGATGCGTCAATGTCCTGCGCTGGCGATCCAGTGCCGTTAGCCACAGAAACGGTAGCTGAACGTGCTGCTGTACTCTGCCATGTAGCGGAAAGCGTGGCGACAGATTGCCAGCGTGAGCAACTGAGCTATGTTATTGGCACCGAAGTTCCGGTTCCGGGCGGTGAGGCCAGCGCCATTCAGTCGGTACACATCACTCGGGTAGAAGATGCCGCGAATACGTTACGCACGCATCAAAAAGCGTTTATCGCCCGTGGCCTGGCAGAGGCGTTAACGCGCGTGATTGCCATCGTGGTGCAGCCTGGGGTGGAGTTTGACCATAGCAATATTATCCATTATCAGGCGCAAGAAGCGCAGGCATTGGCCGAATGGATAATCAACACCAAAATGGTTTATGAAGCGCATTCCACCGATTACCAGACCCAGACGGCTTATCGGGAATTAGTACGCGATCACTTTGCGATTTTGAAAGTCGGCCCGGCATTAACCTTTGCTTTACGGGAAGCGATATTTGCGCTGGCGCAAATTGAAAAGGAGCTTATAGTGCCGGAAAATCGCAGCGGTTGTCTGGACGTGATTGAAGAAGTGATGCTTGACGAACCACAATACTGGAAAAAATATTATCGTCCTGGTTTTAACGATTCATTACTGGATATTCGTTACAGTCTTTCGGATCGTATTCGTTATTACTGGCCGCATAGCCGGATTAAAAATAGCGTCGAAACGATGATGGCGAATCTGGAAGGTGTGGAAATCCCGTTGGGAATAATTAGTCAGTATCTTCCCAAACAATTTGAGCGCATTCAGGCCGGGGAATTATCAGCAATACCGCATCCGCTGATTATGGATAAAATTTATGATGTTTTACGTGCCTATCGTTACGGTTGTGCAGAATAATAAGGACGGTATATGACAAAGCTCTTTGTTCGCAGCGGAATCTCTTTTGCCGATCGCAGTGAAGCACTGACCCATATCGGCAATGAAATGGTCGCGCAAGACGTAGTTCATGACTCCTGGCCGCAGGCATTAATTGCCAGAGAGGCGGAATTTCCCACTGGGATATTGCTTGAGCAGCACGCTATCGCCATACCGCACTGTGAGGCGATTCACGCCAAATCGTCAGCCATTTATCTGTTAAGACCGGCGAATAAAATTAAGTTTCAGCAAGCTGACGATGATAACGATGTGGCGGTGTCGTTGATTATCGCGCTGATTGTCGAAAATCCGCAGCAGCAACTGAGGCTTTTGCGGTGCTTATTTGGCAAGTTGCAGCAGCCCGATGTCGTTGAAACGCTAATCACCATTTCTGAAGCGCAATTAAAGGAATATTTTACACAGCATATTTTAGATTCCGAATAACCAAACACCTCTGTACCAATAAAAAGGATTGATTATGAAACGCAAGATAATTGTCGCTTGCGGAGGCGCGGTTGCGACCTCTACGATGGCGGCGGAAGAAATTAAAGAGTTGTGTCATAGCCATAATATCCCCGTTGAATTAATCCAGTGTCGGGTTAATGAAATCGAAACCTATATGGATGGTGTACATCTTATTTGTACTACCGCCAGAGTTGACCGCAGTTTTGGCGATATTCCGTTAGTTCACGGTATGCCTTTTGTTTCTGGTGTAGGTATCGAAGCATTACAAAATAAGATTCTGACAATTTTACAGGGGTGATCTATGTTTTCAGAAGTCATGCGTTATATCCTCGACCTTGGCCCCACGGTCATGTTGCCGATTGTTATTATCATATTTTCCAAAATATTAGGCATGAAGTCTGGTGACTGCTTTAAAGCCGGACTGCATATCGGGATTGGCTTTGTTGGCATCGGTCTGGTTATTGGTTTGATGCTCGATTCTATCGGCCCGGCTGCAAAAGCGATGGCGGAAAATTTCGACTTAAATCTTCATGTGGTGGATGTCGGCTGGCCGGGGTCTTCACCAATGACCTGGGCATCGCAAATTGCGCTGGTGGCGATTCCGATTGCGATTCTGGTTAACGTGGCAATGTTGCTCACGCGTATGACGCGGGTGGTGAATGTCGATATCTGGAATATCTGGCATATGACCTTCACCGGTGCGTTGCTGCATCTTGCGACCGGTTCATGGATGATTGGGATCGCGGGCGTGGTGATTCACGCGGCATTTGTTTATAAACTCGGCGACTGGTTTGCCCGTGATACCCGTGATTTCTTTGAACTGGAAGGTATTGCCATTCCGCATGGTACGTCGGCGTATATGGGGCCGATAGCGGTGGTGGTCGATGCCATCATTGAAAAAATCCCTGGCGTTAACCAGATTAAATTCAGTGCTGATGATATCCAGCGCAAATTTGGTCCCTTTGGTGAACCTGTCACCGTGGGGTTTGTGATGGGGCTGATCATCGGCATTCTCGCAGGTTACGACGTCAAAGGCGTATTGCAACTGGCAGTAAAAACGGCGGCCGTTATGTTGCTGATGCCTCGAGTGATCAAGCCTATTATGGATGGCTTAACGCCTATTGCGAAGCAGGCACGCAGCCGTTTGCAGGCGAAGTTCGGCGGTCAGGAGTTTCTGATTGGTCTGGATCCGGCATTGCTGTTGGGGCATACGGCGGTGGTGTCGGCAAGCCTGATTTTTATCCCGCTCACCATTCTGATTGCGGTATGTGTTCCGGGTAATCAGGTGTTGCCGTTTGGTGACCTTGCAACCATTGGCTTCTTTGTGGCAATGGCGGTAGCGGTGCATCGTGGAAACCTGTTCCGCACCTTAATTTCTGGCGTCATCATAATGAGTATCACCCTGTGGATTGCGACGCAAACAATTGGTCTGCACACGCAACTGGCTGCCAATGCTGGCGCATTAAAAGCCGGAGGCATGGTGGCTTCGATGGATCAGGGCGGTTCACCCATTACCTGGTTATTGATTCAGGTTTTCTCACCGCAAAATATTCCCGGTTTCATTATTATCGGTGCCATTTATCTCACCGGTATTTTCATGACCTGGCGTAGAGCACGTGGTTTTATCAAACAAGAGAAAACTGCTCTCGCAGAATAATTTATACCTGAGGGGGAGAATATCCCCCTTAACCAATCTGGAGCTTTTATGAAATCAGTTGTTAATGATACTGATGGTATCGTGCAAGTTGAAGAGCGAGTCATGCCTGAAATTAATCATCAGGACGAGGTGCGGGTAAAAATTGCCAGCTCGGGGATATGTGGTTCCGACTTGCCCAGAATATTTAAAAATGGTGCCCATTATTATCCAATAACGTTAGGCCATGAATTTAGCGGATATATCGATGCGGTGGGGACCGATGTTAATGATTTACAACCTGGCGATGCAGTTGCCTGTGTGCCGTTATTACCTTGTTTTCATTGCCCGGAGTGCCTGAAAGGCTATTATTCCCAGTGTGCGAAATATGATTTTATTGGTTCGCGACGTGATGGCGGATTTTCCGAATATATTGTCCTTAAGCGAAACAATGTCTTTGCACTACCTGCGGATATGCCTATTGAGGATGGCGCTTTTATTGAACCGATTACCGTTGGCCTGCATGCGTTCCATTTAGCGCAAGGATGTGAGAATAAAAACGTTATTATTATTGGTGCCGGAACCATCGGCCTGCTTGCGATCCAGTGCGCAGTCGCGCTGGGGGCAAAGAGCGTGACGGCTATCGACATTAGCCCAGAAAAACTGGCACTGGCAAAATCCTTCGGCGCTACGCAAACATTTAACAGTAGCGAAATGAGCGCGCCGCAAATGCAGGCCGTTTTACGCGAACTGCGCTTCAACCAGCTTATTCTCGAGACAGCGGGCGTACCGCAAACCGTCGAACTGGGGGTGGAAATCGCCGGGCCTCACGCACAACTGGCGCTGGTGGGAACGTTACATCAGGATCTGCATTTAACATCAGCGACATTTGGCAAAATATTGCGTAAAGAGCTGACGGTTATCGGTAGCTGGATGAATTACTCAAGCCCGTGGCCTGGGCAGGAATGGGAAACGGCGAGCCGGTTGCTGACAGAACGAAAGTTAAGCCTGGAGCCGTTAATCGCTCACCGTGGAAGCTTTGAAAGCTTCGCCCAGGCGGTGCGTGACATCGCTCGCAATACCATGTCGGGTAAAGTGTTACTCATTCCCTGAAACCGCGGGCCAGTGTGATGCTGGCCCGGTATTGTGCAAAACAGATCATTCACCAATGGTCCCCCTTCGTTTACACTAGTCACAATTGAATATGGGTAAATGACGATGAATTCATTCGAGCGAAGGAATAAGATCATCCAATTAGTGAATGAACAGGGAACCGTGCTTGTTCAGGATCTGGCGGGAATATTTGCTGCATCGGAAGCGACAATTCGAGCCGATTTGCGCTTTCTCGAACAAAAAGGCGTGGTAACGCGCTTTCATGGCGGTGCGGCGAAAATAATGTCCGGTAATAGTGAAACCGAGACGCAGGAAATCGGATTTAAAGAGCGATTTCAGTTAGCCAGCGCACCGAAAAACAGAATTGCGCAGGCGGCAGTAAAAATGATCCACGAAGGAATGACGGTTATCCTCGATAGCGGAAGTACGACAATGCTTATCGCTGAAGGGTTAATGACGGCTAAAAATATCACGGTGATCACCAATAGCCTTCCTGCTGCATTTGCCCTGTCTGAAAATAAAGACATCACTTTGGTCGTTTGTGGTGGTACGGTGCGCCATAAAACGCGATCTATGCATGGATCTATTGCTGAACGTTCCCTGCAGGATATTAATGCGGATTTAATGTTTGTGGGTGCTGATGGGATTGATGCAGTTAATGGCATTACAACATTTAATGAAGGTTATTCCATTAGCGGTGCTATGGTAACAGCGGCGAATAAAGTTATTGCCGTTCTCGACTCAACAAAATTTAACCGTCGTGGATTTAATCAGGTACTACCGATCGAAAAAATCGATATTATTATTACCGATGATGCGGTGTCAGAAGTCGATAAAATGGCATTGCAGAAAACGCGGGTGAAATTAATTACGGTGTAGCACTCATCTGTTTAGTTTGTAGGCCGGATAAGGTGTTTACACCGCATCCGGCAGAACTGACTCTCCCTGATTCAAGAGAGAATAATTTGATTAACGCAACAGCGGACAATCCGGTGGTAATCGGCAACGCAGCGCCGCCGGAAGTATTTCAATATGAAAGTTTTGCCCACACAACGGTTCGCCATCAAGATTAAAAGTGATTTCATGGGGGGCCTGAATATCGAACCACGCCGAAGCGGCTTCGATGATATTCGGGTTATCTTCATCAGATTTTAATGTTGATACGAGGGCAGGAAGAATTTCATCTCCGGTGAAAATACGCAGCTGCAACAAACCATCATTAATCAGCGCATTTGGGCACAATTGCTGTCCGCCACCGGCCTGACGTCCGTTGCCAATGCCAATAACCAGGGCGTCTCCTTGCCAGTGAAAATTTTCACCACGGATCTCACAACGATCTGGCTGTAACGTGTCCATGCGCATTAATCCGTGAATGATGTAAGAGACGCCCCCTAGTGCAGCTTTTAACTTCTCCGGTGTTTCGGTGGTGATGCGCGTACCAAACCCGCCCGTTGCCATATTGATAAAACAGGTTTGCCTGTTAACCTGCGCCATATCAATCGCAATAGCATTACCGGCAATCGCCAGTTTCAATGCTTTATCCAGCGCCTCAGGGATCCCCACGCTGGTGGCGAAATCATTCGCTGTACCTAGCGGCAAAATCCCCAAAGCAGGAATGTCATCGCCTTCACACTGAATCAACGCCGTGGAGACTTCATTAATGGTGCCATCGCCACCGCCTGCTATCACCGTCGCGACACCAAGTTGGCGCGCTTCAGTCACAAAACGCGCCGCATCACCTTTCTCCCAGGTGACCCGTATATGGATGGTTATTCCTTCTTCACGCAACAGCATAATCGCTTCGCGCAATGTTTCATTGTCAGTACTTTTGCCGTTAAGAATCAGCAAACTGGCGGGAAAATCGGCCATCGTCGTATGCCTTTATTATTGATCTTTAGAAAGTGTAGAGCAGAAAAGAGAAGGTGGCGTCAGAACAGGATGAAAGTCGTGGCGCAAAAAAAATAAGCCTGCGTAAGGGAGATTTAGGGTGTCACCAGTAGGGGCTTTCAACGGTACAATGCGGGTTTGAGCGGCATAAATTACCACTGAAAGCCCTTAAACGTTACTCTACTGTGGACACTGTGTGGACACTCTCGGCTTCAGTACCACCTCTTAGCGGATTAAGAGAAATGGCGTCCTGAAGGTACTCTGGCGCAAAATGAGCGTAAACCATAGTTTGCTCAATCCGCGTGTGACCTAGTATCCGTTGTAGCGTGATAATACTTCCTCCATTAATCATGAAATGAGTGGCAAAGCTGTGCCTTAGTGCATGTGTGGCTTGCCCCGTTGGCAAATCCGGTTTTATTGCTTTCATTGTTCGTCTGAAGCGAGGGTAATCAGCATCAGGGAATAAAAAACCTCGTTTGTTATCCGCGATCATTTTGGCAACAGCCTCTGAGATCGGGACGGTGCGTGGTTTGTTTGTTTTCGTTTTAACAAACGTGACGCGGTTATGGATGATATTTTCTGCTTTCAAACGAGCTGCTTCTCCCCAACGTGCTCCTGTACTCAGGCAAAGAATCGCAATCTTTTTGTTGTCGCCGTCAAGTGCTGCAAGCAGTAAGGCAATTTCTTCCTGTGTGAGATAGCCTGTTTCTGGTTTTTCCTCCTTAAGCCTCTTTGTCCCTCTGATAGGGTGCTCACCAAAGAATAACTCCGCTTCAATCAGGGCTGTAAACATGCCGCTAATACATGTTAAATCACGATTGATACTCGAAGGTTTAATACCCTGACTTCTTCGGGTGGCGCAGTACTGGCTGATAAGGGATTTCGTGATTTGAAATGCGCATGGGTCATTCGTTATTTTTGTGAAGATTTCAATTTTTCCAAGATTAGATTTCCCATGCTCTTCGTGTTTACCCTTTAAATCCCACCAGATCTGTGTCAGTTCCGACAGACGTCGTTTGTCTGTTGGTTTTGATAGCCATTCTTTATTGTGGTGGTTGTACAACGTGTATTTTTCGAAAGCGACAGCTTCGCTTTTCTTATCAAACTTCCTACGGATGCGTTTTCCGTTACGTCCAGTAGGGCGGATGTCCACTTCATATCGACCATCATCGAGTTTTTTGATTGCCATCAGAAAACCCTCCGAGTGGTACTTTTTTTTGCTACTACTAATCGCTTTTTTCGTGGTGGCTGAAATTTAGCCACCAATAGTAGGCACTTGTGATGAATATATTCACGATAAATTGTTAACCAGTCTTTTGACCGGAGTGGGGCGACGTTGTTTCGTTTTGCCCAAAGTGTGCGAGAGCGGGCGCAATTTGCCCGGCTTCTGGAGCTACCTGATCAGTCATGAACCACAAAGTATATTTAGTAAATCTGGGATGTTGTAAGACCTTCATTATGGCTTCAACTCCAGCGTTTTTTGACCGGCTCTCATAGCTCGAAAGTGAGCTGTAGGCTACACCAGTTAATTCACTGAATTCTTTACGGTTTAACCTTTCAGATTCACGGATTAGCTTCAACTTCTCCGAAACGTCTATTGACATAATTACTCCGATTGCGTAATTTCTTGCTGATAGTGTGAAATGTTGTGCTTCTGGAGTTATCCTTTTAGGCAATAATTAGCCATTAGGAGCCATTAGAAGCACTAAGGGAGAATCGTAGCAGATGAATAGACAGCTTGTAAGCGTGACTGATGCCGTGCCTTATCAGGAGTTTGCAAAACTCATTGGTAAAACTCCAAGAGCTGTAAGGGGCATGATTGAGAAAGGGAAATTACCAGTTATTGAGATTACTGACCCTCAGTCAGTATCGGGGCGTGCTGGTGAATATTGGGTATACCTTCCGGCATGGAATAACGGACTAAAACTGGCTTATGAAAGCCGTCCTAAAGAGATTCGTGACGGCTGGTTGATGTGGTTAGGTCTCGGTGAACCACGTTAAGGAGAACCGTATGAATGAGCCTCGTTGTATTGCTCAGTTATTGCGTAACGAAAGCCCCAGGGCGATTGACTTCACCATCACCCACGGTAAGGGGCGTAAGGGAATCATTATCCGCACCAAAAAACAGAGTCCGTTAAAAAAGGCTCTGACCTTTCTGAAAAGCCGGAGGGTCTGGAAATGACAGTGATGACGCTCAATCTCGTTGAAAAACAGCCAGCAGCTATGCGCCGGATAATTGGTAAGCATCTGGCCGTCCCTCGCTGGCAGGAGACATGCGATTATTATAATCAGATGATGGAACGCGAACGGCTAACGGTTTGCTTCCATGCGCAGTTAAAACAGCGTCACGCAACGATGCGTTTTGAAGAAATGAACGACGTCGAACGTGAACGGCTGGTTTGTGCAATTGATGAACTGCGTGGGGCATTCTCAAAACGCCGTCAGGTCGGTGCAAGTGAGTATGCATATATTAGCTTTTTAACTGTCAGTCAGCGCCGTACTTTATTTATGCATGCCGGATTGACTGAAAAAGAATTCAACCAGCCATACTGGCGAATTAATGAAGAATCATGTTACTGGCGTGATGCCTTATTCCGTGCATTACGTGAATTATTCAGCCTGTTTGAGTATGCACCGACAATTCTGACGTCGGTAAAACCAGAGCAATATCTGCATTAAGTAATTAACCAGAGTTTTTAACGCACTTAATTGTGCGGGGCTTCTTTTTGCCTGGAGAAAGTCATGCATACAGTTTCTGAAAATCAGTGCGGTAAATACGCATTACTGCTGCAACAGGCCAGAACCGAAGCACAGGCCGACGCAGCGACGCGCTTTTCTTCTCATCTTGACGCCATGATTCGCCACATCACAAAGGCGGAGTTATCCCGCGTAGAGATAGTCGAGCTGCTCAGTCAGGAGTCGGAAAAATTTCACAATATCGGATTGTCTCGCGGGGAGGTGCTTTGATGTCCTGTTCTCGTTCAGTTGTATTACTGAATAACGCCTTAAAAATCACCGTTATGAAAAATGGCGATTTATCTCTTATTCAACTTGGTCTTGATAAAGAAAAACGCGAAATAACTGAGTCTGTTATCGCGATTTATCAGAACGAATTAAATCTCCTGTCTGATGTGGTCAATTTACTTGTTAAACGCGCTGTATTTCACAAGCAAATCTCCTCCGTGGATGAACTGACGAAATTAACGACAGAAATTGCCAGCTATTGTGCTGATGAATTTAAAAAACTTAACGACAAAAGGAGCTGGTAATGCCGGACAACGTAGATTTTATTCAGGAACAACAGGCTGAATTACTGGAGCGTCAGATTAACGCGGCAAGGGTAAAACATTGCGGTGCTTCTGCGCTGGTTTGCGAAGAGTGTGACGCGCCAATACCTGCTGCCCGTCGTGCGGCTTATCCGTCAGCTACGCGTTGTGTTTCCTGCCAGTCAGTCTTTGAAGCAAAAAACAAACATTACCGGAGAACGGCATGAGTATTCGTATTGAAATTGGCGAACGTTATGTCGTTACCAGTGACAGCTTTCAGTTTATTCTCCACGAGAAAAAGAGAGCGGAAAGCGGTAAAAACGCCGGTCAGGAATGGCTGGCGGTGGTTGGTTATTATCCGAAATTAAGCCAGCTCGTTTCCGGCCTGATGCATCACGATATTCTGACCGGAAGCGCAAAGTCTTTTGCTGATTTAAACGCGCAGGTTGAGCAACTCAGCAGGCGTTGTTCAGAGGCTTTTGGCTCATATGGCCGTTAAAGCCTCCGGGCGTTTTGTCCCTCCGTCAGCATTTGCTGCAGGCACCGGTAAGGCGTTTACCGGTGCTTATGCATGGAACTCGCCACGCGAGGCCGTCGGGCGCGAAAGACCCCTTACACGTGACGAGATGCGTCAGGTGCAAGGTGTTTTATCCACGATTAACCGCCTGCCTTACTTTTTGCGCTCGCTGTTTACTTCACGCTATGACTACATCCGGCGCAATAAAAGCCCGGTGCACGGGTTTTATTTCCTCACATCCACTTTTCAGCGTCGTTTATGGCCGCGCATTGAGCGTGTGAATCAGCGCCATGAAATGAACACCGACGCGTCGTTACTATTTCTGGCAGAGCGTGACCACTATGCGCGCCTGCCGGGAATGAATGACAAGGAGCTGAAAAAGTTTGCTGCCCGTATCTCATCGCAGCTTTTCATGATGTATGAGGAACTCAGCGATGCCTGGGTGGATGCGCATGGCGAAAAAGAATCGCTGTTTACGGATGAGGCGCAGGCTCACCTCTATGGTCATGTTGCTGGCGCTGCACGTGCTTTCAATATTTCCCCGCTCTACTGGAAAAAATACCGTAAAGGGCAGATGACCACGAGGCAGGCATATTCTGCCATTGCCCGTTTGTTTAACGATGAGTGGTGGACTCATCAGCTTAAAGGCCAGCGTATGCGCTGGCATGAAGCGTTACTGATAGCTGTCGGGGAGGTCAATAAAGACCGTTCTCCTTATGCCAGTAAACACGCCATTCGTGATGTGCGTGCGCGCCGCCAGGCAAATCTGGAATTTCTTAAATCGTGTGACCTTGAAAACAGGGAAACCGGCGAGCGTATCGACCTTATCAGTAAGGTGATGGGCAGTATTTCTAATCCTGAAATTCGCCGGATGGAGCTGATGAACACCATTGCCGGTATTGAGCGTTACGCCGCCGCAGAGGGTGATGTGGGGATGTTTATCACGCTGACCGCGCCGTCAAAGTATCACCCGACACGTCAGGTCAGAAAAGGCGAAAGTAAAACCGTTCAGCTTAATCACGGCTGGAACGATGAGGTATTTAATCCAAAGGATGCGCAGCGTTATCTCTGCCGCATCTGGAGCCTGATGCGCACGGCATTCAAGGATAATGATTTACAGGTCTACGGTTTGCGTGTCGTCGAGCCACACCACGACGGAACGCCGCACTGGCATATGATGCTTTTTTGTAATCCACGCCAGCGTAACCAGATTATCGAAATCATGCGTCGCTACGCGCTCAAAGAGGATGGAGACGAAAGAGGAGCTGCGCGAAACCGTTTTCAGGCAAAACACCTTAACCGGGGCGGTGCTGCGGGATATATCGCGAAATACATCTCAAAAAACATCGACGGCTATGCACTGGATGGTCAGCTCGATAATGATACCGGTAGGCCGCTGAAAGACACTGCCGCGGCTGTTACCGCATGGGCGTCAACGTGGCGCATTCCGCAATTTAAAACGGTTGGCCTGCCGACAATGGGGGCTTACCGTGAACTACGCAAATTGCCTCGCGGCGTCAGCATTGCTGATGAGTTTGACGAACGCGTCGAGGCTGCACGCGCTGCCGCAGACAGTGGCGATTTTGCGCTGTATATCAGCGCGCAGGGTGGGGCAAATGTCCCGCGCGATTGTCAGACTGTCAGGGTCGCCCGTAGCCCGTCGGATGACGTTAACGAGTACGAGGAAGAGGTCGAGAGAGTGGTCGGCATTTACGCGCCGCATCTCGGCGCGCGTCATATTCATATCACCAGAACGACGGACTGGCGCATTGTGCCGAAAGTTCCGGTCGTTGAGCCTTTGACTTTAAAAAGCGGCATCGCCGCGCCTCGGAGTCCTGTCAATAACTGTGGAAAGCTCACCGGTGGTGATACTTCGTTACCGGCTCCCACACCTTCTGAGCACGCCGCAGCAGTGCTTAATCTGGTTGATGACGGTGTTATCGAATGGAATGACACGGAGGTCGTGAGGGCGCTCAGGGGGGCATTAAAACACGACCTGAGAACACCAAATCGTCAGCAAAGAAACGGAAGCCCGTTAAAACCACATGAAATTGCACCATCGGCCAGACTGACCCGGTCGGAAAGAATGCAAATTACCCGTATCCGCGTTGACCTTGCTCAGAACGGTATCAGGCCGCAGCGATGGGAGCTTGAGGCGCTGGCGCGTGGCGCGACCGTAAATTATTACGGGAAATCTTTCAATTATCAGGTCGCTGATGAGTGGCCTGGATTTTTGTTACCCATTTGAGTGAAAATGCAGCGTGATTTTATATGCCTTTGAATGGATTATGCGAAGCGCCTCTAAGGCAGATGAGGAGCAATAGCATGCTGAAGTAGAAGGCTAAATTGTATTGAATCGCTAGCATGTAATTTAAGGCAGCTATTTGATTCGAGTCATAAAAGAGCATCTATTTCGGCTAATAAAACCATTGCGAGTGACCTTTTGTCGAAGCATAATTCATCTCGAGCGAAGTCTTGCTAGTCTTTCATCGGAATGATGACAGGCGCAAAAAAACCACCCTGGCAGGTGGTTTTTTTGTTTGAAGCATACTAAAGAATAATACTTACATGGATATTACTGACGTTTACTGACAAACCACTTGGACTACCATATGGATAGCCAAAGAGGGCCAGAACGAGAATGCAGTAATAGCACTTCTTCATATCTCCTCCTGTAAGCAGAGGGCAATTTCCGCCGATATATGCGCTTCTAAGGCGGAGTTAATATTTAGCGAAGTCTTGCCCTGAAATAATGCTCTGTTTAAACGCAAAGTGATCTGGCATATCACCGAACAGAGAGCCTGAACAACACAACATATAGTATGTCGTTGTTTCTGGTTGCATTTTATGTTGTGTAATACTGGTTTTGCATCAAGGATGTTTGAGCTTTTTTTGATATAGCTCAAAGTAAAAAGCAGGGACTACGGATGATAAGGTATTGAAAGCAATGTAAATTTTTTAAAGTTATTGGTGGCTAAAAAATGCACGATTTCAATGTGGCGGACTTAAATAAGCAATTAAAAAAGTCATAAATATCACTAAAATCATGGTGTTACGTTTTTTGTGGGAGCTGCGGTGACGCTTAAGTTGATTTGTCATTAAATAAGCCGTGCATGCAACAAGTGAATGTTTTTGCATGCGTCGGGGATGCCCGTTCCCGCTGCTTGCGGTCAGAGCTGGTGCGGATCCATAGTATCTATGCAACTGCATTAAAACCGCCACATGAAGCGGGCGGGCGAGGCGGGGAAAGCACTGCGCGCTGGCGGTGGTGCTGATTTTATTTTTTCAGCGTCTGAGCGCGTCGTGAAGGCGTTTACTTGGCCTGCTGGGGCGTTGGTGTGTCTGCGGGATTTTTTGTGCGGTGATGAGCGTGTGAGGGCGTGATGACGGGGTGTAAAAAAGCCGCCCGCAGGCGGCGATGTTCAGCCGTTGTCAGTGTCCAGTGAGTAGTTTTTAAAGCGGATGACCTCCTGACCGAGCCAGCCGTTTATTTCCCGAATCCTGTCCTGTAACGGGATAAGCTCATTGCGGACAAAGACCTTTGCCACTTTCTCAATATCACCCAGCGACCCGACGTTCTCCGGCTTGCCGCCCATCAACTGAAAGGGGATGCGGTGCGCGTCCAGCAGGTCAGCGGCGCTGGCTTTTTTGATATTAAAAAAATCGTCCTTCGTCGCCACTTCACTGAGCGGGATAATTTTAATGCCGTCGGCTTTCCCCTGTGGTGCATAGAGAAACAGATTTTTAAAGTTGTTGCGGCCTTTCGACTTCACCATGTTTTCGCGGAGCATTTCGATATCGTTGCGATCCTGCACGGCATCAGTGACGTACATGATGTATCCGGCATGTGCGCCGTTTTCGTAATACTTGCGGCGGAACAGCGTGGCCGACTCATTCAGCCAGGCAGAGTTAAGGGCGCTGAGATATTCCGGCAGGCCGTACAGCTCCTGATTAATATCCGGCTCCAGCAGGTGAAACACGGAGCCGGGCGTGAAAGGTGTCGGCTCGTTGAAGGACGGCACCCACCAGTAAACATCCTCCTCCACACCACGGCGGGTATATTTTGCCGGTGAGGTTTCCAGTCTGATGACCTTACCGGTGGTGCTGTATCGCTTTTCCAGAAACGCATTACCGAACACCAGAAAATCCAGCACAAAGCGGCTGAAATCCTGCTGGGAAAGCCACGGATGCGGGATAAATGTCGAGGCCAGAATATTACGTTTGACGTAAATCGGTGAGCTGTGATGCACGGCAGCACGCAGGCTTTTTGCCAGACCGGTAAAGCTGACCGGTGGCTCATACCATCTGCCGTTACTGATGCACTCGACGTAATCCAGAATGTCACGGCGGTCGAGTACCGGCACCGGCTCACCAAAGGTGAATGCCTCCATTTTCGGGGCGCTGGCGGTCATTTTTTTTGCCGCAGGTTGCGGTGTTTTCCCTTTTTTCTTGCTCATCAGTAAAACTCCAGAATGGTGGATGTCAGCGGGGTGCTTATACCGGCGGTGAGTGGCTCATTTAACAGGGCGTGCATGGTCGCCCAGGCGAGGTCGGCGTGGCTGGCTTCCTCGCTGCGGCTGGCCTCATAGGTGGCACTGCGTCCGCTGCTGGTCATGGTCTTGCGGATAGCCATAAACGAGCTGGTGATGTCGGTGGCGCTGACGTCATATTCCAGACAGCCACGGCGGATAACGTCTTTTGCCTTGAGCACCATTGCGGTTTTCATTTCCGGCGTGTAGCGGATATCGCGCGCGGCGGGATAGAACGAGCGCACGAGCTGGAACACGCCGACACCGAGGCCGGTGGCATCAATACCGATGTATTCGACGTTATATTTTTCGGTGAGTTTGCGGATGGATTCAGCCTGAGTGGCAAAGTCCATGCCTTTCCACTGGTGACGCTCAAGTATTCTGAATTTGCCACCGGCCACCACCGGCGGTGCCAGTACCACGCATCCGGCGCTGTCGCCACGGTGTGACGGGTCGTAACCAATCCATACCGGGCGGGAGCCGAACGGATTCGCGGCAAACGGCGCATAGTCTTCCCATTCTTCCAGCGTGTCGACCATGCAGCGTTGCAGCTCCTCGAACGGGAACACCGACGCCTTGTCGTCAACAAATTCACACATGAACAGGTTTTTAAAATCGTCGGCGCTGTTTTCGCGTTTAAGCTGCTCAATGTCGAACAGCGTGCAGCCACCTTTCAGGGCGTCCTCAATGGTGACAATCTGCCGCCACTGGCCGTCCGCACAGAGAAGCCCACCGGCAAGGGCGTTATGACTGACGTCGATTTCCACGCGTTCGGCGGCGCTGGCGCGTCCCCGGTTGAACAGTTCACCCGACCAGAACGGGTAGGCGTCGTGCGCCAGCGTGGACGGGGTGGAGAAATAGGTCGAGCGCAGGTGACTCTGTGAGGCCATACCTGATGCCACCTTACGCAGTACCTGAAAATTCGGGATCCAGAAAATCTCGTCGACGTACAGGTCGCCGTTATGGCTCTGTGCGGTGTTGGAGTTGGTGCCGAGAAAAATCAGTTTTGCGCCGTTATTGCCCAGGACAATCGGGTCACCGGTCAGGTCAACGTCAACCAGCCGGGCAAAGGCGATGATGTATTCGCGGAACACATACGCCTGCGTTTTACTGGCCGACAGAAAAATCTGGTTATGACCGGTTTTCAGGGCGCGCAGCAGCGCCTCGCGGGAAAAATAAAACGTCGCGCCAATCTGGCGGGATTTCAGGATATCGCGGATGCGGTGCTCAAGCCCGGCGCGATACCAGTGCAACTGATAGTCGAAAGACTGCTCAAAGAAAATCTGCTCCAGCTTTTCGATGGCCTCGTCACTGAAAAAATTCTTTTTCGGTTTGCGCCGCCCGCCTTTGTTGCGGTTAGCGACGTTCGGATTAAGGTCTGCCTCGTTGCCGGTCTGGCTGTAGCGGTTGACCCGTGCCAGTCGTTCAATCTGGCGTCCCAGCAGGTCAATTTCCTTGAAGTCACTGCCGGTTTTCTGCGGTTTGATGATGAGCTGGGTCAGCCGCGCTTCCAGGCTCATTTCGACACGGCTGATGGGGGCAACGCTGTCCCAGCCGTCGCGCTGTTTCCAGCTCTGCACCGTCGGGCGTTTCATCTGCAACATGGCGGCAATCTGCGGCACGGAAAACCCCTGCCAGTACAGCAGCGCCGCCTGACGACGCGGGTCGTGTAAAAGAGTGGTGTCTGTGGTGATGGTCATGAATACCTCGCCGTGATGAATACACGGCAAGGCTACTGAGTCGCGCCCTGCGATTCGCTAAGGTGCTGTTGTGTCAGTGATAAGCCATCCGGGACTGATGGCGGAGGATGCGCATCGTCGGGAAACTGATGCCGACATGTGACTCCTCTAATCACTATTCAGGACTCCTGACAATGGCAAAAAAAGTCTCAAAATTCTTTCGTATCGGCGTTAAGGGTGACACCTGTGACGGGCGTGTCATCAGTGCGCAGGATATTCAGGAAATGGCCGAAACCTTTGACCCGCGTGTCTATGGTTGCCGCATTAATCTGGAACATCTGCGCGGCATCCTGCCTGACGGTATTTTTAAGCGTTATGGCGATGTGGTCGAACTGAAGGCCGAAAAGATTGACGATGATTCGGCGCTGAAAGGCAAATGGGCGCTGTTTGCGAAAATCACCCCGACCGATGACCTTATCGCGATGAACAAGGCCGCGCAGAAGGTCTACACCTCAATGGAAATTCAGCCGAACTTTGCCAACACCGGCAAATGTTATCTGGTGGGGCTGGCCGTCACCGATGACCCGGCAAGCCTAGGCACGGAATACCTGGAATTCTGCCGCACGGCAAAACACAACCCTCTGAACCGCTTCAAATTAAGCCCTGAAAACCTGATTTCAGTGGCAACGCCTGTTGAGCTGGAATTTGAAGACCTGCCTGAAACCGTGTTCACCGCCCTGACCGAAAAGGTGAAATCCATTTTTGGCCGCAAACAGGCCAGCGATGACGCCCGTCTGAATGATGTGCATGAAGCGGTGACCGCTGTTGCTGAACATGTGCAGGAAAAACTGAGCGCCACTGAGCAGCGACTCGCTGAGATGGAAACCGCCTTTTCCGCACTTAAGCAGGATGTGACTGACAGGGCGGATAAAACCAGCCAGGCATTCACCCGCCTGAAAAACAGTCTCGACCACACCGAAAGTCTGACCCAGCAGCGCCGCAGCAAGGCCACCGGCGGTGGCGGTGACGCGCTGATGACGAACTGCTGACCGGCGTCAGTCAGTCCGGGAAAACCTTCACGATTAACCCTTAATTTCAGGAAAAACTATGCGCCAGGAAACCCGCTTTAAATTTAATGCCTACCTGTCCCGTGTTGCCGAACTGAACGGCATCGACGCCGGTGATGTGTCGAAAAAATTCACCGTTGAACCGTCGGTCACCCAGACCCTGATGAACACCATGCAGGAGTCCTCTGACTTTCTGACCCGCATCAACATTGTGCCGGTCAGCGAAATGAAAGGGGAAAAAATTGGTATTGGTGTCACCGGCTCCATCGCCAGCACCACCGACACCGCCGGTGGCACCGAGCGTCAGCCGAAGGACTTCTCGAAGCTGGCGTCAAACAAGTACGAATGCGACCAGATTAACTTCGATTTTTATATCCGCTACAAAACGCTGGACCTGTGGGCGCGTTATCAGGATTTCCAGCTCCGTGTCCGTAACGCCATTATCAAACGCCAGTCCCTTGATTTAATCATGGCCGGTTTTAACGGCGTGAAGCGTGCCGAAACCTCTGACCGCAGCAGCAATCCGATGTTGCAGGATGTGGCGGTCGGCTGGTTGCAGAAATACCGCAATGAAGCTCCGGCGCGCGTGATGAGCAAGGTCACTGACGAGGAAGGCCGCACCACCTCTGAGGTCATCCGCGTGGGTAAGGGCGGTGATTATGTAAGCCTCGATGCACTGGTGATGGATGCGACCAACAACCTGATTGAACCGTGGTATCAGGAAGACCCTGACCTTGTGGTGATTGTGGGGCGTCAGCTACTGGCGGACAAGTATTTCCCCATCGTCAACAAGGAGCAGGACAACAGCGAAATGCTGGCCGCTGACGTCATCATCAGCCAGAAACGCATCGGTAACCTGCCAGCGGTACGCGTCCCGTACTTCCCGGCGGATGCGATGCTCATCACAAAGCTGGAAAACCTGTCCATCTACTACATGGATGACAGCCATCGCCGCGTGATTGAGGAAAACCCGAAACTCGACCGCGTGGAGAACTACGAGTCAATGAACATTGATTACGTGGTGGAGGACTACGCCGCCGGTTGTCTGGTGGAAAAAATTAAGGTCGGTGATTTCTCCACACCGGCTAAAGCGACCGCAGAGCCGGGAGCGTAACCGATGACGAGTCCCGCACAGCGCCACATGATGCGGGTCTCGGCAGCGATGACCGCGCAGCGGGAAGCCGCCCCGCTGCGACATGCAACTGTCTATGAGCAGATGCTGGTTAAGCTCGCCGCAGACCAGCGCACACTGAAAGCGATTTATTCAAAAGAGCTGAAGGCCGCGAAAAAACGCGAACTGCTGCCGTTCTGGTTGCCGTGGGTGAACGGCGTGCTGGAGCAGGGCAAAGGTGCACAGGATGACATTCTGATGACGGTCATGCTGTGGCGTCTGGATACCGGCGATATTGCCGGTGCGCTGGAGATTGCCCGTTATGCCCTGAAGTACGGTCTGACCATGCCGGGTAAACACCGCCGCACCCCGCCGTACATGTTCACCGAGGAGGTGGCGCTCGCGGCCATGCGTGCTCACGCTGCCGGTGAGTCTGTGGATACCCGCCTGCTGACGGAGACCCTTGAACTGACCGCCACGGCTGACATGCCTGATGAAGTGCGCGCAAAGCTGCACAAAATCACCGGTCTGTTTCTGCGTGACGGTGGTGATGCCGCAGGGGCGCTGGCGCACCTGCAACGTGCGACACAGCTCGACTGTCAGGCAGGCGTCAAAAAAGAGATTGAACGACTGGAGCGGGAGCTGAAACCGAAGCCGGAGCCGCAGCCCAAAGCGGCCACCCGTACCCCGCGTAAGACCCGGAGCGTGACACCGGCAAAACGTGGACGCCCGAAAAAGAAAGCCAGTTAACAACCGAATGCGCCCCGCGCCAGGGCGGCACGCCGGTCAGTGACGGTGAATCACCTGACACTGCACCGGCGTCCACCGCCCGACTTTTCAGAGGTAGTCATGATGACGCTGATTATTCCGCGAAAGGAGGCTCCTGTATCCGGTGAGGGTACGGTGGTCATCCCGCAACCGGCAGGCGACGAGCCGGTGATTAAAAACACGTTCTTTTTTCCCGATATCGACCCGAAGCGCGTCCGGGAACGTATGCGCCTTGAGCAGACCGTCGCCCCCGCCCGTCTGCGTGAGGCCATCAAGTCAGGCATGGCGGAAACAAATGCGGAGCTGTACGAGTACCGCGAACAGAAAATTGCCGCCGGTTTTACGCGTCTGGCGGACGTTCCGGCGGACGACATCGACGGTGAAAGTATCAAAGTTTTTTACTACGAGCGCGCCGTGTGTGCGATGGCGACCGCGTCGCTTTATGAGCGTTACCGCGGCGTGGATGCCAGTGCGAAAGGCGACAAGAAGGCTGACAGCATTGACAGCACCATTGATGAGCTGTGGCGGGATATGCGCTGGGCAGTGGCGCGCATCCAGGACAAGCCGCGCTGCATCGTGAGTCAAATCTGATGAAGACCTTTGCGCTACAGGGCGACACGCTCGACGCCATTTGTGTCCGGTATTACGGGCGCACTGAGGGCGTGGTTGAGACCGTGCTCGCCGCAAATCCGGGACTGGCTGAACTGGGTGCGGTGCTGCCACACGGCACCGCCGTCGAACTGCCCGACGTTCAGACCGCGCCCGTGGCTGAAACTGTCAATCTGTGGGAGTAACGCATGACAGCAGAAGAAAAAAGCGTTCTGTCGCTTTTCATGATTGGGGTGCTGATTGTTGTCGGCAAGGTGCTTGCCGGTGGTGAACCCATCACCCCGCGTCTGTTTATCGGGCGCATGTTGCTCGGTGGTTTTGTCTCGATGGTTGCCGGTGTTGTTCTGGTGCAGTTTCCTGACCTGTCACTGCCTGCGGTGTGCGGCATCGGCTCCATGCTGGGTATCGCCGGTTATCAGGTGATTGAGATTGCCATTCAGCGTCGCTTTAAGGGCAGGGGGAAACCGTAATGCCGGTAATTAACACGCATCAGAATATCGCCGCCTTTCTCGACATGCTGGCCGTGTCCGAAGGGACGGCGAATCATCCGCTGACGAAAAACCGGGGCTATGACGTGATAGTCACCGGACTGGACGGGAAGCCGGAAATCTTCACCGACTACAGTGACCACCCGTTCGCGCATGGCCGACCGGCGAAGGTGTTTAACCGTCGCGGTGAAAAATCCACGGCCTCCGGTCGCTATCAGCAGCTTTACCTGTTCTGGCCGCATTACCGCAAACAGCTTGCCCTGCCGGATTTCAGTCCGTTGTCACAGGACAGACTCGCCATTCAGTTGATCCGCGAACGCGGTGCACTGGATGACATCCGGGCGGGACGCATTGAGCGCGCCATTTCACGCTGTCGCAATATCTGGGCGTCCCTGCCGGGTGCCGGTTACGGTCAGCGTGAGCATTCACTGGAAAAACTGGTCACCGTCTGGCGTACCGCCGGTGGCGTACCGGCTTAAACGGAGTAAACACCATGAAGAAATTATCCCTTTCACTGATGCTGAACGTGTCGCTGGCGCTGGTGCTGGCACTGTCCCTGATTTACCCGCAGAGCGTGGCCGTCAGTTTTGTCGCCACCTGGGCGATTCTGGCGACGGTTATCTGTGTGGTTGCCGGCGGTGTCGGCGTGTATGCCACAGAGTATGTACTGGAACGCTACGGGCGGGAGCTGCCGCCGGAATCGCTGGCCGTGAAGATTGTCACGGCGCTGTTTTTGCAGCCGGTGCCGTGGCGCAGGCGGTCAGTGGCTCTGGTAGTGATGGTGGCGACGTTTATCTCGCTGGTCGCTGCCGGGTGGATTTTTACCGCGCTGATTTATCTCGTGGCATCGGTGTTCTTCCGGCTGATACGTACGGCCTGCTGTCAGCGTTTTGAGGGGCGGGAACCATGTCAAAGCTGATGATTGTGCTGGTTGTGTTGTTATCACTGGCGGTGGCCGGTCTGTTTCTGGTGAAACACAAAAATGCCAGCCTGCGCGCCTCGCTGGACAGGGCGAACAGTGTCGCCAGCGGGCAGCAGACGACCATCACCATGCTGAAAAATCAGCTTCATGTTGCCCTCACCAGGGCAGACAAAAACGAGCTGGCGCAGGTGGCACTGCGTCAGGAACTGGAGAACGCCGCGAAGCGTGAAGCACAGCGCGAGAAAACCATCACGAGGTTACTTAATGAAAACGAAGATTTCCGCCGCTGGTACGGTGCTGACCTGCCTGATGTTGTGCGCCGGTTGCACCAGCGTCCGGCCTGCACCGACGCCAGTGATTGTCGCCAACGCCTGCCCGAAAGTGAGTCTTTGCCCGATGCCGGGCAGTGACCCGCAGACGAACGGCGATTTAAGTGCCGATATCCGGCAGCTTGAGAACGCGCTGGCACGCTGTGCCAGCCAGGTAAAAATGATTAAACACTGTCAGGATGAAAACGATGCTCAAACCCGACAGCCTGCGCAGGGCGCTGACTGATGCCGTCACGGTGCTGAAAACCAGTCCAGAGATGCTGCGGATATTCGTGGATAACGGGAGTATTGCCTCCACACTGGCGACGTCGTTGTCATTCGAAAAGCGTTACACGCTCAATGTGATTGTGACCGACTTTACCGGTGATTTTGACCTGCTCATCGTGCCGGTGCTGGCGTGGCTGCGGGAAAATCAGCCCGACATCATGACCACCGACGAAGGCCAGAAAAAGGGCTTCACGTTTTATGCAGACATCAACAATGACAGCAGCTTTGATATCAGTATCAGCCTGATGCTGACCGAGCGCACGCTGGTCAGTGAGGTGGACGGCGCGCTGCATGTGAAGAATATCCCGGAACCTCCGCCGCCGGAGCCGGTCACCCGCCCGATGGAGCTGTATATCAATGGCGAACTCGTGAGTAAGTGGGATGAATGAGTTTAAGCGTTTTGAAGACCGGCTGACCGGACTGATTGAGTCGCTGTCACCGTCAGGGCGTCGGCGACTGAGTGCCGAACTGGCGAAACGTCTGCGGCAGAGTCAGCAGCGTCGGGTGATGGCACAGAAAGCCCCGGATGGCACACCCTATGCGCCACGCCAGCAGCAGAGCGCCAGAAAAAAGACCGGTCGCGTTAAGCGAAAAATGTTTGCGAAACTTATCACCAGTCGTTTTTTGCATATCCGCGCCAGCCCGGAACAGGCATCAATGGAATTTTACGGCGGGAAGTCACCGAAAATCGCCAGCGTGCATCAGTTTGGTCTGTCGGAAGAAACCCGGAAAGACGGTAAGAAAATTGATTATCCGGCGCGTCCTCTGCTCGGCTTTACCGGTGAGGATGTGCAGATGATTGAAGAGATTATCCTGGCTCACCTCGACCGTTAGTTGTGCCATTCCCGACACCTCATCGTTACATTGCCGCCGGTATGACCCGGCGGCATCCTTCCCGTTATGAACACTCTCGCAAATATCCAGGAACTCGCGCGCGCACTGCGCAACATGATCCGCACCGGCCTTGTCGTCGAAACCAACCTTAAAGCCGGTCGCTGCCGTGTGCAGACCGGCGGCATGTGCACCGACTGGCTTCAGTGGCTGACCCATCGCGCCGGTCGTTCGCGCACATGGTGGGCACCTTCCGTGGGGGAGCAGGTGCTGATTCTGGCCGTGGGTGGTGAACTTGACACGGCGTTCGTTCTGCCGGGGATTTATTCCGGCGATAACCCTGCGCCGTCTGCGTCGGCGGATGCCGTGCATATCCGTTTCCCTGATGGGGCGGTGATTGAGTATGAACCCGAAACCAGTGCACTCACGGTAAGCGGAATTAAAACGGCCAGCGTGACGGCTTCTGATTCTGTTACTGCCACGGTGCCGGTGGTCACGGTGAAAGCATCAACCCGCATCACCCTGAACACACCGGAAGTGGTCTGCACCAACAAGCTGATTACCGGCACGCTGGAAGTGCAGAAGGGCGGGAAGATGCACGGCAACATCGCGCATACCGACGGGAAATTCACGTCTAACGGCGTTCAGGTGGATGACCACGGTCACGGTGGTGTTAAGTCAGGAGACAACTGGACACAGGGGACAAAATGACAGCGCGTTATCTCGGAATGAATCGCAGTGATGGCCTGACTGTCACTGACCTTGAGCATATCAGCCAGAGTATCGGCGATATCCTGCGCACACCGGTCGGCTCACGGGTGATGCGGCGTGATTACGGCTCGCTGCTGGCGTCAATGATTGACCAGCCGCAGACCCCGGCGCTTGAGTTGCAGATTAAGGTCGCCTGTTACATGGCGGTGCTGAAATGGGAACCCCGCGTCACCCTGTCATCCGTCACCACGGCGCGCAGCTTTGACGGGCGAATGACAGTTACGTTAACCGGCCAGCACAACGACACCGGCCAGCCACTTTCGTTAACCATCCCTGTGAGTTGAAACCATGCCGATTATCGACCTGAACCAGCTACCCGCACCGGATGTGGTCGAGGAGCTGGACTTTGAAACCATTCTTGCCGAACGCAAGGCGACACTGATTTCCCTTTACCCGGAAGACCAGCAGGAGGCGGTTGCCCGTACCCTGACGCTGGAATCCGAGCCTCTCGTCAAACTGCTGGAGGAAAATGCTTATCGTGAGCTTATCTGGCGTCAGCGTGTGAATGAGGCCGCACGGGCGGTAATGCTGGCCTGTGCCGCCGGTAATGACCTTGATGTGATTGGTGCCAATTACAACACCACGCGCCTGATTATCACCCCGGCAGATGATTCGACTATCCCGCCGACACCGGCAGTGATGGAGTCTGACACCGATTATCGTCTGCGTATTCAGCAGGCGTTTGAAGGTTTAAGCGTCGCCGGGTCGGTGGGTGCCTATCAGTATCATGGTCGCAGTGCTGACGGGCGTGTCGCGGATATCTCTGTCACCAGTCCGTCTCCGGCCTGCGTCACCATCTCTGTGCTGTCACGTGAGAATAACGGTGTCGCATCCGAAGACCTGCTGGCGGTGGTGCGTAACGCCCTGAATGGCGAGGACGTCAGACCGGTGGCCGACCGCGTGACCGTGCAGTCTGCCGCCATTGTTGAATACCAGATAAACGCCACGCTTTACCTTTACCCTGGTCCCGAAAGTGAACCCATCCGCGCGGCCGCCGTGAAAAAACTGGAAGCATACATCACGGCACAGCACCGGCTGGGGCGCGACATCCGTCTGTCTGCCATTTATGCCGCTTTGCATGTGGAAGGCGTGCAGCGTGTCGAACTGGCTGCACCGCTGGCCGACATCGTGCTCAACAATACGCAGGCGTCTTTCTGTACCGAATACAGCGTCGTGACCGGAGGCTCGGATGAGTGATTCGCGACTGCTGCCGACCGGCTCATCACCGCTTGAAGTCGCCGCCGCAAAAGCCTGTGCGGAAATTGAAAAAACGCCGGTCAGTATTCGTGAGCTGTGGAACCCGGATACCTGTCCGGCAAATCTGCTGCCGTGGCTGGCGTGGGCGTTTTCGGTCGACAGGTGGGATGAAAAGTGGCCGGAAGCGACAAAACGCGCCGTTATCCGCGATGCCTATTTCATCCACTGTCATAAAGGCACTGTCGGCGCAATCCGGCGTGTGGTGGAGCCGCTCGGCTATCTCATCAACGTGACGGAGTGGTGGGAAAACAGTGACCCGCCCGGCACCTTCCGGCTCGATATTGGTGTACTGGAAAGTGGCATCACAGAGGCAATGTATCAGGAAATGGAACGGCTGATTGCTGATGCCAAACCTGCAAGCCGCCACCTTATTGGCCTGAACATTACCCGGGACATTCCCGGCTATCTGTTCGCCGGTGGTGTGGCTTACGACGGCGATGTAATTACGGTTTACCCCGGATAAGTGAGGAATAATGAGCACAAAATTCAAAACCGTTATCACCACTGCCGGTGCAGCAAAGCTGGCAGCGGCAACCGCACCGGGAGGGCGGAAGGTCAACATTACCACGATGGCCGTCGGGGATGGCGGTGGTAAATTGCCTGTCCCGGATGCCGGACAGACTGGGCTTATCCACGAAGTCTGGCGACATACGCTGAACAAAATCAGCCAGGACAAACGAAACAGTAATTATATTATCGCAGAGCTGGTTATTCCGCCGGAGGTGGGCGGTTTCTGGATGCGTGAGCTTGGCCTGTACGATGATGCGGGAACGTTAATTGCCGTGGCGAACATGGCCGAAAGTTATAAGCCAGCTCTTGCCGAAGGCTCAGGGCGTTCGCAGACCTGTCGCATGGTCATCATCGTCAGCAGTGTGGCCTCGGTGGAGCTGACCATTGACACCACAACGGTGATGGCGACACAGGATTACGTTGATGACAAAATTGCAGAGCACGAACAGTCACGACGTCACCCGGACGCCTCGCTGACCGCAAAAGGTTTTACTCAGTTAAGCAGTGCGACCAACAGCACGTCTGAAACACTGGCCGCAACGCCGAAAGCGGTAAAGGACGCGTATGACCTTGCTAACGGGAAATATACCGCACAGGACGCCACCACAGCGCGAAAAGGCCTTGTCCAGCTCAGTAGTGCCACCAACAGCACGTCTGAAACGCTCGCCGCAACACCAAAAGCGGTAAAGGCCGCGTATGACCTTGCTAACGGGAAATACACTGCACAGGACGCCACCACAGCGCGAAAAGGTCTTGTCCAGCTCAGTAGCGTCACCAACAGCGATTCTGAAACGCTTGCGGCAACGCCAAAGGCGGTAAAGGCCGCGTATGACCTTGCTAACGGGAAATACACTGCACAGGATGCCACCACGGCGCGAAAAGGGCTTGTCCAGCTCAGTAGCGCCACTAACAGTGATTCTGAAACGCTGGCCGCAACACCAAAAGCGGTGAAGTCTGCCTATGACAATGCTGAAAAACGTCTTCAGAAAGATCAGAACGGTGCGGATATTCCGGGAAAGGATACCTTCACGAAAAATATCGGTGCCTGTCGTGCTTATAGCGGCGCTTTGAGCACTGAAGCCGGAAACTGGACAACCGCTCAGTTTATTGAATGGCTGGATTCCCGTGGTGCATTTAATCATCCGTACTGGATGTGCAAAGGCTCCTGGTCATATGCAAATAACAAAATCATTACGGATACCGGATGTGGTGATATCCACCTGGCTGGTTGTGTCGTCGAGGTCATGGGAACTAAATCTGCAATCACTATCCGAGTGACCACGCCGACAACATCAAGCGGTGGCGGTACAACCAGCGCACAATTCACTTACATTAATCATGGGGACGCCTACTCCCCCGGCTGGCGTCGTGACTGGAATCGTCAGGGCGACGCAATGACCGGAACGATTAATCAGGACGGCGGAAGCCAGAATACCTATATGTCTACGGCCTTATGTTCAGGCACCAGAGGCGGCAAAAAATATCTCAGAAAGTTTCGTGGTGGAGAAGGAGACACTATCTGGCATGAAACAGTACAGGGTGGGGTAGTTCGCTGGGCGACTGGTAATACTGATGCTCAGGAAGAATTATCACTCAGCTCCGCTTATGGTCTCCGTTCAAGAGGTGAGATTACATCACTCAGTGCCAATGGTCTGCGCATTGCTTATGGCAATTATGGATTCTTTATCAGGAATGATGGTGGTAGCACATATTTAATGCTGACGGCCTCTGGCGATAAATTTGGAACATGGAACGGTTTAAGACCGCTGACTATCAATAACGCCAATGGCGGAGTGTCAATGGGGCATGGCCTGAGTGTTACTGGACGTGTTACCCCATCAGATTACGGAAATTTTGATTCCCGCTATGTGAAAGATGTTCGCCTGGGTACGCGTGTTGTTCAGACCATGCAAAAAGGCGTGATGTATGAGAAATCAGGCCATGTAATTACAGGGCTTGGCATTGTCGGCGAAGTTGATGGCGATGATCCGGCAGTATTCAGACCTATACAAAAATACATTAATGGCACATGGTATAAT
Organism: Escherichia sp. B1147; assembly: GCF_001660175.1. Lineage (NCBI taxonomy): Bacteria > Pseudomonadati > Pseudomonadota > Gammaproteobacteria > Enterobacterales > Enterobacteriaceae > Escherichia > Escherichia sp. B1147. Next base: position 529,996 of record NZ_LFHY01000005.1, read on the forward strand.
GTCGCACAGGTGTAATTTATGCTGCATTTAAAAAATATTACTGCGGGTAATCCCAAAACTGTTGCCCAATATCAACTGACAAAAAATTTTGATGTTATCTGGTTATGGTCTGAAGACGGAAAAAACTGGTATGAGGAAGTAAGTAATTTTCAGGAAGACACGATAAAGATTGTTTACGACGAGAATAATATAATTGTCGGCATCACCAGAGATGCTTCAACGCTTAACCCTGAAGGTTTTAGCGTTGTCGAGGTTCCTGATATTACCGCCAACCGACGTGCGGATGACTCAGGTAAATGGATGTTTAAGGATGGTGCCGTGATTAAGCGGATTTATACGACAGACGAACAGCAGCAACTGGCAGAATCACAAAAGGCAACTTTACTTTCCGAAGCGGAATCCGTGATTTTGCCGCTGGAGCGCGCTGTCAGGCTGAATATGGCAACAGATGAGGAGCGCAGCCGACTGGAAGCATGGGAACGCTACAGCGTTCTGGTCAGTCGTGTGGATCCTGCAAATCCTGAATGGCCGGAAATGCCGCAATAAGTTGTATGAGCTTACATACCTATAGCACAGAGTAAAGCCTAATCTGACAGTCCGCTCTGTGCCAAAAAGGGACGTTGCTAGGAGCATTAACCTTTAGTCGAAATGTGGTGTGAAAAAGAAAAACAAAATAGTTGTGCCGGACTCAGAATCTTCTGGTCTCGCACATTTACCTTTCTTCAAGTCTATAGGGGAAAGATTTTCAATGACTAATCAATCAGTTTATATAAAACTCGTGTTTAGATTTTGAGCATTATTTACGATAGGTTTCTCAGGATATTGGCCCCCAGTAAGGGGCCGTCAACCGCTGACTAGCAATTAGTTAATGCGTGTCAGCTCGTAATGACCTACTGTTTTACGGCTTGTAAAGTAGTTCCCATTTAACACGTCTTTATCATTAAGATTTAGCTTGAGAATAGCTGTGCCCATGTAAGGATCTTGTGGACCAAAACCTGCCTTATGCTTGGGGGTTGTTAAAAAAACGTAGTAAAGTTCTGGTCGCCCCGTTTCGGTATCCTTTTTAGGCTTAGCCACCAATGTCTGAGAATCGGAGTCGTCAGCTTCGACATCCATTCCAATTTTAAGAAAATCCTGCTTTATAGTTGCTTGTGCGTGGGATGTGCCTTTTTTATCTTCCCATTCCCAATGAATAACCATATCCCAGGTTCCGTTCAAATCAGGGAAGAGTAGGTTATTTAGTTTAGGGAACCATTGCCATAACTTTCGCCACCCAAAGAAAAAAATTGATATCACAATAGTATTAAGAATAAACAAACCTCCAGATGCAACTGATAGGACTGTCATGAAAGTTGTGTTTTCATCATATATGCCCAATAAAATCAGACCGCAGACAGTCGCATAGATAACGGAGATTCTTGAGATTATTTTCCATATTGGGAGAAGGTTTATCATTGCAACTCCTCGTAATAAACTTCTTTACCAGCCTCAAATATAGAAAGACGACCTCTTTCGCCTACAATCCCTGTAAGTTTAATCTCGTCAATGCAAGAGCCATAAAGGGCAGCAACAAAACGTCCACCGACGAGTCTTGAACTGTCAAAACTGATGTTCTCTATGATTGGTGGTGAGAAATATTGTGCGGTATAAGTAACATTTCCTGCTTCATCTAAGATGTGAAAGCCATCATGGTATTCGCTATTTTTATTGGAAATTCTTGATAATAATTCTAATGTGGAATCATTCTGTATGGGGTCTATATTCCGAAGACTTGTGATGGGAAGGCTATCAGGGTTATTACATATAATAACGCCTATGCCAGAAAAATAAGCACGACTGGATTTTTTCCAAATATCATATAGTAATTTATATAATTTCTCTTTTGTCATCGTTCATTTCTTCCTGATTTTAGTTATTAACTACAAAAAATCAAACAGTAATATCAATAAAGACGATTATCCAATAATTTTCTTTGCAATGGAAGATTTGATAATCAAGTATAAAGATTTGTAGAAACAATGAAATGAGGTTTGACGGCAGGCCTCAGAGCTCGATGCAGTTTTAGCTAACCTCAATAAAAGGAAGGTGTTCGTTTTTTGCTCAATACTACCCGTCAACTTTGTGCCGCAAGCAGAGGCTGCAAACCTCAGCATATGTAAGTCAATGGGGGATGTTACTAATACATTCGACCGAAACACTAAAAATTTCATTACATTTTATTGAGATAGGCATTTGAAATGTTGCAAGAAATGTATAAATAATGTATTTATTCAGAATAATCGGGGTTCTGTTCATGGACGAGCCCCAAAAAGCTGATTATACCTAGGCAAGCGTCTGGTTGCTGATAGCTATTATGGCAAAAGAAAGGACTGTTTGTTGATATAAATGAATAAACATCCGATTTGGTTTAGGGAGTCTGGATGAAGCTAAGAATAAGTAAAATATCATTAAAAAACTTCAAAAGTTTTAAAAATATTACTATCGTTCCCAATCCTGATTTTAATATAATCATTGGGGAAAATAGTGCTGGGAAGTCAACTGTTTTTGAAGCTATTCATTTATGGGAGAAATGTTATAAAACATATATCCTTGCTTCAAGGAAAGGGTTTTATAAAGTTAAGAAGTCAACAAACAGATATGTTAATTATCAAGAGCTGGATTTTTTGCGAATCACAAGTGATGAGGATCTTTTTCACGACCCAAGAGATCCTAATCTAGGAAAATGCTCTGAAATAACTCTGACATTAAAAAATGAAGAGGAGAATGATAAGAGCTGGGAGCTTGGATTCAAAGTTACATGCCCAACATCAATCGAAAATGCTTTTTTCCGCGTTCAACCAATAGATGAAAATCAGTTTACTAATTTTGCGGAAGAATTTTGTAAAGGAGGGGCATTTTTGGATGAAGCTATCTTTATTTACCAGACGAGACCAGTAGCAGGAGTTCATCAATTTGAGCCGTACTATAATGAGGCTCAGATTAAGAGAAAAATACAAAAAGGTTATTCACACGAGGTTCTTAGAAACAAAATTATCTCTAAAAGAAAGTCAATATCAGATTTGGAATTAAGCATATCTGAAATACTTGAGAAAGATGTCAAGTTCAATATTCCTTCGGATGCAAGAAAAAATAAAGATGAATTCATTAAACTTGATGTTTCAATCAATAGTTCAAAATATTATGATCTTCACCTTCAAGGAAGTGGTTTTCTTCAAATTGTGGAAATACTATCTACAGTTGAATTTATTGATGCTCCTCTCAAGTTACTGCTTGTTGACGAACCTGACTCACACATCCACACAAAGCTACAACATAATCTTCTCGCCCATTTAAAAAAAATAGATCACAATCAGTTTTTTATTATCAGTCATAACGATCAATTTGTGACCAGCGCAGGAGAAGGTGAAGTATTCTTCCTAAACGAAGACGCTAAATTAAGTGGTCACCTAGAAGCAATCAACCCAAATAGTTTCGATATTATAAAAAACTCATTGGGGGGGGTAATTTTATCTCTCGAGAGACTTAATAATGCAAAACTAATCGCATTTGTTGAAGGTGAGGACGATGAAAAATATCTAAAGAAACTTAACCAAAAGATCAAAGAAATTACTAACCCAATTGGTTGTTTGAAAAATGTAGTTTTCTTTCCGTTACGAGGAAAAGATAATATTCTCCAAAAGGTTGAGTATAATAAGAGAACTTTAAATTCGATTCTAAATGGCAAATCGTGGTATGTTATTTTTGATCGGGATTTTTCTACAGACACTGTTGATCATTATCTTAAGGAAAATATTACTAAGAAACGGTTCACTCCATATAGTCATGTGGGGTATTGTATTGAGTCAGTGTTATTTTCGGATCTGAGTATTTTTAAAAAGTATTTGTATTCCTTGGCTCCATTTATTGCTGAAGACGAATTTTCAACACACATTGATACCTTAATTGATGAATTAAAGGATTCTGTCAATAATTTAACCTCCTCACTAAACAAAGAAATAGAGGCTAGATTCAATAGTCAAAAGAAAAACCGACCAGAATTTGCTAATCTTAATTTTGTGGATGTCGTTAGATCATGGTGCGAAGATGGAGTATTCAAACCTGAGCGAGTAATGTCAAAACCTCTTATCCAAAAGTTTGTTACAGATCTGGAAAATAAAATAGGTGTTTCTCTCTTCCTGCGAGAATCAAATGTAGATGAAGAAGTAGCATCAAAGTTATTATTTAAATACTTTGACTTCATTCAGACAATTGATGATTTGTATCCATCATTTCGAGACTTGATGAAACAGCTAGATGTGCTGCCAAGAAATGAAGTTGAATAATATTATCGCGTTTCAAAATATAGAACGGTGGGTAAGGTAATGAATGACAAAATACACATTGAATCGCCACGAACCAAGCAATAAGCATATCAACTCAGCCCTTATGGGCTGATGATCTGTTCCTCGCTCAAAGCAAGCTTTCAGATTTGATAACAAATTGTCAGTTGGAAACTGAGTGAGTACAAATCAAGGCAGGCGGGCTGATTGCCCGCCTTTTCTTTATCTGTTGTTTCATCCACTGACCAGTCAGGTCAAATAGCGTCTCATGCACTGCCCAACAGAAAATACCACTCACCCATTAACCACGGAGTTAAACGGATGAGTGACTATCATCATGGCGTGCAGGTGCTGGAGATTAACGACGGCACCCGCGTCATTTCCACCGTATCCACCGCCATTGTCGGCATGGTCTGCACGGCCAGCGATGCGGATGCGGAAATCTTCCCCCTCAATAAACCGGTGCTGATTACCAATGTGCAGAGCGCAATTGCAAAGGCCGGTAAAAAAGGCACGCTGGCGGCGTCGCTGCAGGCCATCGCCGACCAGTCAAAACCGGTCACCGTTGTTGTGCGCGTGGAAGACGGCACCGGCGACGACGAGGAAACGAAACTTGCGCAGACCGTTTCCAATATCATCGGCACCACCGACGAAAACGGTCAGTACACCGGACTGAAAGCCCTGCTGGCGGCGGAGTCAGTAACCGGTGTTAAACCGCGTATTCTCGGCGTGCCGGGACTGGACACCAAAGAGGTGGCTGTTGCATTGGCATCAGTCTGTCAGAAGCTGCGCGCTTTCGGATATATCAGCGCATGGGGCTGTAAGACCATTTCCGAGGTGAAAGCCTACCGCCAGAATTTCAGCCAGCGTGAACTGATGGTTATCTGGCCGGATTTCCTCGCATGGGATACGGTCACCAGTACCACCGCCACCGCGTATGCCACCGCCCGTGCGCTGGGTCTGCGTGCCAAAATCGACCAGGAGCAGGGCTGGCATAAAACGCTGTCCAACGTTGGGGTAAACGGTGTTACCGGCATCAGCGCATCTGTATTCTGGGATTTGCAGGAGTCCGGCACCGATGCTGACCTGCTTAACGAGTCAGGCGTCACAACGCTGATTCGCCGTGACGGTTTCCGCTTCTGGGGTAACCGTACCTGCTCTGATGACCCGCTGTTCCTCTTTGAAAACTACACCCGCACCGCGCAGGTGCTGGCCGACACGATGGCTGAGGCGCATATGTGGGCGGTGGATAAGCCCATCACAGCAACGCTGATTCGCGACATCGTTGACGGCATCAATGCCAAATTCCGTGAGCTGAAAACAAACGGCTATATCGTGGATGCGACCTGCTGGTTCAGCGAAGAATCCAACGATGCGGAAACCCTCAAGGCCGGAAAACTGTATATCGACTACGACTATACACCGGTGCCTCCTCTTGAAAACCTGACCCTGCGCCAGCGTATTACCGATAAATACCTGGCAAATCTGGTCACTTCGGTTAACAGCAATTAAGGAGCCTGACCGATGGCAATGCCGCGCAAACTCAAGTTAATGAACGTCTTTCTGAACGGCTACAGCTATCAGGGCGTTGCAAAGTCCGTCACGCTGCCAAAACTGACCCGTAAGCTTGAAAACTATCGCGGTGCGGGGATGAACGGCAGCGCACCGGTAGACCTCGGCCTTGATGACGATGCGCTGTCAATGGAGTGGTCGCTCGGGGGCTTCCCGGATTCGGTTATCTGGGAGCTTTACGCCGCAACCGGTGTGGATGCCGTGCCGATTCGTTTTGCAGGCTCTTACCAGCGCGACGATACCGGCGAAACGGTGGCCGTTGAAGTGGTCATGCGTGGACGTCAGAAAGAAATCGACACCGGCGAGGGGAAACAGGGAGAAGACACCGAGTCGAAAATCTCCGTGGTCTGCACCTATTTCCGGCTGACGATGGACGGTAAGGAGCTGGTCGAAATCGACACCATCAACATGATTGAGAAGGTGAACGGCGTCGACCGGCTGGAGCAACACCGCCGCAATATCGGCCTGTGATTTTCATCCGGTCAGCCAGGCTGACCGGTTAACCCCGATTCAGAAGTGAGAAAACCATGGACAAAGAAAATGTCATTACCCTGGAAAATCCGGTCAAACGTGGTGAGCAGGTCATCGAACAGGTCACGCTGATGAAACCCAATGCCGGGACGCTGCGCGGTGTCAGTCTGGCTGCGGTCGCGAACTCCGAAGTCGATGCACTGATTAAGGTGCTGCCGCGCATGACTGCACCGATGCTGACCGAGCAGGAAGTCGCCGCACTGGAACTGCCTGACCTTGTGGCGCTGGCCGGTAAGGTGGTCGGTTTTTTGTCGCCGAACTCGGTGCAGTGACGTTCCCGAAAAATCTGTCGGTCGATGACCTGATGGCGGATGTGGCAGTGATATTTCACTGGCCGCCATCAGAACTGTATCCCATGAGCCTGACCGAACTCATCACATGGCGCGAAAAGGCGCTTCGGCGAAGCGGAAACACGAATGAGTAACAATGTAAAATTACAGGTATTGCTCAGGGCTGTTGACCAGGCATCCCGCCCGTTTAAATCCATCCGCACAGCGAGCAAATCGCTGTCGGGGGATATCCGGGAAACACAAAAATCACTGCGCGAGCTGAACGGTCAGGCATCCCGTATTGAGGGATTTCGCAAGACCAGTGCACAGCTCGCCGTGACTGGTCATGCACTTGAAAAGGCACGGCAGGAGGCCGAAGCCCTTGCCACACAGTTTAAAAACACCGAACGTCCGACACGTGCTCAGGCGAAAGTGCTGGAATCCGCGAAGCGTGCGGCGGAGGACTTACAGGCGAAATATAACCGCCTGACGGATTCCGTTAAATGCCAGCAGCGGGAACTGGCCGTTGTGGGAATTAATACCCGCAATCTTGCACATGATGAGCAGGGACTGAAAAATCGTATCAGTGAAACCACCGCACAACTTAACCGTCAGCGCGACGCGCTGGCGCGTGTCAGTGCGCAACAGGCAAAACTTAACGCAGTCAAACAGCGTTATCAGGCAGGCAAGGAACTGGCCGGAAATATGGCCTCAGTGGGCGCTGCCGGTGTGGGGATTGCGGCGGCGGGAACGATGGCCGGAGTTAAGCTGCTGATGCCCGGCTATGAGTTTGCGCAGAAAAACTCAGAATTGCAGGCCGTGCTGGGTGTGGCAAAAGACTCCGCCGAAATGACCGCACTCCGCAAGCAGGCGCGCCAGCTCGGCGACAATACCGCAGCCTCGGCAGATGATGCAGCCGGTGCACAGATTATCATTGCGAAAGCGGGTGGAGATGCTGCGGCTATTCAGGCGGCAACGCCGGTCACGCTGAATATGGCACTGGCGAATCAGCGGTCGATGGAAGAAAACGCGCAACTGTTGCTGGGGACTAAGGCATCCTTTCAACTGTCAAATGATGATGTCAGCCATGTGGGCGACGTGTTGTCGGCAACGATGAATAAGTCGGCGGCTGATTTTCAGGGACTCAGTGATGCACTGACTTACCTCGGGCCGGTTGCGAGGACGGCAGGTGTAAGTCTTGAGCAGGCAGCAGCCATGACAGGTGTGCTGCATGACAATAACATCAGGGGGTCAATGGCGGGGACGGGTAGCAGTGCCGTTGTCACCCGATTACAGGCACCGACTGGAAAAGCATGGGATGCACTCAAAGAGCTTGGCGTTAAAACCTCGGACAAAAAGGGAAATATGCGTCCGTTGTTCACCATTCTGAAAGAGATTCAGGCCAGCTTTGATAAACACAAGCTGGGAACGTCTCAGAAGGGGGAATACCTTAAAACCATTTTTGGTGAGGAAGCCCTGAAATCAGCGAACGTTTTACTGGCAGCGGCAGCAAGCGGAAAACTGGATACGCTGACCGCCACGCTGAAAGCCTCGGACGGTAAAACGGAAGAGCTGGTTAAAATCATGCAGGATAACCTCGGCGGTGACTTTAAGGAGTTTCAGTCCGCTTATGAGGCGGTGGGGACTGACCTGTTTGACCAGCAGGAAGGCGCACTGCGTAAGCTCACTCAGACGGCCACAAAGTATGTGTTAAAACTCGACGGCTGGATCCAGAAAAACAAATCACTGGCGTCAACCATCGGCCTCATTGTCGGTGGCGCGCTGGCGCTTATTGGCATCATCGGTGCTATTGGTCTTGTAGCCTGGCCGGTTATCACCGGCATCAATGCCATTATCGCGGCAGCAGGCGCAATGGGGGCAATCTTCACGACGGTTGGCAGTGCTGTTATGACGGCCATCGGGGCGATTAGCTGGCCGGTTGTGGCCGTGGTGGCCGCCATTGTCGCCGGGGCGTTGCTTATCCGTAAATACTGGGAGCCTGTCAGCGCATTCTTTGGCGGTGTGGTTGAAGGGCTGAAAGCGGCATTTGCGCCGGTGGGGGAACTGTTCACGCCACTGAAGCCGGTGTTTGACTGGCTGGGCGAAAAGTTACAGGCCGCGTGGCAGTGGTTTAAAAACCTGATTGCCCCGGTTAAAGCCACACAGGACACCCTGAACCGTTGCCGTGATACGGGCGTCATGTTCGGGCAGGCACTGGCTGACGCGTTGATGCTGCCGCTTAATGCGTTCAACAAACTGCGCAGTGGTATTGACTGGGTACTGGAAAAACTCGGTGTTATCAACAAAGAGTCAGACACACTTGACCAGACCGCCGCAAGGACTCATGCCGCCACGTATGGCACCGGTGGTTATATTCCGGCGACCAGCTCCTATGCTGGCTATCAGGCTTATCAGCCGGTTACGGCACCGGCTGGCCGCTCTTATGTAGACCAGAGTAAAAACGAATATCACATCAGCCTGACGGGTGGTACTGCGCCGGGGACACAGCTTGACCGCCAGTTACAGGACGCGCTCGAAAAATACGAGCGGGATAAACGTGCGCGCGCCCGTGCCAGCATGATGCATGACGGTTAAGGAGGTGACGAAAAATGATGCTCGCGTTAGGTATGTTTGTTTTTATGCGCCAGACGCTGCCACACCAGACCATGCAGCGTGAATCAGATTATCGCTGGCCGTCAAATTCCCGTATCGGTAAACGGGATGCCTACCAGTTTCTCGGTGTGGGTGAGGAAAACATGACGCTTGCCGGTGTGCTTTATCCCGAACTGACCGGCGGAAAGCTGACGATGACCACGCTCAGGCTGATGGCAGAGGAAGGCCGGGCGTGGCCGTTGCTGGATGGCACCGGCATGATTTACGGCATGTATGTCATCAGCAAGGTGAGTGAAACAGGGAGTATTTTCTTTGCAGACGGCACACCCCGGAAAATTGATTTTACGCTGTCGCTCACCCGCATTGATGAATCACTGGCCGCGCTTTATGGCGATATCGGTAAACAGGCGGAGTCGCTCATCGGTAAGGCCGGCAGTATGGCGACCAGATTCACGGGTATGACGGGGGCAGGATAATGCTGGATGCGCTGACATTTGATGCAGGCAGTACGCTGACGCCGGATTATATGCTGATGCTCGACAGCAGGGATATTACCGGCAATATCAGCGACCGTCTGATGAGCATGACCCTGACGGATAACCGGGGCTTTGAGGCTGACCAGCTTGATATTGAACTGAACGATGCCGACGGGCAGGTCGGGCTGCCGGTTCGTGGCGCTGTCCTGACGGTGTATATCGGCTGGAAAGGTTTTGCCCTGGTATGCAAAGGGAAATTTACCGTTGATGAGGTTGAACACCGGGGCGCACCGGATGTGGTTACCATCCGCGCCCGGAGTGCAGATTTTCGCGGGACGCTCAATTCCCGCCGTGAAGGCTCCTGGCATGACACCACGCTCGGTGCGATTGTTGAGGCGATAGCCTCCCGTAACAAGCTGGAAGCCAGTGTCGCTCCGTCACTGGCCGGAATTAAAATCCCGCACATCGACCAGTCGCAGGAGTCCGATGCGAAATTCATGACCCGTCTTGCAGAACGCAACGGTGGTGAGGTGTCGGTAAAAATGGGAAAACTGCTGTTTCTCAAAGCGGGGCAGGGGGTGACGGCCAGCGGTAAAAAAATCCCGCAGATTACCATCACCCGCAGCGATGGCGACCGTCACCATTTTGCGATTGCTGACCGTGGAGCCTACACCGGCGTAACGGCAAAGTGGCTACACACCAAAGACCCGAAGCCGCAAAAGCAGAAGGTAAAACTGAAACGCAAAAAGAAAGAGAAACACCTGCGCGCACTGGAGCACCCGAAAGCGAAACCAGTCACGCAGAAGAAAGCGCCAAAAGTACCGGAAGCGCGCGAAGGTGAATACATGGCCGGTGAGGCTGACAACGTTTTTGCCCTGACCACGGTATATGCCACGAAAGCGCAGGCAATGCGCGCCGCTCAGGCGAAGTGGGACAAACTGCAACGGGGCGTTGCGGAGTTCTCCATCAGCCTTGCCACTGGTCGGGCTGATATTTACACGGAAACGCCGGTCAGAGTGTCAGGCTTTAAGCGCGTCATAGACGAGCAGGACTGGACAATCACTAAGGTGACACATTTTCTGAATAATAGCGGCTTCACGACGTCCTTAGAGCTTGAGGTCAGGCTTTCTGATGTGGAGTATGAAACAGAAGATGAAGAGTGATGTGTTTTATTTATCTATTTGTTTTATAAGGGTAAATTAACTAAAATGGCACCATCAACAAAACCGGAAGAGGTGCTCGCGATGTTTCATTGTCCTTTATGCCAGAATGCCGCACATGCGCGTACAAGCCGCTATATTACTGACACGACAAAAGAGCGTTATCATCAGTGCCAGAACGTGAATTGCAGCGCCACGTTCATCACTTATGAGTCGGTACAGCGATACATTGTGAAGCCGGGAGAAGTCCACGCCGTAAGGCCGCACCCGTTGCCGTCAGGACAGCAAATTATGTGGATGTAATTACAAACAGGAAGCCCCTCAGTCGAGGGGCTTTTTTGTCGATGTGGTCAATGTGTGGACGTGACCAGAAATAAATCCTTTTATTTCATTGTATTACGCGTAAAAAATAAGCCCGTGTAAGGGAGATTACACAGGCTAAGGAGGTGGTTCCTGGTACAGCTAGCATTTTATGGGTTATGTTTTTCAGCGAAACGGATGATAACCTTAATAAATGCAGCTGTATGTGATCGATTTCTAAGAATTTTCTATCCGGGAAAAATAGTCGAAATTAATCACTTACCGTGCGGATTACGCGTGGTTTCCCCAGAGAAATTGCGCATCAGTAGCGCATAGTTCAGCTCGAGATCCTGCGGGACCGGGATCCACACAGTATAACCATCGCCCGGTGCAACCGGCATCGCTTCGCCTTTGGCGTTTTCCATATGCTCAAGGGTAAAGTTGATGTTGCCCTGTGGAGTCATCAGCTCAAGGCTGTCGCCAACGGAGAATTTGTTTTTAACCGCTACCGCCGCGAGGTCGCCTTTACGCTCACCGGTAAACTCACCAACAAACTGCTGACGGTCAGAAACGGAATAACCGTATTCGTAGTTCTGATAATCATCATGCGTATGGCGACGCAGGAAACCTTCGGTATAGCCGCGATGCGCCAGGCCTTCCAGCGTTTCCAGCAGGCTGGTGTCGAACGGTTTGCCTGCAGCGGCATCATCGATAGCCTTACGATAAACCTGCGCGGTGCGTGCACAATAGTAGAAAGATTTGGTGCGGCCTTCGATTTTCAGCGAATGCACGCCCATTTTTGTCAGGCGCTCGACGTGGGCGATGGCACGCAGATCTTTCGAGTTCATGATGTAAGTGCCGTGTTCGTCTTCAAACGCGGTCATATACTCGCCCGGACGCTGGGCCTCTTCGATCATAAACACTTTGTCGGTTGGCGCGCCAATACCCAGCGTAGGCTCAACGTTTTGCACCGGAATCGGCTCGTACTTGTGTACGATGTTGCCGACGTCATCTTCTTTGCCTTCCTGCACGTTGTACTCCCAGCGGCAGGCATTGGTGCAGGTTCCCTGGTTCGGGTCGCGTTTGTTAATGTAGCCCGAGAGCAGGCAGCGGCCGGAGTAGGCCATACACAGTGCGCCGTGAACGAAGATTTCGAGCTCCATATCTGGCACCTGATTGCGGATCTCTTCAATCTCTTCCAGTGACAGTTCGCGAGAGAGGATCACACGGGTCAGGCCCATCTGCTGCCAGAATTTTACCGTTGCCCAGTTTACGGCGTTAGCCTGCACGGAAAGATGAATAGGCATCTCCGGGAAGTGCTCACGTACCAGCATAATTAGCCCAGGATCGGACATAATCAGCGCATCCGGCCCCATTTCCACAACCGGTTTCAGGTCACGGATAAAGGTTTTCAACTTGGCGTTATGTGGTGCAATGTTCACCACGACATAAAACTTTTTCCCCAGTGCGTGGGCTTCATTGATGCCGAGCTGAAGGTTTTCGTGGTTGAATTCGTTGTTGCGCACACGAAGGGAGTAACGCGGTTGGCCCGCATAAACAGCATCTGCGCCATAGGCGAAAGCGTAACGCATATTTTTCAGCGTTCCCGCCGGGGAAAGGAGTTCCGGTTTAAACATAATTCTCTCGTTCTGATGACAGGTCAGACCCGCTTCACCAGATGAAGCGGTTAGGGGAGTGTCCCCACTTTAAGGGCGGGCATTGTAGCGCAATCGGTGGGTTTAGCTCCAGTGCAAATGTCTGGTAGCGTCCTGGTTTTGGTTAAGGATGCGAATGACGATAATTTCCCTTGGTGATTGCAGGAAATAAATGAGGTGGCGTTCAAAAGGAAGAACAAAAATGCCTTCGCCTAATTCAGGTCTGGGAGTACCTATATTATTGTTACTCAGAATCTGGAGAACTTCTGAAAGATGTTCAACATATTTGTCGGCTTGTGGTTCGCCGAAATGGTGATAACTGTAATACCAGATGCCTTCTAAATCCTCGTTGGCTTTTGGCATGAGCTTAATAATACGCACATTATTTCCTTATCCCTGCTTTCACCTTCCGTAAAAACGCATCCTTTTCCCACGGCTGGGCTTCACCACTATTCAACCCTTCCGCAAGCATGTCACGTAACGCTTGCAGGCGAGACTCTGCTTGTTTTTCTCGAAGTAAGCGCAGTGACTCACGGATCACTTCGCTTTGGGTGCGATAGTCGCCGGATTCAATCAAGGACTCGATAAATTCGCGCAGCTCATCGCCAAGATCAACCGTCATCGTTCTGGCCATGTTTATGCTCTCTTGTAAGTAAAAGTCTTACGTCAGTGTATGTCATAAACCGGGGAGCGTCACGCAAAGTATTAGAAGATATTTTGCCATATGAACATGTTCAGGAGGATAAGGATGGGGAATGTCAAACAAAGAGAGCACAATGAGTGCTTGCCTGTGCCTACTATTTTAACGGCGCAGATTAATCCTGAAAATCAATAAGTCAGTGTTTATTGGAAATAAAGCCGGACGCGTCATCCGCGCCCGGCACAATGATTAAGTCTTATCTTTCACCGTCTGACTTACGCCATTGGTTTTTACAGAAGCAATTCCGACTTCGCGTGATTGAGCGGTAGCATACATCTGGCTGGAGCCAATTATCTGATGATTGGCAGCTTTCAAATTGAAATAAAACTTGCCGTTGCTCGCCGTTTTTTTCTCATAGCGTTCATCCTGCGGACTGTTGCTTTGTACCGAGGCAATACCCTTTTCCGCAGAGGCTTTTGAGGCATACAATTCGCTTGTGAGAATGGTTTCTCCGTTCCCCGCTTTTAACACAAAACGGAACTGATTATCACTGCTCTTATTAAGTTCAAACCAACCAGCCATATTGACTCCTTGCTTGAAATTGCGTATCGAAAACAGTATGTAACGACCTAAGTATGGGTGATATTCAGGTGGTTGCCAATCAGGGGAATACCCTCTAATACATGGGGGAGATTACTGATAAATATGCTGGAATCTGAATACGAGCACGGCTTTATCCCTCTCTTTTTCAGAGAGGGTAATAATACTCAGTGGGCGAGGGTACAGTCCGCGTTGTAATTTGAAACTGCCATCATAAAGAACAGGTTAAACAATACGGCAGGCGTCAGCTTCCCAACGGTAACCGACACCGTAAACGGCACGGATAAATGACTGTTCGGCGTCGAGAGATTCTAGTTTGCGGCGCAGGTTCTTAATGTGGCTGTCGATAGTTCGGTCGGTTACCACGCGGTAGTCGTCGTAAAGATGATTGAGCAATTGTTCGCGGGAGAATACTTTACCTGGCTCATGGGAGAGCGTTTTCAACAGGCGAAATTCCGCGGGTGTCAGATCAAGCAGTTTGCCTCGCCATGAAGCCTGAAAACGACCTTCGTCGATAATCAACGGGCTTTCGGTATCCTGTTGTTGCAACTCACGCTGCGGTTTGCAGCGGCGCAAAATGGTTTTAACGCGCGCGACTACTTCACGCGGGCTGTAAGGCTTGCAGATATAATCATCAGCACCAATTTCCAGCCCCAGCAGGCGATCGATCTCTTCGATTTTCGCCGTCACCATCACAATTGGGACATCGGAAAAACGACGAATTTCCCGGCATAGCGTCAGACCATCGGTACCTGGCAACATCAGATCCAACAGGATCAGATCCGGCGGCGTCTGGCGCACGTACGGCAGTACCTGATCGCCGTGGCTGATAAGCATTGGTGCGTAGCTCGCGGCACGCAGATAATCAATGAGCAACTGCCCAAGCTTAGGTTCATCTTCCACGATTAAAATGCGTGGCGTGTTTTCGTCGATGGGTAACTCGGTCATGCTTCTCCCTGTAAATCTCGTTCCAGCGGTAACTCTACTGTAATGCTTACCCCGCCAAAAGGCGAATGGGCGGCAAGAATGCGGCCATTATGCGCTTCAACGATGTTAACGCAAATCGCCAGCCCCAGCCCGGAACCGCCGCTGGCACGGTTGCGGGAACCTTCGGTACGATAAAAACGCTCAAACAATTTTTGCAGCTGATCGTCTCTGACGCCCGGCGCGCTGTCGGCAAAGGTCAGTCGCACTGTTTTATCGTGCTGTTCGGCGGAGATTTGCAGGCTGCCGCCGCTGTCGGTATAGCGCAGGCTGTTTTCCAGTAAGTTATTGAACAACTGCATTAAACGGTCGCGATCGCCAAATACGGTAATGCTGTCTGGCAGGGAAAATTGCAGTTTCAGGCCACGACTGGCGAATCGTTCGCGAAATGCGCCGCCCGCCACTTCCAGCAGAGGGATCAAATCTACCGGTGCTTTTTGATAGGCGAGGGCGCCTTCATCAGACATCGACAACTGATGGAGATCGTCCACCAGTTTGGTCAGCGTTCCGACTTCTGCCTGCAAAGACGCCACCGTCTCGGGGGTGAACTTACGCACGCCATCCTGAATAGCTTCCAGTTCACCGCGAAGTACCGCCAGTGGTGTACGCAATTCGTGAGAGATATCGGCCATAAAATCGCGGCGCATCTGCTGGTTTTTCTCCAGCGTGCTGGCGAGTTGGTTGAAATCTTGTGCCAGCTTGCCCAGTTCATCTTCGCTGGTGGGCGTCACGCGAGTGGTGAAATCGCCCGCCGCCAGTTTGTGCGTGCCATCGACTAACCGTTTGACGGGGGCCAACAGACCGCGCGCCAGCAGGAAGGTGGCACATGCTGCGAGTAAGGTTGCCAGAGCGACAATCAGCCAACTGGTTTGTCGCTGCTGTTTATCGAAATTGATATCAGTATTGCGGGTTAACCGTTCAACGGGTGAGGCGATCACCGCGCCAACCTCCATCCCATTGACCAAAATTGGCCGTCGCGAGCCGTCCGGCGGAATGGGGGCGCGCGGACCAACCAGAACTTTGTTGTTTTGATCAACTACCCAGAACTGGGTGCGCCAGCCGTGCGGCGGCATCCCGGGGCCGGGTTTGTCTTCTGAATTATCATGCTCAAATGAACGCAGGATCTGAAATACAAAGCGATCGTTGTTGCGCAGGAAGCGCCAGTTACCATGCTGCGCATACTGTTCGCCCAGAGCATCGCCAAGCATTTGCAGCCGCTGCTCATTGCCATGTTTGATGTAATCAATAAATCCACGCTCAAAACTAATACGCACAGCCCAGTGCATACTGATCAGCAAGACGATGCAGGTGGCGAAAATCGCCAGAAACAGTTTGCCGGTAATACCGGGCCGCCAGAACTTCATTGAGTGCTCCTTTTGCGCCGCGAAATAGCCACATTTTGATGCGTATCGTTCGGAACTCTGGCAAAGATGAACGCCGGAAGGGCGATGATAAACGCCATGCAAAGCCAGGTGTACATAAAGACGGTTTGTGTGGTGCCGCTGTCGACGCTGACATGCTGCGAACCAAAAAGCCCCAGCAACAGCCCGGCAATGGTCACGCCAATACTCATCGACAGTTGCATAATCATCGACAGCAGGCTGTTGCCGCTGCTCGCCAGATTGTCTGGCAGATCTTTCAGCGTCAGGGTGTTCATGGAGGAGAAACGGGTCGAGTTGACCATCCCTTGTAAAAACAGGACGAACGGTAAAGCGTAGTACCAGCCCAGCAGCGCGGTGGTCATAAACAGTAGGGTGACCAGCGACAGGCCCAGCGTGGTTGCCACCAGAACCCGACGATAACCAAAGCGATTCACTACCTGCACCACAATTCGCTTCATCCCCATACTGCCGAGCACCATCGGGATCATCATCAATCCGGCATGAAACGGCGAAAAACCGAGGCCAATTTGCAGGAAAACCGGCGTCATAAAGGGCAACATGCCGCTGCCGACACGCCCGGCGAAGCTCCCCGCCAGACCGAGCGAGAAGGTGCGGGTGCGAAACAGTTTCAAGCTGAACAGGGCGCGGTGGTTGTTTCTGGCATGCAGCAGATAAAGCGCAATAGCTACCACGCCCACAGCTACCAGCACGGCGATGGTTAGCGCCGACAGTCCTGTACCTTTACTGCCATCCAGTGCCAGCGTTAATACCGCCATGCCAACCGCCAGTAACAGAAAGCCGGAGAGATCGAAACGCCGTGTCTGCATGGTGTAGTTCGGCATTAACATCAGCGTGGCGATCGCACCGATAATCCCCACCGGAATGTTGATCAAAAAGATCCAGTGCCACGACGCGTACTCCACCAGCAGGCCGCCGAGCGCCGGACCAAGAAGTGGGCCGACCTGGCCGGGCAGCGTGACGAAGGTCATCGCTGCCATATATTGCTCGCGCGGAACAATTTTCATCACCGTTAGCCTGCCAACCGGCACCATCATCGCCCCGCCGACGCCCTGTAACGCACGTGCCAGCAACAGTTCGTTCAGGGTGCCGGAAAGCGCGCAAAACAGCGAACCGAGGGTAAACAGCACGATGGCGGTAAAGAAAATATTGCGCACGCCAACTTTGTCCGCCAGCCAGCCGCTGGCAGGCAGCATCACCGCCACGGTCAGCACATAAGAGACAATGACCATGTGCATATGCAGCGGGCTTTCCCCCAGGCTTTGCGCCATTGAGGGAAGGGCGGTGTTGACGATGGTGGTGTCCAGCGACTGCATAAAGAAGCCGAAAGCCACAATCCACAATTGCCAGCGGGTGCTGTCAGGAAGATCTGTCATTTACTCGGTTACCGTTTCTTTAGATTTTCGCGAAAAACGCAGCCGCAGACGGTCGAAAAAGAGATACACCACCGGCGTGGTATACAGCGTCAGGAGCTGACTCATTACCAGACCGCCGACAATAGTTATCCCCAAGGGTTGACGCAGCTCCGAGCCATCACCGCCCGACAATACCAGCGGCAGCGCGCCAAACAGCGCCGCCAGTGTAGTCATCATAATCGGGCGAAAACGCAGCAGGCAGGCCTGGAAAATAGCTTCCTGCGGCGTCAGGTTACCGTGCCGTTGGGCTTCGAGGGCAAAATCGACCATCATAATGGCGTTTTTCTTCACAATGCCGATTAATAGCATGATCCCTATCAGGGCGATTAGGCTGAACGGGGCATTGAACAGCTCCAGCGCAAGCAGCGCCCCGACGCCCGCCGAAGGCAGGGTGGAGAGAATGGTTAGCGGATGCACGTAACTCTCATACAGCATCCCCAACACGATATAAACCGTGGCGATCGCCGCAATAATCAGGATCACCTGCGAATTCATCGTCTCCTGGAACACCTGTGCCGTTCCGGCAAAACTGCCGCGCACTGTGGAAGGCACGCCAAGCTGGGTCATTGCACGGTCGATTGCCGCACTGGCATCTGAGAGCGACTTCCCGGTCGGCAGGTTGAACGAGATGGTCGAAGCTGCCGATAATCCCTGATGATTCACCGACAATGGCGCGTTCGCTGGTTGCCATTTAGCAAAATACGACAGCGGGATCGCTTTGCCTTCGTTATTAATGACGAACATTTTTTCCAGCGCGCTGATGTCCTGGGTATAGCGCGGATCCACTTCCATCACCACTTTATACTGGTTCATCGGCTGGTAAATGGTCGAGATTTGCCGCTGACCGAAGGCGTTATTTAACAGGCTATTGGCAGCCTGCACGTCGATCCCCAGCCGCGCCATGGTGTCGCGGTCGTAAACCAGATTCATCTCCGCGCCATTGTCCTGCTGGTCGGAGTTTACGTCCGCCAGTTCCGGCAACGTTGCCAGTTTTTTGCGGATTTTCGGCTCCCATTCGCGCAGCGCCGCCAGGTCGTCAGAGAGCAACGTGTACTGGTAACTGGCGTTCGACTGACGTCCGCCAACACGAATATCCTGTACTGCCATCAAAAACAGATTCGCCCCCGGCTCTTTCGCCAGTTTCACGCGCAGACGGTCGATAATTTGCTGCGCCGTTTCGCTGCGTTCGTCGCGTGGTTTCAGCGTGATAAACATCATCCCACTGTTAACGCGCGAACCGCCGGTAAAGCCGGTGACATTATCCACCGCCGGATCGTCACGAATAATTTTCATGAAGTCCTGCAACTTGCCGCGCATCGCCTGAAACGAAATACTTTGGTCAGCTTGTATTCCGCCCATCAGTACGCCGGTGTCCTGCTCCGGAAAGAAAGTTTTCGGGATTGAGATATACAACCAGATATTGAGCGCGATAGTACCAAGCAGCACCACGCCCACCAGACGGGTATGGTTGAGAACCCATTTCAGCGACTTGCCGTAGCCTTGTTGCAGCGCAACCAGCATCCGACCAAAACCACGCAGACGCTTTTGTTCGCGCGGCTTGCTCGCTTTCAGCATCCAGCCGCACATCATCGGCGTTAATGTCAGAGAAACCAGCAGCGAAATACCGATGGCGACTGAAAGCGTAACGGCAAACTCGCGTAACAGACGACCAGGCAATCCGCCCATCAACAGCAGCGGCAGGAACACCGCCACCAGTGACAAGCTCATCGACAACACCGTAAAGCCAACTTCACGGGTGCCTTGCAGTGCGGCTTGCAACGGTTTCATCCCCGCTTCCAGATGACGGGCAATGTTTTCCAGCACCACGATGGCGTCATCCACGACAAAGCCAGTGGCGATGGTGAGTGCCATTAACGAAAGGTTATTGAGACTGAAACCGCACAGATACATCGCCGCAAACGTACCAATCAGCGAAACCGGCACCGCAACGGCGGGAATGATGGTGGCGCGACCCGAGCGCAGGAATAAAAAGACCACCAGAATTACCAGCGCCACCGAGATAATCAGCGTTTGCTCGACTTCTTCCAGCGAGGCGCGAATGGTGGGGGAGCGATCCTGAGCAATTTGCAGATCAATCGCCGCCGGAATTGTCTCCTGCAACTCCGGTAATTTTGCCCGGATGCTGTCTACCGTCTGGATAATATTGGCTTCCGGCAGTTTGCGGATCATCAGCAAAATAGCTGGCTTGGCGTTGGTCATCCCGGCGTTACGCACATCCTGCACTGAGTCGGTCACCGTCGCCACATCGCCCAGACGAACGGCACCGCCGTTGTTGTAGTGAATAATCAGCGGCTGATATTCGGCGGCGGTTTTTAGCTCATCGTTGGTCTGGATCTGCCAGCGATGAGTGTCATCTTCCAGTGCGCCCTGCGGTTTACGCACGTTGGCATTGCTGATGGCGGTGCGTATATCGTCCAGCGAGACGCCCTGATTAAACAGCGCCTGTGGATTCAGCCCGACGCGCACCGCAGGCAGCGAGCTGCCGCCGACATCGACATCACCGACGCCGTCGATTTGCGCAATCGTCGGCGCCAGTTGCGTTGAGGCGAAATCGTACAGTTCACCCTGGGAATAAGTATCGGACGTCAGCGTCAGGATCATAATTGGCGCATCCGACGGGTTCGCTTTGCGATAGGTCGGACGGCTGGGCATCCCACTGGGCAGCAGGCTTTGTGCGGCGTTGATCGCAGCCTGGACATCACGCGCCGCGCCGTTGATATCCCGGTCAAAATCAAACTGCAAAATAATGCGCGTGCTGCCGAGCGAACTGCTGGAGGTCATTTCGCTGACCCCGGCAATGCGCCCAAGCGATCGTTCCAGCGGTGTGGCAACGGAAGACGCCATTGTCTCCGGCGACGCACCGGGTAGCGAGGCGCTGACCATGATCACTGGAAAATCGACCTGTGGCAGCGGGGCCACCGGCAGCATACGGAAACCCAGTATGCCGCACAGGGTAATGGCGACCGACAGTAAAACCGTCGCCACTGGGCGATAAATGAAGAGGGCAAAAAACTTCACTTACGCCTCCTCTTCATGACGGGCAAAGCGGCTTTTGGTCCACAATGCCAGACGGTCGAACAGCAGATAAATCACCGGCGTGGTGAACAGCGTCAATACCTGGCTGACAACCAGACCACCGACCATACCAATGCCTAACGGACGACGCAGTTCCGCGCCGACTCCGGTACTCAACATCAGCGGCAGCGCGCCGAGCAGTGCCGCCAGAGTGGTCATCAGGATCGGCCGAAAACGCAGCAGGCAGGCCTGATAGATGGCATCGCGCGGTGACATACCTTGCTCGCGCTCGGCAGCCAGCGCGAAGTCGATCATCATGATGGCGTTCTTCTTCACGATACCAATCAGCAAAATAATGCCGATAATAGCGATCACATCCAGTTCGCTACCGGCAATCAGTAACGCCAGTAGTGCGCCGACCCCTGCCGTTGGCAACGTCGAGAGAATAGTGATCGGATGAATAAAGCTTTCGTACAAAATGCCGAGCACGATATACATCGCCACTACTGCCGCGACAATCAGCCAGACAGTGCTGCCCAAAGCCGACTGGAAGGCGAGAGTGCTGCCCTGGAATTGTGTGGTGATATCCACCGGCAGATTCAGCGTCTTCTCGGTGTCCATAATCGCCTGCACCGCATCGCCCAGCGAATAGTTATCCGGCACATTAAAGGAGATGGTGGTGACCGGGAACTGATCCAGATGGTTGATGGAGAGCGGCGCGAAACGCTGCTCAATTTTGGCTATCGAGCTAAGTGGCACCACACCGCCGTCGCTGCTGGTCAGGCGAATGGTATCCAGCGCCGCAAGCCCAGGGG
Source organism: Escherichia sp. B1147 (assembly GCF_001660175.1). Lineage (NCBI taxonomy): Bacteria > Pseudomonadati > Pseudomonadota > Gammaproteobacteria > Enterobacterales > Enterobacteriaceae > Escherichia > Escherichia sp. B1147. Next base: position 551,781 of record NZ_LFHY01000005.1, read on the forward strand.
TATTTTCCGTGTTGTGCTCCAGCACCACGCGATACTGGTTGGCCTGAGTATAAATAGTGGAAATCAGTCGCTGACCAAACGCGTTGTACAGGGCGTTATCGACATCCGCCATGCTGATCCCCAGACGGCTGGCGCTGTCGCGATCAACATTGACATACGCCACCAGACCTTTGTCCTGCCAGTCGCTGGAGACATCAGAGAGCTGCGGCAGTTGCTGGAGTTTTTCCATCAGCTGCGGCACCCAGGTACTGAGCGCATCCAGTGACGTGGCCTGTAATGTAAACTGGTACTGCGTGCGGCTGACCTGAGTATCAATAGTCAGGTCCTGCGTCGGTTGCAAGAAGAGATCGACGCCCGGCACTTTATCCACCGCCGTTTGCAGACGGGCGATGACTTTTTGTACCCGGTCATCACGTTCATTCAGCGGTTTGAGGTTGATCTGCAAACGCGCACTGTTCAGCGACGGGTTAGTGCCATCAACGCCAACAAATGAGGTCAGACTTTGCACCGCTGGATCTTGCAAAATTACGTCCGCAACCTGGCGTTGCCGCTGTGCCATATTGGCAAAGGAGCTGGATTGCGGTGCCTGCAGGGTACCCTGAATAATGCCGTTGTCCTGCACCGGGAAGAAGCCTTTCGGAATGAATACCCACAGCAACACACTAAGCAGCAGCGTACTGAGCGCCACGCTTAAGGTCAGCCACGGATGATTCAGCACTTTCGCAAGCCCCCGACCGTAGGCGGCGATTATCCTGTCGAACATTTTTTCCGAGGCCCGGGAGAAGCGGTTCTGTTTACGCAGCGACTCCTGACTGAGCATCCGCGCGCACATCATCGGCGTCAGGGTCAGCGACACCACGGCCGAGATCAAAATCGCTACCGCCAGAGTAATGGCAAATTCGCGGAACAGTCGCCCGACGATATCGCCCATAAACAGCAGTGGGATCAGCACTGCAATCAGCGAGAAGGTCAGAGAGATAATGGTAAAACCGATTTCGCCTGCGCCTTTGAGCGCCGCCGCCAACGGTTTTTCGCCTTTTTCGATATAGCGCGAAATGTTTTCGATCACCACGATGGCGTCATCGACCACAAATCCGGTGGCGATAGTTAACGCCATCAGCGTCAGGTTATTAATCGAAAAATCGAGAAACACCATGACCGCGAAGGTGCCGATTAATGACAGCGGCACTGCGACGCCTGGAATGATGGTTGCCGGAATATTGCGCAAAAACAGGTAGATAATCATGACTACCAGCGCGATTGCCATCATCAGCTCAAACTGGGTATCGTCAACCGATGCGCGGATATTGGTGGTGCGATCGGAAAGTACCGTCACTTTTACCGATTTCGGCAGACTCTCAGTGAGCTGCGGCAGCATCTGCCGAATACTGTCGGCGGTAGAGATAATGTTGGCACCAGGCTGGCGCTGAACATTCATCACGATAGCCTGTTCTTTATTCGCCCACGCGCCAAGCCAGCTGTTTTCTGCGCCTTGTTCTACGGTTGCGACATCACCAAGACGAATCGGCGCGCCGTTCTGATAGGCGATTATCAGCTGACGATACTCTTCGGCGGATTGCATCTGGTCGTTAGCGGAAAGCGTTACCGCGCGGGAAGGCCCGTCGAGGCTACCTTTAGCCGAGTTAACGTTAGCGCCGGTAATGGCGGTGCGCACGGTTTCGCTGGTCAGGCCGAGGGCGGCAATCGCCTGGGCGTTAAGTTTGACGCGAACAGCCGGACGCTGGCCGCCGGAAAGTGTCACCAGGCCGACGCCGGAAATCTGCGAGATTTTCTGCGCGACGCGGGTTTCCACCATATCTTCCACCTGCGTCATCGGCATGGCGGTTGAGGTGACGGCAAGCGTCATGATTGGCGGATCTGCCGGGTTCACTTTGCTGTAAACCGGTGGGTTAGGCAGATCGCCCGGTAACAGGTTAGTTGCGGCGTTAATCGCGGCCTGCACTTCCTGCTCGGCGACATCCAGCGGTAACGTTAGCTGGAACTGTAAGGTGATAACCGACGCGCCACCGGAACTTTGCGAAGACATCTGTTTCAGGCCGGACATCTGCCCGAACTGGCGTTCGAGTGGCGCAGTAACGGCAGAGGTCATGACATCCGGGCTGGCGCCAGGGTAGAGCGTGACCACCTGAATGGTCGGGTAGTCCACTTCCGGCAGCGCCGAAACGGGCAGGGCGCGATAACCGATAATCCCGGCGAGTAAGATCGCAACCATCAGCAGCGTGGTGGCGACAGGGCGCATAATAAACAGGCGCGACGGGCCGCCTGTGCTGCTCGGAGGTAACACCTGCATCAGGAGCGAGCTCCTTTTTTCGCGTATTCGCGGCTGGTGGCTTTCTCTTCCGGTGCGGTGGCGCTCTGGGCTTCCACCACTTCCACTTTCGCCCCTTCGGTCAGGCGATCAATCCCATCCGTCACCACGCGGTCGCCCGCAGAAATACCTGCGCGGATCACCACTTTCTGGCTGTCCTGAATGCCCGGCGTCACCAGATGTTTGCTGACCTTATTCTCGCTATTCAACACCCAGACAAAGTGACCTTCGTTGCCCATTTGCAGTGCGGCGGTGGGGATCACCACCGCGTTTTGTTCGGTGTCGACTAACATGCGGGCGTTAACAAACTGATTGGGGAAAAGCGCATCATCCTGATTATTAAAGCGAGCTTTCACTTTAATGGTACCGGTAGTGGCATCGATTTGATTATCAAGACTTAACAGTGTGCCTTCACTTAACTTCTTCGAGTTGGTGCGATCCCAGGCTTCAACCACCAACGGCTTTCCGGCTTTTTGTGCCTGGATGACAGTAGCAATATCACTTTCCGGCAGGGTAAAGAGCAAATCGATAGGATGCGTCTGGGTGATCACTACAATCCCGGTGGTGTCGCCACTGGAGATTTGGTTACCAACATCAACCTGCTTCAGGCCAACGCGACCATCGACTGGCGCAGTAATCCGGCTCCAGTCGAGTTGCAGTTGTGCGCTGGCGACGCTCGCTTCATCGGCTTTAATGGTGCCTTCGGTTTCACTGACCAGCGCCTGTTGGGCATCGAGTTCCTGGCGAGATACGAGATTGGTTTTTGCCAACTGCTGATAACGCGCCAGGTCACGGCGGGCGTTGGCAAGTGTGGCTTTATCTTTTGCCAGTTGCCCCTGGGCCTGGGCGAGTGCGACTTTAAACTGACTGGGGTCAATCTCTGCCAGTAAATCGCCTGCTTTTACCTGCTGGCCTTCCTGGAAATGTAACGCCATCAGTTGACCATCTACGCGGCTGCGCACCGTAACGGTGTTAGCAGCGGTAATAGTGCCAAGCCCGGTGAGATAACGCGGAACCGCCTGTTCCACGGCGGTTGCCGCCTGAACTGGCGCTAAAGGGCCGGAACGCATACCACGGCGCCCCCCCGCAGGTGGGTGCTGCGCTTGTTTCGTCGCACCTGGTGCTGCGCTCTGGGATTCATTGCGGCCTTGCCAGAACCAGAATGCGGCGATGGCGGCGATAACCACCACGATTACGATTACCCAACGGGATTTATAACTGCCTTTCATCGTTAAGAGTTTCTCTTCCTGAAACGTTTCGCGGAATGATACTAGTGTAGCCAGCCAATAAGGGAGAAAAATGGAGGAATTATGAAACAGTTTCGGGAATCGTCTGAATGACGGGTACTTTGCGAGCATGCATCCAGTAATGACGCACGAAACTATTTTTTCCGCAAGTTAGCGGTAGACTGCATTCAGGGCGAAAGGAGGTAAGCCGAAGATTTCAGCGGGATGCTGAAACGGGAAAGCCCCTCCCGAGGAAGGGGCCTTAAATAAGGAAAGGGTCATGATGAAGATACTCATCATCGTGGTGCTCTTAGTCGTTAGCTACCCAGCTTACTAAGACTACCAGGGCGGGGGAAACCCCGCTCTACCCTCATTCCTGAAAGTATGCCTTCACGGTCAGATTGTCAATCCGCAGGCTTTGTAGTCTGCGATCCTGCCAGCAAATATTCTTTGCGAGACGTTACGCAATAATCACAGGTGAAATTATTTTTTCCGCAAATCAGCGATAGACTACGTGCATGGCGAAAGGAGGTAAGCCGACGATTTCAGCGGGATGCTGAAACGGGAAAGCCCCTCCCGAGGAAGGGGCCTTAAATAAGGAAAGGGTCATGATGAAGTGGATCATCATCGTGGTGCTCTTAGTGATTAGCTTCCCGGCTTACTAAGACTACCAGGGCGGGGGAAACCCCGCTCAACCCTCACTCCTGAAAGTATGCCTTCACGGTCAGATTGTCAATCCGCAGGCTTTGTAGTCTGCGATCCTGCCAGCAAATATTCTTTGCGAGACGTTACGCAATAATCACGGGTGAAATTATTTTTTTCCGCAAGTCAGCGGTAGACTGCATTCAGGGCGAAAGGAGGTAGGCCGAAGATTTCAGCGGGATGCTGAAACGGGAAAGCCCCTCCCGAGGACTGTCTCTTGATCAGATCTCCTGATCAAGAGACTTCATCACCAGGTAACCCTCAACCATATCC